>JAGRJY010000090.1 GCA_020442465.1 Lysobacterales bacterium
AGGACAGGTGGAAATACCCGGGTCAATTTTGGGTCGGCACAAGCCTCAAAAGTGGGTCAGTTTTCGGTCGGCGGCAACAACCACGTGCACCGCGTTCTCCAGCTGGGCCAGAATTTTGGCCTCGTTGAGGAACCGGGTACGCAGGATGTCGAGACCTTCCGTATTGGACGAAGTGGCAATGGCAACGAGGTTCTCGTCCTTGGGACGGAACACCTTGATCGCCACCTGACGGCCTATGGTCGGGTCTTCAGCAAGGAACACCTCGCCAAAGCCGCCGCCCAGGCGCTTGCGGACATGGAAGCGGCCGATCTGCTCGATCATCGTCAACGGTCTCCGGAACTCCCCAAGGGGAGTGTGCCAATCGGGGAGGAAATGGGAAGTCTCGTCGTTGTCAGGGCGCGCGAGCCTGTACCAGCGCCGCTCAGTCCAGCTCCTTGAGCTCGCGCCCCCGCCCACCGAAGTCATCCAACTCCCGGCCATCGTTGACCGGCTCAGCGGGAAACCACTCGGGCCGCAGATAGCGGGCGCTGGCCAGTAGGAGCACCAGCGCAACCAGGCCGATCAAGGCCCAACGCCAAGACCGTGAAGCTGGTTTGGCGTCGGCGAATCCATCCGAGGGCTTGGCAGCTGGCGGCGCCACAGGCGCGGGCGAGGCTTCTGCGGGCTTTGGCAACACATCCGCCAATCGGGTGACGCCCGATACCCCGCCCAAGGCTTCCGCATGCCCGGCGCTCTCACCAACGTTGGCGGTGGGCAGCAGCAGCTGAACCTCCACACCCCGTTCCCGCAGGGCACGCACCGGCGCAATGGCGTGGGCAAGCTTCTGTGCGACGCCGGCGACCGGCCGCACCGCGAGGTCGACGTCGACTTCGCCCGTGGCCCAGAGCACGCGATCGCCCCGCTGTGGCTTGCCATCACCCAGTTCGCCCCGTGCCTGCAGGGCATGCGCCAGATACACGGGCAGCTGCCAGCTGTTGCCCTGATCGATGCGTGCGCCCACGTCGATGCGGAAGGCCTCCTGGCCGAAATCGCGGGCGATGACGCCACTGCCGCGACGCACGAATGCGTGATACCCCGCGCTTACCGGCAGCACCTGGGCGGTGCCGTCGAGGCACATCACCGACTGAACACCCGGCTCCTCCTCGGTGATGCGCTGGACGAAAGCGTGGCCTTCGGTGGTGGCGATGACGACGTGGGTCTTCATAGCGTCACCAGCACCAGTTCGCTGTCTGTACGCCGCAGGAGGGCCAACTCGGGGCTGTCCGCAGGGAACAGCCGCTGGCTGCGGCCATCGACCGGCGCCGGGAAATCAAGGCGAAGCAGCGCTTCCTGGCCCAGCACATGCACTTGAAGCGCCCGTTCGCCCGCCTCGACGCCCTCGAGCACAACGGTGGCGTAGACCTGCCCCGGGGTGGCGCGCGAACTGCGGAACTCCAGACGGAAGCCCTGCCCTGAACGCTCGGCGCTGGGGGCGTCGCTGGCTGCGGCCGCTTGTCTGGGGGAAATGGCCTGCGAGCGATTTGCCAGCAGTTCCCGATAGAGCCGGTACAGGCCGAGGTCGGTGCGCATGGTGTCCACAAGGCCAGGCTCCGGCGCTGCGCCGGCGACATAGCGCGCCAGCGCCCAAGGCATGGCCTGCGCAGGCGCGGTACGGGCGGAGCCGGCGAGTGCTGCCTGGGATTCAAGGTAGCTGGCCAGCGCCACGGTCGCGGGATCAGGCGTTCTATTTGTCACGGGGCGCGTCTCCGGCGTGCAGGCGAGTGAGTCGCTCCAGCACTATGGAACGGTCAGCGGAAAAATTTCCGGACCAGGCGGAGGCACCCTCCAGCAAGCGGCGCAGGCGGCCATCGATGCTGCGCAGCGCTGCGCAGCCGGTGCGGTAGGCCTCGGCCTCGGCGAAATCCTGCTCACCCTTGAAGCCCGCACGCGTGGTGCCCTTGAGCGCGCGCTCGACACGCTGCAGCGCCTGATTGAGCGCGGGCAGCCTCAGCCGCGCGGCGGCGCGTTCGCCGGCGGCGAGCTTGGCGAGCTGCGGCTCCGCGCGCAGCGCCTCGGCCAGCGCCGGATCGCTCTCGACCAGCGCACCCAGCACCTCTACCCACTCGTCCAGCGCCAACAGCACGCCCAGCCCTGCCTCGCCCATCTGCCGCAGCTCTGTCTGCCAGTCGCCGAGCTCAGTGCACCAGGCGCGATAGTCGGGACACTCGGCGCGCTCGGCATCAAAGGTTTGACGGCGCTTGACCGCCTCGATCCAGCGCGCCTGTATCGCGCCCCAGACCTGCCAGCGCGCCAGGGTCAGTGGCAGGCGCACCACGGCTTCGGGAAAGCGCGCGACAGGCTCCAACGCCTGCGCCGCGCGCGCGGTGAGGAAACGCGGGGTGACGCACAGGGCGGCCAGATCCAGCGCATCGGGGTCCAGCCATTGCTCGCAGTCTTCGCTGGCCAGCAACACCTCGTCCCACTCCTCGAAGGCCAGCGCTTGCCCGGCCGCTGCAGCCCGCTGCCCGGCCTGCAGGGCTTCTCGCAGGCAGAGAAAGCCTTCGGCGACGGTGCGGAAGCGGACGACGTCCTGCGCGCCTTCGGGCGGATCGCACCAGTACGCGAGGATGCGGGCATCATCGATCGCGGCGAGCGGATCGCCCCCACCCTGCTCACCCAACCACTGCAGCTGGATCGCCAGCCGGCGCTGCTGCTGCAACGGCTGCGCGTGCTCGGCGAGAAACCCGTACAGCGCACGCTGAAGTCGATTGGCCACCGCGCCTGGCGCTTCGTCGGTATCGGTCGGACGCAGCACGGCGGGGTCGATGAACACCAGCAGCTCCAGCAGCGCCGTCCACAGCGGCAGGCGCCCCAGATGCAGCACAAAGGCCTCGCCGCCCGCGCTCACCGAACACTGGGCTCCATCGACACTCGCCTCGGCCGGCAGGCGCAGCGTGCCGCGGGCGACGGCATCCAGCGCGCGACGGCTGTTGGTGATGTGGTCCATGTACACCGCGCGCAGCGGCGCGTCTGCCCCACCGCCGCGCCACAGCGTCCACAGCCACCAGCCCAGCTCCAGGCAGGCGTTGGCATAGCTGCGGCACAGCACAATCCGGCGCAGCTCGCGCACGGTGCGCTCGGAGAAACGTGGCCGACCGTCCAGTTCGGTCTGTTCGGCCAGCGCCTCGAAGGCGCCGATCAGCGTTTCGCTGAGGCCATGCTGCAGCAGGCTGGCGGTGGCGTTGTGGCGCTCCCAGCCTTCACCTTTGTCGTCGCGACCGCCGTCAATGTCGTCGGCGTCGGTCATGGCGCTACCAGGCGGCGAGGCCAAACGGTCGGCCATTGGCGCTGAGCTGCGCATGGGCCGAGATCGGCGTGCGCGTGGCCACTGGCTCACCATCGATGCGCACACCCGACGGGCTGCCTTCCTCGATCGGCGCGAGGAAGTAGCCGTTGTCATAGCCCAGTGCGATGACGGCCTGCTCGCACTCGCGCGCCGGCAGCAGGGCCTCGCCCAGCGCCAGCGGCACCGGGTCAGCCAAGGCCAGCCACACCACGGAGAGATCTTCCTTCTGACTGGGCCAGGCCGCGGCCAACTGGGCGGCGTCGAGCATGCGCAGCGGGGCGGGGTCGCAGGCGATGACTGCGGAATTTGTCGCACCGGGCGGAATGCGCAGGTTCAAACGGCAGGCGCCCGATGCACCGGTTTCGCGATTGCCGCCGAGAGCGATCTCGTGGGCGCCATGCAGGCGAGCGGGCTTGTTCGGCGCCAACAACTGGCCATCAAACTGCGTACCGTTGGTGCTGCCGGCGTCCTCCACTTGCAGCCCCTGGCGGTCGCGCAACAGTCTCGCCTGCTTGCCGATGCGCGAGGCGCGCTTGTACCCGACGCCTACCGCGCCAGTGTCCGCCACGCTGCCGCGTCCGATGCCCACCTGATCATCGACCGCAATGCGCAAGCGCTCCAGCAGGCCCGTGCCGCGCACGGGGCCTGTAATGGGCGTGATCATCGCCCGCGCCTGATCGGCCAGCTTGCGCAGTGCGGAGAGCTCCGCCGCCATACCGTCCAGGCCGCGAATCGCCGCGATGCCCTGCCCCACCGCGCGCAGCGCGGTATAGGCATGGCCCTGGCCCATGGCCGACTGTGCCAACTGCGAGGCCTGCTGCACCGCGCCGAGCCGCAGTCGCCCCTGCAGCGTGTCCATCAGCGGCTGCAGCGCTGGCTTGCGCGTGGGGTCGAGGCTCATGGCCTCCGCCAGCGCGTGCGCCGCGGCGGCAGGGTCGGCGTCTTGTTGATCCTTCGCCCCGGCCACCAGCGCCGCGGCCTTGCGCAGCCGTGGCAGTTGCTCGGCCAGTGCCTTCACGGCGGGGTGCTGCGGCTCCAGCGCTTCGGCTTCGGAGAGCGCCTGCGCGGCGTGATCAAAGTCTTCGTCCTTGGCGGCGCGCTCTGCTCGGCTGAGCGCCGCGTCCACCTTGCCCACCCGCTCGCGCCACGCCTTGGCCCGGCCGCGCCAGGAGGGCAACCAGGGTATTCCGCGGGCGGACAACCGATCGAGGTAGGCCAGCTTCTCCCGCGGCGAACCCGCGCGCGATAGAGCGATCTCGTGCTGACGGTATCCGCGGGCCAGCCAGGCGGCGGCCATCATCATCACCAACAGCAGCAGCAGCCCGAGATAGCGGCCGAGGTATGGGATGCCCTGCCGTTCCACACTGAACTCGCGCCCGCTATAGCGGACAGCGGCATCAATGCCGGCATCGTCCAGCACGCCATTGAGCAAGACATTCAACTGCCCAGCGCCCAGCGGGGTGCGGAATTCATAGCTGCGCGAGGCCCGCGTATGCAGCCATTCTCGGTGCATATCGCGCACCTGGCGCATCTTCAAGCTGCCGCCGGAATACCCCGGCGCCGAGCGCAGGGCGGCTTCCAGTCGGTCAAACTCGGCCAGCGCCAGCCCGTTGATCTGGGCCTGATAGACGAACTCTCGCGTGTAAACGCCCAACTGTTCTGCCAGCACCGCACCGACGTTGGCGCCGGTATCCGCAAGCCGGTCGGCCAGCCAGTCACGCAGACAGGCCTCGCCGCAGCCGCCGGGCTGATCGCTGAGTTCGTCTTCGCCACCCCGCCATTGGTTGACGACCTCAGCCGTGGCCACGTCCACCATGCGTCCCGGCACCCGCACCTGCCAACGCTTCACGGCCGGCCCGCGCTGCTCGGTGGCGGTGATCGAATAGATCACGATCAGGTCGATCCCCCCCTGCTGTTCCTTGGCCCAGCGCACGTAGTCGGCCACCGGTCGGTTCCCGCAGGGCGGTTTGGCGCAGGCAAGGGTCAGGCCCAGCGCGGCCTTGTCATAGGTAGAGAACCCCGCCGCAGTCAGCTGCTCGGCAATCGCCTGGTCTACCCGCTGCCAAGCCGGGTGCTGGCTGGGCAAGCTGTCCGTCACCGACTCGGCCACGATCAGCACCTTCCAGCGCTCGGTGGCCGCGGCAGGCAGGGTCAGCACCAGCAGGGCGAGCAGCGCCCAGGGCTTCAGGCCAAGCCACCACGCCTCCGAGATTCCGGGCAGTCCTCGCACGCGCTATCCCCAGTTGGATTGCTGAGCCGGGCCGAAGACTTGCCGGGCCCATACGCCCGAGCCAGCGGCCCTTGGTCAAGTCTATGCAAGGAATAGCGGAGGAATTGCGAACTGGCAAGCGTGAGGCTGCACCTCGGGGCGACGCGAAGATAGCGCGTCCGGAAATGGCCCTTGCCACCCCAATCTCTCACACGACACAAACGGCTGGCCCCATCCTACTGGCCGTTCGAGCACCTACATCGCTGCCGGCAAGACTTCGCTCTCTTGAGCCCCCTTCGGAGACCCAGACCCGAGAACGTCGCACTGGTGAACGGCGTTCGCCCTCGCCTTTCAGGGCGTCCGGTCACGAACACACATGGCCCGCGGATTGAAGCCCATTGCTGCTTCCTGCCAAACGATACCTTCCTCGAAATCGAAAATCTTTCCGCTAGGACTTCCAGGCACACTCCCCCAGATGAGCATCCGAGACAACTCGAAGTGGGACGAAATATTGCATTTGCGTGTCCATCCGCACTTCGTGCCAACGTTCTCCCCCTGATTGTAGAGCCCCTGAAGCTCCGTTAGCTTCGCCGCCCGCCACCCTCCACCGTCAACTCCCAAGGATGAGCAATAGGATTGCGCGCTCGGCCAAGACTTTGCCGACTTGCTGTCCTGCCGGACCCAGTCAATCTTCTGTAGCGCATCGACCAGAACTTGAGCGCTTTTGACGGTGAACCTTGCAGTTTCACCTACTGCGCTGACACTCTCTGATGCTTGCTTTTGCCCCTCTTCCCGACCTCGTTGGACGGGATCCGGAGTGGGCCGCATCGCGGCCTCGAGGCGAGCCGGAACTTGCTCCAAGTAGCGGCCTGTCGGATATTTCATTCTATATGCTTCGTAAGCCACTTCAGTGTTCTGACTGGTTGCCGCTGCCCAAGCTGCATCTTCATCTCTGCGATCCTCTTCGGCCCTGCGACGCTCCGCGACGAGTCTAGCTCTCTCAGCCTCGCTCGCTTCCTCCGCCTCACGCTCCTCCAAAGCAATGCGCGCTGCTTCATCAATTGCAGCCTGCCTATGCCTAACCTCGGCAATCTTGCGCTCGGTAGATCCAGCGTGGCGTCCACCCGGGAATCTGGCTTTGTAATCTACATACGCAACCACTGTGTCCGCCCTACTCGCTGCGGCCCAGGCCGCGTCATCGCGGCGGATCAGTTCGTCCTTCAGCGCATTGGCCAGCACATTGTCCGCCGCGCCGGACACAACCAGCTTCTGTTCCCGCTCAAATTTCTTGATCGCCTCTGCAGTTCGCGTGTCGGCCTCACCGTTTTCCTCGACCCGGTAGCCCAGCGCATTCAGATCGCGCTGGATTCCCTTGATGCGTTCCTGTTCGCGTTGCGTTTCGCTGAGTTGGGCCAGCCGCACCTGTTCCTCGAGCTGGTTCTGCCGCGTCTTCGCTTCGCCCGCGTTGCTGCTTTCCGGCCACAACTTGAGATAGTCGGCGTAGGCTTGTCCGCTGTCGGTTTGGGTGGCTTGCTGCCAGGCTGCCGCCTCGCTTTCTGTCGCCGCACTCAGCGCCCGCTCGCGCTGCTCCGCAGCGATTTGCGTCTGCCGCCATTCGTAGACGCTGTAGCCGGCGCCGCCCAGTACCAAGATCGCTGCGATCGCGGCAGGGAGTTTGCTGCGCGGTTTAGCCGCTGCCGGCGCCGCGGGCTTGGGCGCGTCCGGCTTGAGGCCGGGGCGTGGGCCAGCGCTTGATCCTGTGCCGGGCGCTGCGCTGCCGGCGACGCTTGCAGCGGGTGAGACTGGCTGCAAGTTCCCCGCCGTCCCCGGCCTGGCCTTGGGCAGATCGGCGACCGCTGCCTGCATGATCTTTCTCAGCTGCTCAGCGTCCCAGCCCACCGCTTCGCCGGCGGCATGGAAGCCCTCCAGAATCTCCGCGGACAGCGCTCGGCCCTGCTTGCCCACCTCGTCGCGGATCAGCTGGCCGAGCTTGGACTTCGCCGACAGCGACCTGTCGCCGGCCAGCGTATCGGTGATCAGCGCCGTGAGGCCGGCGTCGTCCAGATCGGCCACCGCAGCCAGCGCGCGCAGGCTGCGCAGGTCGGCCTGAGTGATCAAGCCTGTGGCGCCGACCACCGCGATGATGCGCGCCTTAAGCGGCTTCAACTCATCCCTCAAACTCGACTCGCCCTGGTCGCCCGCCCAGGTGCCCGAGTGTTCGCTGCTGTCCTGCTTCCCCACCGACTTGCGCGCCTGCTGGAACAGCGCCAGCGCTTCGTTGGCGTCCTTTGGCCGCTCACTCTTGTCTTGCGCCAGCATCTTCAGCAGCACGCAGTTCATCGGCGCGCCGAGGGCAGGGATGGCCACGTTCGGATCGGCGAAGCGACCAACTGGCAGCTTGCCCGTCAGCGCGCGGTAGGCCACGACCCCTGTTGAATAGACGTCTGCCCGCGCATCGACATGCTTGGCGCTCTCTCTTTGCTCGGGCGCCATGTAGTTGCGGCTGCCCATGCCCAGGTGCGACACGGTGCTGTGCTGCCCGTCCGGCGCCTTGGCGATGCCGAAGTCCACGATGCGCACCAGGCCTTTCTCGCTGCGCATCAGGTTGCCGGGTTTGATATCGCGGTGGACCAGGCCGTGGGCGTGGGCGGCGGCGAGCCCCTTGAGCGTCTGCTCGACGGCGTCGAGGGCCTGTTCCATCGGCAAGGCCCGCGGTCGCTCGGCGGCATCCAACTCGGCCAGCGCGTTGACATCAAACACATCCTTGCCCAGCTCCTGCGCGAGCGAATTCGGCAGGTAAGGCATTACGTAATAGGGAGTGCCATCCGGCATCTCGCCGAAGTCGAGCACATCCACCACGTGCGCTTCGTCGTGCAGCTTGGCGAGGATCTTGGCCTCGTTGAGGAAGCGGGTGCGCAGGATGTCCAGACCTTCGGTATTCGACGAGGTGGCAAAGGCAATCAGGTTCTCGTCCTTGGGACGGAACACCTTGATCGCCACCTGACGGCCGATGGTCGGGTCTTCAGCTAGGAACACCTCGCCAAAGCCGCCGCCGCCCAGGCGCTTGCGAACATGGAAGCGGCCGATCTGCTCGGTCATGCGTCTTGCCTCGGTTGGATCCCCGGTCCAAGTGTGCCGCGGGCGGGGAGCGCTGGTAAGGGGTTGGCTGGACCTATGGGGGGATCAGTGCGGCTTCTCGGCAGGCTTGGACCACAATCACCGTGATGTTGTCTCGGCCGCCAGCCTGCAGCGCCGCGGCGATCAGCTGCTCCACGGCGGCCTCCGGGTCGGCGGCATCACGGAGCAGGCGAGCGATGTCAGGGGCCGGCACCAGATCGGACAGCCCATCGCTGCACAGCAGCAGGCGATCCCCCGGCCCTACCTCGATTCGGTAGTGGGCCGGCGTGAAGGGATGCTCGGTGGACTCGAGGCCAATCGACTGTGACAGCGTGTTGCGGTCCGGGTGTTCGGCTAACTGATCCTCGCGCAGGCGACCGTCCTTGATCAGCTGCCGCGCGACGGTCTGGTCTTCCGTGACCTGGGTCAGCTCGCCGGCATGCAGGTGATAGAGCCGGCTATCGCCCACATGGACCATATCGATACGCGCATCGGTGGCGAGGGCCGCCGTCAGCGTGCAGCTCATGCTCAACTGCTGCTGTGATTCGACCGCGAGGCGAGAGACCTCGACATGCGCCTTCTGCACCGCCATCGCCAGCAAGGGCGTCGCCAGATCGGCATCACGTGCCGCGGCCAACTTGCCGCTCTCGGCGAGGCGCTGGAACACCGCCGCGCTGGTAGCGCTAGCCAGCTCGCCCGCGTCGCGACCGGCCACGCCATCGGCAACCAGCCACAGGTGCTGGCCGTCGGGCAGGTTCAGCGCCAGCAAGGCGTCTTCGTTGTTGCTGCGCACGCGGCCGATGTCGGTGCGGGCGGTGGTGATGTAGGTCTGCATTCAAGAAACTGCCTCTGTTGTAAACATCGGAGTCTCGGAGCACTCCTAAGCTCTTCGGGATGCCATGGTGGAAGCCAGCTGTGGAGCCCGTAGACGCTGCACGCAAATTCGAACTTCCCGAACTCCCCCGTCTCTATCACGCCAGCCTCAGCCACCTAGTCAAGGAACAGCGGCTGGATGCAAGCGTAGACATGAATCACTAGCGGCCCACGCATAGAGCCCGATATAGCCGTGTCCCTGCGTTCGGATAGGCGTTGCGGTGCCCGTCGAGTAGACCGATGCGGAATGCGGACTTGGAGCTCTCTCGGCTTCCACTCCAAATCCAAAAGGAGGTCAACCGAAAGATGGGAGGAACTCTGCAGGCGCTACCCCCACAGGATGTGGTGCCTGCCCCCGGACGGTTGTAGATGGCCGCCAGCTCCTCGATGCTCGGCAGCCGCAAGCCCTTACCTTGGCAGTAGGCATTTGCATCGTCCCAATTGATGTCGCGAGCATTGTCGGACTGTGTCCAGACTAGACCTGTCTGAGTATCGCGTAGACGTCCCCCACCGAGATCCTCAAAGCCGCCATTCCTTGCTTGAGCCTCCCGTTCCGCTGCGATCCGGGCCTTCTCCTTGGCTGCTAGTATCCGTTGAGGTAGTTCACTGGCGTGGCGACCCGCTGGATAGCGCGACCGGTAGGCCTCATAAGCCGCTTCGGAATCCTGAGTAGTTGCTGCCGCCCATGCCATGTCTTCCGCCTGCCGCGCCTCATCTGCCTTGCACTTCTCTTCAGCAAGGCGCGCAGCCTCCATTCGGGACGATTCCTTCTGCTTGGCTGCGACGATCCGACGCTCGACATCGGCTACATGTCGGCCATTCGGGTGCTTGCTCCGATACTCGGCGTAGGCTACATCGGTATCCTCTTTGGTTGCTGCAGCCCAAGCTGCATCATCACGCCGCACCAATTCTTCTTTCAGCGCCGTAGCTAGCAGGCCGTCCGCCGCGCCCGACACCACCAGTTTCTGCGCTCTCTCGAAGGTCTTGATGGCTTCTACGGTGCGGGTGTCCGCTACGCCGCTCTCCTCAACTCTGTAGCCCAACGCATTAAGGTCACGCTGGATCGACCTGATCCGCTCCTGTTCGCGTTGCGTTTCGCTCAGCTGGGCCAGCCTTACCTGTTCCTCGCGCTGCTCGGCGGCGATCTGCTTCTGGCGCCATTCGTAGACGCCGTAGCCCGCGCCGCTGAGTACGAGAAGTGCCGCGAGGACAGCGGGGAGTTTGCTGCGCGGCTTGGACGCGATGGCGTTCGCCTGCTTTGGCGAGCCGGAGGTCGACCTCGCATCTGCGGACGAAGCCGCACCGGCGCTCTCGCCGCCCTGGGATGGTTTTGCATCATGCTTCGGAGACGATGGCCGTAGGCTGCTCGACGCCGCCACCTCGGGCTTCGACAAGTCGGCGACCGCGGCCTGCATCACCGCATGCAACTGCTCGCCGCTCCAGCCGGCCGTGTCGGCTGCTCGTTGGTAGACCGATAGCGCCTGCGCATCCAGCGCCTGTCCAGCCTCGCCAACCTCCTGACGGATTAGCTGACCCAGGGCGGCGGGGGCCTTGTCCTGTCCGAGCGTGTCGGCAATCAATCGGGTCAGGCCGGTGTCGTCGAGATCGGCCACCAGCGCCATCGCCCGAACGGCCTTCATCTCGGCAGCAGGAATGAAACCGGTAGCTACAACCTGTGCGGTGATCGCGGCCTTCAGTGGCTTCAACTCGTCACAAATTCCCGACTCGCCCTGCTCGCCCGCCCAAGTGACGGAGTGTTCGCTTGTGTCCTCTTGGCCGACGCTCGTCTTCGCTTGCTGCAAGCGCGCCAGCAACGCGCTGGCGTCCGCCGAGCGCTCTTCGCCGTCCTCGCTGATCTCGGCGAGGATCGCGTCATTCATGGCCTTGCCGAGCGCAGGGACCGCTACGTTCGGGTCCGCAAATCGTCCCACCGGCAGCTTGCCGGTCAGCATGCGGTAGATCACCCGGCCCACGGCATAGACACCGGCCCGAGCATCCACATGCTTGGCGCTTTCCCTCTGCTCACGCGCCATGCAGTTGCGGCTGACCATGCCGAGGTGCGACACGGTGGGATGCTGGCCGTCCGGTGCCTTGGCGATGCCGAAGTCGACGATGCGGACATCGCTCTCTTCGGTGAGCATGATATTGGCCGGCTTGATATCGCGGTGGACCAGCCCCTTGCCGTGCGCCGCGGCCAGACCTTTCAGCGGCTGCTCGCTGATGGCCAGCACACGCTCAAGCGGCATCGCCCTGGGACGCTGCGCCCCCGGAAGGTCGGCCAACGCCTTGACGTCGAACACGTCCTTGCCCAGCTCGTCGGACAGCGAATGAGGCAGATAGGGCATGACGTTGTAGGGCTCGCCGTCGGGCAATTCCCCGTAGTCCAGCACGGTGACCACGTGCACCGCGTTTTCCAGCTGGGCCAAGATCTTGGTCTCGTTAAGGAAGGTCTGAACAAGTCGCCCCGAGTGTGCTGAGATAGCCCTGTCCCCGCAAGGCCAGAAATCGATGGATCAGATGAGTTTCGGCGACGCCGAGTACGCGACCAAGAAGAAGACGACTCAGCGCGAGGTATTCCTGGCCGAGATCGAGCAGGTGGTGCCCTGGCACTTGATCCTGAACGTCATCGAGCCTTTCTAT
>JAGRJY010000091.1 GCA_020442465.1 Lysobacterales bacterium
CTGCCGGTCGGCGGGCGGCTGGAGGATCAGCCCGCAGGGACGCGCGCACGATGCGCGCGTGTTTTTCGCCAGCACACGGATGTGCTGTCGAAAAACCCCGCAAGCCGAACGCGCACTCGCAGGGCAGGATGCCCGGAGAGCGACTGGCCGGGGTGGCCTTCTCTTTGGTTACTTTCTCTTGGCCACTCAAGAGAAAGTGACTCGGGCCGACCGCAGGTCGGACTGAAAGCTCTGCTTGGCTCTCGAACAAGACTTCCGCAATGGTCGAGGCGCCCGAAGGGCGCAACGAAACGCTTTGCTTTGCGACGGCAAGTTGGAAACGCTACTCGACAGCCTCCGGCCGCATATACGGAAACAACAGCACATCCCTGATCGACGACGATCCCGTCAGCAGCATCACCAGCCGATCAATGCCGATACCGAGCCCACCGGTCGGCGGTAGCCCGTATTCCAGAGCCCGGATGTAATCCGCATCGAAGTGCATGGCTTCGTCGTCACCACCTTCCTTGGCCGCGACCTGGGCCTGGAAGCGGGCGGCCTGGTCTTCGGGATCGTTGAGTTCCGAGAACCCGTTGGCGAGTTCGCGGCCGTGCACGAACAGTTCGAAGCGGTCGGTGATGCCGGGCTCGCTGTCGCTCTCGCGGGCCAGCGGGCTGACCTCCACCGGATAGTGGGTGATGAAGGTCGGCTGGGTGAGCGTCGATTCGACCGTGTTCTCGAAGATCTCCAGCAGGATCTTGCCCCAGCCGAAGTCCTTCTTGACGTGGATGCCGAGGCGCTTGGCATGCGCGGCCAGGGCCTCGCGGTCGCGGCAATCGGCTTCGCTGATCTCCGGGTTGTGGTGGCGCACCGCTTCGTCCATGCGCCAGCGACGGAAGGCAGGGCCAAGGTCGATGTCGGCGCCATCCCAGTGGCACTGCGTGCTGCCGAGCGCGGAGGCCGCCACTTCGCGGATCAGCGCCTCGGTGAGATCCATCACCTCGTTGTAGGTGGCGTAGGCCTCGTACAGCTCGAGCATGGTGAACTCGGGGTTGTGCCGGGTGGACACCCCTTCGTTGCGGAAATTGCGGTTGATCTCGTAGACGCGCTCGAGACCGCCGACGGTGAGGCGCTTCAGGTAGAGCTCGGGCGCGACGCGCAGGTACAGATCGAGATCGAGTGCGTTGTGATGGGTCACGAACGGCCGTGCCGTGGCGCCGCCGGGGATGTAATGCATCATCGGCGTTTCGACTTCGAGAAAGCCGCGGGCGTCGAGCCAGGCGCGCATGGCACGGATGATCTTCGAGCGCTTGATGAACACCGCGCGCGATTCGGGCGAGACGATGAGATCGACATAGCGCTGGCGGTAGCGCTGCTCGACGTCCGACAGGCCATGCCACTTGTCCGGCAGCGGACGCAGCGACTTGGTCAGCAGCCTGATGGTCGACGCTCGCACCGACAGCTCGCCGGTCCTGGTCCGCGTCAGTACGCCTTCGACAGCAAGGATGTCACCAATGTCCCAGTGCTTGAACGCGTCGTACGACTCGCCCAGCGCCGCGGCCTGCAGGAACAGCTGGATACGCCCCGACTCATCCTGGATCTGCGCGAAGCTGGCCTTGCCCATGACCCGCTTGGCCATGAGACGACCGGCCAGCCTGACCGCGTGCGCCTTGCCGTCGAGCGCTTCGGTCGTCCACTGTTCGGCGTCGGTGTACAGCGCCTGCAGTTCGCCGGCGTAGTCGCTGCGGCGGAAATCGTTCGGGAACGCCACGCCCTGGCTGCGAATGTGCTGCAGCTTGGCGCGGCGTTCGGCGATCAGGTGATTCTCGTCGGCCGCCGGAACGTTGGGTTCAGTCGTATCGCTCATCCGTGTCCCATCCTCGCACTGCACTCGGGCAACACGAACTGTCGCCCGCCTTTGATCAAGCCGCGTCGCTGCGTTTCGCGCCCGCCTGAAGCCCTGATTTCAGCGCCGCCTCGACGAACTCGTCGAGATCGCCGTCGAGCACCTTCTGGGTGTCGGTTCGCTCGACACCGGTGCGCAGATCCTTGATGCGCGACTGGTCGAGCACGTAGTTGCGGATCTGGCTGCCCCAGCCGATGTCGGATTTGGTCGCCTCGACCGCGTCCTTCTCCGCATTGCGCTTCTGGATTTCGATCTCGTACAGCTTGGCCGCCAGCATCTTCATCGCGCGGTCGCGGTTGGCATGCTGCGAGCGCTCGGTCTGGCAGGCCACCACCACGCCGCTGGGGACATGGGTGATACGCACCGCCGACTCGGTCTTGTTGACGTGCTGGCCGCCGGCGCCGGACGAGCGATACACGTCGGTCTTGAGGTCGGCCGGGTTGATGTCGATGTCGATGTCATCGTCGACTTCCGGGCTGACGAACACCGAGGTGAAGCTGGTGTGGCGCCGGTTGTCGGAGTCGAACGGCGACTTGCGTACCAGCCGGTGCACGCCGATTTCGGTCTTGAGCCAGCCGTAGGCGTAGTCGCCTTCGACGCGGAACGTCGCCGACTTGATGCCGGCCACGTCGCCGCCGCTGACTTCCATCAGCTCGGCCTTCCAGCCGCGCGACTCGCACCAGCGCAGGTACATGCGCAGCAGCATCTCGGCCCAGTCCTGCGCCTCGGTGCCACCGGCACCGGCCTGGATGTCGACGAAGGCGGGATGGGAATCCATCTTGCCCGAGAACATCCGCGCGAACTCCAGCGTCTCGACGCCTTTCTCGAACTTGTCGACGTCGGCGACCACCGCGAGCGCGGTGCTCTCGTCGTTTTCCATTTCGGCGAGCTCAAGCAGCTCGCCGGCCTCGTTCAACCCACCGGAGATGTCACGGATGCCGCTGACCACGCGATCGAGCGACGCGCGCTCACGACCAAGCGCCTGCGCCTGCTCGGGGTTGTTCCAGATCTCGGGGTTCTCGAGTTCGCGGCTGACTTCTTCGAGCCGCTCGACCTTCAGGTCGTAGTCAAAGATACCCCCTGAGCGAACCAAGCCGCTCCAGGAGGTCGTCGATCCGCGCGCGGATCGGATTGGTCTCGATCATGACGTTGGCTTGTTGCACAGCACAAAGGGCGCAGAGTGTAGCAGGACGGGGCGGATCGGACAGACGCCGACCCCACCCCGCGCGCCACCACCGCTCAGCTTCCGACCAGCTCCGCGCGCAGGCCCTCGCGATACGTCCGTGAGCAGGGCAGCACGGTCTTGTCCTGCAGGTGGACGCGCGCATCGCCGGTATCCAGCGGCTCGATGGCGGCGATCTGGCCGACGTTGACGACGTAGCTGCGATGGATGCGCTGGAACCGTTCCGGATCCAGCCGCGCCAACAGGCCGCCGAGGGTCGTGCGCAGGGGGTAGTCGTGGCCGCGCACGCGCAGGTTCACGTAGTTGCCGGCGGCCTGCATCCACTCGATGTCGCCGGTGGCGATGAGGAAATCGCGGCCGAGCTTGCGCACCACGAAGCGCTCGGGACGATCGACCGGCTCCACCGGATCGCCCTCCTCCGGTGCGTCGAGCAGACTGGCTTCGCCCTGGCGCTGACGCAGCACGAACCGGTAGGACTCGATGATCGCCACCATGCTCGCGTAGCTGCGGATGTCCTTGAGGTACTCGTAGGCCAGTTCCTTCGGCCACGGCCCGAAGTCGTAGTGCATGCCCTGGGTGGCGTA
>JAGRJY010000018.1 GCA_020442465.1 Lysobacterales bacterium
CTCGGCATCGCGCTGGGCAGCTGGTGGGCCTACTACGAGCTCGGCTGGGGCGGCTGGTGGTTCTGGGACCCCGTGGAGAATGCGAGCTTCATGCCCTGGCTGGTCGGCACCGCGCTGATTCACTCGCAGGCCGTGACCGAGAAGCGCGGCAGCTTCCGCGGCTGGACGCTGCTGCTCGCCATCGCCGCATTCTCGCTGTCCTTGCTGGGCACGTTCCTCGTCCGCTCGGGCGTGCTGACTTCGGTGCACGCGTTCGCTTCCGACCCGGAACGCGGCCTGTTCATCCTGGTCTTTCTGGTCATCGTGATCGGCGGCTCGCTGACGCTGTACGCAGCGCGTGCGCCCAAGGTAGCGGCAGGCAAGCCGTTCGCGCCGATGTCGCGCGAGACGCTGCTGCTGTTGAACAACCTGTTGTTCAGCGCGGCGGCGGCGATGGTGCTCATCGGCACGCTCTACCCATTGCTCCACGATGCGCTGGGTCAAGGCAAGATTTCGGTCGGCCCGCCCTACTTCGGCACCCTGTTCGTCGCCCTCATGCTGCCGGTCGTGGTGCTGTTGCCGTTCGGGCCGCTGGCGCGCTGGCAGCGTGAACATGCGTCGCGGTTCGCTGGCCTGATCAAGTCCGGCGCGGCGGCCATGCTGCTTGCGGGCCTGCTCGCACTGGCCGTGATCGACGCACCCAATCTGAAGAGCATCGGCGCCTGGATCGGCGCCGCGTGGCTGGTGGCGGGCAGCGTCGCCTTCGTCATGATGCGCATGCGCTCCGGTGGCCGCTTCACCGCCGAATCGATCGGCATGCTGCTGGCACACACCGGCATGGCGGTGTTCGTGATCGGCGTGATGATGACCGAGGGCAGCAGCATCGAGAAGGATGTCGCGCTGTCGTCAGGTGAAAGCATCGAGGTGCGCGGCTACACCTTCCGTTTCGATGGCGTGGCCCCGCACGACGGCCCGAACTTCAAGGCCGACCGCGGCAGCATCACCGTCCTGCACGGCGATCGCGAAATCGCCAGCCTGCACCCGGAGAAACGTGCCTACGCCAGCGGCGGACAGATCATGACCGAGGCGGCGATCGATCCTTCCCTGCACCGCGATCTCTATGTCGCGCTCGGCGAACCGCTCGGCCAGAACGACCAGGGTGCCGATGCCTGGGGCGTGCGCGTGTACGTGAAACCGTGGATCCGCTGCATCTGGCTGGGCGCGCTGATGATGATGACCGGCGGCTTTCTGGTGGCCTCTGACCGCCGTTTCCGACGCGTCGCCAGCGAAGCCGGGCCGACCGAAGACGGCGCCGTCGAACCCTCCGCGACGCCGGCACCGACGGCGGCCTGATGAAGCGCTGGCTCCCGCTGCTGCTGTTTGCCGGCCTGGCGCTGCTGCTGTTCGTCGGCGTGCAGCGCAGCGGCGACGACAATCGCGAGGCGATCGCCTCCCCGCTGATCGGCAAGCCGGCACCTGCGTTCTCATTGCCCGATTTCCGCCGGCCGGGTGAAGTGATCGACAACCAGGCGCTCGCCGGCAAGCCCTACCTGCTCAACGTCTGGGCCAGCTGGTGTCCGTCCTGCCGCCTCGAGCATCCGGTGATTTCGGACCTGGCGAAACGCGGCGTGGTGCAGGTCGTCGGCTACAACTACAAGGACGACCCCGACGACGCCGCCCGCTGGTTGCGTCAGTTCGGCGACCCCTATCACGTGATCCTCGCCGACCGCTCCGGTCGGCGCGCGATCGATTGGGGCATCTACGGCGCACCCGAGACTTTCCTCGTCGACGCGCGCGGTATCGTGGTGTTCAAGCAGGTCGGTCCGGTGACCTACGATGTGGTCGAACAGGAGATCCTGCCGCGACTCAAGGAGACGCCACCATGAGCCCATGGAAGCACGCGCTGCAGGCAGGCCTGTTCAGCGTGGCACTCGCGGGGTGCGTGCTGATCGCCGCGCCCGCATGGTCGATCGAGCCGCTGTCCTTCCGCGACGCCGCCGAGGAGACGCGTTTTCGCGCCCTCACCGCGGAGCTGCGCTGCGTGATGTGCCAGAACCAGTCGCTGGCCGACTCCAACGCCATGATCGCGTCGGACTTGCGCCGCGAAGTGCTCGACCTGATGCATCAGGGCAAGACCGATCAGGAAATCAAGGACTTTCTGGTCGAGCGCTACACCGATTTCGTGCTGTATCGACCGCCGGTGCGCAGCGACACGCTGCTGCTGTGGCTGGGACCCGGCGCCGTCCTGCTCGCCGGCCTGGCCGCGGTGATCCTGATCGTGCGGCGGCGCGCCGCCCAGCTCGGCGACGAGCTCGAACCATCGAACGAGGAGTAGTCACGACGTGTTCTGGACGTTTGCGGTGCTGTTCTGCCTGGCTGCCCTGGCCTTCCTGCTGCTGCCGCTGATGCGCGACCCGCAGCGCAGCCGGCAACAGGCCCAGCTGCGCGCGCTGGACCGCGCACGCGAGGCCGGCGCGCTCGACGATTCGACCTGGGAGACGCGCCGCGCCGAGCTCAGCCGCGCGACCGCAGGCGCCACCCGCCCACCCTTCGTGCTCATCGGCCTGCTCGCGCTGGCGCTACCGTTCACCGCCGCGGCGCTGTACGCCAAGCTGGGTGCACCCGCTGCCCTGCACTCCGCTGCCATGAGCATGACGGCTGACGGACGTCCCACGGAGGCCGCCGACGCAGCCGGCAATGGCGCCGCACCGAACATGGAGCAGGCGATCGCCGGGCTGGCCGAGCGATTGCGCGAAGCGCCGGATGATCTGGATGGCTGGCTGCTGCTCGGGCGCGCCTATCGCGCCACCGAACGATTCCCGCAGGCTGCCGAGGCGCTTGGCCAAGCCTATCGGCTCTCTCCGGAAGATCCTGACGTGCTGGTCGAGTACGCCGAAGCGCAGGCGCTGTCCTCCTCGACCCGCCGCATCGAAGGCCAGCCGCTGGAACTGCTCGACAAGGCATTGTCGCTGCAGCCGGAACATCAGCGCGGCCTGTGGTTGCGCGGTGTCGCCGCGATGCAGGCGGGCGAGCCGGGCGTCGCCCTGACCCGCTGGCAAAAACTGCGCAAGCTGTTGGCCAGCGATGCCGCCGCGGTCGCCTCGCTCGACGAACAGATCGCCGGGGCCCGTCGGGCCGCCGGCCTGCCCGACTCGCACGGCACCGAGGAGCTTGCCTCCACCGAGGACGATGCGGATTCGGCAGCAGATGATGCTGCAGCGACCGGCAGCGCCCCGCGTCTCACCGTGCTGATCGACGTCGATGACGCACTGAAGTCTCAGGTCGGGCCGAGTGATGTGCTGTTCGTGTTCGCGCGCGCCGCCGAAGGTCCGCGCATGCCGCTGGCGATCCAGCGCCTCCCGGCCGGCGGCTTCCCTCGCACGGTGGTGCTGGATGACAGCCAGAGCATGATGCAGGGCATGAGCTTGTCTACCCAGCCGCGTATCGTGGTCGGCGCACGCATATCGAAATCAGGACAGGCCATTCCGCAGAGCGGCGATTTCGAGGCAATCTCGGAGCCGATGGACAACACGCACAGCGAATCGATCCACCTGACGATCAGCCACGTCGTGCCGTGACCGAGTTCGTTCCACCCGGCACCCGGTACGTCGAGCTGACATCGCCGTTTGCGATGAAGCGCGGCAACGCGCTGCACGGCGCGCGGGTTGCGTACGAAACCTGGGGCACGCTCAGCGCCAAGCGCGACAACGCCGTGCTGATCCTCACCGGACTGTCACCGAACGCGCACGCTGCGAGCCACCCCGACAATCCCGACCCGGGTTGGTGGGAGGCCATGCTCGGCCCAGGCAAACCCATCGACACCGATCGCTGGTTCGTGGTTTGCGTCAATTCCCTGGGCAGTTGCAAGGGATCCACCGGACCGGCCTCGACCGACCCGGCTACCGGCGCCCCCTATGGCATCGACTTTCCCGCCTTGTCCGTCGAGGACGGCGCACGCGCAGCGCGCGAGGTCGTGACTTCGCTGGATATCGGCCAGCTGGCATGCGTGATCGGCTGCTCGATGGGCGGCATGTCCGCCCTGGCCTATCTGGCGATGTTTCCGGGTTCGGCACGCTCACATGTCAATGTCTCCGGGGCGGCGCGCGCGCTACCGTTCTCGATCGCCATCCGTTCGCTGCAGCGCGAGGCGATTCGTCTCGACCCGAACTGGAACCAGGGTCGCTACGACGACGATCACTACCCCGATTCCGGCATGCGCATTGCGCGCAAGCTCGGTGTGGTGACCTACCGTTCTTCGCTGGAATGGGACGGTCGATTCGGACGCGTGCGCCTCGACAGCGAGGACCGGCCGGAGGAGCCCTTCGGCCACGAGTTCCAGATCGAGTCCTACCTGGAAGCTCATGCGCGCCGCTTCGTGCGCCAGTTCGACCCGAACTGCTACCTGTTCCTGAGCCGTTCGATGGACTGGTTCGATCTCGGCGAGTGCATGGGCACCACGACGGAGAAAGCGCTCGCCGCGATCAGGCTCGAGCGCGCACTGGCGGTGGGTGTCGCCACCGACATCCTGTTTCCCCTGCAGCAGCAGGAAGAGATCGCCCAAGGCCTCGAGGCGGGAGGCGCCGTCACCACGTTCGCACCGCTGCCTTCGCCACAGGGCCATGACGCCTTCCTCGTCGACATCGATCGATTCGGCCCGACCATCGGCGACTTCCTCCGCGCCATCGACTGAGTCGGCTGAACGAACCGGCCGGCACCTGCTCCATCGGCGACGTGATCGCATATAATCGCCGCCCGCGCCGAAGTGGCGGAATCGGTAGACGCAGCGGACTCAAAATCCGCCGCCCTTAAAAGCGTGAGGGTTCGAGTCCCTCCTTCGGCACCACGGTTGGAAAAGTAGAGCAAGCTGCCGCGGAGCAGCAATCCGCAGGCCCAGACGCCCGATGCGGCGCCCCTCGCCCCTCGAACTGATCCGAGCCACCGCCGCGGAGCAGCAGTCCGCAGGCCCAAGCGCCCAATCCGGCGCTCTTCGCTCCTCAAATTGATCCGAGCCACCGCCGCGGAGCAGCAATCCGCAGGCCCAGAAGCCCGATCCGGCGCTCTTCGCTCCTCGAATTGGTCCGAGCCACCGCCGCGAAGCAGTCGTCCGCAGGCCCAGACGCCCTACTCGCTGCTGCGCGCTCGTCTCACCAATCCCGCCAGCCGCCGCGTCGCGCTCCGCTGACGGCTTAAAACGTCGGTGCACCATACGGCCCCAGGGCAGCGGCATGATCGAGGACATGGCGGTGCCATCCGCACGCCTCGATGCGCATGCCGGAAGATCATGATCACTGAACCGTTCGAGCCTGTTCGGACTTCCGACGATGATCACATCGGGTGCGGGCCGGCGTCGGACGGCAAGAGACACCCCACAGCGAAAGTGAGCGGCCTGTTGATGGTTCGACCCAGGGACATTCGATTGAGAGCAATCGACTGTAGGAGGGAATTCATTCCCGACTCCAGTGCACGGAAGCGTCTCGACGAGACCGGGTCAGAGGATTCGGTCGGGGATGAATCTCCGCCTACAAGGGCGTGGGCGCTCTACTGAGGAGGAGCGCCGCCTTGAGCGTCCGCTTCTGGCCGATCTGCCGCTGGCAATTCCGACCCAAAGCGGACGTTGAGCGGCTGTTGATAGCCCGCCCCCGGGACTTTTGATCACCTGCGATCGACTGTAGGAGGGAATTCATTCCCGACCCCAGCGCACGGAAGCGTCCCGGTGAGATGGGGCCAGGGGATTCGGTCGGGGATGAATCCCCTCCTATGTATGGACTCGCCCCGTCCGTCAACGCTGCTCTGCTCGCCGGAA
>JAGRJY010000092.1 GCA_020442465.1 Lysobacterales bacterium
CCCATCCCGAACTCGGAAGTGAAACGCTCATACGCCGATGGTAGTGTGGCTTGTCCATGCAAGAGTAGGTCATCGCCAGGGCCTTACACCTAAACCCCGCCAATAGGCGGGGTTTTTCTTTGGGGCAGAACAAGACAGTGGTCGTCGGGCGGCTGTCGCCGGCAGCGCGCTCGTGGTGCGCACGACCTGCCTGGTGTCTGCAGGCACTGCGGTGCGGCGTCCGTCGTGGAGCCGTTGGCATCCACCCGATGCGGGACGACTCAGGGTTTTCGCTTGCTGCACGGCGTACTGCGGTGCCGTCACAAACGTGCGACCGGATGCGGTTCCGACGAGATGTGTTCACGGTGCGGTGCTTGTTGACGATCAACGGCTTGTGGCACTCTGCCCTCAGAGCATTGCTGGAGCAGGATCGTGATCGATCCGGATGGATTCCGGCCCAACGTCGGAATCATTTTGATCCGCGAGGACGGCCGCGTGTTTTGGGCGCGGCGTGTTCATCGCGATGGATGGCAGTTCCCCCAGGGCGGCATGAACTCGGATGAGACGCCGCTTGAAGCCATGTATCGGGAGCTGTTTGAAGAAGTCGGTTTGTCCGACGAACACGTGGAAGTACTCGGCTCGACTCCGGGGTGGCTTCGCTACAGACTGCCGAGGCGTTGCGTTCGCGCCCATCAGAAGCCGGTGTGCATTGGCCAGAAGCAGGTCTGGTTCCTGTTGAGACTGGTCGGATCCGAGGAAGCAGTGCGTTTGGATCTCTCTCCCGATCCGGAGTTCATTGACTATCGCTGGGTCGATTTCTGGTACCCGCTGACCAACGTCGTCAGTTTCAAGCGCGGCGTCTATGAACGTGCCTTGCATCACCTCGCCGCGGTGGCGCAAGGCGTGGATCTCCCTGTGGAGCGCCGGGCTCGGGTCATGCCGTCCCAAACTGAATCGGGTCGAAAACGCGCCTGAGTAAGAATTGACAACCATTCGCATTTGCATTCAAATACCCTCGTGGCGGAGGGATTGGCATGTACGTTTGCTTGTGCGCAGCAGTGACCGAGAAGGACATCGAACAGCAGTTCGGTGAGGGCGTCGATTCGTTGGATGCGCTGGCGAGCCGAACAGGCTGCGGTACGGTGTGCGGCTGCTGCAAGGAATTCGCATCGCAGAAGCTCGCCAGTCTGCGTTCGAGTGCGCAAAACCCGAGTGCGCAACACCCGCTTCCGATGCTTCGAATGGCTGTCGCCTGACCGAAGGTACAGCGCAGTGATGCGCTGATTCCCGCTAAAATCCCGCCACTTCCTCTTCGAGCGGGTAAGCATGATGAGCAATTCGGAGCAGTCGACGGCTGCGCAGGGAAAGATTTTTCCCGATGCGCGTTCCGCCCTGGCCGACCTCGTGGCGCACGAGCAAACTCTGGCAGTGGGTGGATTCGGCCTCTGCGGCATTCCGGAGAAGTTGATCGAGGCGCTGCGCGACAGCGGAGTCAAGGGACTCACCGTCATTTCGAACAACGCGGGCGTCGACGGATTTGGCTTGGGCATGCTGCTCAGCACGCGTCAGATCAAGAAGATGATCTCGTCCTATGTCGGAGAGAACAAGGAGTTCGAGCGCCAGTTTCTGGCCGGTGAGCTCGAGCTCGAGTTCAACCCGCAAGGAACGCTTGCCGAACGGCTACGTGCCGGGGGTGCCGGAATTCCCGCGTTCTTCACCCGCACGGGCTACGGCACTGTCGTGGCGGATGGCAAGGAGACGCGCGAGTTTGATGGCCACCACTACGTGATGGAACGGGCTCTCATTGCTGACGTGTCCCTGGTCAAGGCGTGGAAGGCGGACCGCGTCGGCAACCTGCTCTTCCGCAAGACCGCACGCAACTTCAATCCGGCCGCGGCGATGGCCGGCAAGGTGTGCGTGGCCGAGGTGGAAGAGCTGGTCGAGGTCGGTGAGATCGATCCGGACCAAGTACATCTCCCGGGCATCTACGTCCATCGCATCGTGGTCAACCCGACGCCCGAAAAACGCATCGAGCAGCGCACCGTTCGCCCGGACTGAGTCCCGCCTCGGCGGACCCACTCTTCGCTTTCTTCAAGGGAAAACTCTTTCATGGCCTGGACCCGCGACCAAATGGCGCAGCGCGCCTCGCAAGAACTCACTGACGGTGCCTATGTGAACCTCGGCATCGGCCTGCCCACCCTCGTCGCCAACTACATTCCCGATGGCATGGACGTGTGGCTGCAGTCGGAGAACGGCCTGCTCGGTATCGGACCATTTCCGACCGAGGCCGAGGTCGACGCCGATCTCATCAATGCAGGCAAGCAAACGGTGACCGCGCGCCTCGGCGCCAGCTACTTCGGCAGCCACGATTCCTTCGCGATGATTCGCGGAGGACACATCGACCTGGCCATCCTCGGTGCGATGCAGGTCACCGACAAGGGCGATCTGGCCAACTGGATGGTGCCCGGCAAGATGGTCAAAGGCATGGGTGGCGCCATGGATCTGGTTGCCGGGGTCAAGCGCATCGTGGTGGTGATGGAGCACACTGCGAAGGGTGGTGAGCACAAGGTCTTGCCCGAGTGCACGCTGCCGCTCACCGGCGTGGCGGTCGTCGATCGCATCATCACGGATCTAGGCGTTCTGGATGTGACACCGGAGGGACTGAAACTCGTCGAGCTCGCTCCGGATGTGACACGGGAAGAGATTGAGAGCAAGACGGGTTGTCCCGTCCACTGACTGTCAATCGACAGGTTGTGCCGGGCGAGTGTTGTCGATGTGCAATCCTCGCCATGCGCCTCGTGGACCGGTAGGCTGAGCGCCCCCCGATCCGAAGCACGGAATAGCCCATGTCCGACCATCCGCCTGATCGACTTTCGGTCAATCCACGCAGCCCCCACTACGATGAAGACGTGCTGGCGCGTCCGCTCGGCGTGCGCTTCAAAGGCCAGGAGCGCCGGGATGTCGAGGAGTATTGCGTCAGCGAAGGCTGGATCCGCGTTGCCGCCGGACGAGCACTCGATCGCCGTGGCAACCCCATCACGTTCAAGCACAACGGACAGGTCGAAGTCTGGTTCAAGGATGCCGAACAGACCGGAGACGAGCCGGGCTGAGTGATCGATCGGCGCGCAGCCGCGCAAGCGATCACACCCATCTCGCTGTCGGGCGGCAGCCAGCCGCGCTCAACATCCAGGTCGTGGGGTTCCGGCCCTTCAGTCGGCCTGCGGGTCGAGCGCCGTGTCGGGGGCCGAAGTCCCGCGCTCGGGTCCAGGCATTCTCTCCGCGCGACCCTCCTCGCGGCGCTGGTGACGGAACGCGAGCCGCGGCAAGGGGCATGGCAGCGATGTGGCAACGCTTGCTGCAGTGGGCGCACGGTACGAATCCGACCTTGAGCCCGATATGGGTGACCAGCCACGCCCCCGGCATGTCGGAGGCCCCAACTTGACCTTCGTGCTCCCGGGCCGCATCGGCATGGGCGGTCACGTTTCCGGTGCGGTCAGCGTGATCCGAGCCGGCTTGCATCGGAAAACGACGACGAGATCTCCCTTTCGAACTGCACCTCTCGACGTGTCTCGCGGCGACCCGGGCTTCCGAGCACGGGTTCTGTTTGCCATGCTGCGGCGCAACGAGCGCGGTGGAGCCAAAAGACCTAACGTGAAGGCCCATCGGGAGTAGGACCGACATGGACGCATTCATGCAAGCCGCGATTGACGAAGCCCGGGTCGGCATCGCCGAAGGCGGCATTCCGATTGGATCGGTGCTGGTACACCAAGGGCAGATCATCGGACGAGGTCACAATCGACGCGTGCAGAAGGGCTCGACCGTGTTGCACGGCGAGATGGACGCGCTGGAAAACGCCGGGCGTCAGCCCGCTTCGATCTACAGAGAATCGGTCTTGTACACGACGCTCTCGCCCTGCCCGATGTGCAGCGGCGCCATCCTCCTCTACGGCATACCCAAGGTCATCATCGGCGAGAACCGCAGCTTCCTCGGCGAGGAGGCGCACCTGAAGAGTCGGGGTGTCGAACTGACGGTGCTCGATGATCCAACCTGCATCGAACTCATGCGACGGTTCATGGCCGAGCAGCCGTCCCTTTGGAATGAGGATATCGGTGAGTAGCGACGCCCCATGGACGGATGACGGGAACGCTGGTTAAGGTTGTCGTACGACACATGGCCACAGCGGGCCGGGGCCGGCTCCAGGCGCCAGGGAGGCGCGACAATCATGATGGACGCGAACGCTGCATCGGCAGTGGCGGATCTCAATCTCGATCCCTACTGGATGCCCTTCACCCACAACCGCTACTTCAAGCAGCACCGACCGCTGGATCGGTTGATGGCCAGCGCCAAGGGCGCCTACTACACGACGGTCGAGGGGCAGCAGTTGTTCGACGGGCTCTCCGGCCTGTGGTGCTGCGGACTGGGTCACGGCGATCTGCGCATCACCGAAGCGGTGAAGCGACAGCTCGATACTGCCGACTACGTGCCGGCGTTTCAGGTGGGTAGCCCAGCCACGTTCAAGCTCACCGAGCGCATCGCCTCGTTGGCGCCGGGCGATCTCAACCGGGTGTTCTTCACCAATTCAGGATCGGAGGGCGTCGACACCGCGCTGAAGATGGCGCTGGCCTACCATCGCTTGCGCGGCGAGGCCTCACGCACGCGCTTCATTGGTCGCGAGAAGGCTTACCACGGCGTGGGGTTCGGCGGTATCTCGGTCGGCGGCATGGTCGCAAACCGGAAAATGTTCGCGCCGTCGATGATTCCGGGCGTCGATCACCTGCCGCACACGCACAACCCGGCCGAGATGGCGTTCTCGCGCGGTCAGCCGGAGTGGGGTGCACACCTTGCCGATGAGCTTGAGCGACTGGTTGCGCTGCACGATGCGTCCACCATCGCTGCGGTCATCGTCGAGCCGTTGCAGGGTTCGGTCGGCGTGGTCGTACCGCCGATGGGCTATCTCGAACGCCTGCGCGAGATCTGCTCCAAGCACGGCATCCTGCTGATCTTCGACGAAGTGATCTGCGGGTTCGGACGCATGGGCGACTGGTTCGGGGCGCAAGCCTTCAACGCCACGCCGGATCTGATCGTGTTTGCCAAGGGCGTCAACAACGGTACCGTGCCCATGGGCGGCGTGATCGCCGATCAGAAGATCTACGACACCTTCATGCAGGGCCCGGAGCATGCCGTGGAGCTCTTCCATGGCTACACCTACTCGGGACACCCGCTCGCGGTCGCTGCGGCGCATGCCACGCTGGATATCCTGGTCGAGGACAGCATTCCCGAACGATTCGGTGCGCTGGGCAAGCTACTGGAAGAGGGCGTGCACTCGCTGCGCGGCGAGCCGAACGTGATCGACATCCGCAACTACGCTGGCGCCTGCGCGTTCGATCTGACGCCGCTGCCGGGCGCGCCGGGCTTGCGTGCGGTGAGACTGTTCGAGGATGCCCTGAAGCGCGGCTTTCTGGTGCGGTTCACCGCCGACACCATCGCGCTCGGCCCGCCGGTGATCAGCACCGAGTCCGAGATCCACGCCCTGTTCGAAGCCCTGCGCGCCTCGATTCGCGCGGTGGCCTGATCGCACAACACATCGACTTCAACGCGCGCCCTGCGCGCACCACCGGGAGGCAGGCATGAACGCCGCCGTGCAGCACATCCATGGCGCCGAAGCGCCAACACGAATTCACCACTACATCAATGGCCAGCGCGTGGCCGGCGAGCATTGCGACCTGGGCAAGGTCTTCAATCCGGCCACGGGCCGGCAGACCGGCGAGCTGCCGATGGGCGATGCCGGCGTGGTCGATGCGGCCGTGCGCGCCGCGCGTGCTGCGTTTCCGGCCTGGGCAGCAACGCCCCCGGTGCGTCGCGCCAAGGTGATGTTCAAGCTGCGCGAGTTGATCGAATCGAACGCCGATGCGCTGGCGGCCCAGCTCACCGCCGAACACGGCAAGACCCACAGCGATGCGCTGGGTGAAGTCGCGCGCGGGCTCGAGGTCGTCGAGTTCGCCTGCGGCATTCCGCATCTGCTCAAAGGTGAGTTCACCGAGAACGTCGGCAGCGCTATCGACGCCTGCTCGGTGCGCCAGCCATTGGGCGTGGTTGCCGGCATCACGCCGTTCAACTTCCCGGCGATGGTGCCGCTGTGGATGTTTCCGATCGCGATCGCCTGCGGCAACTGCTTCGTGCTCAAGCCGTCCGAGCGCGATCCGTCGGCGTCGCTGGTGCTGGCCGACTGGCTGAAGCAAGCCGGGCTGCCCGATGGTGTGTTCAACGTGGTGCACGGCGACAAGCGCGCGGTCGACGCGATCCTGGAGCATCCCCAAATCGATGCGGTCAGCTTCGTGGGTTCGACGCCGATCGCGAAGTACATTTACGAAACCGGCACCCGTCACGGCAAGCGCGTGCAGGCGCTGGGCGGCGCGAAGAACCATATGGTGGTGATGCCCGATGCTGATCTTGATCAGGCCGCCGATGCACTGATGGGCGCCGGCTACGGCTCGGCTGGTGAGCGCTGCATGGCGATCTCCGTCGCGGTTGCGGTGGGTGACGAGGTCGCCGACAAGCTGATCGCCAAGCTCGCGCCGCGGGTCCAGGCGCTGAAGGTCGGGCCCGGCGGCGAAGACGTCGACATGGGGCCGCTGATCACCGGCCTGCATCGCGATCGCGTGCGCGGCTACGTCGAAACCGGCGTCGATGAGGGTGCCGACTTGGTGGTCGATGGTCGTGCGGTCAAAGTCGAGGGACACGAGGAGGGCTTCTTCCTCGGCGGCTGCCTGTTCGACAAGGTGCAGCCGGGGATGCGCATCTACAAGGAAGAGATCTTCGGCCCGGTGCTGCAGATCATGCGCGTCGACAGCTACGAGGAAGCACTGGCGCGCATCAACGCGCACGAGTACGGCAACGGTACTGCGCTGTTCACCCGCGATGGCGACGCCGCGCGTGATTTCGTCCAGCGCGTGCAGGTGGGCATGGTCGGCATCAACGTGCCCATTCCGGTTCCCGCTGCATTCCATAGCTTCGGCGGCTGGAAGGCCTCGCTGTTTGGCGATCATCACGTGTACGGCCCCGAAGGCGTGCGCTTCTACACCAAGCTCAAGGCGGTGACCTCGCGCTGGCCGACCAGCATCCGCGCCGGCGCCCAGTTCGTGATGCCCACCAACGGGTGAGGACGCCTGTCATCCAGTTGAACGAAGCCGGCATCGACCTGGGCTTCGCAGAGGAAGCGAATCGATGAATGCAGCACTGCAACCACGCGACGACGCGCCACTCGCCATCAATGGCAAACGTCTGTGGGACAGCTTGATGGAGATGGCGAAGATCGGCGCGACGGCCAAGGGCGGCGTGTGCCGCCTCGCGCTGACTGATCTCGACCGCGAAGGGCGTGACCTGTTCGTGCGCTGGGCCCGAGAGGCCGGCTGCACGATCAAGGTCGACCAGATGGGCAATGTGTTCGCCCGCCGTGCCGGCAAGGACGACACGCTCGCGCCGGTCATCACCGGCTCACACGCTGACTCGCAGCCCACCGGCGGCAAGTTCGACGGCATCTACGGCGTGCTCGGCGGGCTTGAAGTCATTCGCAGTCTCAATGACCACGGCATCGAGACCGATCGTCCGGTCGAGGTGGTGATCTGGACGAATGAGGAAGGCTCACGGTTCGCGCCGGCGATGGTGGCCTCAGGCGTGTTCGCCGGCGTGTTCACCCTGGAGTACGGCCTGTCCCGCGCCGACGTCGACGGCAAGACCATGGGCGAGGAGCTGCAGCGCATCGGCTATGCCGGCGACCAGCCGATGGGCAAGCCGATCCATGCGGCGTTCGAGCTGCATATCGAGCAGGGCCCGATCCTCGAGGCCGAGGACAAGACGATCGGTGTCGTCACCCATGCCCAGGGCCAGCGCTGGTACGAAGTGACGTTCACCGGCCAGGAGTCGCACGCCGGGCCGACGCCGATGCCGCGTCGCCGCGATGCGTTGCTGGGCGCGGCGCGGGTCATCGATCTGGTCAACCGGATCGGTCATGCGCACGCGCCCTACGCCTGCGCGACCGTCGGCATGATCCAGAACCACCCGAACTCGCGCAACGTGATTCCGGGCCGGGTGTTCTTCACCATCGACATCCGTCATCCGGACGATGCCGTGCTCGCCGAGATGGATCGCGAAGTGCGCGACGGCGTGGCGCGCATCGCCGAAGAGACCCAACTCGAGGTCACCGAATTCGAGCAGATCTTCTACTACAAACCGGTCGCCTTCGACGCCGACTGCGTGGCCTCGGTGCGCGCCGCAGCGCAGCGCTTCGGCTACTCGTACCGCGACATGGTCTCGGGCGCCGGCCACGACGCCTGCTACCTGGCCCAGGTTGCGCCGACGTCGATGGTGTTCGTGCCCTGCGTCGACGGTATCAGTCACAACGAAGTCGAAGATGCCAGGCAGGAGTGGATCGAAGCCGGATGCAATGTGCTGTTTCACGCGATGCTGGGGAGAGCGGGGCGGTGATGGGTGGAGGCGGTCATGGACTCCCACGACGCTCAGTCGTTTGAGTTTGCCGTCGTCATCCCGGCGGAAGCCGGGATCCACCTTGCTTCAGGAAAATGGGTTCCGGCTTTCGCTGGAATGACGGAGGTAGAGTCGCCGTGGTGCCTCATGTCTTCATGAGAATCAGACGGCTTCGAAGGTTGATGGACAAGGCTCGGGTTGTTCATGAGTAGTAGTCGGCTTCGAGGCTGGTAGGGAACGGCTCTGGGGTGAGTCGGTCGGATGCGGGTTGCGCCACGCAGTCTGATGGCCGGCGGGGAACGTCAAACGAATGGGGAGTTACATGGCAAGAAAGGATTTGGGCGACATTGCCGCAGGACGGCGAACCCGGGAGCAGCTCGACAAGGCATTCGCCGATGTCGCACCGCCGCTGGATCGCCAGCGCGCGCTGATCGAATCGCAACGCTGCTACTTCTGCTACGAGGCGCCGTGCATCACGGCCTGCCCGACCGGGATCGACATTCCCGGCTTCATTCGCGGTATCAGCACCGACAACCTTCGCGGCGCGGCCGAGACGATTCTGAGCGCGAACATTTTCGGTGGCGCCTGCGCACGGGTGTGCCCGACCGAAATCCTTTGCGAGGGTGTGTGCGTGCGCAACACCGACGAGGACAAGCCCGTCGAGATCGGCGCGCTGCAGCGCTACGCGACCGACTGGGTGTTCGAAGGGAACGCGCAGCTGTTCCAGCGCGCCGCTGAGACCGGCAAGCACGTGGCGGTCGTCGGTGCGGGTCCGGCCGGTCTGGCCTGCGCCCATGCGCTGGCGATGCGCGGACATCGAGTCAGTGTGTACGAGCGCCACGCCAAGCCGGGCGGGTTGAACGAGTACGGTATCGCCGCCTACAAGGTGCCCGGTTTCGCCCAGCGCGAAGTCGAGTGGCTGCTGTCGATTGGTGGTGTCACCGTGCACTACGGTCAGTCGCTGGGGAGCCAAGTCACGCTGTCCAAGCTGCGCGCCGAGCACGATGCGGTGTTTCTCGGCATGGGGCTGGCGGGCGTCAACGATCTGGCGATCGAAGGCGAGGGCGCGAACGGCATACGCAATGCGGTCGATTTCATTGCGGAGCTGCGCCAGTCCGAGAGCCTCAGCACGCTGGCGGTGGGCCGTCGTGTGGTCGTCATCGGTGGCGGCAACACCGCGGTCGATGCAGCGATCCAGTCGAAGAAACTCGGCGCCGAAGCCGTCAGCATGGTCTATCGACGTGGCGCCGATTCGATGAGCGCGACCAGTCATGAACAGGAGTTCGTGCAGACCGAAGGCGTCCACGTGATCCATTGGGCGCAGCCGAAACGTTTCCTGGTCGAGAACGGCGCGCTGAGCGGTGTGGAATTCGAGTACACGAGCATCAACGGCGCCGGCAAGCTGGTCGGCAGTGGCGATACCTTTGTGATCGCCGCCGACGTCGCCTTGAAGGCCATCGGTCAGGTGCTGGTGCCCTCGCCGTTGCAGGACGAAGGCAGCGAGGTGCTGGCGCTGAAGAACGGCCGCATCGTGGTCGACGAGCACTACAAGACCTCGCTCGACAAGGTATGGGCCGGCGGCGACTGCGTCGGCGGCAAGGTGGATCTGACGGTTCAGGCGGTGGAGGACGGCAAGCAGGCCGCATTCGCCATCGACCGCATGCTGGCCGCAGGAGGTGCGCGTCATGGCTGATCTGAGCTGCAATTTCGTCGGCGTGCGTTCGCCGAATCCGTTCTGGCTGGCCTCGGCACCGCCCACCGACAAGGCCTACAACGTCAATCGGGCATTCGAAGCCGGCTGGGGTGGCGTGGTGTGGAAGACCCTGGGCAACGACCCGCCGGTGGTGAACGTCAGCTCGCGCTACGGCGCGGTGCAGTGGAACGGTCAGCGTATCGCCGGCCTCAATAACATCGAGCTCATTACCGACCGGCCGCTGCAGGTCAATCTCGATGAGATCCGCCAGGTCAAGCGCGACTGGCCGGATCGCGCCATGGTCGTCTCGCTTATGGTGCCCTGCGACGAGGAGTCCTGGCGCTCGATCCTCACCCGGGTCGAGGACACCGGCTGCGACGCGGTCGAGTTGAACTTCGGCTGCCCGCATGGGATGAGCGAGCGCGGCATGGGTTCGGCGGTGGGGCAGGTGCCCGAGTACGTCGAGATGGTCGCGGCCTGGGTCAAGCAGCACTCGAAGCTGCCCTGCATCGTCAAGCTCACGCCGAACATCACCGACATCCGGCGCACCGCGCGGGCGGCGTTCAAAGGCGGCGCCGATGCGGTGTCGCTGATCAATACGATCAATTCCATCACCAGCGTCGATCTCGACCTGATGGCGCCGACGCCGACGGTGGACGGTCGCGGCACCCACGGTGGCTATTGCGGGCCGGCGGTGCGGCCGATCGCGCTGAGCATGGTGTCGGAGATCGCTCGTGATCCCGAGACGCTGCGCAAGCCGATCTCCGGCATCGGCGGCATCGGCACCTGGCGCGACGCCGCCGAGTTCATGGCGCTGGGATGCGGCTCAGTGCAGGTCTGCACTGCGGCGATGCACTACGGCTTCCGCATCGTCGAGGATATGATCTCGGGCCTGTCGAACTGGATGGACAGCAAGGGCTACGACAAGCTGGACGACTTCGTCGGACGCGCGGTGCCGAACGTCACCGACTGGCAGTTCCTCAATCTCAACTACACGATCAAGGCGCGCATCGATCAGGACAAGTGCATCCAGTGCGGGCTGTGCCACATCGCCTGCGAGGACACTGCACACCAGGCCATCACCAAGGAGAAGCACGGCAAGCGCTTCTTCGAGGTGGTCGACGAGGAGTGCGTGGGCTGCAACCTGTGCATGCACGTCTGCCCGGTCGACCAGTGCATCACCATGGAGCGCGTCGACGACGGCAGCTTCGCCGACTGGACGACGCATCCGAACAACCCCATGCGCAAGGTGCCGGCATGACGAGTCAGCGCGGAAGACCCGAGTTCGGCTTCGGTAGCCAGGGCGTCACCGATGGTGATCCGGATCTGTTCAACGCGGACCTCGCGCCGACCGATGGCTGGCAGCGTACCTGGGACTGGAAAGCCATTGCCGCGCTGTGGATCGGCATGGTTGTTTGCGTACCGGCCTACATGCTCGCCGCGGGTCTGGTCAGCGAGGGCATGTCCTGGTCGCAGGCGATCACTACCATCCTGATCGCCAACGTCATCGTGCTGGTGCCCATGCTCTTGATCGGGCATGCCGGCACCAAGCACGGCATTCCGTTTCCGGTGCTGCTGCGCGCATCGTTCGGCACTCGCGGGGCGAAACTGCCCGCAGTGCTGCGCGGGCTGGTGGCGTGTGGCTGGTTCGGCATCCAGACCTGGGTTGGCGGCGCGGCGATCTACACCATCATCAATGTGCTCACCGGCAATGCCATTGTCGGCGACCAGCTGCCCCTGCTCGGTATCGATCTCGGCCAGACCTTGTCGTTCCTGGCGTTCTGGCTGCTGCACGTAGTGTTCATCCGCTACGGCACCGAATCGATCCGCTGGCTGGAGCTCTGGGCGGCGCCCTTGCTGATCACCATGTGTCTCGCGCTGCTGGGCTGGGCCTATGTGCGGGCCGATGGGTTCGGCCCGATGCTCTCGACGCCTTCAGCGTTCGACCCCGGCGGCGCCAAGGCGGGACAGTTCATGGCGGTGTTCTGGCCTTCTCTCACCGCAATGGTCGGTTTCTGGGCCACGCTGGCGCTCAATATTCCTGACTTCACCCGTTTCGCGCGCAGCCAGCGTGATCAGATGCTGGGGCAGGCCGTGGGTCTGCCGCTGCCGATGGCCATGCTCGCCTTCATCGGCGTGGCGGTGACCTCGGCGACCACGATCATTTTCGGAGAGGCCATCTGGGATCCGGTGGCGCTGTCCGGGCGCATGGGTGGCTTCAGCGTGGTGATCGCCCTGGTGGCCCTGGTGCTGGCGACGCTGACCACCAATCTCGCCGCGAACGTGGTCGCACCGGCGAATGGCTTCTCGAATCTCGCGCCGGGCAAAATCTCATTCCGAATGGGTGGCTACATCACCGCCGGCATCGGCATCGCGATCTTCCCGTGGAAGCTGCTGGAATCCACCGGCGCCTACATCTTCACCTGGTTGATCGGCTACTCGGCCCTGCTCGGCCCGATTGCCGGCATCATGCTGGCCGACTACTTCCTGATTCGCCGGACGGAACTCGACAAGCATGCCTTGTTCCGTCACGACGGAGCCTACGGATATCGCGGTGGATGGAACATCGCCGCCGTCGTGGCTCTGGTGCTCGGCGTGCTGCCGAATCTTCCCGGCTTTCTCAAGGCGGCGGGTTTCGTCGCCGACGTCCCGGCCGTGTTCACGACCGTGTACACCTATGCCTGGTTCGTCGGCCTTGCGGTGGCGGCGGTGGTATACCTGTTGTTGATGAAGCTGGGTAGGCGCGGCGCCTGAGGGCATCGCCGGCAATAGCTGAGGAGTTTGAGATGGCTAGTCTTCTGATTCGCGGCGGTACCGTGGTTGATTCCGAAACCAGCTACCGGGCCGACGTGTTGTGCCAGGACGGCCGCATCGTTGCCATCGGTGAGAACCTGGAGGCCCCGACCGGGGCGGAGATCGTCGATGCCGGTGATCGCCTGGTGATGCCCGGTGGCATCGACCCGCACACCCACATGCAGCTTCCCTTCATGGGGACGGTGGCCAGCGACGACTTCTACACCGGCACCGCGGCCGGCCTCGCCGGTGGCACCACCTCGATCATCGACTTCGTCATCCCCAACCCGCAGCAGTCGCTGATGGAGGCCTTCAACACCTGGCGCGGCTGGGCGGAGAAGGCGGCCAGCGACTATGCCTTTCATGTCGCGGTGACATGGTGGGATGACAGCGTGTATGCCGACATGGGCACCCTGGCGACGGAACACGGTGTTCAGAGCTTCAAGCACTTCATGGCCTACAAGAACGCCATCATGTGCGACGACGAGGCGCTGGTGAACAGCTTCAGCCGCTGCATCGAGCTCGGTGCGCTGCCGACGGTGCATGCCGAGAACGGCGAGCTGGTGTTCCAACTGCAGAAGCAGTTGCTGGACAAGGGCATCACCGGCCCTGCCGCGCACCCGCTATCGCGTCCACCCGCCGTGGAAGGCGAGGCCGCTAACAGGGCGATCCGTATTGCCGAGGTGCTGGGCTCGCCGATCTACGTTGTCCACGTCTCCTGCGAGGAGTCGATGAATGCCATCGGCCGCGCGCGCAGCGAGGGCCAGCGGGTGTTCGGGGAGGTGCTGGCCGGGCATCTGCTGATCGACGAGAGCGTCTATCAGAACGAGGACTTCACCTTCGCCGCCGCCCATGTGATGAGCCCGCCGTTTCGCTCCAGGCATCATCAGGACTCGTTGTGGCAGGGCTTGCAGGGCGGCACACTGCAGACCACCGCCACCGACCACTGCTGCTTCTGTGCGCCGCAGAAAGCGGCCGGCAAGGACGATTTCACCAAGATCCCCAACGGCTGCGCCGGCATCGAGGACCGCATGTCGGTGCTCTGGCACTACGGGGTGGGCAGCGGTCGATTGACGCCGAGCGAATTCGTCCGCGTCACCTCGACCAATGCGGCGCAGATCTTCAACCTCTATCCGCGCAAGGGCGCGGTGCGCGTCGGCGCCGATGCCGACCTCGTGGTCTGGGATCCGAAGGGCTCACGCACCATCTCGGCCAAGACGCACCATCAGAACGTCGACTTCAACGTATTCGAAGGTCGCACGGTCACCGGCATCGTCACGCACACAATCGGTGCCGGGAAGCTGGTCTATGCCGAGGGCGATCTGCGTGCGGTGCGCGGCGCCGGCCGCTATCTGCCGCGACCCTGTTCGCCCGCCTATGCCGAGGCCAATGCCCGGCGCCAGGCGCAAACCTCGTGGCGGCATCAGCCCTAGACCGGATACTTCGATGCTCGGTCGCGCCTTCCTGCGCGTGGCCGGCGCGTCGCGCGGCGGGCGCACCCGCTTGGGCCGAGCGGGTGGCAAGACGGCCAGGGCGGCGCAAGGCGGGCTCAACCCGCCCTACACCCAAGGTCTCACTCAAGGCGCGGTCAGGGCGCCGTAGCTGTCTGGTCGCCGGTCGCGGTAGAACTGCCAGACCTTGCGCACCTCGGCAATCTGGTCGAGATCGAGTTCGGCGACCACCAGTTCGTCCTGGTCGCGTGATCCGGTGACCAGGAACTGGCCGCGAGGATCGCAGAAGTAGCTTTGGCCGTAGAACTCGCCGATGTTCCAGGGCGCTTCGCGGCCGACCCGGTTGATCGCACCGATGAAGTAGGCGTTGGCGACGGCGTGTGCCGGCTGTTCGAGCTTCCACAGGTATTCCGAGAGCCCGGCCACGGTGGCCGACGGGTTGAACACGATCTCGGCGCCGTTCAGGCCGAGCGCGCGCGCGCCTTCCGGGAAGTGGCGGTCATAGCAGATGTACACGCCGACCTTGGCGTAGGCGGTGTCGAACACCGGATAGCCGAGATTGCCCGGGCGGAAGTAGAACTTCTCCCAGAAGCCCGGCAGGCAGTGCGGAATGTGGTGCTTGCGGTACTTGCCGAGATAGCGGCCGTCGGCGTCGATCACCGCGGCGCTGTTGTAGTAGATGCCGGCCTGGTCTTCCTCGTAGATCGGCACCACCAGCACCATGTGGTGGCGCTTCGCCACCTCCTGCATCAGCTGTACGGTGGGGCCATCGGGAATGCGCTCGACGCTGTCGTACCAGCGCGGATTCTGCTCGGCGCAGAAATACGGCGCGGTGAAGATCTCCTGCATGCAGACGATCTTGACCCCCTGTTGCGCTGCCTGCTCGATGAAACCGAGGGTTTTGTCGAGATTGGCCTGGCGAATGGTGGCCAGCGGCTCATCGACACCGCAGGCGATCGAAGTCTGGATCAAACCGCACTTGACGATTCGGGACATGCCGGCGGTTCCTCTGCACGCGGGAGTGGGCTGATGCTAACCCCCGCCACGCCGGCCGTCGACCGCGCGCGGCCGGACACGGGCGCTCGGCTTGGCGCTTGCCCGATGGCCTTCCTGCGGTTCGATGCGAACGCGTTCCAGTCAGGCGAGGCCGCCGGCGCCCGGCCTACTTCTTGTTGAAGTGTTCGTCCTGCTGCGGTTCGACGACGCCCACCCCGCGTGCAGATTCGACGCTGACAGCTACTCGACCGTCACCGATTTCGCGAGATTGCGTGGTTGGTCGACGTCGGTGCCGCGCAGCACGGCGACGTGATAGGCCAGCAGCTGCAGTGGGACGTTGAACACAATAGGCGCCGCGAGTTCGCCGCAGCTGGGCAGCTCGATCACCCGGCCTTCGCCCATGCCTTCCCTGATCGCATGGTCCACGAACAGGTAGAGGCAGCCACCGCGAGCGCGCACTTCCTCCATGTTCGAGCGAAGCTTGTCGAGCAGGGCGTCGTTCGGTGCCACGGCAATGACGGGCATGTCGCTGTCCACCAGCGCCAGCGGGCCGTGCTTGAGCTCACCCGCCGGATAGCCTTCGGCGTGGATGTAGGAGATTTCCTTGAGCTTGAGCGCGCCTTCGAGCGCGATCGGGAAATGCGTGCCGCGGCCGAGAAACAGCGCATGCTGCTTGCCGACGAAGTCTTCCGCAAGCTGTCGCAGTTGGTCATCCAGACGCAGCGCCTCCCCGACCAGACCGGGCACGGACTGCAGCTCCTCCACGGCGGCGCGGACCTGTCCTGCGTCCATACGGCGCGTGCGCCCCAGCTCTATGGCGAGCAAGGCGAGCGCGGTGAGCTGGGTGCTGAAGGCCTTGGTGGAGGCGACGCCGATCTCTGGTCCGGCCCGGGTCATCAGAACGTGTTCGCTCTCGCGAACCAGCGAAGACTCCGGCACGTTGCACACGGCGAAGGTACTCGCGTAGGCCATGCCGCGTGCCATGCGCAGGGCGGCGAGCGTGTCGGCCGTCTCGCCCGACTGGGAGATCGTCACGAACAGGGTCTCGTCGAGCACCACCGGTTTGCGGTAGCGAAACTCGCTGGCGATTTCGACTTGGCAGGGTAGCCCGGCCATGCTTTCGATCCAGTAGCGCGCGACCAAGCCAGCGTGATAGCTGGTGCCGCAGGCGACGATCTGGACGGCCTTGATCGACGCGAGCAAGGCCTCGGCGTCGGGCCCGAAAATGCCAGGCAGCAGGCCGCTGTGGGTGATTCGACCTTCAAGGGTGTCGGCCACCGTCTGCGGCTGCTCGTGGATCTCCTTGAGCATGAAGTGGCGATACGGCCCACGCTCCACCGATTCGAGGCTGAAGTTGGAGTGCTTCACCAACCGTTCCACCGGGTTGCCATCCGAATCCAGGACACGGGCCTGCCCGCGGCTGACTTCCGCCACGTCACCTTCTTCCAGGTAGACGAACTCCCGGGTCAGGGGCAGCAGGGCGTGGATGTCCGAAGCGAGATAGTTCTCGCTTTCCCCGAGGCCCATGACCAGGGGCGATCCGCGCCGTGCGCCGACCAGAACGCCCGGTTCCCGCGTCGACAAGGCCACGATGGCGAACGCGCCGTGCAGGCGCTTGCCCGCGGCGACCACGGCCTCGAGCAACGACTTGCCGCCACGTTGCTGGTGCTCGAGCAAGTGCGCGATGACCTCGGTGTCGGTCTGCGAGCTGAAACGGAATCCCGCGGCCTGCAGCTCGGCGCGCAGTTCGGCATGATTCTCGATGATGCCGTTGTGCACCACGCAGACGCTGTCGCCCGACATGTGCGGATGGGCGTTCTCTTCGCTGGGCACGCCGTGCGTCGCCCAGCGCGTGTGCGCGATGCCACAGTGCCCCGGCTCCGGCGCAATCTCGTGGGCGTCGCGCAGCTCGTTGACCTTCCCCTTGGTGCGCAGACGCCGGATGGCGCCTTCGGCGGTGAGCACCGCCAGCCCGGCCGAGTCGTAGCCGCGATACTCCAGCGCTTTCAGGCCGCTGATCAGGTCGCGCGCGACCGCGCGCTGCGCGGCAATGCCCACGATGCCGCACATATCAGAGGGCGGCCTCCAGCTCGGGGACGATCTTGAACAGATCGCCGACCAGGCCGATGTCGGCGACTTCGAAGATCGGCGCCTCGGCATCCTTGTTGATGGCGACGATGGTTCCGGCGTCCTTGATGCCGGTCAGATGCTGGATCGCGCCCGAGATGCCGATGGCGACGTACAGCTCCGGAGCAATGATCTTGCCGGTCTGGCCGACTTGCATATCGTTCGGTACATAGCCGGCATCGACCGCGGCGCGCGACGCGCCCACGCCGGCGCCGAGCTTGTCTGCCAGCGAGAAGATCAGGGCGAAATTCTCCGCCGAACCCACGCCACGACCGCCGGACACCACGCGGGGTGCCGACTGCAGGTCCGGACGGTCGGACTTGCCCTGGCGCAGTTCGACGAACCGCGTATGGGTGGGCAGCGCAGCGTCGGCGCTGACGGATTCGACCGCGGCCGAGCCGCCCGCGCCGGCCGCCGCCCAGGATGCGACACGGATGGTGGCCACGACCGGCTTCGCTGCATCGGCTTCGACGGTGATGATCGCGTTGCCCGCGTAAATCGGGCGCTTGAACGTGTGTGCGCCTTCGACGCTCATCACGTCGCTGACCTGCGACACGCCGAGCAGCGCGGCGACGCAGGGCATCAGGTCCTTGCCGGTCGTGGTGGACGGGCCGAATACGTGCGAATAGCCTTCGGCCAGTTTGGCGATTTGTGGCGCCCATACCTGCGCAAGACAGGGCGTGTTCTCGCTGCGGCTGACCGTCAGTACGCGCGCCACGCCGTCGATCTGCGCGGCTTCGGCGGCGACGCCTGCCGGGTCTGCGGCGAGCACGACCACGTCGATGGTGGCGCCGGCAATGGCCTTCGCAGCGCTGACGCACTTGGCGGTGGCCGGGTTGAGTCGACCGTCGAGATGCTCGGCGATGACAAGAATCTTGCTCATGGGTGCATGTCCTTGGCTGGGTCGTGTCGCGCTGCGCCTGGGCGCATGCGGTCAACGACTGCGGGAATCGAGAAAGGGATCAGAGCAGGCCCTTGGCCTTCATCGCTGCGACCAGTTCCGGTACGTCCTTGACCATCACCCCGCGCGAACGCTTCGGCGGCGGCGCGAAGTGCGTGGTCTTGAGTGTGTCTCCCGACTCGACGCCGAGGTCGGCGAAGGCGATCGATTCCAGCGGCTTCGACTTGGCCTTCATGATGTCGGGAAGCTTGATGAAGCGCGGCTCGTTGAGGCGCAGGTCGGTGGTGATGACTGCGGGCAATTCGACGTCCAGCACTTCCATGCCGGCGTCGACCTCACGCGCCACGGTGGCGCGACCGTCGGCCACGTCGACCTTGCCGGCGAAGGTCGCCTGCGGGCGGCCCCACAGGGTCGCCAGCATCTGGCCGGTCTGATTGGCATCGTCGTCGATGGCCTGCTTGCCGAGCAGCACGATGCCGGGCGCTTCGCGTTCGACCAGCTTCAGCAGGGCGCGCGCGGCGGTCAGCGGCTGGATGGCCTGGTCGCAGACCACATGGATGGCCCGGTTCGCGCCCATCGCCAGTCCATTGCGCAGGTGCGCCTGGGCATCGGCCGGTGCGATCGTGGCGACGATGACCTCGGTGGCCACGCCTTTCTCGCGCAAGCGCAGGGCTTCTTCGAGCGCGATGTCGTCGAACGGGTTCGGCGACAGCTTGACTCCGTCGGTGACGACGCCCGAGCCGTCGGGCTTCACCTGGATTCGCACGTTGTAGTCCACGACGCGCTTGTAGGCGACCAGAATCTTCATCAGGGAGGCTTCCTAGCAAGATTTGAAACCGGCCTCGGGCCGGACTGCGCATGATACCCGTTCAGGCGTGTTCGTTCAGGGCGTGCAGGCGATCAATCAGGGCGGCAATGAGGCGATCCGCGGCGTCTTCGCTGGCATCGAAGAACAGCGAGGGTTCGACCAGCTCGAGTTCGAGCAGCCTTGGCCCTTCCGCGCTCGGCAGCAGGTCGACCCGCGCGTACAAGGGCGCGTGGGGCAGGGCAGCGAGTGCGCGTTCGGCCACGGCGTGTTCGGCGTCGGTGGCGATGCGTGGCTGGATGGACTCTTCGGCGAACAGGGCCTGCGACGCGCCCGCGCTTGCCGACAGCAGCGGACCCTTGCGGATCGCATGCGAGTACTTGCCGGCGATGTGGATCAGCGCGGTTTCGCCATAGTCGTCGACGCCGGGAAGATAGGGCTGGACCAGCACTGATTGCCCGCGACCGAGCAGCCGTCGGGCATGCTCGATGGCCGCATCGCGTGCCTCGGCTGCGAACCGGGCCGCGTCGCGCGCGCCGGCACCGACGCAGGGCTTGACCACCACCTCGCCATCTGGCCACGGCTCGGCATCCCATGGCTCGCCTGGCTGCAGGACCAAGGAGGGGACCACCGGAACCGCCGACCGCGCGAGTTCAAGCAGATAGCGCTTGTCGGTGTTCCAGTGCACGACCTCAACCGGATTGAACAGGTGAGACACGCCTTCCACCGCCGCACACCATTCGAGAAACGCGCCGCGCCGCTGGGTGTAGTCCCAGGTCGAGCGGAGCAGAACGGCATCGAAGCGCCCCCAGCTGACGGTTGGGTCGTCCCAGGCCAGCACCTCGGCCGGCACGCCCGCTCGCGCACAGGCTGCGAGCAGGGG
>JAGRJY010000093.1 GCA_020442465.1 Lysobacterales bacterium
CGCAGCCGGGTGGCGTGTTTGCCCCGGCGCGCGGCGAGCAGGCGCCCGTGTCGGCGATGAATCCCCTCCTGCAACTCTCCGAACGTCGGTGCTCGTGTAGGAGGGAATTCATTCCCGACCCAGGCGCGACGTTGGCGACCGGCGTCGCGGTGTTCTAGGCGCTTAGGCAGCGTCAGGCCGGGTGATGGATCCGCAGTGGGATGGCGTGTTTGCCCGGGCGCGGCAGGCAGGCGCCCGTGTCGGGGATGAATCCCCTCCTACAACTCTCTGAACGTCGGTGCTCGTGTAGGAGCGAAATCATTCCCGACCCGGGCGCGACCTTCCCGATGGGTTCCAAGGCTGGGCATGCCCGATTCTTCCGCCGGGCTGCGTGGGCGACTGCGCTGGGCCACACTTGATCCCGGGGAAGCGGCGAGACTAGGGTAGGGATCCCTGCGCTCTGGAATCTCGCGATGCGTTCGTACGTTGCTTCTGCTGCCCGCTGTCTGCTCACCCTTCTGTGCGCGATGCTCTCTGTCACTGCCGTGGCGCAGACGCTGCAGGCGCCGGACCAGGTGCCGATGGACCAGAATCTCGAAATCAGCGTGGCCGGCACCGTGCCGGAGCGCAGCTTCGTGACCATCGTCGCGCCGGAGCTGGCCGAAGGCGCCTACGAGTCGTACTCCTACGTGCGCTCGGGCAAGGCCAAGCTGCGCGCACCCGCCGAAACCGGGCGTTATGAACTGCGCCTGCTCGGGCCGGACATACCCTATCCGACCCTGGCCAAGCGGCCGATCAAGGTGACCGCGGTAGTGGCCAAGGTCTCCGCCGCCTCGATCGTCGAGCCCGGCACCCTGGTGAAGATCGAGTGGCAGGGTCCGAGCGGCTCGAACGAATACATCACGATCGTGCCGGCCGGTGCCGAGGAAGGTACCTATGGTGACTACGTGTACACGCGCAACGGCAATGCGGGAACGCTGTCGCTGACGGCGCCGACCGAGCCGGGCTCGTACGAGGTGCGCTACCTGTCCGGATCGGCGAATCACACGCTGGCGAGAACGGGATTCGACGTCAAGGCGGCGGATGCCGCGATGCTGGCGGCCGCGGTGACCACCGCCGGTTCGAAGCTGCGGGTGTCGTGGCGCGGCCCGGAGAATCCGCGCAACTACATCACCATCGTGCGACCCGATGCCGCAGTCGGCGAGCACGGACACTACGTCTACGCCAAGACTTCACCGGTGGAGCTGAATGCGCCGGAAGAGGCCGGTGATTACGAGATCCGCTTCTACAGCGCGGACAGCAAGGCGATCTTCGCGCGCAATCCGCTTCGGGTCGAGCCGGCCACGGCCGATCTCGACGTGCCCGGACAGGTCGAAGCCGGGGCCGAGTTCGCGGTGAACTGGCTCGGGCCGGACAACGAACTGGACTATCTCGCCGTCACCCGGGTGGGGCGCAGCGACCAGTACCTGAACTACAGCTACAGCAAGCGCGGCAACCCCGCCCAACTGCAGGCGCCCGACGAGCCGGGCAGCTACGAAGTGCACTACCTCACCGGCCGGGACAACAAGTCGCTGGCCTCGGCGAAACTCGAGGTGGTGCCCGGTCAGGCCCACGGCAGCCTGCGCGTGCTGTCGGCCGCCGAGGCGCCGGCTGCTGCTGCGGCAGAGGGGCGCGCCGTGATGCTGGTGCTCGATGCCTCGGGCTCGATGCTGCAGAAGTTGGGCGGCAAGCGCCGCATCGATCTGGCGCGCGAATCGCTCGTCGGTCTGGTGAACGATGCGCTGACCGACGACGATGCGATTGCGCTGCGCGTATTCGGCCATCGCAAGCCTGACGCCTGCGATACCGAACTGGTCGTGCCCCGGGGTGCGGGGCAGCGCGACCGCATCCGGCAGAAACTCGCCGGCATTCAGGCCAAGAACCTGGCACGGACGCCCATTGCGCAGTCGCTCGCGGGCGTGCGCGGCGACCTCGCCGGGCATCAGGGCCCGGCCGTGGTGGTGCTGCTGACCGATGGTGAGGAAACCTGCGACGGTGATCCGGTGGCCGAGATCGGCAAGCTGCGCGCCGCCGGTCTGGATGTGGTGGTGAACGTGGTCGGTTTTGCCGTCGATGAACACGCCGTGGTGCGCGACTTCAAGCGCTGGGCCCAGGCAGGTGGGGGTGCGTACCTGTCCGCGCCCGATGCCGACACGCTCGGCCGCAGCCTGCGCCAGGCGGTGGCGCGCTCGTATGCCGTGGAGCAGGACGGCAAGGTGATTGCCACCGGGCTGGTCGGCGGGCCGTCCGTCACGCTGCCCGTCGGTCGCTACCGGGTGCGTGCCGGCAGCAGTTCGATGGAAGTCGAAGTGGTGCGGGACGACGAAGTGGCGGTGAAGCTGTAGCCACGGTCGGCGGAAACCGCCATTCGGTCGAACACCGCGCTGTCGCCCAATGGGAGGCAGGAGCCCCGCGCAGTGATCCTGAACGGGTCGCTGCGCGCGGCGTGGGAGATGTGCGCCGCAGCGAGTCGCGGCGCCGCCGGCAGGCTGTCTAGTCCGATCGAGCCAGCGCGAGACGGTCGGCCGCCTTGAGTGCGCTGGCGAAACCCTTGCCCATTTGCCATTGCGCGATCACGGTCATGATGCCGCCGACCAGAGGCGTGGTGATGCGGAAGGTCGACAGCCATTCGACGGCACATCCCGATTCGGCGGGCGCCAGGGTAATGCGTCCGATCAGGTGCTCGATCGGTGGGCGTGAGTCGAGAATGCGGTATTCGAGTCGCCGGCCCGGTTCGAATGCGGTGATCTCCTCGCGGAACCAGGCGGAACCCAGATACACCTCGCGGATCGCGCCGAGTCCGTCGGGATCGTCCAGGCCCGGCTGAGTCACGATGGCCGAACGCACCCCGGGAAAACGCGTGTAGCCGGCGTGGTCGGCAAGGATGGCGAAGACGGCATCGGCCGGGGCGGCAAGCGTGCGTCGGACGAGAATGGTGCGGTACGTGTTCACGGCTTGTTCTCGTCGGGTTGTTGCTCGGCGCTGTCGCTGGCAGCCGGCCCGAGGCCAGGCGCGCGCTCGGCCAGGCGCGCGGTTTCGTGCCGCCAGCGCCGCGCCAGCCAACGTTTGAGCACGCGCGCGCGGTGCTTGCCGTAGGCCGGATCGCGCATCGCCGCCTCGACATCGTTGAGCACCGCATCGACCCGAGCGGGCGGTGGCCCGGCGCGCGCATACAGCACCGACCAGAGATCGATCAGGCGTTCGCTGCGTTCGCCCAGCTGCAGCACGCGATAGAACAGCACCGGACGCTGCCAGCGGCGCAGCAGCACGTCGAGGCCGGCAGCAATCAGTGCGGTGGGCACCAACACGACGTCGCGTGCGGCATCGATCAGCAGCTTGACCTGGAATCGAACCAGGTCGGTGAACAGCTGGCCGAGGTCGTGTCTGGTCGGGTCGGCGGGTTTCGAGTCGGGCATGGTCCAGTGCTTGCTCGTTCCTGCTGCGCATCATGGCGTCCTCCCGGGCAGCTGTCCAAGGCAGACCGCCCATGATGGGCCCGCGGCGAGGCGCTGCCTTCGCATCCGGCTGCCATACAGCGCGAACCGGCGCGACGTTCGCGGCCGACATCCACCACGCCGAATCTTGAGCCGGCCAGTGCACGACTCGCGGCATCGGCACCCGCGGCAACACCCGCGTGCCAAGCCTATGCCGCGAACCGACGCCTTCTGCTCCGCCGCGCGGGTTCGCTCGAACCCGAAAAACCTAGCGCGCTTCCGTCAGCGTGCAGTGAACATCGTCGCCCAGGCGGGCCAGGTCGATACGACCGCTGCGCGAGGGCTCATCGAAGCGGAAGTCCGCGACGGCCTCGGTGCAGGAGGTGAACGTCAGGGTTATGTTGCCGATCACGCGATCGCCGAATTCACTCGGCCGGTCGAACGCGCCGCCTTCGGTTTCGCTCAGGGTCAGTTCGATCCCCGCGTCGCCCTCGCTGAAGCCGCCCACGGCCACGTACCAGCGATGGGTGGAGGGCCCGATCAGCGCGGTCTGTTCGGGTCGGGGCGCGCCCCAGGTGAACCAGGCCAGGAAGACGATGTGCTGCTCCGGGTCGACATCGATGAAGAAACCCTGGCCCGGCGTACCGGGGTCGGACCACGATCCGGTCAGACCGGCGTTGATGACGGTGGACTGCGCCGACGCGGGGTGTGCGCAAAGCCATCCCAGGCATGCGAGTACGCGACCCGCGCATCGGAAGCGTCGACCCGCAGACGAACGCGATGGATGACGTCGGTTCACGGCGTGTTCTCCCGGGTCTGGGCACGGCAGGCGGCATCGGAGGTGAGCTTGCGCAGCGGCATGACGCCCGAGGGGCCCGATTCAAAGGCGTAGGTGAGCTGTGCATCCGAGCACGAGCTGAAGCGCAGGGTGGCGTGTCCCACCACCGTGTCGTGAACCGCGCTGGCCTCGTTGAAGTGACCGCCGTCGAAGCTCAGCAGGTCGAGCTCGGCGGTGTCGCCAGTGTAGCCACCCAAGGCGATCACCCAACGATGCGTGTCCGGCGGTGGCGCGTCGTCGACACCCGGCGGCTCGTAGGTGAACCATCCCGCGTCGAGTACCTGTCGACTCTCGATGACCTCGATCAGCAGCCCCTGACCCAGCGTGTCGGGATTGGCCCATGCGCCACTCATGGCGAAACGGATGGACTCGCCTGGCGGCGCCTCGACCCGGGCAAACTCGATGCCGGCTGGCTGGGCCAGGCCGCCGGTGCCGGGGGAACCGCCGGCGCCGGCGGCGACGAAATCGCCGAGGTAGGCGCCGCTTTGTCCGTCGTAGCGCTTCACCGAGTGGGTGCCGCGCGACGCCACGTACAGGTTCCCGTCCGGGCCGAAGCGAAGGCTGTGCGGATTGCTCAACCCGCCGTTGCCGGCGGTGGAGACGAACGCTCGATCGAACGCGCCGGTCTGCGCGTCGAATCGCAGCACGTTGTTGGCGCTGGCGTTGGAGACGTACAGGTGCGCGCCGCGGAACACGAGACCCTGTCCGGAGCCCAGTCCGCCCGATCCGGCAGAGACGAATTCGCCCATCGACTGCCCGCTCGCGGCGTCGTAGCGCAGCACGCGATTGCCTGCGCTGCCGTTGCCGACGATGTAGAGGTTGCCGTCGGGACCGAACTCCATGTACTTCGGTGCGAAACCGGATGGCTGGATGGTGAAGAAGTTGCCGAGAAACGCGCCGTTCTGCCCGCTGTAGCGGCGGACGATCCGGGTGGAGTTGTCGAGCAGCAGGATATTGCCGTCCGGCTCGAACAGGATGTCGACGAAGGTGCCCGAGTTCTGCAGCACCCCATCAATGAAGTTGTCCACGGTGCGCCCGGTGGCGAGATCGACCCGCTGCACGATGTTCAGGCGGGTGAGGTACACCAGACCGTCCGGTCCGGTGCGCGCCTGATGCACGAAACTCATGCCGTTCCAAAGATCGCCGCGCCAGCGCCCATCGGTGCCATCGTAGTAGCGCAATCGATTCGGGTTCGGTGACATGCCGGTGACGATCAGGTCGCCTTCGCGCGGAAAGGTCTGACAGACGTCAGGGCGCAGGTCGTGGCCGAGATCGGCCTTGCGACCGTCCAGAATCTCGTTGATGTCGTCCGCACCGTTGCCGTCGCAGTCGACCAGGATGTCCGGTCGCTGCGGGCCGACCAGGTCGGCCACCGGGTAGAGCGAGGTCGGCGACAGAAAGCTCATGGCCCGGTCCATCTCGCCCTGGCTGAACTCATTGCGCAGGATGTGCCCGGCATCCCAGCCGACGTCCATGTACAGGCGCGGGTTCGGCGCGTAGATCGCGTCGTTCGGGCACGGGCCGCGTTGATTGCCGAAGTAGATGCCCGTAGCCGTCGTATTGGCGTTGAAGACGCGCGGCGAGGCAGGCGTGTCGCAGACCAGGTCGCCGGCGAATCCGCAGTTGCTGCCATTGGCGCACTCCGCCGCGAACGCGGTTTCGTACGGGTGGTAGACCTGAAAGATGTGCGCCATCTCATGGGTCGGCGTCACGATGTTGGCGGGATTGCCGATCGTGTTGTAGGCCATCAGGATGCCGCGATGCGGCGAGGCAGGCAGGATCCAGGTGCCGGCGACCGCGCCGTTGACGTTGGGTGTGACGTACCAGCTCATGATGCCCGGTACCTGGTTCGCGCTGATCATGTCGAAAGCGCTCTGGAAGTTCGGGAAGTTCTGGTACCAGGTGTCGTTGTCGAGATAGACGATGTCCGGATCGCGCACGAACACGAATGGCGTGTTGCGGAAGCCGTAGTTGAGGTCGAGCATCATCGCGTCGATCAGGTTCTCGTCGACGCCGCCGCTGCCGTCGGCACGACGCACCACGTGGAAGCGATTGACGATGCGCTGCACGGTTTCGGGGCGGCGGTCGAAGCTGCTGGTCTTGTCCGCCGCCAGGCGGTGGTCGTCGAGCGCTGCCGTCACCGGTGAAGACGGGAAGTTGCACGGCTCGAAGGTCGGCACGATCAAGCGTGCATCGGGTACATCGATCGCGGTGGGGGCTGCGACTGCGGCGGCCGCCGTGAGGCATCCGGCCAGCATCCATGCAGACATGCCGACGCCACTGCATTCGCGGTCAGACGGAGAGGGTTGCTGTTGGTGCATCGGTGCTCGCTCAGGTTTCTGGGCAGCGCGCGTCGGGAGTACTCCACCGCGCAAGCTGCCGTTCACGCTATCCCGCGGTGCCAGACGCGCAAGTCAGAACTGATGCGAATTGATGAAAAACTGTGAGGGCAAGCCTGGCGGGCACGCTGGAGCAGCCAGGGCGCAGGCTGGACGTGTGCCCGGGCGATGCCGCGGCGCACCGTCATGTCGAGAGCCCGGCCGTGCGTCGTGGTGAGACATCGCCTATCCAGCCGATGAGCGGAGCCCGATCGTCTTCCTCGTCGCTGAACCCGGGATCAGCGACGGGCACCGAGCGCATCAGCCGGGCCGATGCATGGGCGCCATTCAGTCGCCGCGAATGATGTCCGGCCCCTTGCCGGCCGTTTTTTCGTAGACGCCCTTGCCGATCTTCTTGTACTGGGTGAAGCCCTTGTCGCCGATGCGCTTCTCCTGCAGCAGGTGTGCGCCGCCGATCGCCAGCGCCGGTGCCGCGATCACCCGGGTGATCGCCGCGCCGCAGTCGGGGCAGGTCGCGAGGTCGTCCTCGCTGAGCTTCTGCAGGCGGTCGAATCCGTGCTGGCACTTGACGCACCCGCCCGCGGTCGCTCGGTACTCATAGATCGGCATGGGCGGGGGACTCCGGGCTGGCGTGATCTTCGTCGTACGTCGGGTCGGTCGCGGCCGCGTTCAAGTCGGTCGGTGCGGCGGACGGCCAGCCGCCGAGCGCGCGCCAGCGGTTGACGATGCGGCAGAACAGCGCGGCGGTGCGCTCGGTGTCGTACACCGCCGAATGGGCCTGGCTGGCGTCCCAGTCCAGACCGGCGGCTTCGACGGCGCGCGCGAGCACGGTCTGGCCATACGCGAGTCCGGCCAGGGTCACGGTGTCGAAGGTGCTGAACGGGTGAAACGGGTTGCGCTTGTGCTGGGAACGCGTCACCGCGGCGTTGAGGAACCCCAGGTCGAACGAAGCGTTGTGGCCGACCAGGATGGCGCGCTGGCAATCGGCCTGGCGCATGGCCTGGCGTACCGGCGCGAACACGTGATTCAGCGCGTCGCGCTCGCCCAGGGCGTTGCGAAAAGGATGGTCGACGTCGATGCCGGTGACTTCCAGCGCGCGTGGGTCGAGCTCGGCGCCGGGAAAGGGCGTGACGTGGGTCGACGCGATCGGGCCCGGGTGCACGTCGCCGTCGGCGTCCATCTGGATCGGACAGACCGCAATCTCGAGCAGGGCGTGCCGCGTGCAGTCGAAACCGCCGGTCTCGACGTCGACGATGACGGGCAGGAAACCGCGAAAGCGTTGGCTCATGCGGGCGGATGAAGCAGCGTTGTTCATCCGCCAAGGATAGCAGCCGGGTCCTCGACGACCCGGCTGCGCCTGAGTCGATCAGGCCTTGAGGAAGCGCGTGGCGACGATCAGCAGCACGCCGGCACCGGCGAGGGCAAAACCCACCGTCGGCAGCAGCATGGCCGCCGGCAGGCCCATGGCCACGGCAAGGAATCCCCAGGCGTATCCGTCGGCGTTCGGCTGCGTCGAGGCCTGCGCCTTGAGCAGGTGGGTGAGCAGGGCATCGACGCTGAGCTTGCCGCCACCGCGCAGCACCAGCGGGAGCAGCATGATCAGGAAGATCAGCGGCAGCTTGTAGTTGCCGTGGCCCTTGTCGGTGATGGCGTAGCCCATCAGCAGTTCGGCCACGCCCATGAAGTCGCTCGGCCAGTGCACGGCGGCAATCGCGACGATGGTCAGCACCGACATGCCGAAGGCGAAGAAGCGCGTCGCGAGTCCGAGCAGGATGGCGATCGAGCCGATCAGCTCGAACCAGGTCGAGATCGTCCAACTGATGCCGCTGGGCACGACGTTGAAGGGAAACGGGAACTGGCCCTGGATGTCCATGAACCAGTTGCTGCCGGTGAATTTCTCGCGTCCTGCTTCAAAGAATTCCCAGAACAGCACGATGCGCAGGGCGAGCGGTGCGAGCCATTGGCCGAGGCCTTCGAGCCGGTCGACGATGGCCTGCCAGAGTGAAATGAACTTGTCCACGAACGATTCCTCAGTGATGGTGCAGCAGCTGGCGGCAGCCAGCAGGGGCGGTCAGGCGCGATTCCTCGACTGGGTTGGCGCCGTCCTGTCCCCTAAGAGGCGGCGAGCGTCGGTTTCGGTTCGCGCTCTAGTCGAGGCGTGCGCCCAGGATGGCTTCGCGCTGACGCAGCTGGGAGAGCAGCTGGGCCCCCGAAACCACGAACGCATCGACATCAGCCACGCCGAGTTCGGCGGCCAGGTTGGCCAGCACGCTGCGGCCATTGTGCCGTGGTGCGTTGTCGGCAAGCCGCTGGATCAGATGAAAGCTCAGCGCGTCGATCGACTTGAAGTGCACGTCTTCGTCGCTGCCACGCAGCACCAGCAGGAAAGTCGGTTGCTCGGGCGCGGCGTCGGGCTGGAAGTCAGCGCGGATCTGGTGGACCGGATAGCGGTACGCCAGCGGCCACGCCCACGGCGAGACCACGGGCACGCCGTCAAGCAGGTCGCCATCGGGGTCGATGGCGGCTGCCTCGGGTTCGCTGTCGTCGATCGAAAGCGCCAACTCGACCCACTCGTAGTGGGCGAGTTCGAGCAGGAAGTCCGGATCGCCTCGACCTTGTTCGGCGCGCAGCTCCAGGTAGCGCAGGAACTCGCGCGCGATTTCCGGAAACATCGGTGTATGGCAGCGATGCTCGCGATAGAAATCGCGAATCAGCGCGTGCCAGGTCGCGTCGTCACGCAGGCCGCGGATGACCGGAAAGTTGTTCGCCAGGATGCCCTCGAGGCTGTTGTAGAACAGCTCGCGATAGATCGCCATGCGGCGATCCTCGATATTGGCCGGCGCCGGGGCGTGTTCGGGGTCGCGCAGATGCGCGGCGAAGGCGACCTGCTGGGCCTGCAGACGCGCTGGTGCTTCGAGCGGACGCATGCGTCAGGCGACCGCGTGACGGGTCGGCGTCGCCGAGGAGGCGTGCTGGCGCTGGTAGCCGCGAATGACGGCGATCTCGCGCGCGAGCTCTTCCATCGCAGGAATGTTGAAGTCGCGTTCGAGCAGGGTCGGTTGTACGCCGACGTGCGCGTAGGCTGCATCGAGCAGCGCCCACACCGGGTCGACCACCGCCGCACCGTGGGTATCGACGATCAGGTCTTCGGCTTCGCGGTAGTGGCCCGCGACGTGAATGTAGCGCACGCGCTCGGCAGGCAGCGCATGCAGGTATTCGATCGCGTCATAGCGGTGGTTCACGCTGTTGACGTAGATGTTGTTGACGTCGAGCAGAAGGTCGCAGTCGGACTCCTCCAGCACCGCGCGCACGAAATCGATCTCGCGCAGCTCCTGGTGCGGGGCGGCATAGTAGGAAACGTTCTCCAGCGCGATGCGTCGGCCGAGAATTTCCTGCACGCGTCGAACGCGCCCGGCGACGTACTGCACCGCCTCGTCGGTGAACGGAATCGGCATCAGATCGTAGAGATGGCCGCCATCGGTGCAGTAGCTCAGGTGCTCGCTGTAGATCGGTACGTCGAACTTGTCGAGAAAACGCCGCAGCTTGTGCAGGAAGGTCTCGTCGAGTGCATCGGGGCCACCGATGGACAGCGACAGGCCATGGCAGATCAGCGGATAGCGCTCACAGGCTTCGGCGAAACGCCGACCGGTGCGGCCGCCCAGATCGATCCAGTTTTCCGGCGCGACCTCGAGGAAGTCGCACACCGCGTCGGCCTGGTCCAGCAGCGGGCCCAACAGGGCCCGCCGCAGACCGAGTCCGGCGCTCGAAGGTTCGAGAGCTTGCAGACTCATGATGGAAAGTCCGACGCGATTACTTCTTCTCGCCGCACTTGCCCTCGGCGTCCTTCTTGCCTTCGCCGCACTTGCCTTCACCGCACTTGCCTTCGGCCTTCTTGCCTTCGCCGCACTTGCCTTCGGCGTCCTTCTTGCCTTCGCCGCACTTGCCTTCACCACACTTGCCTTCGGCGGCCTTGTCGCCGACCAGCTGATAGCCCTGGTCGAGATCGGATACCGAGAAGCTGGACGCGGAAGCGGCCTGGCTCATGGCCAGCGAACCGATGAAAGCGGCGCCCACGGCGATCGACAGGGTCTGAATGCGCTTGTTGCTCATAACTGTGTGACTCCCTCATTGAACGATGAGCGGGCGGGCGCCCGCAGTGGTACCCGCCCGGATGGGCGGGAATGACGAAGAACCTCGTCGCGCAGTACGCAGCAGACGGGGTTCACGGATTCAGGTACTCGCGGACCAGGACGCGGGCACGATGCAGGCGGGCCTTGGCCGCCTCGCGGGTGAGCTCGGTGGCAGCACAGATCTCGTCGATGGTGTATTCCTGCACGTCACGCAGCAGCAGCACCTCGCGGTAGTGCGCAGGCAGCGATTCGATGGCGCAGAGAAGGTCCTGGCGCAGTTCGTCGACGGGAACCTGAACGGGCTGTTCCATCGGACGCTCCGGGTCGTAGTCGTGGACGTGGGTGCGCCAGAACCGCTTCATGCGATCGCATTCGCGCTTGACGATGCGGAACAGCCAGCCGTTGAACGCTTCGACGACGCGAAGCTGACGGATCTGCCGGCTGGCGATGAGCAGGGTTTCCTGGACGGCGTCTTCGATATCGTTCACCGAGCAGTGGCGTTCGGCGTAGCGAACGACCTTGCGACGCTCGGCGCCGAGCAGGCGCGCAAGCGCACCGGCGTCGCCGCCGCGTGCTGCCTCGATGTCGTTGGCTGTGAAACTCGCCGTCACCGTCCACTCCATGCTCGATGGATGCGACCCGGCCCTTCCGGGACCTGTCACCCCACGCCGGGACCGGACACGGGTCCGGACTCGACTTCAGCGAAGCAGCTGCCGTGGCGCCTGCCTCGCGGTCCGACCTTCCGTGGCCGGGAAAACTTTCGAGCCGATCAGCGTTCGCCGATCTGCCCGAAGGATAACCCGCATCGAAGTCCAGGGTGCATCACGCTTCATCCACCTGGCGCGCACGACACGGGGTTCATCGGACTAGTGCGGCGAAGCGGTTCGAGTGGTGCGCGGGCAGCGTATCAGATTTATGTTTCGTTCAGTTTTTCGCGACGGTCTTGGACTTGTAGCGACACCAGCTGCGCACCGGGCACGCGGCACACAATGGCTTGCGCGCCTTGCAGGTGTAGCGTCCATGCAGGATCAGCCAGTGGTGTGCATCCTTCAGATAGTGCGGCGGTATCCGCTTGAGCAGGGCCTTCTCGACCGCCAGCGGTGTCTTGCCCGGCGCCAGTCCGGTTCGATTCGCCACCCGGAAGATGTGGGTATCGACGGCCATGGTCGGTTCGCCGAACGCGGTGTTCAGTACCACGTTGGCGGTCTTGCGACCGACGCCCGGCAGCGACTCGAGCGCGCCGCGATCGCGCGGCACTTCGCCACCGTGCTCGCGCAGCAGGATGTCGCAGGTGGCGATCACATGCTTGGCCTTGCTGTTGAACAGGCCGATGCGGTTGATGTACGCCTTCAGCCGTTCCTCGCCGAGATCGCGGATCGCCTGCGGTGTGCGCGCCACCGGGAACAGCTTGCGCGTGGCGAGGTTGACCGATACGTCAGTGGCCTGGGCCGAGAGCATCACGGCGATCAGCAGTTCGAACGGTGTGGTGTACTCCAGCTCCGTCGTCGGATGCGGGTTGATCTCCGCCAGCCGTGCAAAGAAAGCCTCCCGGTCGGCCGCTTTCATGGCGGGCCTGCGCGCTTGAGGTCGATCGACTGCTTGGCCGCGATCAGCGCGGCCAGCACCAGAAAGGCGCCGGGCGGCAACACGAACAGCAGGGGGCCGCGGTAGCCGTCGATCTGCAGGCTCAACCAGGGCAGGTGAAGCAGTGCTCCGGCCCCGGCGAACAGGCTGCCGCGACCGAGCAGCTCACGGGTGCAGCCCAACACCAGCAGTACCAGCAGAAAACCCAGTCCCATCGCGAAGCCGTCGAGCATCGCCGGGCCGATCCGGTGCTTCGACGCGAACGATTCCGCACGCGCCATCAGCGCGCAGTTGGTGACGATCAGGGGTACGAAAATGCCGAGCACGGCGTGCAAGGCAGGCAGGAAAGCATGCATCAGCAGCTCGGTTGCGGTGACCACGCTGGCAATGATCATCACGAACAGCGGGATGCGCACGTCGCGACCGGCGAGACCGCGCAGCGCCGAGACGCAGGCTGCGGTCACCGTCAGGCAAAGCATCGAGGCCAGCCCAAGCCCCAGCGCATGCACGGCGGTACCGCTGACGGCGAGCAGGGGGCACAGGCCGAGCAACTGGACCAGGCCCACGTTGCGTCGCCACAGTCCGTCCCCAACGAGGTCGGTCGCCCGCAGGGCAGGTGCAAGGGTCGCGCTCATCGCTGCAGCGTGGCGCCTGCGGGCGCGGCGTACAAGTCCGCAGCGTGCTGCGCGGTGAATTCGAGACAATGCCGTACCGCCTGCACCACTGCGCGCGGGGACACGGTGGCACCGGCAAATTCGTCGAAGCGTCCGCCATCCTTGCGCACGGCCCATTGATCGGCCGGCGGCTGGCCGAGGAAACGCCCGGCGAAGTCGTCGATCCAGTCATCGACGTGACGGTCGATGCCGTCACCGAGCCCGGGTGTCTCATGGTGTTCGGTGACGCGCACCGCGAGGATGCGTTGCTGCGCGTCCACCGCCACCAGCAGCTCGATCGGGCCCGAATAGCCGCCCGTGGCGGTCACCTCGAGGACCAGTGCCGACGGCGCGCCATTCAGACGGGCGCGCAGGACGCGATGCAGGCCCGGCCCCAGTGCGCCGGCGTCAACGCTGATCGCGTCGTCGAGCGGAGCGTTGTCGTATCGGTGGGTGGGCAGCACGACGTCGAGCGCGCGCCTGCGCTCCGCCTGGCGCGCCATCTCGATCGGCTCCAGGGTCACGCGACGTACCAGTTCCAGCGCGCCGATCACCAGCGCGGCGATGATCAGCAGACGCACTGCACCGAGCAGGCCGGCACCGCGCGGAGTGTCTTCGTGACTCGCATCCGTGCCGCTCATGGCGATTCGCCAAGCATGCGCGGTCGCGTGTGCAGGTCGATCCACGGCGCCGCGGCATTCATGATCAGCACGGCAAAGGCGACGCCATCCGGGTACAGGCCAAACTGCCTGATCAGCACGGTGAGGGCGCCGACGCCAAGGCCGAAGCACCATCGGCCGCGCGGCGTCGTGCAGCCGGTGACCGGGTCGGTGGCGATGAAGGCCGCCGCAAGCAGCGCGCCGCCCGAGGTCAGGTGGGTCATCGGCGAGGCATAGGTGTCGGCATCCCAGCCATGCAGCGCGCCGCCGATCAGCACCATGCCGGTCAGCACGGCAATAGGGGTCTGCCAGGGAATCACTCGGCGCGCGGCGAGCCAGGCGCCTCCCGCGGCAGTCGCGAACGCCATCGCTTGCCAACCCTCGGAGGAGGCGGCATGCCAGTGCACATGCTGCGTGATCTCTCCCAGACTGAGCCCCTGCCGGGCGAGCGCTCGCGCGGCATCGAGCGGCGTCGCCTGGGCGAACGCGTCGACGTTGTCCACCCAGCCCAGCCACGCGTACCAAGCCTGCTGCCAGCCGGGCGCCGTCTCACCGGTGGGCGGCCACACCGCCAGTACCGCGGGGAAACTGATCAGCGCCGCGGCATAGCCCGCCATGGCCGGATTGAACAGATTGTGCCCCAGGCCGCCGAACAGATGCTTGGCCAGACCGATGGCGAAGACGAGCCCGAACACGGCGATCCACCACGGCGCGGTCGGCGGAAGACAGAGTGCGAACAGCACGCCGGCAAGCACGGCGCTGCCATCCACGGCCGCCGGTCGCATCGGCAATCCGCGCCAGCGCAGGCACGCGCATTCAACCAGCCATGCGACCAGGGCGCACCAGCCGACCTGGATGAGCACGGCGGGCCCGAACAGCCAGGTCATGGCCAGCACGCTGGGTGTCAGCGCCAGCAGCACTTCGACCATCAGCGCGCGAACGCTGCGTCGCGGCGAGGGCAGCGGCCCGGGGGCGGCAACAAACACGGGCTTCATGCCGGCGGCTCGCGCTCGCCGGCAGCCTTGGCACGCGCCCGCGCCAGCGCAGCCTGAATCGGATCCGTCACCTGCTGACGACGCGCCTCGCGCCGTTCTGCGCGGAGCGCCTCGGTCTCGAGCAGACGTTGCTGGCGCAGTTCATGGCGCTGGCGCGCTGTGTCGGCCTGCACCCGCTGCACTGCCTCGAGCTGTATGCGCTGCTTGGCCTGACGAAACTGCGCCGTCAGCGGAATGCCGCTGGGGCAGACCGGATCGCAGCAGCCGCATTCGATGCAGGCGAACAGACCCTGCGCCTGCAGACGGCCGTCGTCTTCCGCGCGGCTGAACGCATGCAATTGCTGCGGCAGCAGGCGCACCGGACACGCGTCGGCGCAGGCGCCGCAGCGGATGCAGGGCAGGGCAGGAGCCGTGGAACCGGCACGCGCACGCAGCACGGTGACGGCGTTGTGCAGCTTGCCGATCGGTGCGGCGTCGTCGGGCAGGGCGGTGCCCATCATCGAGCCTCCGAGCAGCAGGTGCACGGCGTCGGCCGTGTAGCCGCCTGCGGCCGCCACGAGCTCGGCGACCGGCAGCCCGATCGGCACCTCGAACACGCCAGGCGCGGCCACCGCATCGCCGCTGACGCTGACCCAGCGTCGGGTCAATGGTTCGCCGCGCTCGATCGCTGCATGCGTCGCCGCTGCGGTGGCCACATTCGCCACCAGGATGCCGACGTCGCGCGGCAGTCCGTCGGCCGGAACTTCGACGCCGCACAGCGTGGCAATGAGCTGGCGTTCGCCGCCCTGCGGATAGCGATCGGGCACCACGCGCAGCGTGATTCCGGGAAAGTCGGCCAAGACCGCGCGCAAGGCGTCGATCGCGGCGTGCATGGAGTCCTCGACAGCGATCAGGACCTGCTGTGCGCCGCAGATGCGCGCCAGCCAGCGGCCGCCGCCAAGCACCGCGCGTGCATCCTCGCGCAGCAGGCGGTCGTCGCAGGCGATATGCGGCTCGCACTCGACGCCGTTGAGGATCAGGACGCTTCGATCACCGCCCAGCTTGTCCGCGGTCGGGAAACCGGCGCCGCCCAGTCCGACGATACCTGCCTCGCGCACGCGCTCGCGCAAGGCCTCGGCATCGGTGCATTCGCCGAGCGGCGCAAGGCAGCGAGGTGCTCCGGCGGAATCCGTGCGCCGAAGATGCACGTGCAGGATCGCGTCGGCGCTGGGCAGCCAGGATGGCTGTTCGACGATGGCTTCGACCACGGCGTCGATCGGCGCGTGCACCGGTGCCGATCGGACGTCGGCCGCTGCGCCGAGCAGGTCGCCGCGTCGAACCCGGTCGCCCACCTGCACCACCGGTCGTGCTGGCCGTCCGCTGTGCTGCAGCATCGAGACCTGCAGGCTTTCGACGGCTTCGATGCGGCGCATCGGGGCGTCGGCCGCCTCCTTGTGGGGCGCCAGGCGCAATCCTCCGAACATCGGTCGCTCCCGCGCTGAACGTCTCGTTTCAGCGACCGCGGAATTCCGGCTTCCGCCGTGCCAGGAACGCCGACGTCCCTTCGCGCATGTCTTCCGTGGCGAAGGCCACGGCGAAGGCCTGGGTCTCGAATTCCAGCCCGACCGGCAGCGCGCTCTCGCCGCCGACCACCACGGCGTCGATGACGCCGCGCAAGGCCTGGGGGGCCAGGCCAGCCAGAGTCTCGGCCAGCTTCATGACCTCACCCTCGAGCTCGTCGTGATCGACCACGCTGTTGACGATGCCGAGTCGGTGGGCGTGCGCGGCATCGATCTGCAATCCGGTGAGACACAGGCCCAGGGTCGCGGTGCGGCCAGCCAGACGGAGCAGGCGTTGGGTGCCGCCGAAGCCCGGGATCAGCCCGAGATTCACCTCGGGCTGACCGAAGCGCGCCTTCTCGCTGGCGATGCGCAGGTGGCAGGCCATCGCCAGTTCCATCCCGCCGCCGAGGCAATAGCCGTTGATCCGGCCAATCACCGGCTTGCCCAGGGTTTCGATCTTGCTCATGAGCTGCTGGCCAAAACGCGACAGCTCGCGCGCCTGGACCGGCGTCTGCTCCGCCAGTTCGCTGATGTCCGCCCCAGCCACGAACGCCTTGTCGCCCGCGCCGGTGAGCACGATCACGCGGACGGCATCGTCAGCGGCAGCCTGGTCGAAGGCCAGGTGCAGCTCGGCGAGGGTGGCCCGATTCAGCGCGTTCAGCTTCTCCGGGCGGTTCAGGGTCACGACGCGCACGGCGCCGCGGTCTTCGGTCAGCAGGTTTCGGAAGGCCATGGCGGTTCTCCTGAAAACCTGCATCTTATAGAACCTGCTTTCACCGCGGGTCGCGGGTGCCACGGCGTCGTGGCCGGCGGATCGGGAGCGCCCTGGGGCCGGGGAACTCTGTACCGCATCCGCGGTCAGGGAGATCGCGCCAAAGCAGGCGCGAGGCCCGGATTGGTGGCTTCCGTCCTGCTGCACGAGTATCCTTGGCGCCCCCGCTGGCGACGGCCGGTGTGCGGCTTACCTGTTCAGGAGAATTCAATGAAGTTGGGTTGGACGGTTGCGCTGGTCGCAGCCTTGGGCGCGAATGCGGTCGTGGCGCAGGACACCACCAGCGAGAAGGGCAAGCTGAGCTACTCGGTGGGCTACGAGCTGGGTCGGGACTTCAAGGACAAGGGCATGGACGTGGACGTGGCCACCGTGCTGCGGGCATTCCAGGACGGTTACGCCAAGGCCAATCCGCGGGTTCCGGAAGCCGACATGCGTGCCGCGCTCGAAGCGATGCAGCAGCAGATGCTGGAGAAGGCCAAGGGCGAATTCGAGCGCGTTTCGTCGGAGAACAAGACGAAGAGCGATCGGTTCCTTGCCGAGAACCGCAGCAAGTCGGGCGTGATCGCTCTGCCCAGCGGAGCACAGTACCGCGTGATCGAGGAAGGTTCGGGCTCGCGTCCGGCGTCCACCAGCGAAGTGAAGCTGCACTTCCGTGGCTCGCTGTACACCGGTCAGGAATTCGCCAGCACCTACACGGGCAACCAGCCGGTGTCGATGAAGATCGCCGATGCGCCGATCAAGGGCCTTCAGGAGGTCATCCCGCTGATGAAGGCCGGTTCGCGCTGGGAGGTCTACCTGCCGGCCAATCTCGCCTACGGTGACTCGCCGCGTTCGCCGATCGGCCCCAATCAGGCCGTGATCTTCGACGTCAAGCTCATCGAAGTGAACTAAGGGCTGTTCGCCGTCGCGGCCTTGCCGCGACGGCCTCCCTGTCGGCGATGTCTGCGCTGTTCTGGAAACCCGCGTCACGCCCGATCCTGACGCCCTGCATCGGCGTCTGCACGATGGGCGAGGACGGCTTATGCCAGGGCTGTTTCCGCACCCTTGCCGAGATCGCCAGTTGGGGCACGCTTGCCGAGGTCGAGCGTCAGCGCATCATGGATGAGGTGCTGCCCGAGCGCGAGGCGACCCGTTCGTGAGCCTGCCTCCGGACGGTCTTGCCGCGCTGCAGACCGTGCTGCACCCGCTGCACACTCCGCCGGAATCCGAACCCTGGAACCTCGCCGAGCTGGCCGACCTGCTGCCACCTGCGCCGCTGGCCGACGCCGCCGTGCTGGTCGGGTTGGTGCCGCGCGCACAGGGAACGCAGCTGCTGTTGACGCGGCGCCACGCGGGCATGCGTCAGCACGCCGGGCAGATCGCGTTTCCGGGTGGGCGACTCGATGCCGACGATGCCGGCCCGGTTGCCGCAGCCTTGCGCGAGACCCAGGAGGAAGTCGGGATCGCTGCTGAACTCATTCGTCCGCTGGGCTTTCTCGACCCCTACGCAACCATCACCGGGTTTCGCGTATTGCCGGTGGTGGCCGTGCTCGACCCGGCCCATGTCACCCGTCTGCAACCCGAGGAAGTCGACGAGGCGTTCGAGGTGCCGCTCGCATTTCTGCTCGATCCGGCGAGCAGTGTGCGAATAGGCGCAGAATTTCGCGGCCGCTTGCGGCATTATTGGCAGTTCGAGTTCGGCGGCCATCGCATCTGGGGAGCGACGGCGGCCATGCTGCTCAACCTGCGAGCCTTCGTGGCGCGCATCCCTCCCCCCGTGGACGCCTGATCGAGATGCACGCCAAGACACTGGTTTCCTGCGAAGAACTCGCCCTGGCGCTGGGGAGCCAGCCGGTCGTGCTGGTCGACTGCCGTCACGATCTGCGCGATACGCGCACGGGCGAGAACGCCTATCTGGCGGCGCACCTGCCCGGCGCAGTGTTTGCGCATCTGGATCGCGATCTGTCCGATCTGACTCGCACCGGGCGCGGCCGTCACCCGTTGCCCGACGCGGCGACGTTCTGCGCGCGGCTCGGGCGCTGGGGCATTTCGCCGAGCACGCAGGTCGTGGCCTACGACGCTGCCGACGGCGCCTACGCCGCGCGTCTGTGGTGGATGCTGCGACTGCTCGGCCATGAGCGCGTAGCCGTGCTCGACGGTGGCTTCGCTGCCTGGGTGGGCTCGGGTCGCGCGGTCGAACGCACCATTCCCCGGCCGAAGCCGACCACCTACAGCGCGCGCTTCGATGTGCGCCAGATTGCCGGTATCGCGGTGGTCGCCGCGCGCATGGCGGTGGCGGGCAGTCCGCTGATCGATGCGCGGGCGCCGGAGCGCTATCGCGGTGACGTCGAGCCGATCGATCCGGTGGCCGGGCACATCCCCGGCGCGATCAATCGCCACTACGCGCTGAACCTCGAGATCAATGGCCGCTTCAAGCCGGCCGGGCAGCTGATGACCGAGTACAAGCTGCTGCTCAATAACGCCCCGCCCGGTGACGTGATCCACATGTGCGGGTCTGGCGTGACCGCCTGCCACAACCTGCTGGCGATGGAGCATGCCGGCCTGCGCGGTTCGCGGGTGTACGCCGGCTCGTGGAGCGAGTGGGTCAGCGATCGCGCGCGACCGGTGGCCAAGGGCGATTCCAACCAGCGCGAGACCAAGGCGGCGTCCTGACGCGCTACCGCGACGGGGTCGGGCACGCTCCGCGCCATCAAGCCGGCCATCCAATCATGAGCTGAGGTCTCTCGCGGCCACGCCGCGTGATCAGCTGCTGCGGCAGGCAGGCCACGTCGACAACACCACAGCCGCGGCGCGCGCCGCTACGGGCATCGCAGCAACAGCGTCTGCTGGACTTCGAGAGCGGCACGCGTCTCGATCCACGCCAGCCAGCCCGAAGGTTTTGCTGCCAGGGCATCCGCATCGACGCGCGTGGTCAGAGCGAAGGCACCCTGGGCGGGCAGGACGCTGGCCTCCGACAGATGCAGTACCACGCGGTCATGACGGAGGGCCCGGCCCGCGTTCTCGCCGCGCTGTACCTCGGTGTGCAGCGCGTCGGCGAACGCCGCCACCCTCAGTTCGGTGTCGGGATGTCTCGCCGCGCCCAGCCAGACGCCGTCCAGCCTTACCTCGTGCACCGAACCCGTCGAGTGAACCGACATGTTCAGGGATGCGACGGCCGGCAGCCGGTCGAGACGATCCGCGGCGCCGGCGCGCCAGTCAACCTGTACCTTGCCGGGCAACATGACCTGTGGTGTGTAGCTCACCCGCCCGCCGGCGGCACGAACCCGCGCGTATTGCCGCTGGGTGTACTCGGGGCGAGCGAAGCGGTCGGGCCAGCCGAGCCGATCCCAGTAGTCGACGTGGAAGGCGAGGGCGGTGAATGACGGGTCTGCCGCCACCCGGCTGCTCAACCAGCGGTCGGCCGGCGGGCAGCTGCTGCAGCCCTCGGAGGTGTAGAGCTCGAGCAGCGGCGCCGACTCCAGACCGCTTTCGCTCGAGCATTGCGCGTGCAAAGGGGTGACCACCGCGGTCAGCGCCGAAATCAGGCCGCCCCACGCTGCCGCATGCCATGAGCCCGGGCGCGCATGCGGGCGTGGCATCGCCCGACTACCGGCCGCCCTTGAGCCGCGCGACCAGCGCACCGAGCACGCCCTGGGTTTCTTCGCGGAACCACGCATCAATGAACTGGCCGAGGTCGAGTCGCTCGGGATCGTCGACAGCGGCCACGAGATCGGCGCGCGCCAGCGACCGGGTCGCCAGCATCGCGCTGCGCGGCAGCGTGAGCAGCGCGTCGAGCCAGGCCACGGCGCGCGGCACGACCGCATCGACAGCAGCGAGTTCGTCAACCATGCCCAATCTTGCCGCCTCATCGGGCGAGATCATGGCCCCGGCCACCATCAGCCGCTCGGCCGGATAGGTGCCGACGACACGACGCAGTGCGTGCTGGATGCAGTCCGGCACGATCAGTCCGACCTGAACTTCGTTGAGGCCGATCTTGAATCCGCCCTCGGCCATCACCCGATAGTCGCAGAACAGGCTGAGCACGGCGCCGCCCGCGGGGCTGTGCCCGGTGATCGCAGCCACGCTCGGCACCGGGCTGCTCGCCAGCGCCTGACACACGCGGAAGAAACCGCGCCAGGCCTGTTCCAGCGCATCGCGATCGAGCTGCATGAGATGCGGCACGTCGAGGCCTGCGGAGAACATGCCCGGCGCGCCCGAGAGCACGATGCCGGCCGCGCCCTTCTCCGGTGCCTCGCGAATCGCCGCCTCGAGCCGCGCGAGCAGGTCAGGGTTGAGCGCGTTGACCGGCGGTCGGGCGAGCTGGATCTCGACGATGTCACGGGCATGCTGATGGAGGGAAAGCACGGGCAACTCCGATACGAACGATGGATCCAAGCGTACTCGATCGTGCCTGCACGGGTGGTGTCGGCCCGAACCGAGCGCGGAATCCTCCCGCTACAATGATGCGTATCGAGGACATTCGTCCTGTTGCCCTTGCCTGACTTCTGGAGTCTGCCCGTCATGCGACACCTCGCGATCGTGCTTCTCGGCCTGTTGGTTTCCATGTCTGCCGCCCGGGCCGACACCCGGATCGAGGTGCGCGACGCGTGGATCCGCCAGGCGCCCCCCGGCGCGATGATGCTTGCGGCCTACGCCGAGTTGGCGAACACCGGTGATCAGACCGTGCGCATTGCCCAGGCGGGTTCGGCAGCGTTCGGCGTCGTCGAGATCCATCGCACGATCGAGGAAGACGGCATTTCGCGCATGCGTCCGGCCGGCGTGCTCGAGATGGCTCCCGGCGATGCGATCAGGCTCGCGCCGGGCGGGCTGCACCTGATGCTGATGCAGCCCCGCAGCGATCTGAAGGCTGGCGAGACTGTGGTCATCGACCTGCTGACCGAAGATGGCGACATCATCCCCGGCGTGTTCAAGGTGCGCGCGCCAGATTGAAGCGTAGCGGCGGCGCCGCGTCGCCAAAACATCACGATGGCGTGGCGGCGATGAATCAAGACGGTGGCGCCGCGTCGCTGAAGCATGACGATGACGCTGAGCCGAGTCGGCATGGCGGGCGCTGCTCGCCCCGGATGCATGCGGACACGTAGCCCAATCCTGCGCGGAGGCTCAACAGCCTCGAAGGGCCTGCCACGCTCGATGTGTCCATCGGGAACGATCCCCAACCACCGGCCGAACCGTCCACGGCGTCACCCAACACGCAGACTCGTGTAATTGGATGGACTCGCCCCTCGCCGAGGCGTCGTTTGCGCCACGGTGGTATCCAATGAGGACCAACGGCAGCGAGGGGCGGGCCCATGAAAGAGCGTACGGCAAAGTTCGAGATTTTGGCGATC
>JAGRJY010000094.1 GCA_020442465.1 Lysobacterales bacterium
ATGGTCGCGCGCGGGGTCATCGCCCGCATGATCGAACACCTGTGGGACAGCACCAAACGGATCGACATCCTCTACATATGCTCAAACCAGGCGATCGCCGCCCAGAACCTCAACCGGTTGAACGTCCTCGGACGGCGCGAGCTGGCCCTACCGACCCGCATGACGCTCGTTCCCCTGCAACTGCGCGACCAGGCGGGCCTCGACGCCAACAAGGTGAACTTCATCAGCCTGACGCCGGGCACGACCTTCGACCTGCGCTCCGCGACGGGCGTGAGCCAGGAACGCGCCCTGCTGTTCCATCTCCTGCGCGATCTCGTTACGCGCCCGCGCGGACTGCACAACCTGTTACAGGTCGCGGCTGGGGTCGAAGGTTGGAACCGCGCCGTGGACAATCTCTCCCTCGAAGGCGTCGACAAGCGCATTATCGAGCGTTTCCGCCGCGGCGTGCAGGCGGATCGCGACCTTCTCGAGGAACTCGAACGGGTTTGCGAACTCTTCCCGCGCCGCCGGGACACCTATCCCGCAGAAATGACACAGCCCCGCAACAGCCTGGTCGCCCGGCTCCGCGCCAAGCTGTCTCACGCTTGCGTGGATGCGCTGCAACCCGACCTCATCATCATGGACGAGTTCCAGCGGTTCCGGGATCTGCTGCATGGCGACAGCGACGCGGCGATCCTCGCGCGCGAACTGTTCGACTACTCGGGAGGCGACGGGCACGCTGCCCGCACCTTGCTGCTCTCAGCCACACCCTACCGGATGCTCACGCTCGCCGGCGACGAGCCCGACGAAGGCGACCACTATCAGGACTTCCTTGAGACCTTGAGTTTCCTCTACGGCCGGGAAAAGGGGCCGGAGGTGGCAGCCACGCTGGCGCGTGAAATGCGCGCCTTCCGCGGCCTCTTGCATGCCCTGCCACAGTCACATGCCTCAGCGGTCGAGACCCGCCAGACCATCGAACGGCGCCTGCGCCGTGTGATCGCCCGAACCGAGCGGGTCGCATCCACGGTCGAGCGCGACTCCATGATGAGCGAGCCTCCCATTACGGTCTCGATCGCGCCCGCCGACCTCGCGCAGGCATCCGCCGTTTCTCAGGTGGCGCGCACGCTCGATGCGCCGGAGATCATCGAATACTGGAAGTCTTCGCCCTATCTGCTCAATTTCATGCGCCACTACAGCCTGAAGCGGCTGCTGGAAGACCAGATCGACGCGCCTTCGGCCGTGCTCCGCACCGCAATCCAGGCGGCTCGACCGGCCATGCTCGATCACGACGCCATCGACGCCTATGCGCCGCTGGACCCGGCTAACGGTCGCATGCGCGCGATCATGGACGACATCTTCGGCCAGCATCTGGAACAGAACCTCTGGATACCCGCCGCCATGCCCTATTACGGCGAGGCGCGAGCCGGGGCGCCGCTGACCAAGGCGCTGATATTTTCGTCCTGGTCCATGGTGCCCGATGCGATCGCAGCCCTGCTGTCCTACGAAGCCGAACGGCGCATGGGCGTCGGCGAATCCGGCCGGCGCTATTTCGAGCAGCATCGCCTGCGTCCCTTGCAGTTTCGGCAGGATCACGGCCGGCTCGCGGGTCTGCGCGCGCTGCTGCTGATCTATCCCTCGCCGGCGCTGGCCGAGTTGGCCGATCCGCTGGCGGTGTTCAGCGAGACGGGGGTCGCCTTGTCGCTGGAGGGAATGCGCTCCGCTGTGGGCGACCGCCTCAAGCCCGCCCTCGGTGCTTTGAAGGAAGGCGCGGTGTCGCATCAGGACGCGCACAGCGCCGAGTGGGCCGCCCCAGCCGTGATCGATGACCTGCTGGGCGCGCGATCCCGCGCCTGGCTGGAAGCGCCCCACGGCATGCGCGCCCTGGCGAGCGAAGACGCCTTCCACGATCATGTCGCCGAATTGGCGGCAGCGGTGAAGACGCACGACATCGGCGCTTTGTCCGACGATCTTTCGGACCTGCTGGTTGACGTCGCGCTCGGCAGTCCGGCCGTCTGCGCGCTTCGCGCCCTCAAGCGGATCGCGCCCGAGCTGGCGTGGGATGACCCACGCTTGCTCAGCGCCGCCGCCGAAGTCGCCTGGTCGTTCCGGGCGCTGTTCAATCAGCATGACGCGGTCGCCTTGCTACGACGGGATTCCGACGATCATTACTGGCGCCGCGTGCTGGCCTATTGCGCCCAGCACAACCTACAGGCCGTCCTGGACGAATACGCACATTACCTCGTCGATGCCGAAGGTCTCGGCGCCCGCCCAGCCGAAGACCGCGCAATCGGTGTCGCTCGCGCCATGGCCCAGGCCCTCGCTATCCGCCCGTCGCAGATCCACGTTGATGACGTGCGCGTGGATGGAGAGTCCCTCGCCATCAGCAAGTTCCAGATGCGCGGACGCTTCGCTATGCGGCTCGCCGACTACAAGGACGAAAACGGCGCGGTCGCGCGGCTCGGAGGCGTGCGTGACGCCTTCAACTCACCGTTCCGGCCGTTCGTTCTCGCCACCACGTCAGTCGGCCAGGAAGGGCTGGACTTCC
>JAGRJY010000095.1 GCA_020442465.1 Lysobacterales bacterium
CGCGCCTGTCGGGGATCAGTTCCCCCTGCAAGAGCGCGAAGGGCATTGGACTCCGGGCTCCTGTAGGAGGGGATTCATCCCCGACGGCCCCTGTTCGCGCGCCGCGCCGCGCCGTCGCTTCGTGCGCGCGCCTGTCGGGGATGAGTTCCCCCCGCAAAAGCGCGAAGGGCATTGAACTCCGGGCTCTTGTAGGAGGGGATTCATCCCCGACGGCCCCTGTTCGCGCGCCGCGCCGTCGCTTCGTGCGCGCGCGCCTGTCGGGGATGAGTTCCCCCCTGCAAAAGCGCGAAGGGCATTGGACTCCGGGCCCTCGCGAGCGGAGGCTCCTCGCCCACTTCGGCCGATATCGGCCCCGGGCCCGCCGCATCACGATGCGCTTCACCGACCTGTGGCACTCTGCAATTCCACCCGAACGAGGTCCGCAGCCATGACGACCCGTCGAGACACCCTCAAGCTCGGCCTCGCTGCCGCGGCGTCGCTGGCGCTGCCGTCCTCAATCGTGCGTGCCGCTGCAGGCGACCTGATCACCCGCGCGATTCCGTCATCTGGTGAACGCATCCCCGCTGTGGGGTTGGGCAGCTCGGCGACGTTCTCTCAGGTGGCCCGCAGCGAAGACGTGTCGGCCCTGCGCGAAGTCATGGCGGCGATGCTCGAGCACGGCGGAACCGTGCTCGACACCGCGCCGTCCTACGGTGAGTCGGAACGCGTAGTCGGCGACATCGCGCGCGAGTCGGGCCAGACCAACCAAGTGTTCTGGGCGACCAAGCTCAACGTTGCCGGTCGGGGTGGCGGCAGCGCCGACCCGGACGCCGCGCGGGCGCAGCTCGAGCAGTCGTTCAGCCGCATCGACAAACGGCCCATCGACCTGATTCAGGTACACAATCTCGGCGACGTGCCGGTGCAGCTCGGCCTGCTGAAGGAGTACAAGGCGGCCGGCAAGGTACGCTACATCGGCGTGACGACGACGTTCGCGCCGCAGTACGCGCAGCTGGTCGAGGTGATGCGCAGCGAACCGATCGATTTCATCGGCATCGACTACGCGATCGACAACCGCACCATGGAAGAGGCCGTGCTGCCGCTCGCCGCCGATCGCGGCATTGCGGTGCTCGTCTACGCGCCGTTCGGCCGCACCCGCCTGTGGGAGCGCGTGCGCGGCCAGCCGCTGCCCGAGTGGGCCGCCGAATTCGACGCGCATTCCTGGGGCCAGTTCTTCCTCAAGTTCGTCCTTGCGCATCCTTCGGTGACCGCAGCCACGCCCGCGACCAGCAAGGCCAGGCACATGATCGACAACATGGGTGCCGCGCACGGGCGCCTGCCCGATGCGGCAATGCTCAAGAAGATGAAGGCGCACGTGGAAGCGCTTTGACCTGCAGCCCGACCCCGCAGTACCCCGACTGTAGGAGGGGATTCATCCCCGACCGTATCCTCGAATCCCACGCACGGTCCCAAGGCTCGTGCGCCCATGTCGGGAATGAATTCCCTCCTACAGAAGAGCAGTGCGCGTGATCCGTGCGGGCTCCTGTAGGAGGGGATTCATCCCCGACCGCATCCTCGAATCCCGCGCACCGTCGCAAGGTTCATGCGCCCCTGTCGGGAATGAATTCCCTCCTACAGAAGAGCGGTGCGCGTGATCCGTGCGGGCTCCTGTAGGAGGGGATTCATCCCCGACCGCAACCTCGAACCTCCCGCACGACGAAAACCAGAATCTTCCTACACCCCACCGCGCCTCGCGCCGAAAGACGGCGAACACCGATGCCCGCATGCTCGGTGGCATGCATTCCACACCCGGTCACTCGGCGCTGCGCAGGGGCCGCACAAACATCGCTGGTCAGGTCTATCTCGTCACGACCTGCACGCACGCGCGCGAACGCAGATTCGACACCTGGGACACCGGCCACGCCGCAAGCCTCGTGATCGGCGAGCAGAGTGTCTGGAAACCCTCTCGGCTGCTCGCATGGGTGCTCATGCCGGACCACTGGCACGGTCTGATCGAACTGAGCACCGGCGATTGCCTCTCTCGCGCCATGCGGCGATTCAAGGCGAAGATCGCGCGTGCGGTCAATCAATCCGAGGGCAGACGTGGGGCGCTTTGGGCGCAGTCTTTTCACGACCGCGCGCTTCGCCGGGACGAAGATGCACGTGCAGCAGCGCGATACCTGATCGCCAATCCCATCCGAGCCGGAATTGTCGATTGCCCTGGCGACTATCCGTTCTGGGACGCGGTCTGGCTTGCGCACGAGAACCCCCTGTAGGAGGGAATTCGTTCCCGACCGAAACCTCGATTGCCGCGACACCGTCGTGCCCCTCACGAACCCGGGTCGGGAGTGAATTCCCTCCTAAAGAAGAGCGGTGCGCGTGATCCGTGCGGAGGGGATTCATCCCCGACTGAAGCCTCGATTCCCGCGATACCGCCATGCCCTTCGCGAACCCGGGTCGGGAATGAATTAGCTCCTACAGAAGCGTGGCTCCTGTAGGAGGGGTTTCAACCCCGACCGCGGGCCTTCTTGATCCGCACCGGCATCTCCTTGTACAGAGGCGTCCGCGTATGCGCGGACCATGTCCCCGACGCGATCAGCCCACTGGCTTCGGGGTAATACGCCGCGGCGCAGCCGCGCGGGATCTCCCACGATCTCGCGGCAAACCCCGATACACGCCGTTCCACCCCATCATCAACCAGCGTCTCGATGTCGACCTTGTCGCCGTCCTTCAATCCACGCTTGGCCAGGTCGTCGGCGTTGAGAAAAATCACCCGACGGTCGCCTTCGACGTTGCGGTAGCGATCATCCGCGCTGTAGACGGTGGTGTTGAACTGGTCGTGGGCGCGCAGTGTCATGAGGACGATGACTTCGTCGCCGTGCTTCTGCTTCGCGATGGCGACCGGGGTGTCGTCGCGGAAGGCGTGCGCGTGGAACTGCGCCTTGCCGCTGCTGGTCTTCCATGAGCGCTCGGCGGCGGCGTTGGGCAGCACGAAGCGGCCGTCGGCGAGCAGGCGGCGGTTGTAGTCCTCGAAGCCGTCGGTGACGCCATGCTGGCAGCGTTCGATGCGATCGCGCAGCACGGCGTAGTCGTCGGACAGATCCAGCCACGGCACGGCGGGTGCGCAGCCGAGCGCGTCGGCGAGCTGCGCGACGATCATCGGCTCGCTGCGCTGGGCGTCGCTGATCGGTGCTTGCACGCCGTGCGAGGCGCGCACATTGCTCATCGAGTCTTCGGTGGAGATGCACTGTTCGGCGCCCTGGCGCAGGTCCTTGTCGGTGCGCCCGAGCGTGGGCAGGAGCAATCCCACCGCGCCGGGATGGCAGTGCGTGCGGTTGAGCTTGGTCGCGATGTGCAGGGTGAACTTGCACTGCTCCAGCGCAGCCAATACGCGCGGTGCGTCCGGCGCGGCGACGCCGAAGTTGCCGCCGAGACTCAGTAGCGCTTTCACTTCGCCCGAGAACAATCCGTCGATCACGCCCGCCGCATCGCGTCCGCCGTCGCGGCACACCGCGAGACCGGGAAAGGTGGCTTCGAGGTTGTCGAGCCAGCGCGCGGTGACGGTCGAGGTCGCACCCATCGTGCGGTCGCCCTGCACGTTCGAGTGTCCACGCACCGGCACCACGCCAGCGCCGGGGCGGCCGACGCTGCCGCGCAGCAACGCGAGGTTGACCACATGCTGGATGGTCGCGACCGCGTCCGGGTGGTGCGTCAGGCCCATGCACCAGGTCAGCATCGTCGCTTTGGCGCGCGCGTAGTGCGCGGCGATCTCGCGCATCTGTGCGACGGTCAGGCCGGATCGCGCTTCGAGGTCATCCCACGCGCACGCATCCACGTCGGCGAGCAGCGCCTCGGCGCCTTCGGTGTGCGCGGCGATGAACGCATGATCGAACACCGTGTTCGGCGCTGCGCGCTCCATTTCGTGCAGCGCCTTGATCACGCCCTTGAGCGCGGCGAGATCGCCGCCGATCTGCACCGGGTAGATTGCGTCGGCCACCGCCACGCCGTGGTTCGTCAGCAGCTCGCCGACGTTCTTCGGGTCGGAGAAATTCGCGAAGCCGCGCTCGCGCAGCGGATTGATCGCCAGCACCGTGGCGCCGCGCTTCTTCGCCTCGTACAGCGCCGCCATCATGCGCGGATGATTGCTCGCCGGGTTCTGGCCGATAACGATGAACAGGTCGGCCACTTCGAAGTCGTGCAGCGAGCAGGTGCCCTTGCCGGTGCCGATGCTCTGCTTCAGCGCGTAGCCCGACGGCTCGTGGCAGAAGTTCGACGAGTCCGGCAGGTTCGGGCTGCCGTAGGCCCGCGCCGCCAGCTGCCACAGGAACGCCGCCTCGTTGCTGCTGCGCCCCGAGGCATAGAACGCCACCGACGCCGGCGACAAAGCCGACAGTTCCCGCGCCGCCACCGCGTACGCCTCGTCCCAGTCGATCGCGCGAAATCGCCCGGTGGCTTGCTCGTACAGCACCGGCGAGGTCAGCCGACCCGTGAACTCCAGATCGAAGTCGCCGAGTGCTTGAAGCTCGGCCGGCGTCTTGCCGTCGAAGAACTCCGCGCCGACCGACTTGCGCGTCATCTCCCAGGCAATCGCTTTCTGCCCCTGCTCGCAGCTGTCGACCAAAGGCTTGCCGGGCTTGTCAGGAAACGCGCAGCCCGGGCAGTCGAAGCCATGCGGCAGCTTGTTCGCCAGCCGGAACGATTCGACCAATTTGACCGGAATGCCTTGCCGCGCGAACGCGCGCAGCGAGCCCTTGATCGCCCCGCGACCGCCGGCGGGTTTGCTGTGTGGATCGTCAGGTTGAACAGGTTTGCGCGGCATGGATCCCTCCGGAGAGGGACCTTGCGCCAGGATGAGAAAGGAGGCAAGGGGAAGCGGGTGTCCTGAGGTCCGGCAGCCGGCGCGCCGCCGGTGTTCCTCCCGTCAGCAACAAGTTCGCATCACGCAGCAACTCTCCGGATCTGCTGGATGGCCTTGCCGAGCGCCTGATGCGCCTCTTCCAGGTCGTGATCCGCCTGCAGCCCCAGCCAAAAGCGTTCGCTGGTGCCTAACGCGGCAGCCAGTCGCACTGCCGTGTCAGCGCTGATGCCGCGCTTTCCGAGCACGATCTCGTTGATGCGGCGCGGCGGCACGCCCATCGCTCGCGCCAGCGCATTCTGGCTGATGCCCAGAGGCTGCAAGAACTCCTGGTTCAGCACTTTGCCGGGATGGATGTTCGCAAGCGTCTTCAATGTGCGCACCACGGGTCAGTCAGGGTCGATGGTCAAGGATGTTTGCAGGTCAGTGACGTTCATTGGTCAGTGATAGTCCACGATCTCCACGTCGTGCGCATCGCCGTTCTTCCATTGAAAGCAGATGCGCCACTGGTCATTGATCCGAATGCTGTGCTGGCCCTTCCGGTCGCCCTTCAGCGCCTCCAGCCGGTTGGCGGGTGGAATCCGCAAGTCCTCCAGGACCGCCGCGGCGTTGAGCATGCGAAGCTTGCGCCGGGCCACTTGCTGGATGCTGCCGGGCAGCTTCCGCGACGGCGTCCCGCCCCAGATGCTCTCCGCTTCCTTGTCGGAGAAGCTCCGGATCATGTCGAGACCATAACGCTATCCGTTATAGCAGGCAACCTCCTGATGCTGTCGTGCCAGGGGCCGTTGAGTCGTCGTCCCATCTGCGCTGCGAGCGTCCGATGTGGTCGGCGGCAAACGGCAGCGAGGAAGACATCCTTGGAGTCGAGTGATGCCTGGGATCGATCCATGCATGCAGCATGGCCAGCGGGCGCGTCAAACGGAACGAGATGAATACTCGACAAGCCGTCAGAATTTTCCGGGTTTCAAGGGCTTCCGGTGGGTGTCCAGCCGGTGTTCTCCAGGTTTGAGGTGCCTGCCGAAAAGGTGCCAGGGACAATGCCAGTCTTTTCCGCTCGACTCGTCATTCCGGCGACGACGCGCGCAGGAACGCGCCCGAACGCCGCAGGCGGCCCGACGGGCGAGCGCCAGGACGGCGCGAGTCAAGCCGGACCGAGCGAAGCGTACGCGGGAAGGGTCATGGATGGCCCTGCTTTGGGACCGAGCGCAGCAAAGGCGTAGCCGCGGAGCGGCCGAACGAGGAAGGCGCAGGTGCGAAGCACCCGAGTCCTTCTTTGATTCGGCTCTGCGCCAAGAGGCGCCAATGTGCTCAATGGGGCCAGGGGCGAACGACATTGACTTTGTGGCGATGCTCACTACCCTCGTCATTCCCGCGAAAGCGGGAATCCATGGGCTCTCGCAGTTTCATGAGACTCAAAGAAACTGGATCCCCGCTTTCGCGGGGATGACGAGCCTAAAGTCGGTGCCATTCGGGCCAGGGGCAATTTCGGTCTGGATTCTTGCGTGGCACCATTCCCTGCGCGCGTCCGCGGTACCGCTACTGAATCAAGTCCGCCTGCTTGATCGACGTGCCCGTGAGCAGTCCGAAGTGCCCGGTGGCGTAGCTGTAGCTGGCGTTCTCGTTCCAGATCGATGAGGAATGGATGCCGCCGACGGTACAGACGCCGGTCGCGCACACGACCTGATCGGTCCACGACTTTATGGAATACACGCGGTCGCCGAAGCGCTTGCCGTACAGGCCGCTGAGGAACGGATTGTTCACCGACAGACCCCAGTAGCCGCAGGTGCTGGTCCAGACCTGCCACGGGTAGGTGCCGCACGACCACAGCCCACGAAACCCGCCGGCGATGCCGACGAAGGCGTCGACCTTGAGTCGCAGACCGGCATCGTTGATCTGCTTGGCCGCCAGCGTGGCGCCCATCGAGTGACCGATCACGTCGATCTTGCCGCGACACGCCACCGCCAGCGCGCTGTTGATCGCGGCCAGCACCGGCGTGCCCTCGCTGCCGTTGTGGTCGTTGCAGGCGGCGCAGGTCTTGCTGCCCCAGTTCGGCCGGAAGATCTGGCTGTCGGCATAGCCCCGCGCACGCAACTCGATGTAGGTGTTGTCGAAGTCGGACGGATGCCCGGTGTTGCCGTGCACCAGCACCACCGGGTCGCGGCATTGCGCCAGCGCGTCACCCTGCCAAAGCCATCCGGCAAGCAAGCCGGCTCCGATCAACGTCGCGCGTCGCAGGTTCATCGCGTCCCTCCCAGACGGATGGTGGTGCGCGCACACTACCCCCAACTTCACCGCCGCGAACCTGTACCAAAGGGCACGTGTCGGCAGCGCCGGTCGGGGATGAATCCCCTCCTACAAAAAGCCAGGCAGCGCGTGTAGGAGGGGTTTCAACCCCGACCGCGGCGACAGGCCGCGCGACACCACCCAATCTCCTCGCAACCCCGTGTCGGGGATGAATCCCCTCCTATGTATGGACTCGCCCCGTCCGTCAACGCTGCTCTGCTCGCCGGAATCCGGCTGCATCTATGTATCAGGCCTCTGGGTTGGGTGCTTTGCACCCTGGGCCATCA
>JAGRJY010000096.1 GCA_020442465.1 Lysobacterales bacterium
ACTCTGGTACTTGTCCATCTCGGATTCTCCGGTCGTGTGCTTGGCGGCTCACAACCTGAGTCTCCGCGATGGACTCCTCAAAACGTCAAACTGCTACTGCCTCCCCGGCAGAGCCGGGGGGACTCCCAACTTTGTCTAGACGGTACGCCGTCCGATCCGGCAATGCGCCCACGTGCGCGTGGTGCCCACAGCGCCCACGCGGCCGATCGCGGTGGCGCGCTCAGCCTGACGGCGGCGCGAACTGCTCGTGCAGCGCGGCGACTCTGGCGGCATCAAGACCCAGCCCGTCCGCCAAGGCCACCAACCAGGCGCGTTCGCGCTCGGTGTCGACCGACACCGCGGCCAGGGCCGCCGCATACACTTCGTCCGCCATCGAGCGCGGCGCCTGGGCAACCAGCTGCTCGACCTTGCTCGGCGCGGCCAGTTCGCGGCGAAGAAAATCCAGCGCCTCGGCATCGTCACCCAGCGCTTCGGCGCGCTGGGTGATGGCGCGTTGCTCCGCATCGTCGATGGTGCCGTCGGCGGCGGCGGCCGCAATCATGGTGCGCATCAGCAGCAAGGCTTGCTGGCGACGCAGGTCGAGCATCGGAATCGGCCGGGTTTCCGCGCTGCCGGAGGCCGCCGGAGGCGGCGGCGGTGCGGATGCAGGCGGCTGCGCCAGCGACTGCGGGGGCGGCGGGGGCGACGACACGGCGGGCGCTGCCTTCTGCTGCGCGCTGTAGTGCTCCCAAGCCGCCATGGCGACGCCGAGCAGACCCACGCCCACCACGGCCTTGCTGCCACCAAAAGCGCCTCGGCGACGTCCGCCCCCGCCCAGCGCGCCGCCGAGCGCACCGCTCAGCATCTGGCCCAACATGCGTTCCGGATCAAACATGGTTCGGTTTCCCTCTCCGACAGAACGTGCACCGCACATGATCTTGAGTGGGATGGTTGCACATCTCGGCGGAATGTCGACCCGTCGCGCCGGGCTACCTGCCGACACGCCGACGCACTATCCAGGCGACGGGCCCCGGACCGGCCCATCGTTTCACCCTGTCGGGGCCACGATCCGACGCCCTGGAAGGGGGGCCACGAGTTGCCGCGCCCCCGGTCTGGCTGCAGAATGACGCGCCCTCGCGAGGCGCGCCGGGCGGAATAATCGAGTGCTGCGACACCCCGCAGCGATGACAGGTCGGGAGTTCGTTTCGCAGTGACGGCACGCAAGCATGCAATGGCGATGGCCCGTGGACGGCGCCGTGGCTGACAGCGATGGCGGTATCGCACCGCGCGGGCCAGTCGGTGTCTGGCGCGCCACGATCTGGTCGATCAAGGGTCTTCGCGCCGCCTGGGACTACGAATCGAGTTTTCGCCTCGAGGTGTACCTGTTCGTCCTGCTCGCGCCGGTCGCGTGGTGGCTGGCTGGCGACGCCATCGAGCGCGTGTTGCTCATCGGCAGCATGCTGCTGGTGCTTGCCGCGGAGTTGCTGAATTCGGCGATCGAGGCCCTGATCGAACGCTACGGCCCGGAACATCACGTACTGGCCGGTCGCGCCAAGGACATGGGCTCGGCGGCCGTCTTCGTGCTGATGATGAATGTGCTGCTGGTTTGGGGCAGCTTGCTCGGCCCGCGCTGGATCGCGGCGCTCGGCGCAGGAGCCGCTGGCTGATGGAGTGGCTGACCAGCCCTGACATCTGGATTGCCCTGATCACCCTGTCGACGCTCGAGATCGTGCTCGGTGTCGACAATCTCGTGTTCGTGTCGATCGCCGTCAGCCGTCTGCCGCCGGATCGCCGGCCGCGGGCGAGGCGCTTCGGACTGGCGCTGGCCTGCATTACCCGCATCATGCTGCTGCTGTCGCTGGCCTATTTGGCCCGCATGGACAGCGCACTGTTCACCCTGTTCGACCAGGAGTTCTCGATCCGCGACCTCGTGCTGATCGGCGGCGGCCTGTTCCTGCTGGTGAAGGGCACGATGGAGATCCACGACGCGGTCGAAGGCCGCAGCGAAGACGAGGACATCGAGACGCGACCGTCTGCCGTGTTCGGCTACGTCATCGCGCAGATCGCCATCATCGACATCGTGTTTTCGCTCGACTCGGTCATCACCGCGATCGGCATGGTGCCGGCCAGCCAGACCGGCGTGATGGTGGCAGCCATCATCATCGCGGTCATCGTGATGATCATCGCCGCCAATCCGATCGGCGACTTCATCGAGAACCACCCGACCATCAAGATGCTGGCGTTGTCGTTTCTCATCCTGGTCGGCATGGCCCTGGTGGCCGACGGATTCGACGCCCACATGCCGCGCGCCTATCTGTACTTCGCGATGGCCTTCTCGGCGTCGGTGGAGTTCCTCAACATGCTGGCGCGTCGCCGGCACCGGCGACGCCAGCAAGCCGCCGCGCTACAGCACCATCCCTCGCAGCAATAGGCGCTCAACCCGTAGCGCGCTTCGAAAGCTGCGCCTCGAGCGCTATGGGGCTGTCGAATCGTGGCAGGCAGCGCATGCCTTCGCACCAGTACACGCGCCCCCCTGCAAGCCAGCGCTTGTCTTCCAGCGCCTGCGGCAACAGGTGTTCCGCAGCCGCCAAAGTCAGCACGTGCGCACCCTGCATGCGTGCCTGATGGATCGCCGAACGCCAACGCTCCGACTCCTGCTGGTTGGCCAGACGCGCAATCAGGATCGGCGGCGTGGACACCTGCAGCTGCAGGCCCTTCAGCAGGCTGGCGCAGCCGTGCGGCAGATCCTGCAGCACCTCCCAGCCCGCGCGCAGCACCCTTTCCGCTGCCAGCAGGTAGCGCGGCTCTCCGATCAGCCAGCCCAGACGCAACAGTGCCTGCACCGCCAGCCCGTTGCCTGATGGGGTGGCATCGTCGGTGAACGGCTTGCTGTGCTGCGGCAGTTCGTTGTGCGCCTTGCCGACGAAGTAGAAACCGCCACGCTCGGTGTCTTCGAACTGATCCAGCAGCAGGTCGGCCTGCGCGCAGGCTGCATCCAGCCAGACCGTCGACCAGCGCGCTTCGAGCAGGTCGAGCAGCGCCACCGCCAGCGCGGCATGGTCATCAAGAAACGCTCGCGCGCCCACCCCATCCGGGTAGACCACGCTGTACCAAGTTCCCTGCCGGCAGTGCCGGCGCAGCAGCGCATCGGCGAGTCGAGACGCCAGGTCGGCCCAGTCGGAGCGCGCCAGCGACATCGACGCGCGTGCCAGCCCCGACAGCAGCAACGCGTTCCAGCTCAGCACGCACTTGCCATCCCGTGCCGGGGCGGCGCGCTGCGCGCGGATCAATCGCAGCCGACGGGTCACCAGTTTCACCGAGTCCCGGCGTCGCTGATAGTCGTCCGACCCCGGCTCGGACCACTCCGACAGCGGCCGGCGCACATTCAGATGCCAGGCCTCGCCCTCGAAGTTCGGCGGGTTCTCCAGGCCGAAGTAGCCCAGCAGCCAGCTCTCTTCGGCGGAGCTCAGCGCCTCGGCCACGGCACGCTTCGACCACACGTAGTACGCGCCTTCGCGATGGTTGGAGTCGGCATCCAGCGAGGCCGCGAAGCCGCCTGACGACAGCGCCATTTCCTCCTGCAGCCACTGCACGATGCCGATCGCCGCCGAGCGCATCTCCTGATCGCCGGCCATGGCTGCACGCGCAAACTCGGGCAGCAGCAGCGCGTTGTCGTACAGCATCTTCTCGAAATGCGGGATTTCCCAGCGCTCGTCGACGCAGTAGCGGAAAAAGCCGCCGCCGATATGATCCTGCAACCCGCCGCGGGCCATGCCGAGCAGGCTCGTCGCCGCATGTTCCTGGACGGCGCCCAGGGCTGACGCCGCACACAGCCGCAGCTCGCCGCTGGGCGGAAACTTCGGCGCACCGACATGTCCGCCGTGCACCGCGTCGGCCTGCGCCAGCCAGCGCCGCTCGGCCTCGGCGAGTGGATCCAGGGTCAGCGCACCCTGTTCCGGCTCACGCAGGTCGTAGTCGCGCAGAAATGCGCCGATGGCGTCGTTGTGCCGGGCTAGCTCCTGCGGTCGCTCGTGGTACCAGCTTGCGACTTTTGCCAGCACTTCGGAGAAGGCCGGCATGCCACCGCGGGCGGCAGGCGGAAAGTACGTGCCGACGTAGAACGGCAGCAGCGTGCGGCTGTCCACGAATGCGGTGAGCGGCCATCCGCCCGGTCGGCGCTGCAGCACCTGATGGGCGAGCTGGTACATGCGATCGAGATCGGGCCGCTCCTCGCGGTCGACCTTGATCGAAACGAAGTGTTCGGACAGCAGCCCGGCAATGGCCGGGTCGGAAAAGCTCTCCCGCGCCATCACGTGACACCAGTGACAGGCGGAGTAGCCGATCGACAGCATGATCGGCTTGCCGGAGTCGCGCGCGAGCGCCAGCGCCTCGTCACCCCAGGCGAACCAGTCCACCGGGTCGTCGGCGTGCTGCCGCAGGTACAGACTCGGCTGCTGCGCCAGTCGATTGCCCATCGCCACCTCCGCGCACGTCCCGCGCCGCCGCCGATGCCGACTCGGCGTGCCCGCGCCCTCGCATGGATGCAGGCCGTGGCATCGACGCCCGATGGTCAGTCTAGCCGTATCGCCGCGAGGGATGCATCCGGATGATCAGCACGGTGCGCTGCCGCCCGACCGCATTGCGCGCGCGCGGGCGCCGAACCGCTACACTGCTGGGCCCAGGATCAGGAATGGCGAGCCATGGCCGAAGCGGCCGACTATCCGATGCTGCTTCTTCGTCGCGGCGAGGATCGCCGACTGCGCGCCGGTCACCTGTGGGTCTTCAGCAATGAAGTAGACGTGCAGCGCACGCCGCTGGACCGTTTCTCGCCGGGCGAGGCGGTACTCATCGCCGACCACACCGGACGCGTGCTCGGCAGCGGCTATGTCAATCCGCACAGCCTGATCTGCGCGCGTTTGCTCGACCGCCACGCGCACCCGCTGGATCGTTCGCTGGTCACCCACCGACTGAACATCGCGTTGAGCCTTCGTCAGCGCATCTACCCCACCCCGCACTATCGACTGGTGTTCGGCGATAGCGACGGCCTGCCCGGTCTGACGGTCGACCGTTTCGGCCAGGTATTGGTCGCCCAGGCGACCACCGCCGGCATGCAGGCGTTGCGCGAGGAAGTCGACGCCGCGCTGGTCAAGGTGCTGGCGCCGGACGTCGTCGTCTGGAAGAACGACAGCAGCGCACGACGCCTGGAGGGACTGGACGACGAGGTGTTCTGCAGCGTGGGCGAGCCGCCGTCGCACGTGGAAGTGATGGAGTCGGGGTGCCGCTTCCACGTCGATGGCTTGCATGGGCAGAAAACCGGCTGGTTCTTCGACCAGCGCGACAATCGCGACCGCGTGATGCCCTGGCTGCGCGACAGCCGCGTACTCGACCTGTTCTGCTACGCGGGGGGATGGGGCGTACGCGCCGCCTGCGCCGGCGCATCGTCGGTCGACTGCGTCGACGGCTCGGCCGATGCGGTGGACGCCGTGATGCGTAATGCGGCGCTGAACGACGTGACCGACCGCGTCACCGCAACGCGCGCCGACGCCTTCGAGTTTCTCCGCGACGCGCGACAGAACCGGAGTCGCTGGGATGCGGTCGTGGTCGACCCGCCCGCTTTCGTCAAACGCAAGAAAGACTTCAAGGAAGGCGCCCTGGCCTACCGGCGCATCAACGAGGCAGCGATGCAGGTGCTCGACCGCGACGGCCTGCTGGTCAGCCTTTCGTGCAGCCATCACATGCCGCGCGCGGTGCTGTTGGAGACGCTGCAGGCCGCGGCGCGCCATCTGGACCGGCAGCTGCAGGTCATCGCCAGCCTGCAACAGGCTAGCGATCATCCGGTGCACGCGGCCATCCCGGAAACCGACTACCTCAAGGGATTCGTCTGCCGGGTGCTCCCCAGCTAGCCCGCACGCGCAGCAGCATGATCCGGGCCGGACGCCAGCTCCGCATCCGCGCACGAACCGCTCGCCGGCTCAACCTCCCAGCAGCGGGCTTTCCAGCACTTTGGACGCTTGCCCCGTCACCCGATGCGCGGCGTCCTTCAGCTGCTCCAGCGAGATCCGTCCCTTGCCGACCAGCTGGCGCGTCACCGCATCGAGATTGTGCGCTGCGTCGGTCTGCGCGCGAATTTCGGCATCGAGCTCGCTGAGCAGGATCACCCCGCGCGCCGTTCGCGCACCGGATGATTCGGCGCCGCGCAGGGTGCGCACGTTGCGCCCCTGTGAGCGCAGCAGCTCGAGCGCGCGATGCGTGCGCGTGTCGCTCACCAGCCCGCTGCGCTGCGCGATCAGGATGGAGTAGTACTCGGCGAAGGACTCGGCGATCCAGTCTTGCCCGCGCACGCCGCGGATACGCGTGATCACGTGGACGAGCTCGTGCAGCAGCGGCGAGGTGCCGCCCTCGCCGACCAGGGGGCGATCGGCATGCAGGTAGAGCGAGTTCGGCGCCGACAGGCCGCCCCGCCACATGGGATCGCCGGCGCCGACGATGAGCACCTTGGTCGGCAGACGACCGAACGCGCTGAGCAACTCGAGGGCGCTGGCGTGCACGAAGGCGAGTACGTCGTTGCGCCGCACGTCCTGGCCTTTCGGCGCGGCGACTGCGAACTCGGTGCCGTGCATGTACTCGCGGCGCGTGCCGATGTCGCCGGCAATCAGCCATCCGACCGGCTGCTGGAAGCGACGCCCGGGATTGGCGACGACGTAGCGCGACTTGTCGAGATTGAGTCGATAACCGATGTCGGCGCCGCTCCATCCCTCGGGCAGGTCGAACGTCAGGCTTGCCGTGGATGAACCGTCGGCGACGGCGGCCGCAGGCGGAATCAGCCGATCGACGCGCAAGATCGCCCAGTCGTCGGTGATGCGCGCATCGTAGGCGCCGTTGCTGCGCCTGTGGTCCACCTTGTAGCTGAAACGCAGGCTGCCCGGCCGGTCGGCAGGCGGCCGCCAGGTAATGCTGTCGCCGTCGCGAGTGACCTTGCCGTCGCCCTTGAACACGCTGTGGCGATCAGGGTCCTTGGTCAATCGGAGCCGCTTCAGCGCACCGGTGCCCGGTGTGGTGGTGATCTCCACCGTCGCTTCGTGTTTCGCCGGATCGAAGCCGATCGTGTACGCCACCTTGTAGGTCTGGTTCGCCGCCGCCGGACCGGCGACGCAGCAAGCGGCCATCCAGGCCAGGACACGGACAAAACGAACGGACATGCAGCACTTCCTGCGCGGGCTCCCCGGCATTGTGGGTATTGCGGGCGAGGATTCAAGCGCGCCGTCGACTTGCCTCGCCGCGCCGTGCATGCTGCATGCTCTGCAACCCCTGTCGCCGGACCCACCCTTGAGCCTCGAACGCCATCGCCACAAGAAGCAGCTCGGGCAGCACTTCCTGCACGACACGACGGTCATCGATCGGATCATCCTGGCGCTGCAGCCACAGCCGGAAGATCGCCTGGTCGAGATCGGCCCCGGTGGTGGCGCGCTGACGTTTCCGCTGCTGCGGCAGATGGGTCGCCTTCAGGTCATCGAATTCGACCGCGACCTGATCGAGCCACTGCGGCAGCGCGCGGCATCGATTGGCGCGCTCGAGGTCGTGCATGCCGACGTGCTCGACGTCGACCTGTGCGCGCTGTCGGCGGGCGCGCCGCTACGGCTCGTCGGCAACCTGCCGTACAACATTTCCACGCCGATCCTGTTCCACGTGCTCGACCATGCGCGCTGCATCCGCGACATGGTGTTCATGCTGCAGAAGGAAGTCGTCGATCGCATGGCCGCCGCACCGGGGGGCAAGGACTACGGTCGGCTGACGGTGATGCTGCAGGCTGTGGCCGACGTGCAGCCCCTGTTCGTGGTGCCACCCGAGGCCTTCGACCCGCCGCCGAAAGTGGACTCCGCCATCGTGCGCGTGGTGCCGAGGGCCGACCTCGCGGCACGCATCGGCTCCGACAGCCGATTCGACGAAGTGGTCCGGCACGCTTTTGCGCAGCGCCGCAAGACGCTACGCAACGCGCTGTCGAAGCTGGCCACCGCGGCGCAGATCGAGGCTTCCGGCATCGATCCGTCGCTGCGCGCCGAAGCCGTAGCGGTCGAGCGATTCATCGATCTCGGCAACGCATTGGCGCGCGATTCCCACGCCTGACCCGCTTCTATCTCGGGAGTGAAGCCACCGTCCACGCGGATGCTGGTGGGTAGGAGATAGAATGCCCGCCATGAATTCCACCGACTATGCCATCGACGTGCAGGCGCGCGCCCGCTACCTCGACGACCAGTCCGACCCGATGGCCGAGCGCTACGTGTTCGGCTACACGGTGCAGATCCGCAATGTCGGCAACCTCGCGGCCAAGCTGATCAGTCGTCACTGGGTCATCACCGACGGCGACGGCCAGGTCGAGGAAGTGCGCGGCGATGGCGTCGTGGGCGAGCAGCCGCTGCTGAGACCCGGCGAGATGTTCCAATACGACTCGGGCGCGGTGATCCCCACCGAAGTCGGCAGCATGCAGGGTCGATATTTCATGCAGGCCGAAGACGGCACCCAGTTCGAAGCGCTGATTCCGGTGTTCACGCTCGGCGTGCCCGGAGCCGTCAACTAGTGGCGGTCTGGGCCATCGGCGATGTGCAGGGCTGCTACGACGCGCTGCAGCGACTGCTCGAAGCGATCCGCTTCGACCCGGTTGCCGATCGTCTGTGGTTCTGCGGTGACCTGGTCAATCGCGGCGGGCAGTCGCTGGAGACGCTGCGCCTGATCCACAGCCTGGAGATCCACAGCGAGGTGGTGCTGGGCAACCACGATCTATCGCTGCTCGCGATCGCCGAGCGCCCCGAGGAAGACCAGAAACGGGTCAACCCGGACCTGCGTCGCGTGCTGTTCGCCGAGGATCGTGACCTGCTGCTCGACTGGCTGCGCGGACGCAACCTCATGTTCAGCGACAAGCAGCTCGGCTGGTCGATCGTGCATGCGGGCATCGCGCCCAAGTGGTCGCTGAGCATCGCGGCAAAACGGGCCCGGGAAGTCGAGCGCGTACTGCACGGCAAGAACCGCCGCAAGATGCTGCGGGCGATGTACGGCGACCGGCCGAACTGGTCGCCCAAGCTCAACGGCGTGGAACGCCTGCGCGCGATCATCAACGCCTTCACCCGGATGCGCTACTGCGCCCCGCAAGGCCAGATCGGTTTCGACATCAAGGGCACGCCGGGCAGCCAGAAGGCCGGCTTCTACCCCTGGTTCTCGGTACCCGGGCGCAAGCCGCTCGAACACCGTGTGGTATTCGGACACTGGTCGACGCTCGGGCTGTTCCAGGGCCTCGGCGTGTACGGCATCGACACCGGCGCGGTGTGGGGCGGCAAGCTGACCGCGCTCGAGCTGTGCCCGCCGGGTGAACTGCCGCGCATCGTCCAGGTCGCCGGGCGCACGCCGGAAGCCGGCGAATCGCGCGGCGAAGACTGAACCATTCGTTAAACCGACCACTCGTCGGAATCCCGCTGCTCGCCCCCGACGCCGCTGCTAGACTCGCGTGAAAACAAGGGTCGCCGGCGACCGACTGGCTTCCCATCGCCACGGAGTGAGCCATGTACCGACTGATCCTGCTGCTATGCAGCATGTTGTGTCTTTCCGCAGCCTCCGCCGCCGAGCCGCCTCGGCTCAGCCAGCGCTCGCTGCTGCTTCCCGGGCTGTGGTGGAACCCCGAGACCAGCGGTAACGGTCTCGACGTGCACCTCAGCGGCAACACGCTGGGCCTGCTCTGGTACACCTATCGCGAGGACGGCTCAGCGACCTGGTACGTGGCCGGCGGCGACTTCAACGCCGACGGCGTGGTCGAAGCGGAACTGCTCGAACCGACCTGGGGCGAAGGTGGCCTGTCGACCGAAGTCATCGGCTCGATCAAGGTCACCCGCCAGCACGCCGAACGCGCCGCGTTCGAATACCGCATCGGCACCGAGGAAGGCAGCTGGAGCATCGTTCCGGTGCAGTACACGGCCAAACGGCCCGAGGTCGACCCGAGTGGTGCCTATTACCTCCCCGAGTCGAGCGGATTCGGCCTGTCGGTCGACCAGTTCGGCGAGCTGCAAACGGCGGTGTATTACGCCTTCGATGCGCAGGGCAAGGCGCAGTGGTTGCTCGGCGTGCGGGAAGGCAACGGCGAGGCGATCACCTTCGAGCGCTTCCATCGCAGCTGCCCGCGCTGCACATCGGGCTTCACTAACGCAGACGCCAGCCTCCCCGCCAGCCTGGAAACCGTTTCGGGGCAGGCCACGCTGCATTTCGACGGCACGCCCACCCTGCTGCCCGCGACGTTCGCCGCACCGGCGCCACTGACCCTGCTGACGCTTCCCGCGTCCGCCCGCGACGCCGATTTCCGCCCCGCCCGATTCGATGATGCGGCGGCGCTGAAGCAATTCGTGTCCTCGAGCATGCTCGATCCCGAGGTATGGAACTGGTCGGACCAGGCCGTCGACTTCTCGCCGGCACCACCACCGGCCACGCCGCCGCAGAGCTCGACCACCAATCTGGTCGAGGCCGGGGTCGACGAGGCCGATCGGGTCAAGACCGACGGCATGTACGTCTACGTCTACGACGAGGCCCTGAAGTCCATCAAGATTGGCCGGCGTCTCGATCCTTCGACGCCGCATTTGACGTCTTCGCTCGCTCCGATGGTGCATCCGCTGGCATCGGGTTCGCAGTTTCACGACGGTCAGATGTTCGTCAACGACGACCGACTGGTCTTTCTCGCGACCGAGAGCAGCGCCTTCTTCTTCGACCCTTCGATCGCGATCTGCCCGCCTCCGCCGGAATGGTGGCTGCAGGCCAAGACGGCCGTGCGCATCTACGACCGTACCGGCGACAAGCGGCTGTTCCCGGAGCTGATCTGGAGCGCCGACATCGACGGCCAGCTGATTACCGCGCGTCTGATCGACAACCAGCTCTATCTGGTGCAGCGATTCACGCCGTTCGTCAACGGATTCGTCTACCACGGCGCGTCGATCCCGCAGCGTGAGGCGAACAGCCAGCTGCTCGCGGCGCTCGACGCCGACGACCTGCTGCCGAAGATCACCCAGGGGGAAACCTCCGCTCCGTGGCTGGCCGCCGAGCGCGTGTCCTTGCCGCCGTCTGCCGATCGCCGTGCGCAGCCCGACTTCACCGTGGTCAGCCGGATCAACCTGCAGGAGCCCGGTGATCGCGAATCGGTGGGCCTGGTCAACGGCGTGTCGGCCATCTACGTCAGCCCCGACGCCATCTTTCTCGCCACCTCACGGCAAGATCAGTCGCAGTTGGTCGATGCATCTTTCGCGCCCGAGGAGTACGCGTCGAGCGAGATCCATCGCATCCGCCTGGGCCAGGAAAGTCTCAGCATCGATGCATCCGGCGCCGTCGACGGTTGGCTGAGCTCCGACCCGCTGCTGCAGCCGTTCCGCCTGAGCGAGCATGAAGGCGTGCTGCGCGTGCTCACCGTCGACCAGCTTGGCGCATCGGGCATGAACCTGCTGACCCAGCTCGGCGAGTCGGCGGTCACGCCCGGACTGCTGAAGACGCTGTCGGTGCTGCCCAACGCCGAGCACCCCGAGCCGATCGGCAAGCCTTACGAGTCGCTCTATGCGTCGCGCTTTGTCGGCGATCGGCTCTACGCATCGACCTTCCGGGTCATCGACCCGTTCTACGTCGTCGACCTGTCCGATCCCCTCGCACCTAAGGTCGCCGGCGAAGTCGAACTGCCCGGATTCGCCGAATACCTGCACCCGGTCAACGAAGACCTCGTCCTGGGCGTGGGTTATGACGCCGATCCGTTCGTGGGCATCCGTCGTGGCATCAAGCTTTCACTGTTCAATGTGTCCGACCCGGCGCAGCCGCGGGTGGTCGACGAACGGATCGTCGGCGAGCGCGGCAGCGCGTCTGCGCTTTTTTCCAGCCACCACGCGTTCAGCGCGCTGCGACTCGAGGATGGCCGTCTGCGCATTGGCGTGCCCATCCGGGTGCACGGCGAACCCGAACCCGAAAACGGCGACGACAGCCTGAATTCGCGTCCGTTCACGCTGGGTGGACTGCATGCCTTCGATGTCGTCGATGACGCCCAGGGCGGACATCTGGACTCGCTGGGCGTGCTGGTGACTGCCCGGGCCGGCAGCGGCGGCACTTCGTGGGACGACTCCGGCTACAGCGCGCGTAGCATCCTGTTCCCGAGCGGGGTGATCTATGTCACCGACGACAAGGCCTGGACTGCCTTCTGGCAAACCCTCGACCTGCCCCAGGGACCGATGTAACGCCCACCCGGAGCGGCGCTCAGCGCCGCTCCATGTCCAGAAAGCGAAATGCCCACGCATGCCGCGCATCAGCGGCGTGCGACGCCTCCTCCGCCACGATCCAATCTGCTTCGTGCCAAGGCGGAAAGAAGGCATCCGCCTCGGCAACCTCGGTATCGACCAAGGTCAGGTGCATGCGCCGGGCTTGGGCCAGGCACAGCGCATAGATCTCGCCGCCGCCGATCACCATCAGCTCGTCGCCCATGCCGGCTTCAGCGGCCAGCCGTCGGGCATCGTCGAGCGTGCGCACGACGTGCATGCCTTCGAACGGCGCGACTCCCGAGCGACTTAGCACCACATTCAAGCGCCCAGGCAGTGCGCGGCCGAGCGATTCGGCGGTCTTGCGCCCCATCAGGATGGGCTTGCCCGTGGTCAGCCGCTTGAAGCGCTTGAGGTCGTCGGGCAGGTGCCAGGGCAAGGCGTTGCCCTGCCCGATCGCCCGGTTGCGATCCATCGCGGCGATGAGCGTCAGGTGCATGGCTTGTTCCAATCGCGCAGTCTCCTCCGAGCGCTCGCCAAGGGGTCAGGGATCAGTGGTGCGGGCGCCGATTCCTCGCCCCTAGACCGCCACCGGCGCCTTGATCGCCGGATGCGGTGCGTACTGTTCGATCGCGATGTCCTCGAAGCGGAAGGCGAACAGATCACCGACCTCCGGGTTCAGGTGCAGCCGCGGCAGCGGACGCGGTGCCCGGGCGAGCTGCTCCTGCGCCTGCTCGACATGATTGCTGTACAGGTGCGCGTCGCCGAGCGTGTGGATGAAATCACCGACACCGAGGCCACATACCTGCGCGACCATGTGGGTGAGCAATGCATAGCTCGCGATGTTGAAAGGCACGCCGAGAAAGATATCGCCGCTGCGCTGGTACAGCTGGCAACTCAGCCTGCCGTCGGCGACATAGAACTGGAACAGGCTGTGACACGGCATCAGCGCCATGTTCGGCAGATCGGCGACGTTCCAGGCCGAGACGATCAGACGCCGGGAATCCGGATTGCGGCGGATTTCGTCGAGCACCCAGCGCATCTGGTCGATGGTCTCGCCGCGCGGACCCTCCCAGGCGCGCCACTGTTTGCCGTACACCGGGCCGAGCTCGCCTTCGGCGTCAGCCCATTCGTCCCAGATCGTGACCTTGTTCTCGCGCAGGTAGGCGACGTTGGTGTCGCCCTGCAGAAACCACAACAGCTCGTGGATGATCGAGCGCAGGTGCAGCTTCTTGGTCGTGACCAGCGGGAACCCCTGGTTCAGATCGAAGCGCATCTGCCACCCGAATACCGAACGGGTACCGGTGCCTGTGCGATCGTCCTTGTGCTGTCCGTGTTCCAGCACGTGGCGAAGCAGTTCCAGGTATTGCTGCATGCGGTCGGTACTCCTCTCGCAGCGGCCTCAGCCGCGCCCCTTCGTCGACTCGGCGTTCGATGCGTTCGCCGCCTCGGCGCGGGCCGGCTGCAGCGTCGGCGCGCGTCGCGACATCCACAGCAGAAACAGTCCCAGCGCCACCAGCGGCAGCGAGAGAATCTGCCCCATCGTGACCCAGTCCCAGGCCAGGTAGCCGATATGCCGGTCCGGCTCGCGCACGAACTCGACGGCAATGCGAAAGCAGCCGTACAGCAGCGCAAACCATCCCGACACGGCGTAGCGCGCCCGCGGTCGCGCCGAGATCAGCCACAGCACAGTGAACAGCGCCACTCCTTCGAGAAACGCCTGGTAGATCTGGGAGGGATGGCGGGCAAGCCCATCCAGCGCCCCCTCCGCCGCGAGGCGCTGCAGTTCGGTGGTGTCCATGCCGTAATAGGGCTGCGGCAGCGCGCGCGGAAACACCACGGCCCAGGCCACGTCGCTGGTGCGTCCCCACAGCTCGCCGCCAATGAAATTGCCGATGCGTCCCAGCCCCAGCCCAAGCGGCACCAGCGGCGCGACGAAGTCCAGGGTGTCGAACAGATGCAGACGCTCACGACGCGACCACCAGGCCACTGCGGCGATGACGCCGAGCATCCCGCCATGGAAGCTCATGCCGCCTTCCTTGATGCGGAACAGCACCAGCGGGTCGGCGACGAAGTCGCCGAAGGTGTAGAACAGCACATAGCCTATTCTTCCACCGAGCACCACGCCGAGCATGCCGTAGAACATCAGGTCGCCGAACGCTTGCGGCGAAACGCCCGGCAGGCGTCCCGCACGCACCCTGCGGGTGCCGAGCCAGTGGGCCAGGAAGAACGCGGCCAGATACATCAGGCCGTACCAGTGCACGCCATGCGGCCAGAACGGCAGGGGAATGGCGATCGGATCGATCGCGTGCACGTAGGGTGTGGTCACGCATCCTTGCTCGGTGCTTGCCGGCGGCTGCCGCGCCGGCGGATCGTCGGTTGCCTCGAGGGCGCACACGATTCTACCTGCAGCCCGGTCGCGGCGCGCTGGCCGTGCGCGCGCCGGGCACCGAAGCGGTGTGCCGAATCCGAACACCCGCATCGGACGGAACCGGACACTGGCGGCCGAGCGCCTCGACGCAAGCCATACAAATCAGACACTTGCTGCATGGCACACGGCTTGCTTGGAGGCGGTCATGGATATCCATCGCCCCGATCTCAAGAAACGCCAGACCCGCCGCCGACAGGTCATCATCGGACTGGCTGCCGTCGCCATCGCCGCCACCAGCTTCATGCTGTTCAGCGTCGAGCCGGCCGCACCCATCGTCGAACGCAGCACGCTGTGGATGGATACGGTGAAACGCGGCGAGATGCTGCGCGAAGTGCGCGGCCCGGGCGTGCTGGTGCCCAAGGAGATCCGCTGGATTGCCGCCGAGACCGCGGCACGCGTCGAACGCATCGTGATTCGCCCGGGCGCCCAGGTCGAGGCCGACAGCATCATTCTCGAGCTGTCCAATCCGGAAGTGGTCGACCAGGCGTTGGCCGCCGAGGCCGAACTCAAGGCCGCCGAGGCCGACTACACCGCACGCCGCATGAGCCTGGCGAGCCAGGCCCTCGACCAGCGCGCGCAGCAGGCCAGCGTCGACGCCGACTACGAATCGGCGCGACTGCAGGCCGAGGCCGAGGCGGAGCTTGCCTCGAAGGGCATCATCCCCTCGATCCAGTACAAGCGCAGCCAGCTCGCCGCCGACCAGCTCAAGTTGCGCACGTCGATCGAAGCCGAACGCAGCCGCGGCCTGCAGCAGCTGGTCGACGCCCAGCTGGCCGCCGACCGCGCGCGCATCGAACAGCTGCGCAACGCCGCGGCACTGCGGCGACGCCAGGCCGATGGCCTGCAGCTGCGCGCGGGGGTGGCCGGCGTGCTGCAGCAGGTGCCGGTGCAGGAAGGCCAACAGGTGGTGCCCGGCACCAACCTCGCCCGCGTCGCCAAGCCAGGCGAGCTGATGGCCGAGGTGCGCATCCCCGAAACCCAGATCAAGGACGTGCTGATCGGCCAGACCGTACGCGTCGACACGCGCAACGGCATCGTGCCGGGCCGGGTCAGTCGCATCGATCCGGCGGTGCTCAACGGCAGCGTGCTCATCGATGTCGAGCTGACCGGCGAGCTGCCGGCGGGCGCGCGCCCCGATCTGTCGGTGGATGCCAGCATCGAGATCGAGCGCCTGGCGAACGTGCTGTACGTCGGCCGACCGGCCTATGGTCAGGCCGAGAGCGCCGTCCGCCTGTTCCGCCTCGACCAGGAAGGTGACCGGGCGCTGCGCGTGCCGGTGCAGCTCGGTCGCGCCTCGGTCAGCCTGATCGAAGTGCGCGAGGGGCTCGCCGAGGGCGACAGCGTGGTGCTGTCCGACACCAGCGCCTGGGACGAATATGACCGGCTGCGGATACGTTAGCCGGGCCACCCGCCAGCCTTTTCCTTTCCGGCCGACTCCGACCCGCACATACCTTTCCGCTTCACCGACCTAGCGACGCTGTACCGAGCTCACATCGCTGCCGACCCCGCTACCAGGTGCTCCAGCTCACGCCGCGCCACGACAACACGTATCGACAAGGGACTCCGACATGACCGACGCCACGCCCCTCCTGGAAATGAACGACATCGCCAAGGTGTTCTACACCGACGAGGTGGAGACGCATGCGCTGTCCGGCGTGCACTTCCACATCCAGCGTGGTGAGTTCGTCTCCATCACCGGCCCCTCGGGCTGCGGAAAGTCGACCCTGCTGTCGATTCTCGGCCTGCTCGATACCGCCACGTCGGGCAGCTATCGGCTCGCCGGCGTGCCGGTGCAGGACATCAATGCCGCCGAGCGCGCACGCATCCGCAATCGCGAGATCGGTTTCATCTTCCAGGCGTTCAACCTGATCGGCGACCTCAGCGTGTTCGAGAACGTCGAGCTGCCGCTGACCTATCGCGACGGCGTGTCCAAGGCCGAACGGCGCGAGCGCACGCTCGCATCGCTCGAGCGCGTCGGCATGGCGCATCGCCTCAAGCACTATCCGGCGCAGCTGTCGGGCGGTCAGCAGCAGCGCGTGGCCGTCGCCCGCGCACTGGTCGGCCAACCCTCCTTGCTGCTCGCCGACGAACCGACCGGCAACCTGGATTCCAAGAACGGCGAGGCGGTGATGGGGCTGCTCGACGAACTGCACAAGGCCGGCTCGACGATCTGCATGGTCACGCATGATCCGCGCTACGCCGACTTCGCCCAGCGCAAGGTGTTCATGTTCGACGGCCGCGTCGTCGACGAAGATACCCTGCATCGCCTGCGTCACGAAGAAGACCAGCGCATCGATGCGCAGATTCGCATGGCACGTGCGGTCACTCCATGAATGCCGTCGCGCGCACCCTGGGCGGGCTCGGCAGCGACCTGCGCCACAGCCTGCGCAGTCTGGCTGCGCAGCCGGGACTGTGCCTCGTCGCAGTGCTCACGCTCGCCCTCGGCATCGGCGCGAACACGGCGATTTTCTCGGTCCTGCACGCACTGCTGCTGCGCCCCCTGCCCTACCCGGACGGCGATCGCCTGGTCGACGTCTACAACACCTATCCGACCAGCAGCCTGCAGTATGCGGGCACCTCGATCCCCGACTACCTCGACCGCAAGGAGCAGGCCACTTCGCTGACCGATCTCGCGCTGTACACCGGCGCCAGCTACAACCTTGCCGAGGAAGGCTCCGCACCCGAGCGGCTGACCGGCACCCGGGCGACACCTTCCCTGTTCTCCACCCTCGGCATCGCGGCAGCGCAGGGTCGTGTGTTCAACGACCTCGAGGCCGAGCCGGGCCAGGACAAGGTGGTGGTGCTCAGCCACAGCACCTGGAAGAATCGTTTCGACGCCGATCCGAACATCGTCGGGCACACGCTGCGGTTTTCCGGCGAGCCGTACGAAGTCATCGGCGTGATGCCCGAGGGCTTCGCGTTTCCCTCGCCCTCGGTGCAGATCTGGACGCCGTTCGCGTTTACCGCCGAGCAGCGCAGCGACAACGAACGCGGCAACGAGTATTCGCAGACGGTCGGCCGACTGGCGCCGGGCGCAAGCATCGAGCGACTCAACGCCGAGCTCGACGCCATCATCGCGCGCAATGCCGAGCGCATCGCGGCATCGGATGATCCGCGGGCCGGCCGCTTCGCCGAGTTCCTGCGTGGTGGCAACTTCAGTGGTCGCGCCGAGCCGCTGCGCGAACTCGACGTCGGCGACAACCGGCCGATGCTGCTCCTGCTGCAGGGCGCGGTCGCGCTGGTGCTGCTGATCGCGATCGCCAACGTGGCGAACCTGCTGCTCGCACGCATGACTGCCCGCCAGCGCGAACTGTCGGTGCGCAATGCGCTGGGCGCCAGCCGCTGGCGCATCGCGCGGCAGCTGCTGGTGGAGTCGCTGGGCATTGCCGTGGCCGGCGGCATCGCCGGGCTGGCCTTTGCCGCCCTGTTGATCGAATGGCTGCCCCAACTCGGCATGGCCGACGCACTGCGCAAGTATCCGGTGGCGATGGACCGGACCGTGCTGCTGTTCGCCCTCGCGGCCAGCGTGCTGGCCGGCGTACTGGCCGCCGCGGTGCCGATGATCTCGCTGTTCGGTTCCGATCTCGCCCGCATCATCAACGACGCCGGCCGTCGAGCCGGCGGCGGACGCCTCGCCGGCGCCTCGCGCAGCGTGCTGGTCGTGGCCCAGGTCGCGATGGCGACCTGCCTGCTGGTCGGCGCCGGACTGCTGTTGCGCAGCTTCCTGCTGCTGCAGCAGGAGTCTCCCGGCTTCGAGGCCGAAGGTGTGCAAAGCGCCCTCATCGCGCTGCCCGAACACCGCTATCCCGACCGGGAGACGCGCGTACGCATCTTCGAGCAGACCCTCGCCGCCTGGCGCGAGCTGCCCGGCGTCGAGGCCACCGGCTACATCTCCAACCTGCCGTTCAGCGGCATGAACTCGCAGGGCACCTATCACATCGATGGTCTTGAGGTCGCAGACGCCGCGGCCTCGCCGCACGCCTTCCAGCGGCAGATCGACGAGGGCTATCTGGACGTCATGCGCATCCCGCTCCTGCAGGGCCGTGCGTTCACCGCTGCCGACCGCACCGACAGCGAGCTGGTCGTCATCATCGACCAGCTGCTGGCGGACAAGTACTTCGCCGGCGAGTCGCCCCTCGGCAAACGGGTTCGCCGCGACAGCGATGGCCCGTGGGCAACCGTGGTCGGCGTGGTGCCGACGATCAAGCACGGCAACCTGCGCGATGCGGTCGGCAAGGAAACGATCTACTGGCCGGTGCGGCAGGGCGCACCGACGGTCGGTGGCCTGCTGCTGCGCGGCCCGGCGGCCTACGATGCGAACACCGTCAACGCGATGCGCGCAGCGGTGCAGCGCATCGACCCCGAGCAGCCGCTGTTCGACATCCAGCCGCTGTCGTCTCGGATTGCCAACAGCCTGTCGCGCCAGCGCGCACCACTGAACCTGCTCGGCCTGTTCGCCGCCGTGGCGATCTGCTTGTCGGCCATCGGCATCTACGCCGTGCTGGCATTCTCGGTCGGCCAGCGCACCGGCGAGCTCGGCGTGCGCATGGCCATTGGCGCCGGTCGTCGGCACATCCTGGGCCTGGTGCTGCGGCACGGTGCGCGCCTGATCGGCATCGGCCTGCTGATCGGCCTGGTGTCCGCCGCCGTGCTCGGCCAGCTGGCCAAGTCGCAGCTGTTCGGCGTCGCGCCGTTCGACCCGCTCACTTTCGCCGGCGTACCGCTCTTCCTCGCCGCCATTGCCCTGGTCGCCTGCTGGCTGCCGGCGCGGCGGGCTGCGGGTGTCGACCCGATAGTCGCGCTGCGCCACGAATGAACACGACGTTTCACCCGCTGACGGCAGCCTCGCCGACAGCCCCGCAACAGGGAGCATGATTCTCATGTCCGCAATGTGGTTCGAACTCAAGCTCGCCTGGCGCGCCCTGATGCGCAGTCCGGGTTTTGCCCTCACCGCGTCAGGCATGCTGTGCGCCGGGCTCGCCACCTGCATGTATGTGTTCGGCGCGATCCAGTCCTTCCTGCTGCGGCCGCTGCCGTTGCCCGAACCGACCGGCCTGGCCCACGTCGAGTACGCGCCGGTATCGGGTGTGCCGATGAGTGTCGAGATCGGCGTGCGCGCCTTCATCGATCTCGAATCGGACCAGACGCGCCTGGCGCACCTTTCGGGCACGAGCACCGGCACGATCAACCTCAGCGACGATGACACCCGGCCCGAGCGCTACAACGGCTCGTTCGTGATCGGCGAGCCGTTCGACGCCTACGGCGTACCGGCCCTGCTCGGCCGCGCGCTGAATCGTGCCGATCAGTCGCCCGCGGCAGAACCCGTCGTACTGATTGGCTATAACGTGTGGCAGCAACGCTACGCCGGCGCGCGCGACGTGGTGGGTTCGATGATTCGTGTCAATGGCAAGCCGACCCGCGTCGTCGGCGTCATGCCGGAGGGGTTCAACTTTCCGTTCGACAACCAGGTCTGGGTGCCGATCTCGCGCAAGCCGAGCGAAGCGCCGCGCGACGAGGACGCCACGCTCGAAGTGTTCGGCCGCCTCGCCGACGGCGCCAGCATGGCGGATGCGCGCGACGAGCTGTCGGCGCTGGTGCAGCGCATCAAGGAAACCCACCCGGAAACGACGCCGGCCGTGGCGGTGGAAGTGAAGCGCTACCAGGACGAATTCGTCGGCAACAACACGCGGCGGGTCCTGCTGACGATGTTCGCAGCCGTGGTGTTCGTGCTGCTGATCGCCTGCGCCAACGTCGCCAACCTGCTGTTTGCGCGCGGAGCGGCAAAGACCCGCGACGTCGCCGTGCGCAGTTCGCTCGGCGCCACCCGCTGGCGCCTGGCCCTGGGCATGATCGCCGAGAGCCTGATCCTCTCCTTCCTCGCCATTGTGCCCGCCCTGCTGCTGGCCAACTGGGCCGGACAGCTCACCATGGAGGCGCTGCGCTCCAGCGACGACCCGCCGGCGTTCTGGATGACGCAGTGGAACTTCGACTGGATGTTCGCCCTGACCGCGGTCGGCTTCGCCCTGTTCGCCGGCCTAGTCGCCGGGCTGCTGCCGGGACTGCGCCTCGCCCGCGGCTCGACCTCGCAGGCCATCCGCGACGGCAGCGCCGCGCTGACTTCGGGCATCACCGGCAAGGTGCTCGTGGTGGCGGAAGTCGCCATGTCGCTGGCCCTGCTGGTGGCCACCGGCCTGATGGTGCGCGGCGTACTGAATCTCGAGCAGCTGGACTTCGGCGCGCGCACCGAGAACGTGCTGACCGCACGCTACGGCCTGTTCGACACCCAGGCGCCGGACGATACGGCGGTGCGCAACCACCAGCAGCGCGTGCTGCAGGCCATGGCGGCGATGCCGGGCGCGCAGAACGCCGCCTTGACGACCGCGCTGCCGATGGCCAACACCGGCTACACCAGCTGGTACACGCCGGAAGGCGTGGTCATCGACGATCCGCAGAAGTCGCCGTCGGCCTCCGACGTGCGCGTCGATGGCGATTTCTTCGGCCTGTTCCAGATCGGTCTGCAAGCCGGCCGCACGTTCGATGCGCGCGACACCGCCGATGCTCCGCCCGTCGCGATCATCAGCCGCGCACTGGCCGAGCGCCACTGGCCCGGCGAAGACCCGATCGGAAAGCGCCTGCGCATGGACCGCGCCGACCGCACCGATGCGCCCTGGGTCAGCATCGTTGGCGTGGTCGGCGAGGTGGTGTTCAGCGGCAACGAAGTCGCGCGCGGTGATGCGGCGCGACGCCCGGGCATCTACCGGCCGTTGGCGCAGGCGCCCTCGCGCTTCGTCAGCATCGCCGTCGCCACGCCCGGCGCGCCGGAAAACTTCGCCGAGTCGATGCGCGCGACGATGAACCAGGTCGACAGCGACACGCCGCTGTACTGGGTGCGTTCGCTCGACTCATGGGTCGATGGCGCGGCCACCGATCACCGCATCGTCGGCACGATCTTCAGCATGTTCGGCCTGTTCTCGCTGGTGCTCGCCGCGGCCGGCCTGTATGCGGTTCTGGCCTTCGCCGTCGCCCAGCGCACCCGCGAAATCGGCGTGCGCCGTGCGCTCGGCGCGGATGCGCGCGACATCCTCTCGCTGATCGTCGGCCAGGGCGCTCGCCAGGTGGCGCTCGGCCTGGTGCTCGGCCTGCCGCTGGCGGTGGGCTTCGGGCTTGCGCTGGGCGACATCCTGTACGACGTGTCGAGTGTCGATCCACTGACCTACCTCACCGTGTTGACCGTGTTCGGCGCCACCGCGATGGCTGCATCGGCCCTGCCCGGGCGGCGCGCCATCCACGTCGAGCCGGTCGAAGCCCTGCGTTATGACTGACTGAGGCCGCGCAGGCCGGCCGTCCTGCGCAGCCCGGCCCGCACCCGAACGCGACACCACGGCTTCGACCGCCGCGATCCACTGGGAGCCATGCTGATGTTCACGCCGATTCGCCAGTCCCTGCGCCGTATCCTCGCCACCCCGGCGTCCAGCGCCAGCATCGTGGTCATGCTTACCCTCGGCATCGCGATCAGCGTGTGCATGTTCGCCACCCTGCGCGGCGTGCTCGGCAACCTGCCTTTCCCCGAGGCGGATCGGGTCGTCGTGGTGCAGTCCGAGCAACCGGAGCGCGGCGTGCACCGGGGCGGACTGACGCCTGCCGAGGCCCTGCGTCTGTCCGAGGCGGACTCGCCGTTCGCCGAGTTCGGCTTCTACGTCTGGGGCGGCATGACCGTGTACCAGGACGAACGGCCACGCGAATTCAACATGGTCAACGTCGGTGCCGGGTTCTTCCCGGCGCTGGGGCTGCAGCCGCTGCACGGGCGCTGGTTCGGCGACGAGGAATTTTCCCGCGCCAGCGACACCGTGATCCTGTCGCACTCCGAGTGGCAGAAGCTGTTCGGCGGCGATCCGGCCGCGGTCGGCAAGCGTCTGCGTACGTCCGCGGGCGATCTTGAGGTGATCGGCGTGATGCCGCCGCAGTTCGCGGTGCCGAGCAGCAGCGTTGGCGCCTGGCGGGCGATGCCACGCGATGCCTATCCGATGGATCAGCCGTGGGTGTGGAATGCGCGGTTCGTCAACGGGGTCGGTCGCCTCGATCCTGCCGTCGCCGACGCCGTACGCACGGCGCGCCTCGATGCGATCAGCGCCGAGATCGCCGAGCGCTACCACCTCGGCGCATCGTCCGCCAGGTTCAGCGTGCGCCCGATGCTCGACGTCATCGTCGGTCACCTGCGCGGCGTGCTGTGGGCCGCATTCGCGCTCGCCTTGCTGGTGTTGTTCATCGCCTGCGCCAATGTGGCGATCCAGGTCGATGCGCGCCAGGTCGCACGCCGGCACGAACAGGCCGTGGTGCAGGCTCTTGGCGCCACTCGCGCGCAACTCTACGCGGCGATGCTGCTCGAGATCGTTCTGCTCAGCCTGTTCTCGGTCGTCCTCGCTTGCCTGCTTGCCGGCGGGGTGCTCGATGCCCTGCGCGAGCTGGCACGCAGCAGCGTGCCGCGCGTCGACGCGATCGCCATCGACGGCAGCAGCCTGGCCTTCGCGATCGCCCTGGGCTTGATCGGGCCGCTGGCCGTGGCCCTCGCCGGCGTGCTGCGCCCCCGCAGCCAGGCCGCTGAAGCGATTCGAGCCGGCGGACGCGGACTCGTCGGCGGCGCTCGCCGGCGCGACTGGCTGCCGGCGCTGGGCGCCGCGCTGTCGACGGTGAGTCTGATCGCGGCCAGCGCCCTGCTGTTCAGCCTGTGGAACCTCAAGCAGGTCGACCCTGGCATTCGCCATCAGCAGGTGTACGCGCTGCAGCTGTTTCACGGCGGCGGCGAAGACGAGCAGCGCAACTTCAGCACCCGCATGCAGGAGCGCCTGGCAGCGATTCCGGGGGTGGACAGAGTCGCCGTCACCAGCGCGGCGCCGCTCTCCGTGATCGGCAGCTTCTCCACTGACCTGAAGCTGCCCGAACGCGATCAGGCGGAACCCTTCCAGATCGGCCTGCGCCGCGTCTCGGCGGACTATCTCGACGTGCTCGGCATCCGCCTGCTCGCCGGACGCGGCATCGAGGCGAACGATCGCGCCGGCAGCGAACCGGTCGCAGTCATCAACCAGGAACTCGCACGCCGGCTGTTCGGCGACGATTCGCCGATGAATCGGATAGTTCAGCTGCCGCTGGGACAGGGCGAACGCATCGACTACCGCATTGTCGGGGTGGTGGAGAACACCCTCAACACCGGGCTGCGGGCTGCGGTCGGGCCGGAGATTCTGGTCGCCTTTCCCACCAGCCCGAGTGTCGGCATGACTTTCCTGGCTTCCTCGCGCGTCCCCCTGCGCGGCATCGAGAAGCTGTTCAAGGATGCGCTGTTCGAGGTCGATCCGCAGGAGGCCAGCACGCGCATCTTCGCGCTGACCGAGGACGTGGACGCCGAGTTCGCCTCGGCACGGTTCTTCGCCCGCACCGTCGGCGCATTCGCGCTGGCGGCACTGCTGCTTTCCGCATTCGGCGTGTATGCGGTCGCTGCCCTGCGCCAGCAGCAGCGCGTCGGTGAATTCGGGCTGCGGCTGGCGCTGGGCGCGCGACCGCAGCGGCTGCTGCGCCAGGTGCTGCGCGAAAGCCTGCTCACCGTCGGCGTGGGCATCGCGCTCGGCAGTCTCTGTTCGCTTGCGGTGCTCAACCTGCTGCAGGCCCAACTGTTCGGACTCGAGCACGTGCACACCGCGGTCGTCGCCACCGGCGTGCTCGCTCTGCTTGCTGCCGCCACGATGGCGGCGTTGCCGCCTGCCTGGCGGGCCGCGCATACCCAGCCAATGGAGGCGTTGCGCCATGACTAGTCGACACGATCATCCGGCCGCCTCGGCTGCAGATTCACGGAAACAGGTGATGGTCCCATGAGCGCCATCAGCGATCTGCGCCACGCACTGCGCACCCTGTTCGCCAGCCCGCTGTTCGTGACGCTGGCGATCGCCTCGCTGGCGCTCGGCATCGGCGTGAACGCAGCGATGTTCTCGCTGTTCGACCAGATGCTGCTGCGCCCGCTGCCGGTGGCGCAGCCGCAAGCGCTGGTCAATCTGGTTTCTCCCGGCCCGCGCTGGGGCTCCACCTCCAACAACGACGCCGGCGGGCGTGAGAGCATCTTCAGCTACCCGATGTACCGCGAGCTGCGCGCCGCCGACAGCGGGCTGCGCGGACTCGCCGCACATCGAAGTTTCGGCGCCAGCGTGGCGCTCGATGCCAGCAGCCAGGTCGGTCGGGTCATGCTGGTGTCGGACAACTATTTCGACCTGCTCGGCCTGACACCGGCGGCAGGCCGCCTGCTTGCCGCGGGCGATGAGGGCGTGCCGGGCGAAGCCAGCGTCGCCGTGCTTGGCCATGGCTTCTGGAAGAACCATCTCGGCGGCGACCCGGACGTGGTCGGCAAGACCGTGCGCATCAACAGCCAGACACTGAGCGTCGTCGGTGTGGCACCGGAAGGATTCGGCGGCACCACGCTCGGCGCGCCGGCCACCGTGTTCGTGCCCATCAGCCTTGCCGATCGCCTGCAGCCCGAGCGTCCGGCCGCGCTGGCCGACCGCCGCAACTACTGGGTCTACCTGTTCGGCCGCCTCGACGCGGGGCAGTCCGCCGCAACGGTGGCCGCCCGGCTCGAGCCGACCTACCAGCGCCTGCTGCGCGAGGTCGAACTTCCGCTTCAGGAGAACACCGACCCACGCGAACGCGAGGAGTTCGCCTCGAAGCCCTTGCTGCTGCACGACGGCAGCCAGGGCCAGAGCAGAATCCGCGTGAACAGTGAGCTTGGTCTGACCATCATGCTCGCGGTGTCGCTGCTGGTGCTGTGCGTGGCCTGCCTGAACGTGGCCAACCTGCAGCTGGCGCGCGGCACCCAGCGCAGTGGCCAGGTCGCCTTGCGCGCGGCGATCGGCGCCGGTCGTGTGCGCCTGCTGCGCGAGCTGTTCACCGAGTCGGTGCTGCTCGGCCTGTTCGGCGCACTGGCAGCAGTTCCGGTGGCCCACGTTCTGCTGCACGCCCTGTCGACGCTGGTTCCCGAGTCGGCGGCGAACGCACTGGTCTTCTCGGTCGACCAACGGATGCTCGCGTATTCCATCCTTGCGGCACTGGGCTCGAGCGTGGTGTTCGGTGCCCTGCCGGCCTGGCAGCTGGCGCGCACCTCGCCCATGGCGGTGCTGCGGCAGTCGGCCACCCAGTCGGCGCATCCGGTTGCGGCACGCTTCCGCACTTTTCTGGCGGTGCTGCAGGTCTGTCTCTCCACCGCCAGCCTGGTGCTCGCCGGTCTGTTTGCGCAGAGCCTCCACAACATCATCGATTCGGACCCGGGCATGCAGATCGACCGCGTGGTGAGCTTCTCCGTGGCGCCGCGGCGCAATGGCTACGATGCCGAGCGATCTGCGCAGCTGATCGATCGCATCGAGGCACGCGTCGCCGCCTTGCCCGGCGTGGCCGCGGTGACCACCTCGCTGGTGCCGCTGCTCAACGGCAATGACTGGAGTACTTCGCTGTCGGTGCAGGGCTACGAACCGGCGGACGAGGAAGAAGCGCTGTCGAGCTACAACGAAGTGGGCAGCGGTTTCTTCCGCACGCTTGGCGTACCGCTGCTGACCGGCCGGGAGTTCACCGACGCCGATACGCAAGGTCGTCCCCGGGTGGCGGTGGTGAATCGCGCGTTTGCCGAACGCTTCGGCCTGGGCGGCGACGCCATCGGCAAGCGCATCGCGGTGGGCACTGGCCATGAACCCGACATCGAGATCGTCGGTCTGGTGGAGAACACCGGCTACGACGACATCACCCGACGCGACCAGCCGCTGTTCTTCCTGCCACGCAAGCAGGGCGACAGCCGCAGTGAAGTCCAGTTCATGCTGCGCAGCGAGGGCCCGATCGAAGCGTTGCTCGAAGCGATCCCCCGGGTGGTGTCGGAGATTGACCCCGACGTGCCTCTGCATCGGGTCGGCACCATCGAGCAGGACGTTCGTGAGGCCCACGCGCTCGAAGCCATGATCAGCAGGCTCGCCGGCGGATTCGCCGCGTTGGCCACCGTGCTCGCAGCCCTGGGCGTGTACGGCGTGGTGAACTACTCGCTGCACCAGCGGCTGCGCGAATTCGGCCTGCGCATGGCACTGGGCGCGGCACCACCGGCGCTGCGGGCGCAGATCCTGCGCCAGAGCTTCCGCCTGTTCCTGGTCGGCGCCGCGCTCGGTCTGGCGCTGGGCGCCGGCAGCGGACGCGGCGCCGAAGCCCTGCTGTTCGGCATCGGCGGCACGGATCCGACCACGTTCTTCGGCGCCTTCGTATTGCTCGCGATCATCGTCGGCGTCGCATCCTGGCTGCCGGCCTGGCGCGCCGGCCGCATCGACCCGATGGAGGCACTTCGCCATGAATGACGCTGCGGGCGCGCGCGCCGGCGCCGCCAACCGGACCGAGGACGGCCGCGCCGTGCTGATCCAGCTGGACGGACTGAACAAGACCCTGCGCACGCCGGCCGGCGCGGTGAAGGTACTCGATGCCATCGACCTCAGCGTCCGCAGCGGGGAATTCGTCTCGGTCATGGGCCCCTCCGGCTCCGGCAAGACCACCCTGCTCTCGATACTCGGACTGCTCGACGGCGGCTTCGAAGGTCGCTACCTGCTCGACGGCAACGACGTCGGCGCGCTGCGCGAACAGGAGCGCAAGCGGCTCGCCACGCAGCGCATCGGCTTCGTGTTCCAGCACTATCACCTGCTCGACGACCTCAGCGTCGCGGAGAACATCGACCTGCCGCTGGAATACCGCGACGTGCCGCGTGCGGAGCGGCGACGGCGCGTCGAGGAGGTGCTGGAAGAATTCGGCCTCGACGACAAACACAAGTGGTTCCCGCGCATGCTCTCGGGCGGTCAGCAGCAGCTGGTCGCGGTGGCCCGCGCCGTGGCCGGCAGACCAAAGCTCCTCCTCGCGGACGAACCCACCGGCGCGCTGCACAGCAGCCAGGGCGAGATGATCATGGAGGTGCTGCAACGGCTGAACGAACAGGGCACGACGATCATCCAGGTCACCCACAATCCGGAATACGCCGCGCGCGCCCACCGCGTGCTGCAGATGCGCGACGGCAGGTTCCCGGCGACGGGCGCCGCTGGCTGATCGACGCGTCGGCGTGCTGCGGTGGCACGCAGGCGAATGGGCGGGTCGCGCCGGTGCAAGCAGGAATCCGAGCGCCGCGTCAGCCGGAGCGGACACATGCGATGCACTCTGTCCGGACTGTCGGAGATGAGCGGCATCGAACGGACCTTTCGTGCAGGGTCTCGCCGGGGGGCCCTCGCGGCCTGAAACGACGATCGTGCCTCGATGCGCGACGCGGCGAGGCGGCACCAGCCCACCGGGCGCGCGCTGTCCCCGCATGCCTTGCTACGACTATGCTTCCCCTAGAACTTCGAACCACAACATGATGACTGCCTCCACACCCAGCATTCTGATCGTCGACGACCAGGCCGATGTGCTCGCCGCCCTGCGCCTGCTGCTCAAGGCAGAAGGCATTGCCTGCGTCACCGCCGATTCGCCGCGCGCCGCGCGCGAGGCGGTCGAGAAGCAGGCGTTCGGTTGCGCCCTCATCGACCTCAACTACACCCGCGACACCACCTCGGGCGAAGAGGGCCTGGCCCTGCTCGGCGACTTGCGCAACGACGACCCGGACTTGCCGGTGGTGGTGATGACGGCCTGGGGCAGTATCGATGTGGCCGTGCGCGCCATGCGCGAAGGCGCGGCCGACTTCATCGAGAAGCCGTGGGAGAACACCCGCCTGCTGCGGGTGCTGCGGGCGCAGCTGGACCTCTCCGCTGCACGTCGGCGCGCAGCGCGACTCAGCGCCGAGAACGCGCTGCTGCGCGGCAACGGCGAAGGATTCATCGCCGAGTCGCGCGCCATGCGCCCGGTGCTCGACATGGTGCAGCGCGTCGCACCGACCGACGCCAACGTGCTCATCCTCGGTGAGAACGGCACCGGCAAGGGCGTGCTCGCGCGATTGGTGCACGCGCTCAGCCGCCGCGCCGACGCACCGCTCATCAAGGTCAACATGGGTGGCCTCAGCGAGCACGTGTTCGAATCGGAAATGTTCGGCCATGTGCGCGGCGCGTTCACCGACGCCAAGGCCGACCGACTCGGTCGCTTCGAGCTGGCCGATGGCGGCTCGCTGTTCCTCGACGAGATCGCCAACATTCCGCCGAGCCAGCAACCCAAGCTGCTGCGCGTGCTCGAAGAAGGCGAGTTCGAGCGGGTTGGCTCCTCGCGCACGATGAAAGTCGACGTGCGCCTGATCTCGGCGACGAATGCCGATCTGCGCCAGGAAGTCGCCGGCGGTCGCTTCCGCAAGGATCTGCTGTTCCGACTCAACACCGTGGAGATTCGCCTGCCACCCTTGCGCGATCGCGGCGAAGACATCGTGCCGATGGCCGAGGCGTTCCTGCGCCGCAGCGCGCAGCGCTACGGCCGCGACGACATGCGTCTTTCCGCCTCGGCGCGCCAGGCCCTGCAGCAGCACGACTGGCCCGGCAACGTGCGCGAGCTGGCCCACGTGATCGAACGCGCCGCCTTGATGAGCGGCGGCAACGAGGTTGGCGCACTCGACTTCGGCCTCGAGCTGGAACGGCCCGCGCACCCGGCCCGAACCGCGCCGCCCGCATCGTCGGCGGCGACAGACGGTCCGAGCACTGAGGCGCCGACGCTGGAAGAGGCCGAGCGCGAGCTGATCCGCCAGGCGCTGGCGCGCAGCGAGGGCAACATCCAGCGCGCGGCCGAAACGCTGGGACTGTCGCGCGCGGCGCTGTATCGCCGCCTCGAAAAGCACGGCATCGAGGCCTGAGGTGTGGCGCAGCCGTTGAGTCCCGGACCGCGCGGCAGCCGCTTCGAGCAACGCCTGCGCCTCGGCATGCTGGCGCTGCTCACGCCGGCGCTGCTGATGGTGGCGATCCTGGCCTGGCAACAGGGCCGGATCAGCACCCTCAACGCATTCCTGCTGGGCTTCGCGGCGCTGGCGACGCTGATCCTTGCCGCGCGGCTGTTCCATGCGGTGATCTATCCGCTCTACACCCTGTCTAACCTGCTCGAAGCGCTGCGCGAGGGCGACTATTCGCTGCGTGGCTCGCGCGCCTACCGCGGCGACGCCATCGGCGACGTGATCTGGGAGGTCAACACGCTGTCGCACACGTTGCGCGAGCAGCGACTGCGCGTCGAGGAAGCCACCGCCTTGCTCGGCAAGGTCATCGAAGCCATCGACATCGCGTTGTTCTCCTTCGACGACCGCGGCCAGCTGCAGCTGATCAACCCGGCCGGCGAGCGTCTGCTCGGCAAGCCGGCCAATGCCGTACTGGGCCATTCCGCCGAAGACCTGCAGCTCGATTTCGCGCTCGATCCGCGGGTGCGGACGCGGGCGTTGCGCACCTTTCCCGGCGGCAGCGGCCGTTTCGAGGTGCGCGCCTTCACCTTTCGCGAAGGTGGGCGGCCCAACCGGCTGATTGCGGTGAGCGACCTGTCCAGCGCCCTGCGCGAAGAAGAGCGCCTCGCCTGGCAACGGCTCATCCGCGTGCTCGGCCATGAACTCAACAACTCGCTGGCGCCGGTGCAGTCGCTGGCCGAGACCATGCACCGCCTGATTCGCCGCGACCCGCCGCCCGACGACTGGCGCGACGACGTCGAGAGTGGCCTGAAGGTGATCGCCGACCGCGCCGGTTCGCTGAGCCGCTTCATGCAGGCTTACTCGGCGCTGGCCAAGCTGCCGCCGCCGAAGCGACGGACCCTGCCGCTGCGGCCCTTGCTGCAGCGCGTGGTGGCCCTTGAGTCACGCGCGACACTGAAGCTGTCCTGTCCGGAGGATCTGCATGTTCAGGCCGACCCCGACCAGCTCGAACAGGCGCTGATCAACCTGCTGCGCAATGCCGCCGAGGCCTGCCGCGAAACCGGCGGCGGCGTGACCGTACGCGCCGAACGCCACGACCATCGGGTGCACATCTGCATCGAAGACGAAGGCCCCGGCCTGGCCTCGGCCGACAACCTGTTCGTGCCCTTCTTCACCACCAAGCCCGGCGGCTCAGGCATCGGCCTTGCCCTCGCCCGGCAGATCGCCGAGTCGCACGATGGCAGCCTCGCGCTGGAAAACCGCGAGCCCGGGCCGGGCTGCGTGGCGACGCTGAGCCTGCCGCATGACTCACGCGGGGAGCTGGCTTCGGATCGCCCGGACTGAATCCGCAAGATGAGAGGCGGCTCACCGCCGGGATAGCCAGGCGAGACGATTTCCTAGTCCGCACTCCGCGCTGCCACTATGATGCCGGGCATTGCAAACGCTGACTTCCGGTAACCCGCTCGCGTGGCATTCAACTCCGTCGTCTTCCTGCTCTTCTTCGCCCTGGTGCTGCTCGTCAACGGAATGGCGATCGGCTGGCGCGCGAAGAAACTGAACCTGCTGTTGCTCAGCTATGTGTTCTATGCGGCATGGAACCCGCCCTTCGTCGCGCTGCTGTGGATTTCGACGCTCACCGACTGGGTCGCCGCCAGGCGCATCGCAAGCAGTCAGGGCATGGCGAGGCGCGGGTGGCTGCTGGTCAGCCTGGTCGTCAATCTGGGATTGCTCGGCTACTTCAAGTACGCCAACTTCCTCGCCGAAACTTCCTCGTCGCTGCTCGCGTGGTGGGGCTGGAGCGCCGGCTGGGAGCCGGTCGACATCATTCTTCCGCTGGGCATTTCGTTCTACACCTTCCAGTCGATGTCGTATTCCATCGACGTCTATCGAAAACGACTGAGCGGCAACGACTCGCTGCTGGATTTCTCGCTGTACGTGAGCTTCTTCCCGCAGCTGGTGGCAGGGCCCATCCTGCGCGCCGGCTTCTTCCTCGACCAGCTTGCCGAACGCGCCGAACGCCGCTCGGCCGAGCTGGGCTGGGGAATGGCTTTCATCAGCCTCGGGATGTTCGAGAAAGTCGTGCTGGCGGACGGAATCCTGGCGCCGGTGGTCGAGCGGGTGTACGCCGCCACGATCCAGCCCGGATTTGTCGATGCCTGGATCGGCACCCTCGCGTTCTCCGGGCAGATCTTCTTCGACTTCAACGGCTACTCGGTGATCGCGGTCGGGTTGGCGAGGTGCCTCGGCTTCGACCTGCCCTGGAATTTCCGGTCGCCCTACGCCGCGGTCGGCTTCTCCGACTTCTGGCGGCGCTGGCACATCACCCTGTCGCAGTGGCTGCGGGACTACCTGTACATCCCGCTGTCGGGCAACCGCGCAGGAGCGTTCCGCACGCTGGTCAACCTGATGCTGACCATGCTGCTCGGCGGGCTGTGGCACGGCGCGTCCTGGCTGTTCGTCGCCTGGGGTGCCCTGCACGGTCTGTTCCTGGTCGCCGAGCGCCTGCTGCGTCGCGGCCTGGGTCGGCTCGCACCGGTTCGCGTTGCCCTCGCCCAACCCGCCGTGGCCTTGTTGACGTTCCTGGCCGTCACCCTGAGCTGGGTGCTGTTTCGCGCAGAGAACTTCGCCTCGGCCAAACAGATACTTTCCGCGATGAGCCAGCCCGGCAGTACCAGTTCCGTCGTGAGCGCTACCGATGTCGCGCTGGTCCTCTCCCTGCTGGCGGCTTTGCTGGTGACGCACTACTGGCTAAGGGCCCGCGATTTCCAAGCCACCATCGCACGCACGCCATGGCAGGTCGTCGTGGTGGTGTTGAGCTGCATGATGTTGTGCCTGTTACTCAGTCCGGGCGAAGAGCGTGACTTCATCTACTTCGAATTCTGAGCACTTCCCCTGGTCGAGGGTGTGGTCGCTCAGCCTGCTGCTGGTGGGGCTGCTCGGCCTGGCCTGGGAGTGCAGCGTGCGCTGGGCGGGCCTGGGCCCGGACTACGCCGACAATCGCGCGCTGTGGCTGCATGCGCGACAGCAGCGGGAACGCGACGGGCCGCGTGCCGTCGCGCTGCTCGGCGCCTCGCGCATGCAGCGCGCCATCGACGTGCCGCGACTCAGCGAAGCGTTGTCGCGCCCGGTGGCCCAACTGGCCGTCGAGGGAAGTTCGGCGATGCCCGTGCTGGAGGATCTCGCCAGCGACCCGAGATTCCACGGCACCGTGATCTATTCGGTGGCGCCGGCGTTCTTCTTCAACCGCAAGCTGAAGGTGCTGGAGCAGTCGCTGCAGGCACAGTGGGTGCACCAGTTTCGGCGCCAGTCGCGCATTCGCCGACTGGAACAGGACCTGCTGCTGCGGGCGCAGGGAAAGCTGGCCCTGCGCTCTCCCGACGCAGCGATGTCCCGGGTGATTCCAGCGCTTTGGCAGGATGGAACGCTTCCGCATGCCGACCACAAGGCCACACGCCTGGACCGCAGCGTCCGCATCGACTACGAACGCATGCCGGGGCGGGCCGATCAGCAGTCCATCGTCGATCTCTATCGAAAGAACTGCGAGCCGTACGAAGACGAGGAATATCGCGCCGTCCTGCACTACTTTGCGACGCTGGTGAAGCTCCTGGAGCAGAAAGGGGGAACCCTGATCCTGCTGCGACTGCCTTCAGAGGGAACTGTCCTGCAGATCGAGCACGAGCTGTTCCCCGACGATCGATTCTGGAACCGCCTGGTGCAAGCCTCGGGCGCCCAGTCCATCCACTTCGCGGACCACCCCGAGCTGATGGGTTTCCTCAGCCGCGACGGATCGCACGTGGACAGCAGCAAGGCGAGCGAATTCACCGTCGCGCTCGCCGGCGTTCTGCAACGCAGGGGACTCACGTCCGCCTCAGCGGAGCCGTAGCGCCAGCGTCGGCCTCTGGCGCGCAGAACGAACCGTTCTCGGAACATTCCTAACCCGGATATTTCATGAGCTCTCCGACCTTGGCATTCGAGCGTGTTCGCAGGCGTGAATGCCGCAGCGGGGTGCCTGTGCAGGAACGTCTGTGGCGATTTTCTGGCGCCCAGGCATAGCTCCCCCAAC
>JAGRJY010000019.1 GCA_020442465.1 Lysobacterales bacterium
GCCGACGTGCGTGCCAGGGCGGACGCGGCGCGACTCTAGCGTCGGGCTGAGCTGACCGACCCGGAAGGATCGGCCCCGCCCTCAGCGCAACCGCTTCACCAAGACATGCCCTCGACCCGATACCCGGGTCGGGCGGACGCACTTACCCACTCTTCGGCTCTCGCAGTGTCCTGAAGCATCCCGCACAAGAGTTCTCAGGAGGCGCTTTGGTTCGTCATTCCGGCGCAAGCCGGAATCCATGTTCAAAGAGCCAGATGGATCCCGGCGTTCGCCGGGATGACGGGCAGAGGCTCAGCCCGGCCCGCCCTGAGCCTGTGAAAGGGCCGGGATGACGAGACGAGAGACCGCGGCGCACCGCGACATAGAGACCACACCGGGAACGCGCCCAACGCAGCGTTCCACCATTCAAGGAGCACACCATGTTCGGTTTTCAATACATCAAATCCTCACCCAGCCACTACCTGATGCAGTTTCGCGACGGACGCGTCGTGCGCGAGGGCAGCGGCCTGTCCTTTTTCTACTTCGCACCGCGTTCCACCCTGGTGCAGGTGCCACTCAGCGTGGTCGACCTGCCTTTCATGTTCGAAGAGACCACCCGCGACTTCCAGGCGGTCACCCTGCAGGGTGGGCTCAGCTATCGGATCGCACGTCCGGCCGAACTCGCCGAGCGACTCGACTTCAGTCTCTCGGCGCAAGGCGACTACGCCGCGGAAGACCCCGAGCGGCTGCCGTCGCGGGTGCTGAATGCCGTCAAGGCACAGTTCCGTGCCCTGCTGCAGGGGATGGATCTCGCTGCGGTACTGCAGGAGGGCGAGACCCTCGCCCGCGCCGCACACGAGGCGCTCTCCGCATCGAGCACGCTGCGCGCGCTCGGCATCGAAGTCGTCGGGCTCGGCCTGCTCGCGATCAAGCCGACGCCCGACACTGCCCGCGCGCTCGAAGCGCCGGCGCGCGAACGCATCCTGCAGCTGGCCGATGATGCGACGTATCTGCGCCGGCAGGCAGCGATCGAGCAGGAGCAGCGCATCCGCGAGAGCGAGCTGCGCAGCGAACTGGTGGTCGAGCAGAAGCAGCGCGAAGTGCGCGAGACCAAGGCCGAGTCCGAGCGCGTGCTGCTCGAACGACGCCAGCAGCTGCAGCAGCAGGAGCTGGCCGGCAAGGTCGCACTGGAAAAGCAGAACGCCGAGCTGGTTCGGCAACGCGCCGAGAACACCAAGTGCGAAGCCGAAGCGAAAGCCTACGCCACCGACCGCCTGGTCGCAGCGCTCGGCACGCTCGATGCGCGCTCGCTGCAGGCGCTGACGTTGGGCGATGCCAGCCCCGAGACCTTGCTCGCGCTCGGCTTCCAGCAGCTGGCCGAGAACGCGGCGAAGATAGGCGAGTTCAACTTCTCGCCCGACCTGCTGCGTCAGCTTGCGCATGCGCGGGAGTGACGGGCCATGAACGACAGCGAACGAAAGATCGTGCTGGTGACCCGGCGCACGCGACTGGAAGAATTGGTCGCCCGCTACAACACCGTCGAACAGGCGCGCTTCCAGGCCGAACACCTCGGGCTCGACTTCGCCGACTTCGTGCAGGAGGACCGCGTCTACCGCGACGCGGTCCATGCCTCCGAGCAGGCGCTCGGCGCGCACGGCAAGCTGCAGCGCCTGGATCGGGGCTTTCTGCCCAACTTCCTGTTTCCGCCTGGCTGCGTCGTCGCGGTGCTGGGACAGGACGGTCTGGTCGCCAACACGCTGAAGTATCTCGACGGGCACCGCGTGCTGGCGATCAATCCCGACCCAGCGCGCTGGGACGGCGTGTTGCTGCCGTTCACCGTGCCGGACCTGCCCAAGCTGCTGCCTGAGCTTTGGCAGCAGCGTCGGGGCACCCGCGAGATCTGCATGGCGCGGGCGCGGCTCAGCGATGGTCAGGAGCTACTCGCGGTGAACGACTTCTTTCTCGGTGCGCGCAGCCATGTCTCGGCGCGCTACGAGATCGATCTCGGCGACGCGCACGAGCGGCACTCGTCGAGCGGCGTGATCGTCTCGACCGGGCTGGGCTCCACCGGCTGGCTACGCAGCGTGCTGACCGGCGCGTTGGCGGTGTCGGGCGGCGAAGGCTCGGACCGTACCCGCGCGCTGCTCGAATCGGGCATGGACTGGGACGCCGATCGCCTGGTCTTCACCGTGCGCGAGCCGTTTCCCAGCCGCTGGAGTCAGGCCGGCCTGGTGTTTGGCGAGATCACTCCCAACATGCCGTTGCGTGTGCGCTCGCTGATGCCGGACGGCGGTGTCATCTTCAGCGATGGCATCGAGGCCGACGGCCTGGAGTTCCGCAGCGGCCTCGAGGCCACGATCGGACTTGCCGAGCAGAGGGGTCGGCTATGGATCTGAAGGGACTGCCGTCCTGGCTCGCGCCCCTGACGCTGCACTGGGACCGCGTGATACTCGGCTCGCTCGCGCTGCGCTGCGATGTATCGCTGGAGCGGGATCCGGATGACGCGCAGGATCTTCGCCTGCGCTGCGACGTGAAACTGCGCCCGGTGATAACGGGCACGGCTCGCGGGACGTCCGCGCCGCGCCGTCGCGTCGTGGCGGGAGCAAGGCGTCGGGAATGAATTCCCTCCTACAGAGGGGCCGGGCCTCGGACGCCTGGCTTGAGTCTTCGGACGTCGGGCTTGGGAATCGGTGGCGGGAGCAAAGCGTCGGGAATGAATTCCCTCCTACAGACGAGCCGGGCCTCGGACGCCTGGCTTGAGTCTTCGGACGTCGGGCTTGGGAATCGGTGGCGGGAGCAAAGCGTCGGGAATGAATTCCCTCTTACAGACGAGCCGGGCCTCGGACGCCTGGCTTCGGGCTTCGGGCCTCGGGCGTGGCAGAGAACGCTGTCCTGCCGCGTCGCCGGCTGCTGGCATCGGGAAGGCATTCCTGTTGCCGAAGGGCGGTCGTTGTAGGAGGGGATTCATCCCCGATCAGGCCCTGCAACCAGCACATCGCTCGACCATGGCACGGACACGCGGCGCTCGCAGGCGAACCTCGCGCGACCTGCGCATAATGGCCGCATGACAACCGCCTCGCCCGCGATCCTGATCACCGACTGCCTGCAGCACGATTTCGTCGGTCCGATCGATCGCTTCCAGGGCCTGCCGAATGCACTGCACGTCGGCCACGACGAATCGCTACGCCTGCTCGGCCCGGACCCCGCCCAGGGCCCGGTCGCGCGCATGCTGGCCTGGGCGCATGCGCAGGACGACGCGCAGCTCAAGGTCATCCATGTACGCGACTGGCACGACCCCGCCGACGTCTCGCAGAGGGAGCACCTCGACCAGTTCGGCACGCATTGTGTAGCCGGGTCGCCCGGCGCGGCGTTCGTATTCAAGCTGGACGATGCGCGCCACAAGGACATCGGCATCGTCCACGCCACCACACTGACCAACTTCATCGACACCAATCTCGACGAGCACATCGCGCCGCTGGCCGACCGCGTGCAGCGCATCGGCCTGATGGGCGTGTGGACCGAGGCCAAGATCACCTTCCTCGCCTACGAGCTGCGCGCGCGATATCCGCACTTCCAGCTCGCGGTGTGTTCGGCGCTGACCGCCTCGTCGTCGCGCGAGAACCACTTCCTCGCGCTCGACCAGTTGGAGCGCATCCTGGGCGTACAGGTGCTCGATTCGGTGTCGGGGTTTGTCGACTTTCTCGGCGGCCAGCTCGCCGATGCGCCGCTGATCGGGTTCTCCGAGAAGCATCCGACCGTGCGCTTCACCGACGAGACCCGGCTCAGCGACACCGATCACCAGCTGGTGCGCTACCTGTTCCGCGGCTGTCGCGAAGTGAGTCTGCGTGCGCTGGATGGCGGGTTCTCGGGCAATGCGGTGCTGGGTGCGCGCAGCATCGACCTGCACGGCCACGACGAGTCCCCGCATGTGGTGAAGATCGGCGACGCCGGCCCGATCGGTCAGGAGCGCACCTCGTTCGAGCGCATCGAAGCCGTGCTCGGCAACTCGGCACCGCGCATCGTCGACTTCGCCGATCTGGGCGGGCGCGGCGCGCTGAAGTACCGCTACGCGGCGATCGGTCGGGCGCCGCCGCGCTCGTTCC
>JAGRJY010000097.1 GCA_020442465.1 Lysobacterales bacterium
GATGTGGCGGTCATGGCGTCCTCAGCGAGGAGGAGTGCGACGATGACGTTGCGAGCGTGCCTGACGCTGCTGCTCGGCGCAGGGATCGTGACCACGGTCCATGCCGAGAAACCCCTGACCGACCTGAATTCGACCGACATCGCGGTGATCCGCACTTCGGCCTTCGCCCACGGTCACCCCGACCTCAGCTACCGGCTCTCGGCGATCGAGTACATCGAGCAGGGCCGCCACGATGTGGCGCTGCGTGATCTGCATCGCGCTGCGCGCTACGGAGACAAGCCGTCGCAGGCGATGATCGCCGAGTCGTACTGGATGCCGCTGTTCGGGCAGCAGCAGGATCGGATCAAGGCCTACATCTGGATGGATCTCGCCGCGGAGCGCGCGTTTCCGGTGCTGATTGCCAAGCGCGAGGCGTACTGGAATGCGCTCACCGAGGATGAACGCGCGCAGGCGGTCGAGCAGGGGCAGGCGTTCTTTGCCGAGTACGGCGACGATGTGGCGCTGCCACGTCTGCAAAACCGGATGACCGCAGGACGACGCCAGCAGACCGGCAGTCGTATCGGTGCCCATGCCGGCAGCGAGACCTATCTCGCGGATGCCGGACCGCTACATCTGGATGTGTTGCACCGCATGCGCGGCCTTGGCCTGCATCCCTACGTGACCGGCGGACGCAAGGTCGATCTCTGGAGCGACAAGTTCTGGAAGCTCGACGAGTACCTGGCCTGGAAGGCAGTGGAGCTGGATGGCGAACTCACCGGAAGGCGACACGGCATCATCCAGGTCAAGCCGCTGGAGCCGGTCGACCGCGAAGGCTGAGCGCGGTCATGTTCGGCAAGGCCGGGCTTGAATCCGGTCGGTGCCGCGTGCCGGCGAAGCAGTCGGTGCCCGAGGCGCTGTCACTTCCAGCAGCATGGGCCGGGACGCCCGACCAGGACTGATCACGACCGATCCCGCCTGGGGCGGACAGCTCGGAAACGAAGTGCCACCGCGGTCGAGCGGAGGCGGGCAGGCATTCTCGGCAGCCGACGCATGGCGTAGCCTCCACGCATGCACGATTCGGTGGCTCCGCCCCTGGCGTCGACTTCCGCGCTGCCGCGCACGCTCGGCCTGGGCGCGCTCTGGCTGCTGATCGTGAACGGCATGATCGGTGCCGGCATCTTCGGCATTCCCGCCGAAGCGGCGCGTCTCGCCGGAGCCTTCAGCCCGCTGCTTTTCCTGCTCACGGCCGTGCTGATCGCACCGGTGATGCTCTGCTTTGCCGAACTGGCGAGCGCCACCCGGGAAAGCGGTGGACCGGCGCGTTATGTGCGCGTGGCCTTCGGGCCGATGGCGGGATTCCAGACCGGCTGGGCGCTGTACGTGGCACGCCTGACCGCGCTGGCGGCCAACTTCAACCTGCTCGTCAGCGCGCTGGCGCATTTCTGGCCGGGTCTGGGGGAAGGTCTGCCCCGGGTCCTGATGCTGGCGGTGCTGTCGGCGCTGCTGGCCCTGTTGAACATCGTCGGCGTGCGCGCGGCGGTGCGGTCGATCGGCGTGCTCACTGCAGGGAAGTTGTTCCCGATCGCCCTGCTGGCGCTGCTGGGCGTCTGGCAGTGGGCGCAGATCGCCCAGCCGGTTCTCACGCCCAGCTTGCTGCCCGACGCGTCGGCACAGTCGGGGGCTGCCGTGCTGCTGATGATCTATGCGTACGTCGGCTTCGAATCGGGCCTGATTCCCGGCGGCGAGGCCAGGGCGCCGCAGCGCGACATGCCCCGGGCGCTGTTGGCCTCGCTGCTGATCTGCGGCGTGCTCTATGCGCTGATGCAGTCGGTCTGCCTTGCCCTGCTGCCCGATCTCGCGCAGACCGACCGGCCACTGGTGGCGCTGGGCGCGCTGCTGCTCGGTCCGTTCGGTGCCGGGTTCGTGCTGATCGCGATCGTGTTTTCGGTCGGCGGCAATCTGCTGGGTTCGGTGTTCTCCGTGCCGCGCATCAGCCATGCCATGGCCCGGGACGGCGAACTGCCCGCCGCATTCGGCAGCGTGTCGGCGCGATTCGGCACCCCCGTTTTCTCGATTGCGTTCTATTCGACACTGGGCTGGGCGCTCGCCGCCACCGGCAGCTTCGTCCTGCTCGCCGCGCTCAGCGTCCTCGTTCGCCTGCTGATCTACCTGGCCTGCGTCGCAGCCGTGCCTGCCGTACGAAGGCAGGCGAGCGACGACAGCTGGCGACTGCGGGGCGGCCCCATCCTGCCCACGCTCGCTGTCGCCTTCTGTCTGGGTCTGCTCACCCAGGTCAGCAGGGAGTCGGTCTTCGCCACCATCGTGCTGTTGGGGTGTGGGAGCGCGCTCTACCTACTGGCGCAGCGGCGACGTCGACGGTAAGCATCGGGTTGGTCACCGTTCACCTGCGAAGGTGGACGCTGATCCACACGGCACGATGAGGTGGCTGCACGCTGCGCCTTGGCGCAACGACCGGGCACAGGAGACGAGACGATGCAGACGTGCATGCGAAAGCTGTGGGTGCTGGCAGTGGGTTGTGCGCTGGTGGGGCAGGCGAGTGCCTCCGACGAAGACGCGGCCTCGCTTGACCGCATTGAGGTGACCGGAAGCCGGATCAGCTACCGCGATCTGCTGGATACGCCTGCCATCGCCATCACCAAGCGCGGCGACTACCTCTCGCAGACGTTCTCGCTGATCAACGACACCCGTGACGAAGCGGGGCGAGAGCAGGAGATCTACGCCACCATTGGCAAGCTCCTCGAGCGTGCCGACAAGCGCTACACCGTGCTGTACGAAGACACCTATCCGGTCGAACTGACCCGGAAGAACCATCGGATCGAACTGGCCGACGACGGCAAGCGGCCCGACACCAGTCGGGTCATGCTGCGCGTACGCATCGATATCGATGCCGCGCAGGCCGATGGCAACCGCCAGGTCGAGTCGTTGCGCGCGTTCATTCGCGACACGCCGAAGATCGGTCGCACCGAAATCGAGCTCGCCGGCGATACCGCGCTGGGCATGCGCAAGCCGGAGCGCTATCGCTATGAGCTGATCGAAGCCATCGCGGCGGATGCGCATCGGGTCAGGCAAAGTATCGGCGAGGGTTGCGCGGTGGAACTCGGTGGCTTGAACAGCCGGATCGAGTGGGAGCGGGTGGGATCCGTGGACCTGCTGCTGTACGTGCCGTACACGATGGAGGTCACCGGCTGTGGAAAGCCGGACTAGGCGGGCCATCGCGGAAGCGGCGATCGCCCCTGGTGTCGCGAAGCATGGCGTGTGGATTGGTCGGGCCGGTGCAGGGCTACCTCACCCCTCGGTGTCGACTGGTTCGAGCTTTGCCTCGTCGGCATCGGCAGCGCCGGTCTCCAGGAGGAGGGCTTGCTCCAACCTGTGTAGGGACTCGGCGCCACTGTCGATACGCGCTCCGATCTGATCCAGGCGTTCGGCGTCTTCACCTTGCGCAAACTCGATTGATCCCGAATCGAGGATTCGCCATCCCGGTTGAGTGTTGTGAAGGTGGTCCAGCCATTCGACGATCACGCCGCACCATTGGATGCGGGCTTCGGTAAGTTTGTTGAGAATCGGCAGTCTCCCGTCCAGTACTCTCTTGAGCCCCGCGGAAGTCTCGCGTCGCGTTCGTGCGCCAACGCCCTCGGCTCTTAGGGTTGCTTCCCAGGATTCCAGCTGATTGATCTGGAACGCCTCATAGCGGCGACTGGCCTCGATCAGTTGCTGGACGATGGCGATGCGGCGTTCGATCTCTCCCGGTACATCCAGGTCTCGACTGCTCAGCACTTCAGCGCGAACGAATTCGTTCATCGCCAGCGCAATGCGCAGTTCCTCGTAGCCCACCGCCTTCATCCGAGCGATGCTGGCACGGTGCAACTTCAATCCATCTCCGAAGAGACCTTCTTCACTCAGGGCTGCGAACGGGGCGTCGAGGCGACTCTGGGCTTCACTCAAGTCGGAGTCGTCAAGTTGTGGATCAGAGACTAGTTCACGAAGTGTGGTCTTCCACTGAGCCTGCGCCGGGGAGAGCCGCCGCAGGGATTCGTCCACGTTGATTGAGTTGCCTGCCATGCCCAACTGTCCGAGCAACGAAAGGCCCACCAGCACCAGGAACGTGGCACGGCCTCCGCCCGGCTTGGCGCCCCGGGCGCCCCAAACAACCACGCCGATCAGAAGTGAAACCGCCAGGATGCCCAGTGCTCCGGCCAAGATCCAGGCAAAGGGTGAGGCGTGTCCCGCCGAGGCACGCCCCGCATTGGCAAGCAGGCTCGCCAACAGGGCCATGATCAGTCCGAATGTCCAGGTCGTCGCTCCCCACCCCAAGCGTCGTTCTGTTGGTTCCTCATTCACTAGTTGGGTCTCCGGGATTGATTTGCAGAATGCAGACCTACTTGGCACGACTCTCATCGTGGGGGGGATGGGGCTTCTCGTCCAGGGACTCCTTAGGCCGAGGAACTCGCGGTGTTTGTCGCGGTTGTGGCGGTCTGCTTGATGTGTCGCGCCAGTTCCGGCATCAGCGCCTCCGGCAGGTCATGGCCCCAGCCGGGAATGATGCGCAGGGTGGCCTGCCGCATCGCCCGCGACATTTCGTGGGCGTGCGCGACGGGCACCATGGCGTCATCGCTGCCGTGCAGGATCAGTGTCGGGCAGTGCAGGCTGCGCAGCAGCGGGCCACGATGCGCGTCGGTGATGATGGCCGCGAGCTGTCGGGTCACGCTGGCGCCGGCCGGTGCCCGGCGGATCGCCGCCCGCACCCTCGGTTCGAGTTCGGATACGGGCGTCGGATAGCCCGGGCTGCCGATCGCGGTGAACAGGTCGAGCATGTAGCGCGCGACGGCGTCTTCGTCGGCGGCGTCGCGCGGGCGGCGCAGCATGATCCGCAGCACTTTCGGCCGTGGCAGCGGCAGTCCCAGTCGGCCAGTGGAGGTCGCCATCAGGGTAAGCGAGCGCGTACGCTCGGCGAAACGATGGGCGAAGTGCTGGGCGATCATGCCGCCCATGGAGATGCCCGCGACGTGGGCATGCTCGATGTCGAGCGTGTCGAGCAAGCCCGCGGCGTCGTCGGCGAGGTCGGCCAGCCGATAGGGCAGGCGCGGCGTGCGCCCCGACAGCCTCGCGGCCACCAGGCGAGGCAGACCGGGCACGCGCGCGCCGCGGCAGCGCGTGCTGAGTCCGATATCCCGGTTGTCGAAAGTGATGCAGCGGAATCCGCCGTTGGCCAGCGCGTCGAGCAGCGACACGGGCCACGCCACGCGCTGCATGGCCAGACCCATGATGAGCAGCAGTGGCACGCCGTCGGCCGGGCCATGTTCGGCGTAGTCGATCTCGATCTGGTTCACTCGGGCGCGCGGCATGGTGGTCCGGTAGAGGGGGAAGGCATCGGCCGTGGATGGCCTCCACGGTAACCCAGGCCGGGGTGTCGCAAGCCATGACGAAGCGATTCTCCCGAGGAAACTGGCATGGCCGAACGACTGCCGGAGCCGCAGGTCGTCTGGACCGGGCCGTTCGCGCCGGGCCCGCGGCATGGTCCAATCCACCGCTACAAGGCCTGGCACCCGTTCGTGCAGCTCAGCCGGCGTCCATCGAATCGGAGCCGGTCTCCGTGCCGGCATCCGTTTGCGAGGGTCGGCGTGCCGGCCAGCGCAGCATCACGAGTGTGCCGCCATCCTCGCCGCCCTCGCGCACGAACTGGGCGCCCAGTCGCTCGGCCCGTTCGTGCATGGCGCGCAGACCGACGCCGCCCGATGTCGCGGAGCGTGCAGCCAGGCCGAAGCCGATGCCGTCGTCCTCAATGCGCAGCTCGGTGACCCCATCAATTTGCTCCAGCGCGATCGTGATGCTGTGCGGACGCCCGTGGCGCAACGCATTGCTGACCGCCTCCTGCACGAACCGGTACACCTGCAGGATCGCGTCCGGCCCGAAGCCGGGCAAACTGAGGCGCGAATCGATGCGCCAGTTCAGGCTGACGCCGGCAGCGTCGAGCAGCGGCTGAAGGCGGCCACGCAGGCTGCCCAGTGCCAGCGCGAGGTCGTCATCGATCTGGTTCAAGGAGTCGATGATGAGGCGGAGGTCGGTCAGCCCGTCGGCCACCGCCTGCAGCATACGTTCGGGGTCGGTCTGGCCCGGGCGCGACATGCTGAGCAGCGCAGCGAGCTGGCCGCCGACCCCGTCATGCATGTCCTGCATCATGCGGTGGCGCTCCGCCGAGAGCACCTGTGCACGTTCGACTTGCCTGAGTTGCTCGTGCGTGCGGGTGAGTTCGTCCTCGCGTTCGGCAAGCCGCGCATTCAACAGGCGATTGATTTGCGCCGAGGAACGGAACAGCTGCACGTTGCGGGCGAGGAAGGCCGCCGCGAGGCCCA
>JAGRJY010000098.1 GCA_020442465.1 Lysobacterales bacterium
TGCGTGCCCAAAGAGAAGTAACCAAGAGAAAGGGCACCCGGGGTTCGTGCAGCGCTCACTCTGTGAGCGCTGTGCCCTGCGTTGCTCGCAATCCGGCAGCCGGCGCGTCCGAGCGGGAGCTCGGCGCAGCTGCGCAGCAGCCGAGCGCGGCCATCCATGGCCTCGAACATGCGCGCCTTTCCCTGCCGGATTGCTGCGCTACTCGGCACGAACACGGGCGGTTGCACGGGGAGCGGGTCGGCAATCTTCCTCGTCCGGTTCCGCGATTCATCCTGATCGAAGCGAGGCTGCGGCCAGGATGGCCGCCTCGTGGGGCCCCTGCCGGTCGGCGGGCGGCTGGAGGATCAGCCCGCAGGGACGCGCGCACGATGCGCGCGTGTTTTTCGCCAGCACACGGATGTGCTGTCGAAAAACCCCGCAAGCCGAACGCGAACTCGCAGGGCAGGATGCCCGGAGAGCGACTGGCCCGGGGTGGCCTTCTCTTTGGTTACTTTCTCTTGGCCACTCAAGAGAAAGTGACTCGGGCCGACCGCAGGTCGGACTGAAAGCCCTGCCTTGCTCTCGAATCGACACACCGCGATAGGCGACGCGCCCGAAGAGCGCGACGAACGAGGCGCCCCCCGGGCCGCGCGCGGCCCGCCCTCACCCTAGTTCAATCGCGCAAACGCATCCCGCGTCAGATTCTCGGGTACACCCCCGGTGCACACCACATCATCCTCGATGCGCAGGCCGCCGAACGGGAGCAGCTCGTCCACCAGACCCCAGTCGACCTTCGCTGCATGCGCGCCGCTGCGCAGTCGATCGAGCAGCATCGGAATGAAATAGATGCCGGGCTCGATGGTGACGGCCATGCCGGGCGCGAGGGTGCGGGTCAGCCGCAGGAAGGGATGCCCGGCCGGCTTGTCGATGCTGCCGCCTTCCGGTGTGGCCTGGAATCCGGCCACGTCGTGCACCTGCAGGCCGATGAGATGGCCGACGCCGTGCGGGAAGAACACCGACGACACCCCCTGTTCCACCATCGCTTCGGGCGCCATGCGCACGATGCCGCTGTGCTGCAACACGCCGGCGAGGCGATGGTGGGCGTCGAGATGGATGGCGGCGTAGTCGACGCCGTCGCGCACCTGGTCGCACAGCGCCCGCTGCACGCCATCAACCGCCTGCACCAGGTCGGCGAAGCGTCCGGCGTCCCGTGCGTAGCTACGCGTGATGTCTGCGGCATAGCCGGCGTGGTTGGCGCCGGCATCGATCAGGAACGACCGCGCGGTTTCCGGCCGCTGCGGCGACTGGTACTGGTAGTGCAGCACGGCGCCGTGCTCGTTGAGACCGACGATGTTGCCGTAGGGAAGATCCAGGTCGTTGTGGCCGGTCGCTTCGAGATAGGCGCGGTGGATCTCCAGTTCGGACGCCCCGGTACGAAACGCGGCTTCTGCGGCTCGATGGCCGAGCACGGCACGGTCCGAGGCCTGACGCATCAGCATCACCTCGTAGGGCGTCTTGTACCCTCGGTGGAAGTGCAGGTATTGAAGCACGGCGTCAGGATTGTCCGGCACGACGCCATCCAGCGCGGCATCCGCCTCGCCGAGGATGACTGCACGCGCGGGATCGGGCAGCAGTGCACGCGCCTCGGCCGGATCGCGGATGATCCGGATGTCGAAATGCTCGGCCCAGTAGCCGCTCGGCGCTTCGGGCGGCAGGTGCCAGTAGTCGTCGGGCTGGAAGTACACGAGGCGCGGACGTGCGCCCGGCGTGATCGCCAACCAGCTGTGCGGATGGTGCAGCAGCGGCAGCCAATGCTTGAAATGCGGATTGGCCTGGAACGGATACGGCCGGTCGTCGAGGAAGTGGTACTTCTCTACCCCGGACGCAATCAACAGGTGATCGCGACCCGCGCGCGCCAGCGCCTCGGCGCTGCGCTGCTGCAGGGTGTCGAGATGGGCGGCGTAGGCGGCAGACAGACTGGACACGGGTGGTGGACTCCGTTGGAAACAGGATGGACAGACCGCGCCGGGCGCGGCGGCTGACCCATTGTGCCAAAGCACGCGGGAACGATCGGCTAGCCCGGTCCTGCGCAGTCGCCGGGCAGTTCGAGCGGTCGGCCGAGCAGCACCGGCTGGCGATGGAGCTCGAGCCGGTCGAGCATGCCACGGGTGATCAGCAGTTCGTTCTGATCGGTCAGCAGCAGGGCACAGGACTCGCCGAAGGCTTCGAGCAATTCGGCAAACCGCGGCACGCCGCCGACCATCAGCGCGGTGACCAGCGCGTCGGCGCGCACCGGGTCGCGACCGAGCACGACGGCGGTGGCCACGCCACGCGCCGGCCGGCCGCTGCGTGGATCGAGAATGTGCGGCCAGCGCGCGCCGTCCGGACCGATGCGAAAGCGCGCGTAGTTGCCCGACACGAACAGCGCCTCGCCTCCGGCGAGCGTCGCCACGCCCAGCACTTCGTCCGCGCCGCCGATCGGGTCGCGAATCGCCACCCGCCATGGACGCCCGCCCGCGTCGCCCAGCGTCGCGACATCCCCCCCCATCGCCAGCAGCGCATGCCGGATGCCGGCCCGGGCCAGTTCGTCGAAGACGATCTCGGCGGCGGCGCCTTCGGCCACCGCAGCCAGGTCGATGCGTGCTGCCGGATTGGTACTGCGTAGGGTGTGCCCCTCGCTGACCAGGTCGTCGAAGGACGGCCGCGTCTGCAGCCAGGCGTCGAGTTGGGCCGCAGTCGGTTCCGGCGACACGATCGGAAACTCATCGGTGTAGAAGCCCCACAGGTCGAGCAGGCCACCGAGGGTGGGATCGAACAGACCCTGACTTGCCTTCACATAGGGCGCCACGCGCTGCAGCAGTCGCTCGGTCTGCTCCGGCACGCGCGCGGTTTCCCCGGCGGCGAGCGCGGCGTTCAGTTCGGTCAGCGCGCTCGGCTTCCAGGCATGCCATTCCTGTTCGAGCGCGGCGAGACGTCCGGCCACCGCGCCGATCGCCGCACGATTGCGTGCCGGATCGGGATCGTGGATGCGGATCGTCGAGGTGCTGCCGAACACCAGCAGGGTTTCCTCGGTGGTCGGAGGCGCCGGTGCGCAGCCGACCAGCGCAGCCCCCAGCAGCACAGCCCCCACCAGCACGTAGCCGGTCCAGGTCGACGGCGCGGCGACGACAGCAGGCATGACCCCGCGGAGCGCATCGCGAACGACCGCCGCACTCACTGCGCGCAGCGACCGGAACGATCCACCGGCGTCGCTCGGCGCGCCCGCGTCGACCAGTGAAACAGCAAGTTCAGTACGGACAACGATGCCGAGGTGCGCCCTGCCATCGAGCGCATCGTTGCGGCAGGCAGCATCGACGGCTGGACCGTCGACGGACCGACCGTCAATGAGCAGTCTGTCGGCGGGCCGACTCACGCATACTGGCCGCCGGGCTCGTCAACCCAGTCGCGAATCCAGGCCAGGTCTTCTTCGCTGAGGTCGACAAAGCGGAAGCCGGCCCAACCCGGTCCGCGCGTCCCCGGCGGCTCCGACCACAGCTGGTGCGCGCCGACATCGATCGCACGGCTTCCCGAACGGCTGCGCAGCTGGAAGCGGAACTGGTACAGCGCGTCGTCCATGCCCGGACGCCGCACCTGCATGAGCATGCCCGACTCGGAAAGGTTGCCGATCTGACCGGACACTTCCTCGGTCATCATGTCCTGCACGGCGACGGCTTCCGCGGCCTTGCGACGGCGCGCCCGACGGAATTCGTTCATGCCGGCGCCCCCTCGGCACGATGGCCGAAGCTGCGCAGCGCGCCGACGATCGAGCGCCAGGCACGATCGACCAGGCTGCCCTGTTCCTTCATCAGCACGCGCAGGCGCTTGCCGACGATTTCGCGGGCGAGGAACTCGAGGGTGAATTCGCCGATGCGCTGGCCGCGATGGTTGACGAACAGCGCGTGGTGGGTGACCGGGCTGAACCAGGACATGCGCTTGCGGGCGAACTCGCCGTTCTCCTCCTTCCACTCGAACCAGGTGCCGAAGGGCAGCCGCTTGATCCGCTCCATCGCTTCCTGCTCTTCGTCGTTCAAGGGGGCAACCACGGGCGCGCCGGCCGCGGCGATGTCCTGGCCGAAGCGCGTGCGCTTCTTCAACCGGACCGCCAGCTCGGTGCGGGTCGCCGGGTCGTCACGCTCGTCGCGACTGGCTGCGGCCAGCAGTCGTGCCGCCACGTCGCGGGCCTCGCCGGCGTCGTAGCCGACCAAGGCCAGGCCATGTTCGATCTCGTCGGTGAGGGTCGAACGCTCGGCCGGGTCGCTCAGCGCCCTTCCGCCTTCGCTGGCGGCGTCGACCAGCCGCTCGGCAATCTCGACATGGTGCTGATGCACTTCCGATTCGGCGCCGTGACGCAGCAGCGACAGTGCCAGCACGTCGGCCCAGGCCACCTGCAGGAGCTGGGACAGGAACTTCGGCACCGTGCGGGTGCCAATGATCGCGTCCACCGCGTCGCTGGCCTGGTGACGGGCCAGCTCGAGCTTCTCCTTGCCGCGCGCAGCCTCGACATGGCGCTTCTCGGCCAGCTCGGCGCGCCGCACCTGCACCTGCAGGTGTTCGCTGAGGTCGGACAGCATGCCCTCGAAGATCGAGGTATCGCCCTCGAAATCGCTGACCACCTTGTCGACCAGACTGCGCATGCGGTCGAGCACGGCCTTGTCGGCGGGATCTTCGGCACGGAACCAGGCGCTGGTTTCGGCCACCGAATTGAGCAGCTGCCGCGCCGGATGATCGGTGCGGGTGAAGAACGACTTGTCTTCCAGGGCGATGCGCAGCAGCGGCACCTGCAGCTGGGTCAGCAACTGGGTCGCCGCAGCTGAGGGATTGATCGCCTTGGTGATGTGATCGAGCAGCAGGCCGATCAGCTCGATGGTGTCGTCGGCCTCCTCGTCGAGATCGACCGCTGCGCCGTCGGGCTGGCCGACGCGAAGCTGCATCAGCAGGTCCTGCTTGAGGTTGGCGACCGTGCGCGCGCTGGCCTTGCCGTTCTTCATCACCGGCGCCGCCTGCAGGCGCTGCAGCCGGTCGAGCACGGTGGTCAGGTCTCCGCGGGTCGCACGCACCGCCGTGCGCCCGTCACTGCGACCGGCCTTGCCGGTCAGCTTGCCCATCAACGCACGGCGGCCGGCAAGCAGGCCGCGCAGATCGTCGAACTCTTCCGCGGCTCCACCCTGCGGTGGCATGTCCATGGCGCTCGGCCCGCCCGGCCACACGGTATGCGGCTGCGGCACGAAGGAATCGGCGACCCCGGTCGGCTGGAAGGAGGCACGCTGCGGGGCGGGGCCGCTGCCCGGCGGCACCTGACCGCCCGGCAGGGCGGCAGCGGGTCCCGGCGCCGCGCCGCCACCAGCACCGGAACCCAGCGATTCGACCAGCTCGAAGCCGGGCAGGCCGTCGGCGCGGGACGGGTCGTCTTCGGCACTGCCCTCACGCGACGCCTGGGCTGCGCCTGCAGCCTGCTGGACCGGTTTCGGAGCGCCACGCTGGCGCAGCGGTATGTAGCGCAGGTGCGGCAGCACCCCTTGCTTGACGAACCAGTGGTTCAGCGCCTCGTAGTGGGTGGCGCAGTACTGCACCACCTGCTTGTCGAACTGGCGCAGGAACAGGTGCCGGTACTCGACCACCCAGCCGAGCGGCGCAATCGCCTGCAACGCCATGTCGCAGAGCGCATTCGGCCCGACCGGCATCGACTCGGCATCGAAAGCCGGCTTGCCGGCAAGTACGCCGAAGCGCTGCCCGAGCAGGAACAGCACCAGGCTGTTGCGCACTTCGGCGCGCCCACCGATCTCCTGCAGCAGGATGCGTTCGTCGATCTCCGACTCTTCCACCAGCGACAGTTCGCCCAGCTTGGCGGTGAACGCGTCGTTCTCCACGACCGGCTTGGCGGGATCGCGGATCGTCGCCAGGCTCGACTCGAAGGCAGCCATGAACCGGTCGGTGATCTGCGCGGAATTCTGTCTGACCTCGCGCACCACCACCATCAGCTGACCCTGTACCGAGGGGCTGCGCGCCTGCTCGGCCATCCGGAACACCTGGTTCTCGAACTCGGCCAGGGTGTTGGTGAGCTGGTGCTGAAGCTCACCACGCAGAAGATTGCGGATGCCTTGCAGCAGCTCGCGCACGCGACGCGGCAGCTGCCGATCTTCGATGCGAACGTTCGACTCCACGCGCGACACGCCAGCGGGCTGGGACTGCATGCACAGATCTCGGCGACAGATTGGCCCGATTGTAGGCCGATGTGGGCGGCGAGCGTACCCGCCGAAAGTCAATCCTTGTCGACGGTCCTTTCCGGGGCCGGGAGCGACCGACCCCGCTTCGCCCCAGCGTCCGGCTGCCGGGACCGATGACGGCTTCTGCCGGCCAACGGTATAGTGGGGTTTCATCGGGCGGAGTCCACCGTGTCGGCGAGTCTTTCCAACAAGGACGAGAGCTCAGCGGTCGAGTTGCGCACTGCGTTCCTGAAGTACATGCCGGGCCGGCTGGAGCAGATCAGCCGTCGCGGTCGCCGCTACTGCGCGCACGGTTGGGACATCAACGGGCTGTGGCTGCTGCACGACGACGTCGCGCGCCTTGCTGCCGTCGCCGAAGGCCACGAAGAGCATGCGGTCGGCGAGCAGCTGCGCGAGCTCGCCAGGCTGCTCAGTCCTTTCCTCGGCGGCGAATCGGTGCCGTCGAGCGCCGATTCCGAGGCCATCGTGTCGGCGCTGAATTCTCTGGCGCCGAATATCGATGCCCATCGGGTGTCCACCTCGGGCGTGCGACCGGCCGTGCCATCGCCGGCTTCCGGCCAGGTGCTGGTGCATCGCGCCGAACCGGCGCCGGCCTACTACTGGCGACGCTGGACCACCGACTACCACCCGCCGGACGATCAGCCAGCCAACGATGCGTCGGTGGCGACCGAGCAGCCCGCCGCGCCGCCAGTCCGGCCGGCCGCGGCAGCCGGCGCCGCGAGCCATGCGGAGCCGCCGCGAACGGCGCACCCGACGGCGGACGAGGGGGCCGACGAGTTCCTGTCCACCCTGGAAGAGGAAATCGAACGCGAAATGGCGCGCCAGGCCGAGCAGGCCGAACGCGAGGCGACCGGCGCCCCGCGCGCGGCGCCGCGCGCCGAGGCGCCCAAGTCGGGCGACGGCGACTTCAAACTGCATGTCGATCGCCACGCACCGGTCGACCGGCACGCACCGATCACCCGCGCTGCGGCCAAGACACAGCCGGCCAAGGACGCTCCGGCTGCGCCCGCCGAACCGGCACGACAAGCCAGACCCTCGGCGCGCATCTACCATCTCACCGACTCGGACGAACTCTCGCTCGAGCTCGACCAGCGTCTTGAGCAGCTCGGCTACGAGATCGAGATCATCGACGACGCCGACGAGATGATCGAAGTGCTGCAGGCGCTCGCCCCCGATCTGGTCATGGTCGACGCGGAGTTCGAGAACAAGCTCGAAGCGATCGGTTCGGTGATCCGCCGCACCCGCGAACGCGCCGGCACCCGACTGCCCTTGCTGGCCCTGGCCAGTGAAGACAGCGTCCCCGTGCGGCTCGCGGCGCGGCGTGCCGGCGTCGACAGTCTGCTGGTGCCGCCGCTGACCGCGGATACGGTGATCGACCGGATCCGCGAAGCACTCACTTCCGGCGGCGAAGCGCCGTTCCGGGTGCTGATCGTCGAGGACGATCGCTCGCAGGCGATGTTTGCCGAGTCGATCCTGCGCAACGCCGGCATGCAGGGCCACGTCGTCGACAACGCCTTCAACGTGCTCGCCGCCATGGACGAGTTCCAGCCCGACATGGTGCTGATGGACCTGTACATGCCCGACTGCGACGGCACCGAGCTGACCGCACTGATTCGCGAGCGCGAGGACTACGTCAACATCCCGATCGTGTTCCTGTCCGGCGAATCCGATGTCGAGAAACACTACGAGGCGCTGGATGCCGGCGGCGACGACTTCCTGTCCAAGCCGATCCGGCCCAAGCACCTGATCTCGGCAGTCAGCAACCGCATCCGTCGCGCCCGCGCCATGCAGAAGCGGGTGTCCGGCGTGCGCGAAGTGCGCGACCAGGGCAATGGCCTGTTCCTCAAAGGCTATGTCGTCGACCGCATCAACGACAGGCTGCAGGCGAAAGATGTCGGTGACCGCCCCGGTGGCCTGCTCTATCTCGAAGTCGATGGCGTGCAGGCCCTGCGCGACAAGCACGGCCTGTCCGGCGCCGAGCAGGTACTCAGCGAAGCCGGCAGCCTGCTCGCCAGCCATCTCTCGAAGCCCGATGCCGCGTGCCGGTTCGGCGACAGCAGCTTCCTGCTGTTCTGTCCCGAACGCCCGGATGGCTCGCTCGAGACGCTCGCCGGCGAGGTGCGGGCGATGCTGGTGTCGCATTCATTCCGCCTCGCCAACCAGCCGTTGCGCATCCGCGCTTCGGTGGGCATTTGCCCCACCCGTTTCGGCTTCGCCGACAGCGCCGCGCTGATCACCGCGTCGGAACACGTCGCGCGCGAGGCGCGACTGACGGATCGCGGACTCAAGCGCTATGAGCCGCCCAAGAGTCGTGGCGACGAACGCGCCGAGGCGATGATCCGGCTGATCCGCGAGGCGCTGGAAGCCGACGGCTTCGAGCTCATGTACCAGCCGATCGTCGCCGTGCAGGGTGGCCAGGAGAGTCAGTACCAGACCCTGCTGCGGCTGCGCGACAAGAACGGTCGCTTGCACGCCGCGGGCGAGGTGGTCGGCTCGGCGATGCGCGCCGACCTGATGGCCGACGTCGATCGCTGGGTGATGAACCAGGCGCTGGTGACGGTGCAGGAGCGTCGGGCGGTCGATCCGACGATCAAGCTGTTCGTCAACCAGGCTGCGATCACCCTGATCACGCATGGGCACGCCGAATGGCTGCGCGGACAGCTGCAGGCTCACCAGGTCGGCGGCAACCAGCTGGTCATCGAACTGACCCTGCCCGAAGTGGAATCCTGCATCGACGAGATCGTCGCCTTCTGCGAGAGCATGCTGCCCACCGGCATGATGTTCTGCCTGAGTCGTTTCGAGGCCGGCCCGGTGGGCGACTCGGTGCTTGCCAAGCTGCCCGTCAGCTTCATGAAGCTGGCGCCGAAGTACCTCGCCGCGGGCAACGCACCGGCGATGCGCGAGGAACTGCGCGCGGTGGTCGACCGCGCGCACATGCGCAGCGTCGAAGTGATCGCGCAGCGCGTCGAAGACGCCCAGTCGGCGGCGACGCTGTGGCTGTCCGGCATCGATTTCATCCAGGGCAACCTGGTCCAGCAGGCCACCGAAGAGATGGATTTCGATTTCCAGTCCGCCGTACTGTAGTCGCAACATGCAGCTTCGACGCAGGACCGGCCGCCGGCTCCTGAGGCCGGAGACAGAACGCCACCGAGGTGATACGGATGTCTGAACCCAGCAAGCGGCGGCGCCTAGGCAGACTGATCGCGGTGATCGGTGCCCTGATGGCCCTGATCGGATCCATCTCGCTGTGGATGGCCCCTGATGAGGTCGTGCTCGGCGTGGCCCTGGGCGGCGCGGTGCTGTGCCTGGTGGCGGCGCTGATGCCGTCGGAGGAGTCGGCACCGGCGGGCACGTCCAGCATCGGTGACCGATCGCCCCGCGCTGCGGTGGCCCAGGAACCCCAGCCGCTCACCCGCCGCTCGGTCGGCGTGGAGCGCGAGGTCAACGAGCTGAAGAAGGAGATCGAGCGGCTCAAGGCGCTGGAGCAGGAGCTGCTGGCGTCCAAACAGCTCGCCGAAGCCGCGACCATGGCCAAGGGCGAGTTCCTCGCCACCATGAGCCACGAGATCCGCACGCCGCTCAACGGCATCATCCCGCTGCTCGACCTGCTGCTCGGCTCGCAGCTGGGTCCCGACCAGCGCGAATACGTGCAGACCGCATTCGGCTCGGCCAAACAGCTGCTGCGGATCGTCGACGACATCCTCGACTACTCCAAGCTCGAAGCGAACAAGCTGGAGCTGGAAACCACCGGCATGAACCTGCGCGAAGTGCTGCAGGGCGTGCAGAAGCTGATGGAGAAGCCCGCCGAGTCGAAGGGCCTGCAGGTGCATCTGCAGATCGACCAGTCGGTGCGACTGGCGGTGCGCGGCGACTCGGTGCGGCTGCGTCAGATCCTCACCAACCTGGTCAGCAACGCGGTCAAGTTCACCGACCGTGGCGAGGTGGTCATCGCGGTCAGCAAGAAGGGCGAGACGCGCACCCAGCATGACCTGCGTTTCGAAGTACGCGACACCGGCATCGGCATCACCCAGGAAGCGGCGGAAAAACTCTTCAAGCCGTTCTCCCAGGCCGACGCATCCACCACCCGGACCTTCGGCGGCACCGGCCTCGGCCTGGTCATCTGCAAGCGCATCGTCGACCTCATGGGCGGCCACATCGGCGTCGAGTCCGAACTGGGCAAGGGCTCGACGTTCTGGTTCCAGGTACCCATGCTCAAGGCGGTCGGCGACATCGGCGCCGCCAAGCACAACGGGCTGCAGGGCGCCCGGATTCTGGTGCTGTCGAACGACGCCTCGCTGATGCGCCGGCTGTCGACGGCGATGCCGCAGTGGGGCGCGACGCCGGTGCCCGCCACCAGCTCGCAGGAGGCGTTCAACAAGCTGCGCGCCGGGGCCAACCGGGCCGGCAACTGGGCCTTCCAGCTGCTGATCGTCGACCTGCAGGCGGTCAAGACGACTGCCCAGGCACTGCACAAGAACCTCGAGCGTGAGCCTGGCATGGACCAGCTCAAGGAGTGCTGGCTGCTCGGCGACGACCCGTTGCCGGACGGCATCCACACCGGCACCCGCGCGATGAGCGCCGCGCGCACGGTCTCCGACCCCGAGCTCAAGCAGCTGCTGACCCGATTCCTCGAAGAAGCGCCGATCGACCACGTCACCCAGGCCGAGCCCGAGATCAAGGTCAGCGGACCGATGCCGAGCGACGAGAAGCTCAGCGGGCATGTGCTGCTGGTCGAGGACAACCCGGTCAATCGTCAGGTGGCCAGCCGCCTGCTGACGCTGTCCGGACTGAGCCTCGACGCCGCCGAGAACGGCAAGGAAGCGGTCGACCTGCTGGAAACCCAGCAGTACGCCTGCGTGCTGATGGACTGCCAGATGCCGGTGATGGACGGCTACACCGCCACCCGCAAGTGGCGCGAAGCCGAGTTCGTGCAGCATCGCGAACGCATGCCGATCGTGGCGATGACGGCGAACGCGATGGTCGGCGACCGCGAGAAGTGCCTCGAAGCGGGCATGGACGACTACATCACCAAGCCGCTCAATCGCGGGCTGCTCGAACAGATGCTGCGCAAGTGGCTGGCGCAGTCGCCGCACAAGCACCCCACCCGCGCCGCCCCGACCGAGCCGCCGCCCGCCGTGGCCACGCCGCCGCGCACCCCGGCGCAGGCCGGGCCTGCGCCGGTCGCGCTGGCCA
>JAGRJY010000099.1 GCA_020442465.1 Lysobacterales bacterium
CGCACGATGCCAACCAGCGAATGCTCCGCACCGCGCGCCGCACGCATCATCTGCTCGGCACGCTCGTAGACTACGTCCGCCTGCTGGTGATCGCCGAGCGCTTCGAGCACGCTGGCCAGTCCGTTGGCAGCGGTAGCTGTGTCGGCCGAATCGTTGCCCAGGCGCGATTCGAAGATCGACAGCGCGCGCCGATACACGTCGGTAGCCTCCTCCAGTCGCGCATGGCCTCCGCGACGCTGGAGAAAGGCGCCGAGATTGCTGAGGTCGATGGCGAGGCCAACGCTGTCGCCTCCAAACAGATTTTCGCTGAGCGTAACGAGACTGCGGCGATGCTGTTCCGCGCGTTCGAGGTCGCCGGCCAGCGCTTCAGCGAGCGCGAGATCCGACAGGGTGACTGCGGTGCGCGCATCATCGACACCCCACATGGATACGGCGAGTGCGTAGGCCTCGCTGAGTCGGGTCATGGCCCGACCTCCGTCCTGTGCGGTCACTGCCCTGCGCCCTTCCTGACGCAGCCAGCGGTACCGCAATAGCGGGTCGCGTGTTGCATCTACCCGGGTTTGCAGCTGCGCCAGCAAGTTCTCCGCGTCGGCAAGGCGATCGGTGTACTCGTAGATTTCCACGCGGATCAGATCGACGTCGGCGCGCAACTCATCGTTCAGTCCGGGATCCTGCGCATCTTCGAGGGCGTCGAGCGCGGCGAGGGCTTGGTCCCACTGCTCCACGTCTACCATGGCGCGGATACGCGACAGCTCCAGACTCGTCACGGCCGATGGGTCCAGGCCGCCGGCGCGAGCCAGACGGACGGCTTCGGTGCGCGTGCGCAAGGAGTCGTCCCACAGCTCCAAGTTGCTCTGGATCTCGCCAAGCTGATCGAGCAGACGCAGCTTGACCGTCGGCTCCAGCGGTCGAGCGAGCATCCGATCGGTGCTGCGCGCGAGCAGCGCGCGCACGCTCATGCTGGCGCCGGGAAACGTGTAGGGGTCGGCCGCCTGGAACGTCTCCAGCAGCAATCCGGCAGTTTGTTCGGCCAGATCACGTTGCTCACGAACGGCGACGAACTGGCGGTACAGCTGAACGGCGAGCACACCCACCGCCACCAGAGCCAGGGCCGAGACCACTGAGGTCAGTGCATTGCGTCGGATCAGGCACCGAAGTCGGTACAGTGCGTGCGTCGAATACTCGGGGTTCGACTCGAGCGCGAGCCACCGCTCCAACGCTTCAGCCAGTTGCGATGCGCTGCCGTAGCGATGCTCGCGCAGCGGAGCGGTGGCCCGCACGATGATCGCCTCCAACTCGGCGCGTCGAAGCCGCGACAGGCCCTCGATCGGCAAGCTTTGCAGCGGACGGCGCGATCCCAGACTGCGCGATTCCTCCCCCGACTTTTCAGCGATGCCGCTCCCGTCGAAGCGCCGCTGCGCCACCAGTTCGTAAAGCAGCACGCCGAGACTGAACACATCGGTGCGTGTGTCGAGATCGGCCACCCCGGCTATCTGCTCCGGACTCATGTAGCCCGGGGTGCCAGCGTAGTTCGGTCCGTCGTCTCCCTGGGCGAGTGCGCGCGCAACACCGAAGTCGATAACTTTCGGCTGCATCCTGCCTTCGACCTCCACCACCAGAAGATTCGACGGCTTCAGGTCGCGGTGAATCACGCCGCGACGATGGGCGTGCTCGACGCCGTGGCAGATCTCGCAGAACAGTCGAACGCGCTGACTAACGCGCACCCCCCGGGATGCCGAAAATTCGATGATCTGTCCGCCCTCGACGTACTCCATGACGAAGTAGGGCGCACCATCGGCAAGTGTGCCAGCGTCGAAGAACTGGGCGATGGCCGGATGATTCATGCGTGCCAGCACTTGGCGCTCGACAAGAAAGCGCGTGCGGTACTCCGAGCCGAGCCAACGCGCGCGGCAAAGCTTCAAGGCCACCTCGCGTCTCACTGGCTCGGTCTGGGTGGCCAGGTAGACGACACCCATGCCGCCCGCGCCGATAGGGCGTTCGATCAGATAGCGGTCCACCCGCTCTCCCGGTTCCAGGACTCCCTCGGCGCGAGTGGTCCCGGCGGTGGCCGACGCATCGCGCGTCAACCGCTCGGTGTGTACGTCGTCGCCCGAAGCCATTAGCGGGCGGGTCCGTCCGGCGACTCAGCGCCCGATGCACCGTCGCGCTGAATGCCATGCTCCTTGAGCTTCTTGTAGAACGTGGTTTTGCCGATGCCCAGCTGTAGCCACGCTGCTTCCGGGACGTCGGCATGGGTCTCCAGGGCGCGCAGGATAGCCGCACGTTCGGCACGGGCCACGGCCGCCGCCATGGATTCGTCGTCGTCGTCGACCGGGTCGGACGAGCGCATGGCTCGTTCCGCGAACGCGCCACCCGCGCGCATTCGCGCAGGCAGATGACTGGCATCCAAGGCCTCGCCATCGACGAGCAAGGCGACTGCACCTTCGATGGCCTGGCGAAGCTCGCGGACATTTCCCGGCCAATGCCAGGCGCGCAGGCAGCGTAGCGCTGCCTCGGTCATGCCGGGGCTGTGGGTGGAGTTCTCGCGTAGCG
>JAGRJY010000100.1 GCA_020442465.1 Lysobacterales bacterium
CCCGGCGCATCCAGCTTGGGGTGAACATGCGGTACGGCGCGCTCGCCGTGATGACCGGGTGGGTGTTGAGCATCGCGTGTCCGGTGTCGGCCGCGAAGCCCGACGGCCTGCCCGACATCGCGCTGCGGGTGCACGCCGAGTGTGCAGGTTCGACCAAGACGATTCCCGCGCGTCTGAAAGACCACATGTTGACCCTCACGCTGCCGGCAGAGTCGACTTGGGTGGGGTGGTCGCGCGAGTCGGGCGTCGACCTGGTGTTCGAGTTCAGGCCGGTAGATGGCGGCGCGCCCGTGCGCATCGACAGTGCGCCGGCCCGGCATGCGCTCGACCCGTGGTGGCTGGAGGTCGGCGCCTCGGGAGAAGCCGCTGTAGGGGTGCACGCGCTTGGGCGCTCGCGATCGCGAGCGCTGTCTGTCGAGCTGCGCTGTCTGGAGGACCTCAGTCGCGACGAGCAGGCGCTCTGGCGCGAAGCCCATGTTTGGGCCGGCCAACTTGGCGTGTGGTTCGATCGCGGCGGTGTCGCACGTGCCGCTCGCTGGCTCACTGCGGCACTGAACCTCGGCATACGGGTCGGCGACCGCGCCGACATGCGTACCTGGCTCGACTTTCAGCTGGCGAGCGCAGCGCGTCGCGCGGGTTTCCTCGAACAATCGCTCGCCTGGTCGGATCGCGCCGCGGATCGCGCCCGCGCGCACGGCGAATCCGACCTTGAGGCTCTGGCCATGCTCGGTGCCGGCAAGGCCGCGCTGGGGCTCGGAGACACCGACGTCGAACCACGACTCGAAGCGGCACGCGCCCGAGCGCTGGAGGCCGGTCTGGCCTATCCGGCGCTGGTGGCTGGTCAGGATCTCTGTATCGCGAAGCGCTTGGCCGGGCGCATGGACGAGGCAGCGCGCTGCTATCGCGAGGCGATCGGGGAGAGTCAACGCCTGGAGGAGTGGGCGGACCTGGCCACGGCGCAATCGAACCTCGCCAACGCCCTGGTCACCCAGGGCGACCTCAACGGCGCCCGCAAGGCCCTGGATGGCGCGCTCGCCACGGCCACGGCGCACGACTCGCCTCGAGTTCGCTGGATGGCGTCGCGCCTGCTGGCGCAGATGCAAACCTGGTCCGGCCAGTACGTCGAAGCGCTTGCCACCCTGGACGAGACTTTGGATTCGCTGGGCTCGAATCGACCGGTGGAACGTGGCCAGCTGCTTGCGACGCTTGCCGGCACCTACGCGCTCATGGGTGAGCATGCCCGCAGCCTGGCGACCTATGAGTCGGTGATCGCCGACATGACTGCGCGTGGCCAGACGGTACGCGCCCAGATCTACGCGCTGTTTTCGGCCGAGGTCGAGCTGCGGCTCGACCAGCCTGAACGTGCAGCGCAGCGCATGAAGGTCTGGCTCGACGGTGAACCGCCTGAGTCAGCGGCGGCTGCGGTGCGCATCGGCCGACTGCTGCGCGCTTATGCGCTTGCAGAGCTCGGCGAACGCGACGCGGCACGCGAGGAGTACCAGCGCATCGCGCTCAGTTCCGAATCGTGGGACTGGCCGAGACGCATGCGTGCGCTCGGACTCGAGCTGGAACTCGGACTTACCCAAGGGGAAGCGGCGGCGCGCGCGTTGGAATCTGCCGGCCGGGAAGCCCTGGAGCAGTCGCACGACCTCGCCCATCTGGAAGCGGTCGCGTTGGCGCTCGAGCACGACCCAACACTGACATCGGCCGAATCGCTGCCATGGTTCGACCCGGCTGCCGCCTTGCGCGTACGCGCGACGGCTTCGCTGCTGCGCAGTCCGGAATTGCGCGGCGGCCTGATCGCCCGATTGCGCCCGCTCGCCGATCGCGTGGCGCAGTCGGTACCCAGTGGCCGGGCCACAGCCACGGCCGTGCAACAGGCACTGTCCGCAATCGAGTCGCTTCGTGCCATCGAGCAGCTGCCGCCGAGCGGAACCCCAGGACCTGAGCTGGCCATGCTGGAACGATCAGTGGTGTTGGGCACAGTGGGTGCAGACCAATCCGGCGACGCGCGAACCGGCGATGCGGCAGCGCTGAACTGGTACGCCTCGTTCCACCGCAGCGTGCGCGCGCAAACGCCGCATGTCGATAACTGGACGCTTCCCAGCACTACGAAGGGCGAGCTGCTGATCCATCCGGTGCTGGGTCGGCATCGGGCCAGCTTGTTCGTTTCCGATGCGGATGGATGGCGGGTGCTGTCCGGGCTCGATGCTGACGCCATCAGGTCGCACGCACGGCATCTCAGCCGGCTGCTGGAAAGCGGCCTTGCCGACAGGCAGACAATCGCTTCCGCCGCGGACGCGCTGGCGACGTCACTGCAGTGGAGGTCGCTCGCTGGCACGCGCGCCGTAGGCCGCCTGCTGGTGGTCGCGGATCAGGAGCTGGGCGGTGTGGCCTGGGAGCTGCTGCCAGCCTTCAGCGGGCCAGAGGGCCAGCTTGCGGACGCCAGCGAACTGGTCGTCCTGCAGTCATTGCGGCCGGCGGATGCGGTGGCTGGCTTCAGTCAACTGATTACCGCGGGCGGAAACTCTGGGGGCAGCGGCCAACTCGCCGCGCTTGGAGATGCTGACGCTGAACTGCAAGATGTGGTTCGCACCTGGGAGCCCGACCTCAAGGCCCTGGCGCTGGGCAACTCGGCAGAAGCCTTGGGAACCGCCCTGGTCGTTCCCGATGGCCTGGTGCACGTCGCCGGCCACGGCCTGGTCGGCCGCGGCTGGGCCGAAGACCAGGGCATCTGGCTGGGCACTGCCGAACAGCCGGAGTTTTTCAGTGCCTTGCGGCTGGCGCAGACACCCTCGCGCAGCGCCCTGGTGGTGCTGAACGCATGCGAGACCGGGCGCGTGACCACGCCTTCCCGTATCGGACTGGCGGGTGCCGCCGGAGGCCTCGCCAACAGCGGTGCCGCCAGTGTCATCGCCACGCGCTGGGCGGTGTCGGACCGCACGGCGCGCAAGTTCGCGGGCTTTCTCCATGAGGCGTTGCGCGAAACGCCGCGGCAGCCTGCACGCGCCCTGCAAGTTGCGCAGATGCGCCTGCGGGCGCTTCCCGCCTTTCGCCACCCTGCCGAATGGGCGGCCTGGTTCCTGCTCGCGCCGGGAATCGAGCCGCGGTCGCGCGGCGCGGAGTGATCCGCTCGGCTTCGTGCGCGGTGCACGGCGAGGCTTCGCCGCGCTAACGTAGGGCACCTTCGCAGGTCAGCTTCAGGCCCACCACACCGACTTCAGTTGGCCGGAGCGCAGCGGCTATCTGGCTGATTCCTCTCGCTTTCTGCCCGCTGCGTCGGCTGCGAAAGCGGCGCTCCGCGGGTGCGAGGACGGCCGCACAACGAAGCCGGGAGCCGAATTCGGTTCAGGAAGTCAGCGCGGTTATCGGGTCACGGAACACGGTGTTTGGATGGCGCTGCCCTGCCGTCCCGGGGAAGCGGCTCCGAGTTCATGCGCAGCCATTCAGCCAGATTGTGAAGCAGGGTGCGAAATCTCTCCTGCTTGTGACATTTCCTTGATGAAGGCCCGCCACGGTGGTGGGCCGCCCAAGGAGAATTCCCATGCGTCCTGTTCACTCGAAGCTCTACCGTTCCCGATCGACCCCGCGCGCCGGCCGCGCGGTAGCCGTCCTTTGGGCGATGGGTGCACTCTTGGCGGTGGGCAGCGGTGAGGCCATTTCAGGTGAGCGCGAAGACGCCGCACAGGCTGCGGCCGGAAAGCGCGCCGTGGCACGCAGCTTCGTCGCCGAGCAGCACAGCAACTCGATCCGCTTCCAGCAGGAATCGGGCGGCGACCTTTCGTTCTGGACGCGCGTCAATCGCTGGCTGGTCGGCACCAAGTCCGACGAGGGCAGCGACACCGACCCGTATCCGAAGACGGGCGGCTGAGGATCCGGCTCCTTCGCGACGAGCCCCTCAGGGCTGGTAGCGCAGGGTCACATCCGGCGAGGCCAGGGCATGGCCGTCGCGACTGACGCGTAC
>JAGRJY010000101.1 GCA_020442465.1 Lysobacterales bacterium
CAGGGACTAACGGCGCTCGGTACGGATCCGGAACTCGGCGGCCTGCGTGAATCGCTGATCGTGCTCGACGAGCTCGGGCGTGCCAACTGTCCGGCACCGTTCTGTTGGTAGCACATGATTTGTCCGGTTCTGTAGCACGTGATCTGTCCGGTGCACGGTACGCCCTGAGGAGGGCATGCCATGCGGCGGACGGAATGGCTACAGGAGACCCGGAAGATGCGATTCGAAGAAGCCTATGGCGGCTGGCAGGCCGGCCGCTTGCGACAGGAGGAGGCCGCTCGTTTGCTCGGCGTGTGTGAACGAACCTTCCGCCGCTACGTCGACCGGTACGAGGACGACGGGCTGGACGGCCTGATCGACCGGCGGTTGCACCAGATCTCTCACCGCCGGGCCCCGGTCGATGAGGTTCTGGCGCTGACCAACCGCTATCGGCAGCGCCACCAGGGCTGGAGTGCCAAGCACTACTTCGCTTGGTATCGGCGCGACGGTGGCACGCGCAGCTACACCTGGGTGAAGCGCCGACTGCAGGAGGCGCAGCTGGTGCCGCGCGCGCCGAAGCGCGGGGCCCACCGCAAGCGCCGCGATCGGGCCCCGCTGCCGGGCATGCTGCTGCACCAGGACGGCAGCCGCCACGAGTGGGTGCCCGGCCAGCGCTGGGACCTGATCGTGACCATGGACGATGCCACCAATGAACACTACGCCATGCAGTTCGTCGCCGAGGAAGGCACGCACTCGAGCTTCCAGGGCGTCGCCGCGGTGATCCGTTCCCACGGCCTGTTCAGCGCGCTGTATACCGATCGCGGCAGCCATTACTGGTTCACGCCCACGGCTGGCGGCAAGGTCGACAAGCGCACCCCCACGCAGTTCGGCCGCGCCATGCAGCAGCTGGGCATCGAGATGATCGCTGCCTATTCGCCACAGGCCCGCGGCCGTTCAGAACGCGCCTTTCGCACCCACCAGGCACGCCTGGTGCGCGAACTCGCCACCGCCGGCATCACCGACATGAGCGCCGCCAATCGCTATCTCGAGGAGCACTATCGGCCGGCCTTCAACGCCGAGTTCGCTCAGCCGGCGCTGGAACCCGGCTCCGCCTTCGTGCCTTGGCGGGGCGGCGCTCTCGACGACATCCTCTGCGAACACTTCGAGCGCCGCGTGGGAGCCGACAACTGCGTGACCTTCGGTCGCCTGACGCTGCAGATCCCGCGTCAGCGCCACCGCTGCCATTTCGTCAAGCTCACGGTCCGCGTGCATCGCTACCTCGACGGCACGCTGGCCATCTTCCACGGACCCCGCTGCCTCGCCCGCTATACCGCCGACGGCCAGCTCATCGAGGAACTCAGGCGTGCCGCGTGACGTCCGCTCGCGACCGCCCGCCGGGTCGGGGCTCTCGGGCTCCGCCCTCGACCCCCGACCCGGCGACCACACTCAAGCGGACAATCTATGTGCTACTAAACCGGACAGTTCTATTTGCTACCAACAGGCCCGGGCCGTGGTCGACGCGATGGAGCGTGATATGAGTACGACGCTGGCCACCAAGTCCGACCTTGACGTCCTGCGGGTGGCGACGAAGTCGGACCTTGACGCCCTGCGGGTGGCCACGAAGTCGGACCTTGACGCCCTGCGGGTGGCCACGAAGTCGGACCTTGATGCCCAGCGGGTGGCGACGAAGTCGGACCTTGATGCCCAGCGGATGGCGACCAAGTCGGAGATCGACGCCCTTCGCGTGGCAACGAAGTCCGACATGACCATCCTGCAGAAGGACTTTGAGGCAAAGTACCTGCTGCTGCGTCAGGAATTCGAGAGCACGCGGACCGCATTTCGTCAGGATATTGTGGCGTCACGCAACCAGATCATCATCTGGTTGGGCTCGGCGTTGGTTGTGGCAAGCAGCAGC
>JAGRJY010000102.1 GCA_020442465.1 Lysobacterales bacterium
CGATCGAGCGCCGCCAGTTCCTGCGTGTCGGCGGGCGCCAGCCGGTGCCGCTGGATGTGCGTGTGGTGGCGGCCAGCGCCGACGATCTCGATGCCGAGCGCGCGGCCGGGCGGCTGCGCGACGAGCTCTACTTCCTGGTTTCCTTGGTGCCGGTCGAGGTGCCGCCACTGCATGCGCGCAAGCAGGACCTGCCCGCCCTTTCGGCGCACTGGATCGACCACCTGGTCGAGCGCGACGGGCTGCTGCGCCGACGCTTCAGTGACGCGGCCCTCGCCGCGCTCGGGCAGCACGACTGGCCGGGCAACCTGCGCGAACTGCGCAACCTGGTGCATCGCCTGCTGCTGATGGGACAGGTCGGCGACATCGGCGCGGATGAGGTAGCTGCCGCGCTGGGACGCGCGGGCGCGACCGGGTCGTCGTCGCGCCAGGCCCTCGACGTCGACTTCAACCTGCCCCTGCGCGAGGCGCGCGAGCAGTTCGAGCGCGCCTACCTCGAAGACCGCCTGCAGGCCGCCAGCGGCAGCGTCGGCGCGCTGGCGCGCATGGTCGGCATGGAGCGCACCCATCTGTATCGCAAGCTGAAGGAGCTGGGCGTGGATATCCGCGGCGGACGGGACGGTTCGGCATGACTCCCCGCCAGGCACGCCCGCGCCCGTTTCCGGGAAACGACGCATGAAAATCATCATCCTCGGCGCCGGCCAGGTCGGCAGTTCGGTGGCCACCGCACTGGCCAGTGAGAACAACGACATCACCGTGGTCGACCAGGACGCCGCGCGCCTGAAGGACCTTTCCGAACGCCTCGACATCCGCACCGTGCAGGGCCATGCCTCGCTGCCCAGCGTGCTCGGTCATGCCGGCGCCGACGATGCCGACCTGATGATCGCGGTGACCTCCAGCGACGAGGTGAACCTGATCGCCTGCGAAGTCGCCGACATCGTGTTCCGCACGCCGACCAAGATCGCGCGACTGCGCGAAGCGGAGTACCTGCAGCATCCCGAACTGACGGCCAAGACCCGCGCGGCGGTGGATGTCGCGATCAGCCCGGAGGCGCTCGTGTGCCGGCATGTGCAGCGGCTGATCGAATACCCGGGAGCCTTGCAGGTGCTGGACTTCGCCGATGGCCGCGCTCAGCTGGTCGCGGTACGCGCCGTGCCGGGTGGCGCCCTGGTCGGCCACGCGATCCGTGAGTTGCGCAACCACCTGCCGACCGGCGTCGACGCACGCGTGGCGGCGATTTTCCGCGGCGGCGCGCCGATCATTCCGCACGGCAACACGGTCATCGAAGACGGCGACGAAGTGTTCTTCCTCGCCGACCGCCGCGACATCAGCACGGTGATGAACGAGCTGCGCCGGGAGACCCGGCCGGTGCGCCGCGTATTCATCTCGGGCGGCGGCAACATCGGCCGCAATCTCGCCCGTTCGCTGGAAGCGCAGTTCAGCGTGAAGGTGCTGGAGCGCTCGAAGGAGCGGGCCAAGTTCATCGCCGAGGACCTGCTCAACTCCATCGTGCTGGTCGGCGACTGTGCGGACGAAGCGCTGCTGCGCGAGGAGAACATCGACCAGACCGACGTGTATTGCGCGCTCACCAACGACGACGAGGCGAACATCCTCTCGGCGATGCTGGCCAAGCGGCTCGGCTGCCAGCGCGTCGTCGCGCTGATCAACCGCCCTGCGTACGCCGAGCTGGTCGAAGGCGGCAGCATCGACATTGCGGTGAGTCCGCAGCAGGTCACCCTGGGTGCGCTACTGACCTGGATCCGCCAGGGCACGATGGTGCGTGTGCATTCGCTGCGCCGTGGCATGGCCGAGGCCATCGAAGCGGTCGCCGTCGGCGACCGCCGCACCTCGAAGGTGGTCGGACGCTCGCTGGAAGAGCTGCAGCTGCCCGAGGCCGCAACCATCGGCGGTATCGTGCGCGGCGAGAAGCTGCTGATCGCGCACCACGACGTGGTCATCGAGCCGAATGACCACGTCATCATTTTCGTGGTCGACAAGCGGCAGCTGCCGAAGGTCGAAGCGCTGTTCCGCGCCGACGCGACCTGGATCTGACGTCGTGCACACCGGGCGCACACATGGCTGCATGTTCGGGCCGGCCGGGCTGAGCCTGCGCCACCGTGCTGCGGCGGCGTCCGTCCAGGGTGGCGCTCGATCGTCGCGCGGGGCCGGTGCCGGCCGCTGCTGTGTCCCCGCGGCGAACATCCTGAGGGCGAGTCGGCCATGAGCATGGACATCCGCGTGCTGCGCCTGCGCACCATGCTGCGCGTGCTCGGCGTGATCATCGGCCTGACCTCACTGAGCAAGCTGCCTTCGCTGCTGTACGCGCTCGCGTTCGGCGAGCAGACCTGGTCGGTGTTTCTCGGCAGCTTCTTCGGCAGTGCGCTGATCGGCCTGGGGATGTGGTGGCCGAACCGCCAGGTGCGCTACGACCTGCGCCTGCGCGATGGCTTCCTGATCGTCACCCTGACCTGGGTCAGTGCCAGCCTGGTGTCGGCGCCGCCGCTGATGTTCGGGCCGCCCTACCTCAGCTTCACCCAGGCCATGTTCGAGGTCACCTCGGGGCTCACCACCACGGGTTCCACCGTCATCAGCGGGCTCGATTCGCTGCCGCGATCGGTGCTGCTGTACCGGCAGATCCAGCAGTTCCTCGGCGGCATGGGCATCGTCATTCTCGCGGTGGCGATCCTGCCGATGCTGCGCATCGGCGGCACCCAGCTGTTCCGCGCCGAAACCACCGGTCCCTCGCGCGACACCAAGCTCACCCCGCGCATCGCCGAAACCGCCAAGGCACTGTGGATGGTCTATGTCGGCCTGATCGCCCTGTGTGCCGTCGCCTACTGGGTCGCCGGCATGGATCTGTTCGACGCGGTGACCCATGCGATGTCGACGATCTCGACCGGAGGCTTCTCGACCCACGACGCCGCGTTCGACTACTGGAAGCGGCCGCTGCTCGACTGGATCGCCGTGTTCTTCATGATCCTCGGCGGCACCAATTTCGCCCTGCACTTCCTGGCCTGGCGCAAGGCCAGCCTGGCACCGTACCGGAACGATTCCGAGCTCAAGGCCTTTCTCAGCATCCTCGCGGTGACCAGCCTGCTGATCACCCCGGTGCTGATGTTCGGCGGTGTGCACGCCGGCCTCGACGTCGCCTTCCGTCGGGCCGTCTTCATGGTGGTGTCGGCGATGACCACGACCGGCTTCACCGTCGGCGACTTCCACCATTGGACCGGCATCGCACCGATGCTGATCATGATCGTCGCGGTGATCGGCGGCTGCTCGGGCTCCACCGTCGGCGGGCTCAAGGTCGCGCGGGTGGTGATGGTGCTGCGCCAGGGCCTGCGCGAGCTGCGCCAGCTGGTGCATCCGCGCGGGCAGTTTCTGGTGAAGATGGGTGGCCATCGCGTCTCCGGCAGCGTAGTGCTGTCGGTGAGCGGGTTCATCACTCTGTGGATGGTGTGTTTCATGGCCCTGGTGCTGGGCATGATCGCCAGCGGCCTCGACATGCTGTCGGCGTTCGGCGGCGTGGTCGCCACGATGGCGAATCTGGGCCCCGGCTTGGGCAGCGTCACCTACTCCTTCGGCGCCACCGGCGATCTCACCGTCTGGCTCGGCACGCTGGGCATGCTGCTCGGGCGTCTGGAAGTGTTCTCGCTGCTGGTTTTGCTGACGCCGGCGTTCTGGAGCGAATAGCCGCGCCATCGCGCGGCGTTGCCGCCACGCACGCCAGCGGCGACACTGCGCCCCCATGGACGCTCAAGCATCCACGGTATCCCAGCCGAACAGCGGCAGCCATCGGCTGCGCGCGCTGCTGCGTGTGCTGGGCGTCATCGTCGGGCTGTCGTCACTGACCAAGCTGCCGCCGCTGGCGATGGCCCTGCTGGACGATGACGGCACCCACCACGTGTTTCTCGGCAGTTTTGCCGTCAGCGCCACGTTCGGTCTGCTGCTGTGGTTGCCCAACCGCCGCGGCCGCTACCAGCTGCGCCTGCGTGACGGATTCCTCATCGTCACCCTGACCTGGCTGGTCGCCAGTCTCACTTCGGCGCTGCCGTTCATGCATGCG
>JAGRJY010000103.1 GCA_020442465.1 Lysobacterales bacterium
CGCTGATGCTCGGAGCAGGATGATGGACATGCAGCCCGTGCTCGAACAGCTCGTCGTCGCGGCCATCGTCGCGACGGCGGCCGGCTTCAGCGTGAAGCAGCTGGTGCCTGCCCGTGCCTGGCGAGGATGGCTTCGCCTCCTGCGCGGCGCGTCAGTGGAACAGCCTGTTTTGGCCGTCCGGCAGCCACACCCCGGCTGCCACGGCTGCCCGGCCAGCGCGGACTGCGGCAAGCGGCGCTGAGGAGCTCCTCGCGAGCCAGGCCGGCGGAGCACCGTCCCGAGTTCGACGCCGCATCGCGCAGGATCACCGCCTATTGCACCGGTTTCACGACGCAGGCGCTGCGCCAAGCCAAACGATAATCCGTGTGCGGCTACCGCTCCTCCGCGCGCACCACCTTGCCGCGGCGGATCAGCCAGGACACGCCGAACAGGTCGGCAATGCCGACCAGGGCGCGGTGCAGGTTGGTGTACTTCGACTGACCGCTCTGCCGCGGGCGATGCGCCACCGGCACGCTGACGGTCTTCCAGCCGGCGCGCTGCACCAGCGCGGGCAGGAACCGGTGCACGTGGTCAAACCAGGGCAGGTCGAGGAAGCAGTCGCGCTCGAACAGCTTGATCCCGCAGCCGGTGTCGGGCGTCGCATCGCGCAGCATGCGGCTGCGCAGGGCGTTGGCGAATCGCGAGGCGACGCGCTTGTGCCAGGGATCGTTGCGCTGCACCCGCCAGCCGGCGAACAGCTTCACGTCGGCGTCGGCGCTGTCCCGGGTGGCGAGCAGCTTGGGAATATCGGCGGGATCGTTCTGGCCGTCGCCATCGAGGGTGGCGATCCAGGTGCCACGGGCAGCCTTGACCCCGGTGCGCACGGCGGCGCTCTGGCCGGCGTTGGCGAGGTGGCGGATCGCGCGCAGCTCGGGCACCGACGCCTTCATCTGCTGCAGCACGTCCGGTGTGCGGTCGCGCGAGCCATCGTCGACGCAGACCACCTCGAATGCGGTGTGCCCGCGCAGCGCGGCAAGCACCTCGCGCACCAGCGGTTCGGCGTTGTCTTCCTCGTTGTAGAACGGGATCACGACCGACAGCGCGATCGCGCCTTCATCGTTCGGAGGGGACGTGTTTTCCATATTCATGGCCAGACGATAGGCAAAGTTGCGTGGGAGGTCGATGGGTGTGCGGTCGAAAGGTGCGCCGTCGATGCCCTGCAGGGCGACGGAAGCCACCTGGCTCGGCGCGGGGCAGGACGGTCGCTGCGGCTAGGGTGGATCCGCTTCTTCGGCAGGCTCCGGAAACGGCGGTGTCACGCAGCCCGGCGCGATGGCCGCGCCCGGTACCAGCCACCAGTCGCGACGATTCGCGCTGCCCGCGGCGACCAGCTGGCTGCGATCGACGCAGGGGCTGAGCGCTTCGTCGAGCACGAACAGCCAGCGGCGACCCGGCGCGCCCGCCGCCCAGTTCGCGGCGGCGGCCCACTGTTCGTGCCACGGCTGCTTGAAGCCGAACTCGGCGGCCGGACGGTCGGCCTGCAGCAGGTACTGCTCGCGCCAGGCGACCAGGCCCAGCTCGGCGTCGCGGCCGATCTGCCTGCCGACACGCTGCATGATCTGATGCGCCGAACTGCTGGCGTCCAGCGCCGGCGCCAGCCCGAACCCGTACGCGCCCCACAGCACTGCGGTGAACAGGATCAGCGCCCGGCCGATGTGCTGCCTGCGCCACACGGCCAGGGCCACGCACCCCGAGATCCCGACCGCGAGCAGCCAGAGCAGGAAGCCGCGCAGGTCTTCCGCGGAAACTTCCCGTTGTGCGGCCAGGCGCTCGGCCCAGGGGCTCCATCCGCCCAGTGCCGCGACCGGCGCCGCGACCAGCAGCAGCGTCATCAGTGCCAGATAGGCCGTCAGCGCGATCTGCACGCCGCGTCGTCGCAGCAGCTCGGGCAGCCAGGGTGCTGCCGCCAGACACAGCGCCGGCAAGGCCGGGAAGATGTACACCTCGCGCTTGCCCGGACTGACGCTGAAGAACAGCAGCACCAGCATGCTCCAGCCGATCAGCAGCACCGTGGCCGGATCGCGCTCGCGAAGCCTGCGCAGCCAGAGCGGCAACAGCCACGGCAGCAGCAGCGCGCCGGGCAGCCACAGGGTGAAGATCACCTGCAGGTAGTACCACCACGGCCGCAGGTGGTGCCAGGCGTTCGCGTAGCGCTCGGCGGTTTGCCGGAACAGCAGTTCCTGCGTGTAGGCAGTGAGCTCCGGATCCGGCTGCAGGGCGAGATGGGTGAGCAGCGGGCCGAGCCAGACCGCGGTGCCGGCCACGAAGGCCAGCGGCGCCGCCAGCCAGATCCAGGCCGGCGTGGTCGGCCCGGCAGCCGGCTTCGGGCGTCCCAGCAGCAGCCAGGGCAGCAGCACCAGGATCGGCAGGAAGCCGACGCCCTTGGTGACGGTGCCGACGCCGGCGGCGAACATCCCCAGCCACAGCCAGCGCGGCGCACGATTGAGCAGCAGGAATCGCAGCAGAGCCCACAGCGACAGCGTGGTCAGGCCGACCAGCAGCATGTCGATCTGGCCGCGCTTCGCCTGCAGACCGAACTGCACGCAGACGAACAGGGCGGCCACGGCGCTGCGGGCGACGTCCGGCGTCCACAGACGTCGGGCCAGATCGCGCACCAGCACCAGGGTGAGCAACGCAGCCAGCAGCGAGGGCAGCAGGAAGGCGACCTCGAGATTGCCGCTCACCGCCAGGGCCGCGGCCTGCGCCCACATGAACGGCGGCGGCTTCTCGGCGTACAGCTCCTGTCCGCGATGCGGCACCAGCCACTGACCGCTCTCCACCATGGTCTGCGCCGCGAGTGCAAAGCGCGGCTCGTCGGGCGGCGAGGGTTCACGCAGCCCGAGGCCCGCGGCCAGCGCGAACACGGCGAGCAGGGCCCAGATCCATCGAGCGCGGTCCGGGCTATGGGAGGGGGCTGACATGGGCAAGGCTGAGTGAATCCTGGAGAGGGGCCACGCCGACCGGCGCAGGTCGATGCGCCGGGCCGCAGGGCGCGCATAGGATACGGGCTGGCCGCATCGCGGGCGCGCCGACAGCGAACCGGCGGCGACGCAGGTCATGCCAGTCGGTACCCTTTACGGCATTCCGTCACTACGTCGGCGCCTGCAGGCGCCGCTCAGAGGTCAACACGCATGGACTTCATGAACACCCCCATCACCTGGCTGGTCTGGACCGGCCTGCACATGTCGCCATGGAAGCTGATCGGCCTGCTCGGTGCGTCGATGTTCGGCGCTCGCTGGGTGGTGCAGTTCCTCGCCTCGCGCAAGCACGGTCGGCCGGTGATCCCGCGGCTGTTCTGGTACATGAGCCTGGCCGGCAGTGCGATGACCTTGTCGTACTTCCTGTTCTCGGCCAAGCAGGACGCCGTCGGCGTGCTGCAGAACCTGCTGCCGACCTTCACCGCTGCCTACAGTCTCTGGCTGGATATCCGTGTGCACGGCTGGCGTGCCCACGAGGACGCTACCGTCGAGGAGACGCCGCCGATCGCCCAGGTCGACTAGCGGGCTGTCCGCTGGGTCGCGCGGGAGCGCAACGTCGGCAGTGACGCGAAGGGGTGACCGGAACCGTTTCCGCGGAGTCGCCTGCACGCGCGTTCGCGGGCGGCTCCCGATTGCCGGCGTGGTGGGGCTGCAGGCCGCCGCCGCGGGCTCAAACCTCTGCCCACTGCCGCAAAAGGTTGTGGTAGACGCCCGACAGGCGCACCAGTTCAGCCGACTCACCCTGCTGTCGTCGCAGGCCCTGGATGGCGAGGTCGAGGTCGAGCAGCAGTCGGCGCTGTTCCAGGCTGCGCACCATGCTCTGCACCCAGAAGAAGGCCGCCAGGCGCTCGCCTCGCACGACCGGATTGACCCGATGCAGGGTGGTGGCCGGATACAGCACCAACGACCCGGCAGGCAGTTTCACTGACTGGGTGCTGTGGTAGTCCTCGATCAGCAGCTCGCCACCGTCGTATTCGTCGGGTTCGTTGAGGAACAGCGTGCAAGACAGGTCGGTGCGCAGGCGCCGGTCGTCGCCGCGGATCGCGTTGTCGATATGGCTGCCGAAGTCCATGCCGCCGCGATAGCAGTTGAACAGCGGCGGAAACACCCGGTTCGGCAGCGCGGCGGTGATGAACAGCGGGTGCGCCGACAGCCGGTCGAGAACCAGCGCGCCGAGCTGTTGCGCGGCCTCGCAGTCCTGCGGCAGCTGCAGATTGCGCTTCACCTGGGCCGACTGGTGGCCAGCGGTGATGCGGCCGTCGGCCCAGGGCGCATCGGCAAGGACCGATCGACAGCGAGTCAGATCGTCGGCACTCAACACGTCGGGAATGGGCAGCAGCATGATGGTCTCGTTTGACAGGGGGGAACTGCCGCGCGCCGGCGACTCGATGCACGCGGTCGCGCGGTAGCGGGGCAGATCGGTTCGTTCTGCAGAGCGCTGCGCTCAGAACGCGTAGCTGAAGCTCAGCCGCCAGGTGCGCGGCTCGCCCGGGGTGACGAAGGCCGGATGCGCGTAGTCGTAGTAGTCGCGGTCGGTGAGATTGTAGGCGTTCAGCGCGATGCGCCAGTCATTGGCGCGATAGCCCAGGTAGGCATCCCAGCGTGTGTAGCCGGGCACCGTGCGCGTGTTGCCGGTGTCGGCATAGCGCTCGCCGACGTGGAAGGCGCCGCCGCCGATTTCCCAGTGGCGGGCGAACTCATACACCGTCCACAGGCTCGCGCTGCGCTTGGGCGCGTTCTGCGGCGTGTTGCCTTCGATCGACACGCCATTGTTGACCAGGTTGGAGCGCACGATCTCGGGGTCCATGAAGGCCGCGCCGGCGAACACGTGCCAATGCTCGGTCACCGCACCGGAGACGCCGACTTCGACGCCCCGGCTGCGCTGGCGACCGTCCAGCGTCTGCGCGCCGCTGCCGTCCGGATCAACGTCGCGGGCGTTGAACTTGTCGAGCGAAAACACCGCGACGTCGATCAAGAGCCGATCGCCGAAGGGCGTGATCTTCAATCCGGCCTCGACGTTGCGGGTCTCCTCCGGGTCGAGCTCAGCCGAGGTCTCACTCAGGTTGAACGTCTCGGCCGACGGATTGAATGCGTTGGATACATTTGCGTACCAGGCGTAGGTGTCGTCGGGCTGGTAGACGGTACCGAGCGAGTAGGCGGTCATGTTGTCTTCGCGCCGCTGTCGGGTGTCGTGGGCACGGTCGTCCACGGTGGCCTCGAAGCGGTCGTGACGCAGGCCGCCGATCAGGCTCCAGCGGTCGTTGAACTCGATCTGGTCCTGGATGTAGACACCGAGCGTGTCGGCGTCGGTGTGGCGATCGGTCGACAGCGTGCCGCCGCTGAACGACGTCGGCAGCGGAATGTCGACCGCCACCGACTGCGGATCGAACAGTGGCGCCGGTGGTGGCGCCGCCAATCCAGCCAATGCATGCGTGGTGTAGGTCTCGCTGCCCCACTCGAGTCCTGCCGACAGGTTGTGTCGCACGCCGCCGGTCTCGGCGATCCAGGACAGGTCGGTCTGGTTGTAGACGTTGTCCTGCAGGCCCTCGGTCAGCTGGTGATCGCGCGTCACCGTGGTGCTGGCGTCCGGCGTCGCCGTGGTCACCGCGCCGGGGCGGCTGCGCCGGTGCGTTCGCTCGACATCAGTGAAACTCAAGGTGTTGCGCAACTCGATCCCCGAGGCGAAGTCGTGGCTGAGCGTGGCACGACCACTGAGCACGTCGAAGTCGGCGAAGGAATCGCGACCCAGGCCGTAGTGGTTGGACAGCGGGACGTCGGCCGGGCGACCGGTCACGCTGTTCCAGGGAATGCCGTAGTCGGCGACGCCTTCTTCCCGCTGGTACAGCAGCGAGGCGTCGAGACGGGTGTGGTCGCCGAAGCGGACGGCGAGACTGGGTGCGATGCCGCGGCGCTCGAGGAAGACTTCGTCGCGGAAGCTGTCGGCGTCGTGGTAGAGCGCCGCCACGCGCACACCGACGTCCTCGCTGATCGCTTCGCTGTGGTCGACGACCACGCGCTTGAGGTCGTGTTCGCCGAGGGAGAGGTCGAACTGGGTGCGATCGACGTCGAGCGGACGTTTGGACACCGTGTTGACCACGCCGCCGGACGCGCCACGGCCGAACTGCATCGCCGCGGCGCCCTTGAGCACTTCGACCTGCTGCACGGCGAAGGTGTCGCGGGTGTACTGGCCGTTGTCGCGGACGCCGTCGAGATACTGGTCGGTGCGCGCGGAGAAGCCGCGCAGGCTGATGTTGTCACCGCGGAAGCCGCCCTCACCCGACGCCAAGGTCAGGCCGGCGACGTTGCGCAGCGCGTCGGCCAGGTTGTATGCGCCCTGGGTTTCGATCACCGCTTCGGGCACGACGGTCACCGCGCGCGGTGCATCGCGCAGCGGCTCGGGCATCTTCAGTCCGCCGGCCTCGGCGCGGTAGCGGCCCGGGCCCCGGGTCTCGACCTCGACACGATCGAGGCGCTCGGCGCTGGTGGTCGAGCCGTCCGGCAGCGCCAGCTCCACAGGCTCCTGGGCGGCAGCCGGCAGGGTGAAGGCGGCAAGCACGGCGGCGTGCAGGGGCGAGACTAGGGGTCGGCGGGACATCGGGTGCTCCATGCTGGGTCGGGAAACGCGGGCGGACGACCGTGGCGGTCTCGCCCGGCCGCGGACTGCACGGGCAGCCACGGGGCCGGGTGCCGCGCCGGTGCGTGACTCCCCTGGAAGTCCGGCTGCGGTCCTGTCGGTTTATCTTAATTGCGAATGCGAATAATTCGCAACACTAAACCCAGTCGCATGAGCTACACTGCGCTGCCGCCCTCCAGACGAAGCTCGTGCGCCCCGAGCCGATGCGCCCTCAGCCCATGCTCCGTTCCCCCGCCGCCGATGCCGTTCGCGCTCCTGACGCCTTGGCGGATCCATCCCGCTCGGCGAGGCAGGAAGACGCCCGGACCCCGCGCGCCCGACTGCAGCAGGCGCTGGTCCGCTGGCACTGGATCAGCGCGGCGGCGAGCCTCGTCGGGATGCTTCTGTTTGCCTTCACGGGCGTCACGCTCAATCACGCGCCACAAATCGAAGGCAGCGCGGCAGTGCGTGCCGTCGAAGCCACCGTGCCGACGGCGATTCTCGAATCGCTTCGTCGCGAGGCCGCCGCCGACGCGCCGCAGCTATCCACCGAAGCCCGGCGCTGGCTGGAGGCCGAGCTCGACCTCGACCTGCGCAGCGCCGATCTCGAATGGAGCCCGGACGAGCTGTACCTGTCGCGTCCCCGCCCCGGCGGTGACGCCTGGGCCAGCATCGATGTCGAATCGGCCACGCTCGTCGCCGAGGTCACCGACCGGGGCTGGCTGGCCTATCTCAACGATCTGCACAAGGGCTGCCACACCGGTGCCGCCTGGCGCTGGTTTCTCGATCTGTTCGCGCTCGCCTGCGTGGTGTTCTGCATCACCGGCCTGTGGCTGCTCGCCCTGCACGCCGGGCGGCGACCCCATACCTGGCCTCTGGTCGGACTGGGACTGATCGCTCCCGTCGTGCTGTTGCTGCTTCTGGTCCACTGAATCCGCATCGAGGTTGCCCATGTCCCGCACGTCCCGCACCGCTGTGTCGTTACTTCTTCTGCCCTGGCTGCTTGTCCTCACCCCGCCCGCCGGTGCCGGTGAGATGGAACTCAGTCTGACGGTGCCGCGGCTGCAGGTATCCGAATACCACCGGCCCTACGTGGCCGGCTGGATCGAGCGCGAGGACGGCAGCGTCGCCGCCGAACTGCTGGTCTGGTACCAGCAGGACCGCGCC
>JAGRJY010000104.1 GCA_020442465.1 Lysobacterales bacterium
CCTTGATCGCGACCTGACGATCGAGTGATTCCTGCACGCCGAGGTAGACGAACGACATGCCGCCGCGACCGAGCAGGCGCATCACCCGGTAGCCCGGAATGTCGGGCATGACCGCGGTCAGCAGCTCATTCAGCTCGTCCGGTGAGTATTCGAAGTCGGGCGAGGAAGCCATGCGGGCGGGATCAAGGGAAGGGGAAGGCGTCGCGGTCGAAAATCGGACTCGACGGCCCAGAGCGTACACCGCAGCGAACCGGGCGGACAGCGCGACACGCCGCAGATTTCGAACCCGGCACGCCATGCAGCAGAATGGCGGCAAACCACGACCAAACCGCCGCATGTCCATCGTTCTCACCGATTTCGCCCGTAACCGATTGTTTCCCCGAGTGTCGCGCCGCAACACGATCCAGGACTGCACGCCGGAACAGTTCGAGCGCCACCTCAACGCGTCGCCGCCGCTGGCGGTGCTCGACGGCTATGCGCCGTTCTGCAAGCTGCATGTGCACCGCAACTGGACTTCGACGCGGTGCATCGCGGTGCCGATCACCGACGCCAATCGCCATCTGCTGCGCTCGGGCTACGAGGCGCGCACACCGGCCGAGCTGCCGGTGCTGGTGCGCTGGTTCGAGGGCGTCGAACCCCCGGTGGCCGGCTATCTGGTCGTGATCCTCTACGACCGCGCGCAGATGCAGCGCGAGCAGACGCCGATCGAGGCTGACTGGGGCGTGGTCGGCTGTCTGTACACCGCGGAGGCCAAGGAGCTGCCGATGGCCCCGATCACGATGATGCGCAATGCGCTGGGCGTGGAAGAGGGCGGCTCCGGCGTGCCCCTGGACGCCGACGCCTATCGCCGCAGCGTGGCATTCTGGGACGCTCACGCGAACTGGCGCGGATGAGCGAGGCCACAACGCCCCGGGTGCGACCGGGCTGGTGCGCTCGAGCGGGCCCCTGTGGCGGCGCTAGTCCGCGGCGCGCGGAGCCGGGGCCCTTGGGGTCCGTCTGCGTGCCGGTTTGACCAGCCGATCCTGTTTCCCTACGCCCGAGGTGTCGTCCCCGTCATGAGCATGTTCGCCCTGTTGAGCACCCTGATCGCGCTGTCGGCGGTGTCGAGCTACATCAACTACCGCACGATCAAACTGCCGACCACCATCGGCGTGATGCTGGTGGGCCTGCTCGCCTCGCTGACGCTGATCCTCGCCGGGCCGTTCGCCACGTCGTTGCGCACCGAAGCGGCCGGGATGATCGAGCAGATCGACTTCGACCACGTCGTGCTGCACGGCATGCTGGCGTTTCTGCTGTTTGCCGGATCGATCCACGTCAACCTCGACGAGCTCGGTCGCGAGTGGCTGACGGTCGCCTTGCTCGCCGTGGTCGGTACGCTGTTCTCCACCTTCGTGGTCGGCTACACCACCTGGTACGTGCTCGGCTGGCTTGGCTGGGAAATTCCGCTGTTGCATGCCCTGCTGTTCGGCGCGCTGATTTCGCCGACCGACCCGATCGCCGTGCTCGGGCTGATGAAGAAGGCCGGCGCGCCCCGTCAGCTGGAGGTGCAGGTCGCCGGCGAATCACTGTTCAACGATGGGCTCGGCGTGGTGGTCTTCCTGGTGCTGCTGCAGCTCGCCGGCCTCGACGGTGCAGGCCACGCCGCGCAGACGCCGCCGAGCGTGCTCGGTGTGATGGGCCTGCTGCTCACCGAGGTCGGCGGGGCCGTGGTGCTCGGCCTGGGGCTTGGATACCTGACCTATCGCATGCTCAAGCAGGTCGACAATTACCAGGTCGAGGTGCTGCTCACGCTCGCGCTGGCCATGGGCATCTATGCACTCGCCGAGGCGCTGCATCTCTCCGCGCCCATCGCGGTGGTGATCGCCGGCCTGTTCGTCGGCAACCAGGGCAGGGCGTTCGCGATGACCGAGAAGACACGCATCCACGTCGACACGTTCTGGGAGCTGATCGACGAGATCCTCAATGTGGTGCTGTTCCTGCTCATCGGGCTGGAACTGCTGGTATTGCCGATCGAGCGCGGCTGGCTGCTGGCCGGGATGCTGGCGATTCCGATCGTCCTGATTGCACGTTGGCTCAGCATCGGCGGCATCCTCGGCGCCCTCCGTCGCATCCGCCCGCAGGCGCGCGGCGCGGTGACGATCCTGACCTGGGCGGGACTGCGCGGCGGCATCTCGGTGGCGCTGGCGCTGTCGATTCCGGCCAACGACTCGCGCAGCCTGATCCTCACCTTGACCTACTTCGTGGTGGTGTTTTCGATCGTCGTGCAGGGGCTGACCGTGGCAGGGCTGATCCGTCGCGTCGGCCAGCCATCCACCGAGGCCAGGGATGCACACTGAGGGTTCGCCGCGGTCGACGCCAATCCGTTCGCGCCGCACTGTCTAGATTGCTTGCTCCAATTTCACTGCCTACGGTGCAGAGATGCGCACGGAGACCATGACCATGATGGATGAAGTCGCTCGACCCAGCCTGCGGGAAGAAATCGCCAGCGCGTTGACCCACGGGCTCGGTGCGGTGGCCAGCCTCGGCGCCGGTGCGGTGCTGATCACCCTGGCGGCGGTGTGGGGCGACGGCTGGCAGCTGGCAGCGGCCATTGTCTACAGCATCGCCTTGCTGCTGCTCTACGTCGCATCCACCCTTTATCACGCGATCACCCACCCGCGCGCCAAGGCGCGGCTCAAGGTGTTCGATCACTGCGCCATCTACCTGCTGATCGCGGGCACGTACACGCCGTTCACCCTGATTGGCCTGCGCGGCACCTGGGGCTGGAGCCTGTTCGCCGCGATCTGGTCGCTGGCCATCGCCGGCGTGGTGTTCAAGCTGTTCTTCACCGGTCGCTTCAAGCGACTGTCGACCGGCATTTATCTCGCCATGGGCTGGCTGGTGCTGGTGGCCGCGGTGCCGATGGTTTCGCGCATCGAGGCTTCGACCCTGGTCTGGCTGTTCGTCGGCGGACTGTTCTACACCGCCGGCACGTATTTCTATCACCGTGAGTCGGTGCGCTATGCGCACGCGGTATGGCACGTGTTCGTGATCGCGGGCAGCGTGTCGCACTTCGTCGCGGTCAGCGGCCAGGTGCTGAGCCCGGCGATGGCGGCCGAGCTGCCCTGCCCGATGCTGTGATCCGCGGTCGGGCAGCGCGCAGGCTGCGCTGATCGGATCGCGCGGGCTGAGGAAGGCGAGAGAGTCGGTTCCCGGGCATGCACTGTGCAGTGCCGTAGGCGCGCCGCGTCGAAGTCCTGCTACCCCGAAGCCATGCGAGGCGCGCGCCGTGAATGCGTAGACAGCTGACGCGCGCCAGGCGATGCCGGGCGTCAGGCAACCTTCCCAGCACAACGCGTGCCAATCGCTACCGTTCGATCAGGTCATTCGAAAGTTCGCATCGCATACTATCCAGCGACAGATACTCTCCTGGAGCGGATTCGTGGGAAAACTCGCGTTGATCTTTGGCCTCATGACGCTCGTCACGGGGTGGCTGGCGGCAAACGAATTCCGGCGAGAGCATGCGTACGCGGGTCGCTGGCAGACCGCCCCGGTAACGATCAGCGGTTCCCATCTCGAACAGCGGGAGACGATGAAAGGCAAGCGCGGGCGCGGCGGATCGACCTACGACGTCGAAGTCACGGAGTTCACCTACCGCAATACCGACAACCAACTCGTCATGTTCACGCGCGAGGGGGGATCGTTCCTCACCAAGGTCCGCGAACGATTCGCGAAAGGACAGCCGGTAACGGTGGAATACGTTCCCGGTGAACCCAACAGCGAGCGCTTCGAAGGAACAGGCGGAGGCTGGAAAGTCACGGTAGCGATGTTTCTCCTATTCGGCGCGGTTTTCGTATTCACTTTCCGTCGGGGGCTGGCGCGGCAAGCGCGATAGCGGAATCGATGAATTCGGTCAGTGCGGATCTGGCGGGCCCAGCGAGGCGTGCTGATGGCATGTCGTGACAACTTCGATCGAATCATCAGCTCAGCGTCATCAGTCGGGGATCTGCGTTCGCTGTGTTGCCTGGCTACGCATCAGAGCAGACCGAAGGAACATGCTTCCGAGTTTCCTGATGCGCTTCCGGCCATCGGCCGCTCGGTGCGGCGTCGGGGCGACACCGCGGTTCGGTCCGTTCGAGCGAGGTCGCCAACGACCGGGCCCTTGCGGCATGCTTGCGCGGTCCTGTCTGGAGCGCCTTCGCCATGTCTTTGGTTCAACCGATCACCCCGCACCTGTGGTTCGACACCCAGGCTCGTGAAGCCGCTACGTTCTATGCGTCGCTGTTTCCGGATTCGGGCATCGATGCGCTGATTGCCCTGCACAGCACGCCGTCGGGTGACTGCGAGGTCGTCGAATTCCATCTCGGCGGTCAGCCGTTCATGGCGATCAGCGCCGGGCCGCACTTCCGGTTCAATCCGTCGATCTCGTTCCTGGTTCACTTCGACACGGCCCGCGAGACCGACGCCTTGGGGCGCCAGAAACGTACCTGGGAAGCGTTGCTGGATGGTGGGCAGGCACTCATGCCGCTCGGCGAATACCCGTTCAGTCCGAGTTTCGGCTGGGTGCAGGACCGGTTCGGCCTTTCGTGGCAGCTCATGCTCGGCGAATTTCCGGAGAAGCCAGTCGGGGCGATCGTGCCGGCGCTGATGTTCACCGGCGCGGTGAGCGGCCAGGCGGAAGAGGCCGGTGCCTTCTACCGCTCGCTGTTCGAGGCCTCGCAGGCGGGTCAGCTGCAACGCTTCGGTGAGGGCATGCCACCGCACGTGCCGGGCAGCGTGATGTATTCCGATTTTTCCCTCGGCGGCAAGTGGTTCGCCGCGATGGACGGTGGATCGATGCACGATTTCGGGTTCAACGAAGCGGTGTCGTTCATGCTGGTATGCCCGGATCAGAGCGCGGTCGACCAGTACTGGTCGCAGCTCAGCGCCGTGCCGGCGGCGGAGCAGTGTGGCTGGTGCAAGGACCGGTTCGGCGTGTCGTGGCAGGTCGCGCCGGCCCGGCTCGGTGAAATCATGCGTTCAGGCGACCAGGCGGCGATCGACCGGGTCACCCAGGCGTTCCTGCCGATGCACAAGCTGGATCTGGTCGCCATCGAGGCCGCCGCGCGCACTCCCGAAGCCTGAGCGCCGCGCGCGGCCGTTTGGCGCGCGCGACGCCGCGGTCGATCAGAGGAACATGCCGCCCGACGCTTCAATGCGCTGGGCGTTGATCCAGCGATTGGCGGGGGCCAGCAATGAGGCCACCACGCCGCCGATGTCTTCCGCCTGGCCGACTCGACCCAGCGCGGTCTGCGCGGCGAGAAACGCGTTGAGGTCGGCGTCGTCGCGCACCGCGCCGCCGCCGAAATCGGTGGCGATCGCACCGGGTGCGACGATGTTGACGGCGATGCCGCGCGGGCCGAGTTCCTTGGCCTGGTAGCGCGTGAGCACTTCCATCGCCCCCTTCATCGCGGCGTAGGCCGCATAGCCGGGCACCGAGAAGCGCGCGAGGCCCGAGGAAATGTTGACGATGCGGCCGCCATCGGCGAGCAGGGGCAGCAGCGTCTGGGTGAGGAAGAACGGCCCCTTGAGGTGCACGTCGACGAGCTGGTCGAATTGCTCGCGCGTGGTGTCGGCAAACGCCGCATGCACGCCCATGCCGGCATTGTTGACCAGGTGATCGATGCGATCGCGTTGCCAGGCACTCAGCTGTTCGCGCAGGGCCTCGGCGAACGCAGGAAACGTCGCATGGGCGCCGACGTCGAGCTGCAGCGCGGTGGCGCGGCGCCCCAGGGCCGTGATCTCGGCGACGACCGCTTCGGCCTCCTTCTTTCCGGTGCGGTAGGTGATCAGCAGATCGTGGCCCTGACGGGCGAGGGCGCGCGCCATGTCGCGTCCCAGTCCGCGGCTGCCGCCGGTGACGAGCGAGATCGGGGGCATCGCGACGGCGATGGGGCGAGCGGGCGAACTGGGGCGGGTGGTCATGGTGCTTCTCCGGGTTTGAGGCGCCGACGGCGCGTGAAAGCACTCTATTGGTGGGTCCCGAAGAGAAAAACGCCTTATTCGTGATATGACTGTTCGCAAGAAGCGAACAATGGACGGCCATGCACCGACTCGATGCCCTGCGCACTTTCGTGCGTGTCGCCGAACTGGCGAGCTTCACCCAGGCCGCCGAGAGTCTGGGATTGCCGAAGGCCAGCGTGTCGACCGCGGTGCGCCAGCTCGAAGCCTGGGTGGGTACCCAGCTGCTGCACCGGACGACCCGACGCGTGCGGATGACCGAAGACGGCCGGGTGTTCTACGAACGCTGCAAGGATGTGCTCGCCGACGTCGACGAGCTCGAACACCAGTTCAGTCGTACCCGTCAGTCGTTGCGCGGCAGGCTACGGGTGGACATGCCCAGCGGCATGGCACGGCACCTGGTGCTGCCTGTCCTGCCCGCGTTTCTCGACGCCCACCCGCAGATCGAGCTCGAGCTCAGCGCGACCGACCGGCGCGTGGATCTGGTGCGCGAGGGCTTCGACTGCGTGATCCGCGTGGGCGGCGTGGCCGATTCGAGCCTGGTGGCGCGACCGTTGGGTGCATTCCGCGTGCTCACCTGCGCATCACCCGGCTACCTCGCCCGGTGCGGCACGCCGCGTTCGCTGGACGACCTGCGTGACCACCGCCTGATCCACTACGCATCCAGTTTCGGCGGGCCGGCGGATGGCTTCGAGTACCCGGATGCGGGGGGCTACCGGGAACTCGAGATGAAGGGCGCGTTGACGGTGAATTCCGCGGTGGCCTACGAAGCAGCCTGTCTCGCCGGGCTCGGCCTGATCCAGGCGCCCCTGGCCGGCACCCACCGCCTGATCGAACAGGGTCTGCTGGTCGAGGTGTTGCCGGAGCTGCAGGCAGAGCCGATGCCGGTCACCCTGCTGTATCCGCACCGGCGCCATCTGCCGCGGCGGGTCAGCGCCTTCATGGATTGGGTGGCGGAGGTGCTGCGACCGCACCTTGCGCCGATGCCGGACGGACGCTGAGCTGGCGGCGACGTCGCACGCTGGACCGGGCCGGCATGCTGCGGCGTGCGACGCCATCGGCGGTCAGTCCGGGCAGGCACGGATTCACCCAGCTCACGTTGACTTCTGCCACTCCATGAGCAGAAAGTTCGGCACGCGCCGGTAGCGATCGGCCTTCTCGCCCTCGACGCCGTACGGCATCGGCTCGGCGAAGTGACGCAGTGTGAAGCCGGCATCCAGCAGCGACGCCATGTAGATCGACAGCGGTCGGTGCCAGTTGCGGATGCGGATGCCGCGCCAGGCGATCCACACCGGCCGCACCTGCAGATAGTGATCGATGCTGAAGCGACGGGTTCCGTCGGGGCCGTGGTCCCAACCGATCGGGTCGGCGGCGGTGTTGAAACTCTGCAGGTTGGCGATGAGGAAGATGCCGCCGGGTTCGAGCACGCGGTGTGCCTCGCCGACCGCCGCATCGAGGTCGTCGATGTCGACCAGGGAGAGATACGACACTGCGAGGTCGCAGCTGGCGTCGTCGAGATCGAGCGCCTCCGCGCGACCGACCCGGTAGTCGCCGTCGGGATCGAGTGCACGGGCCCGATCGATGAGGGCCGTCGTCGGATCGATGCCAACCGTGTCGAGGCCGGCGGCGCGCATCATCCGGCAGAAGCGCCCTTCGCCGCAGCCAATGTCGACGGCACGGCGAAAACCCCGGTCGCCGAGTCGTGCACGCATCGGTGCATCCAACACGTGGCGCCGGCCCCAATCGCCTTCATCGCCGAGGGAAGCGATCCACGCCTGTGCCGATTCGTCCCATCCGCCGGTCATGCATGCCCTCCTGGTCTCGACGTGTTCACTTGTCGTCCAACATTCCGTGTGCCGCGGACCGGCGCTAGCGACGGCCGGCCCGTGCATCGGGCCGGTTCGCCAGCACGCCATCGAGCGCGCGCTCGGCGCGAAAGCCGCTCTGAACCAGGCGTTTCATCACTTCGCCGGGTACGTCGCGACCGCTGGTCTTCGCGTTCGGGGCGCCGGTGTAGTGGAACAGACGTCCGCCCGGGCGCAGCACGCGGAACAGCTGGTCGTAGAACGACTGCGCGTACAGTTCGCCGGCGATGCCGAACCGGGGCGGGTCGTGCAGTACCGCGTCGTAACCGGCATCAGGCAGTGCAAGGATGCGCCGGGAGATGTCCGCATGCTCCAGGCGCAGTCGACCGCCGCACTCGTCGCTGTCGGGGTCGGGTGACCACGGATTGTGTCGACGAAGCCAGAGCACGTCCTCGTTCTTCTCGAAACTGTCGAGACGTGCCACCCCGGCGTCGAGGCAGCATGCGGCGAAATAGCCCAGCCCCGCGCAGCAGTCGAGCACCGCCTTGCCGCGCGGTTCGATCAACGCGACCTTGCGGCGCGCGTCGTCGATTGGCGACAGCTGGGCGGACACCAGCATCTTGATGCCGTCGATCTCGAACGTGGGCGCGCCCCATTCGGTCGGCACCAGCTTGATCAGCTTGCCGGCGAAGCGCTGCAGCGGTGCGAATGTGTCGCCGTCGCGAACGTAGACGGTGCGCTCCTTGATGCGTTCGGGCCAGGGCTGGCGCTGGTCGCGCCAGGTCCAGCCCTCGGCATCGAGCGATACCTGTTCATGCGTGCGGCCGAGATCGAACGAGCCCTCGAACACGGCCGCTCCACTGTCCAGCCGCGCACGCATCGCAGCGTGCAAGGCCGCGGTGAGCCAGGGGCCGGCGTAGTGACTCATGCGCAGCGTCCGAGGGCGATGCCCGGTGGCGATCGCCGAGGCCGTTTGCTGCGTCGTTGCGCGGTGCGCGGCGGCGTTCGCATTCGCATTGGCGTGCCGTTCGAACGACCCACTCAGAAGAACGCCATCGCGTCGACCACGCGGACGTCGGGATCGTCCGCTGCGAGATCCTTGAGGATGGCGACGTGGCCCTGGCCGCCGATGGCCAGCACCCGTGCGTCTGCCGCCGCGTGCTGCTGGATGCGCGCATACATGCGGAAGTTGCGATGCCACCAGCTGGCCGCGGCATCGGCGCCCTCGAACCCTGCGCCGGCGCCGACGCCATTGGTCAGCAGGTAGATCGACTTGTTGAGCCGATCCTCGGCGGGATCGTTGGCGCGACGCAGCAGGTCGGCGAGGGAGAGCGTGGCGTGCGCACGAGCCATGTCCCGGCTGACCCGTTCGATGAGCGCATCGAAGCGCGCCTGGGTGGCCGGATCGTTCTTCTTCATCGCCGCGAACAGTGGCTCGGCGTTCCAGCCCACTTCCTGTTCGTCGAAGCTGTCGACCCGCCTCAGGCCGGCCAGTCGGGCGACGCGGAACCCGAGCTGGTAGATCTCGTTCACCGGCAGCACGAAGTCGTCGGCGAGATAGCGGGTGTACTCGTCGTTGATCCGCTCGGTGTGCTGCGGATCGAATTCGAGCAGCACCGCGGTCGGGTGCCACGCGGCGATCCGCGCGGCGAGCGCGCCGAGGTAGGCCTGTTCCGGCTCGGCCATCACGTCCACCTGCTCGGTCTTGACCAGATCGCGCTGCGGATTGCTGAAATGGAAGCTGCCGAGCAGCAGCACCTCGGCGGGTTGGCGCGTGTCGGTCGCGACAAGGTTGGCCGAGTGCGAATCCTCCCCGTCCGGCAGGGCGCCTGCCACGGCGGACTGGCCCATACCGCACACCAGCATCGCCACGCCCAGCACCCGTCCGAGCAAGGTGGCATTCCGACGACAGTGCATGGGCATGACTCCGTAGTCCGCGGCAGTGCCGCAGTGTAGCCGGGTGCATGCGTTCGTCGCCTCGCGCATGATGGAGGCCCGCCCAGACGTCCCGGAGACCCGCATGCGCCCGCACCTCCTGCTCCTCGTTGGATGGGCCGTGGCGGTGATGGCGCCCGCGCATGCCGGCACGCTGCGCGAGGACATCGCGGCAGACTATCCCTACCTCGAATCGTTGTTCCAGCATCTGCACGCGCACCCTGAATTGTCGATGCAGGAGTTCGAGACCGCGAAGCGTCTGGCCGACGAATTGCGCCCGCTCGGTTTCGACGTCACCAGTGGCGTCGGCAAGACCGGGGTGGTCGCGCTGATGCGCAACGGCGATGGGCCCACCTTGCTGATCCGCGCCGACATGGACGCCCTGCCGGTGCAGGAGAAAACCGGCCTCGCCTACGCGTCGACGGTGCGCCAGGTGAATCTCGAGGGCAAGGAGATGCCGGTGATGCACGCCTGCGGCCACGACATGCACGTCACCGGTCTGGTCGGCGTCGGTCGCCGCATGGCGGCGATGAAGGACCGCTGGCACGGCACCCTGATGCTGGTCGGCCAGCCCGCCGAAGAGGCGCTCGGTGGTGCGCGCGCCATGGTGGTCGATGAGATCTATCCGCGATTCGGTCGCCCCGACTTCGCTTTGGCGCTGCACGTCATCGCCAAGTATCCGGCCGGCAAGATCGCGTTGAGCGACGGGCTCGTCTATTCCAGCGCCGACACCATCACCATGACCGTGCGCGGCGTCGCCACGCACGGCGCCTCACCGCATCTCGGTCGCGATCCGATCGTGCTCGGCAGCCAGATCGTGCTCGCCCTGCAGAACATCATCACCCGCGAAGTGTCGCCGCTGGAGCCCGCGCTGATCACCGTCGGCGCCTTCAACGGCGGCACCGCGCCGAACGTGATCACCGACGAAGCCCGACTCGACATCACCATCCGCGCCAACACCGAGGCGACGCGATATCAGCTGCTGGACGCGATCAAGCGGGTCGCCGAGCACACCGCGCGCGCGGCCGGCGTGCCCGAAGACCGGTTGCCGATCGTCTACGTGCATCCCGATGGCGCGCCCACCACCACCAACGACACCGCCCTGGCGCAGCGCGTGCGTGCCGCGATGCGACAGGGTATGGGCGAGGACGCATTCGCCGAATGGAAGCAGACCGACATGGGGGCGGAGGACTTTCCTGATCTGGTCGGCATCGATCCGCCGATTCCCAGCGTGTACTTCGAGGTGGGTGGCACCCCGGCAGCGCAGCTCGCGTCGGGCGAATGGGCCGAACACCACTCGCCGCTGTTCCGCATCGCGCCCGAGCCGTCGATCAAAGCCGGCGTGGAGGCGATGACCCTGGCGGCGCTGGAGCTTCTGGGCCATCCTTGAAGCCATCGAGCCGACCATGGCGGATCAGAACGGGGCGGGTGCCCGTAGCACTTCGGGGCTGCGACGGCCATCATCGAGTGCGCCGTGTGGGTACCAGCCGAGAACCGTGCCGAGCGCGGACCGCAGTCACCGCCGCGCTCCGGTATGGCCCGCCGAATTTCGCGTCGTTCAAAGGGGGCGGGCGCGCCCCACCAGACTCCATGCCGAGGACCATACGACGATGACCGAGACTGATTCCGCCGCACCTGCGCCGTATCCCATCGGCACGCCCGGCCAGCCCTGGGGCGACGCCGAACGCGCCGAATGGCTGTCGCGTCAGCGCAAGCAGCGCGACTACATGGACGACGTGGTCAGCAGGATCGATGGTCTGCGCGATTGCTTCGATGTCATGGCATACGGCAGGCTCGAATACGCCGATGGCGACTACACGCTGTACGCGCTGAAGAGTCGCGGATGGCGCGACGATCTGCCCTGCGCACTGGTCACCGGCGGCGTGCACGGCTACGAGACCAGCGGCGTGCACGGCGCGCTGCGCTTTGCCGAGACGCTGGCGAAAGACTACATGGACAAGGTGAACCTGCTGGTTGCGCCGTGCATCAGCCCCTGGGCCTATGAGCGGATTCACCGCTGGAACCCGCACGCCATCGACCCCAACCGCTCGTTCCGCGCCGACAGCCCCGCGGGCGAGTCGGCGGCGCTGTGGCGTCTGCTCGAGCCGCTGCGCGATCGCTTCCTGATGCACATCGACCTGCACGAGACCACCGATTCGGACGAAGAGGAGTTTCGCCCGGCGCTGGCGGCGCGCGACGGCAAGCCGCACGAGCCGGGCATCATTCCGGATGTCTTCTATCTGGTCGACGACAGCGCCAGCCCCGAAGCGGATTTCCAGCAGGCGGTGCTGGCCGAAGTCGCCAAAGTCACCCACATCGCCGAAGCCGACGCCAACGGTGAAATCATCGAGTCGCCGGTCGTGGCGCCCGGCGTGATCGAGTATCCGTTCAAGGAGCTCGGGCTTTGCGCCGGGATCACCCACGCACGCTTCACCACCACCACCGAGGTTTATCCCGACAGCCCGCGCGCGAGCCCCGAACAGTGCATTGACGCGCAGGTGGCTGCGGTGCGCGGTGCGCTGGACTTCGCGCTGGCTGCCGCGGCGAACGCGAAAGGCAGCGACGGGCTCTGATGGACGTCGGCGGGCAGAACGAAACCCTGCTGCTGGTGCTGATCCTCGCCGGGTTTCCCGTGGTGTTCGGACTGCTGTGGTGCGGGGTGCTGTTTCTGCTGTCGCATGCCAGCGGATGGCGCAGGCTCGCCGAGCGCTATCGCGCCGCCGAACAGCCGGGCGGCACCGCGTTCCGCTGGCAGAGCGGCTATGTGGGCGCGATTTCCTACCACAACTGTCTCAACGTGCGTGTGGGTCCGCGCGGTGTCGCGCTGGCGCTGGTGCGTCCGCTGCACCTGTTCCATCCCGATCTGCTGATCCCGTGGACCGCGCTGTCGAACCCGCAGTCGCTGAAGCTGCTCTGGCACGAAACCGTTCGTTATGACGTCGGCGCGCCCCGGATCACCACGCTTCGGCTGCCCAAAGCGGTGATCGAAGCCTGGAAGCCCTAGCGCTACCGGCGAGCCAAGGGCGCCGGCGCAGGGTGCGATGCCCATCGCACGCCGTCGATCAGTGGAGCCGGACATCACGCCGCGTGGACGGCCGGTTTGCCCGCAAAAAGGGCGCTGAGGCGCCGTGCGATACTCGGTTGGCGCGGCCGGCGCGTCGCGGAGCGGAATGCGGGCGTGGTGGGGCAGCCTGACGGAGGTGAAATCATGCGAAGGCGTACTTTCGGGATGTGGCGGCAGTGGATCGTGCTGGCCGTGTGTCTGGCGGTGTCCGGGTGGGCGCAGGCGCAGTCCCAGGGCGACTGGGTGCTCGCGCGCTGGCAGAACGGCGAGTACTGGTTTCCCGGTGTGGTCGCCAGCCGCACCGCCGACAGCGTGACCGTCGCCTACGACGACGGCACGCGCGAGACGCTGCCGCTGAGCCGGGTGCGTCCCTACGACTGGAAGCCCGGCACTCCGGTGCAGTGCCGCTGGAAGGACGGCAGCCAGTGGTATGCAGGCCGCATCAGCGCGATCAACGACGACGGCGTGACGCTGTATGTCGCCTATGACGATGGCGACAGGGAGAAGACCCGAACGGCGCTGTGTCGCTCGCTGTGAGGCGGAGCGGAGGGCGATCGCGCGGCGTTGGCGCGCCGGAGCCGGTCGGGGCGTTCGCGGTGTCGCCCAGGGGATAGCACTGAGCTGATTGTTTCGCTGCGAGGGTCCCGCGCTGGTGACCCCGCTCTGACGATCCCGCTCTGGTGACCGCGATTCGATTGTGACGTTTGGTCGGCCTTGGGGCTCAGCCACGGCGGGCCCGAAGGTTCCAGCGCTGGGGTCGGTGCGGGAGGCCGGGCGAGGTCCGTGCGGACCTCTGTGTAGCCACGAAGCTCAGCCGACTCTGCAACGCCCCGCCAGACCGGCGCCGACCCAGCCCATCAGGCTGGCTGCGCCGAACATGCCAGCGAAAGCCAGGGTGGGATGGCTTGCGTGCAGGGTGGCGAACACCGCGCCGCTCAGCGCCATCAGAGACACCGTGGTCAGGGCGTCGCTGAGCTGCAGCGCCGAGGTGTTCGCGCCCTGCTCGTGCTCGGCGGAGAGCTGCAAGGTCAGCACCGACAGCATCGGGAAGCTGACTCCGATGCCGAGGCCGGTGACGATCCAGGCCGGAATCAGCATCCATGCCGGCGCGCCGCTCAGCACGATGGCGGTGATGCAGCCGATCGCGATGCCGACCATGAGCATTCCGCGACGCAGCCATCGCAGCCGGTGGTCGGGGTCTTCGATGCGCGCCTGGATGGCGCTGCCCAGGCTCCAGCACACGGCGCCGCCGGTCAGTGCCAGTCCCGCCTGGGTGATGCTCCAGCCGCGCTCGCTGGTCAGCCACAGTGGGATGAAGACTTCGGCGCAGAAGAACGCCGCCGCGAGCAGGCCACGCAGCAGGATGACGGTCGGCAGTCCCCGCGCCGCGCGCAGCGTGCCGGCCGGCAGCAGACGCATCGCGGTGAGGCCCAACAGGATGGATGCCAGCAGCACCCCGGGAAGCTGACCGGCTTCGGGATGCCGTGCGGCCTGGTGCAGCCACAGGGCCCCGGATGCCGCGAGCGCGGCCCAGAGGAGACGATGTTGGCGTCCCGCTCCGGCCGGCGCGACACCCTCGGCGCTCGGCGGCGGCAGGCGCGCCACCGGCGGCACGACCATCAGCGCACAGGGCACGAGCAGTGCCGCGACGAGCAGGAACAGCCAACGCCAACCGAGGGTCTCGACCAGCAGACCGGTGATGCCCGGCCCGACAATGGCCGGCACCACCCAGGCCGCGGCAAAAGCCGCGAACATGCGCGGCCGCAGCAACACCGGCAGCAGCCGACCCATCGCGACGTAGATGGCGACGCCCAGCATGCCGGACCCCAGTCCTTGCGCGATTCGTCCGGCGACCAACCAGGCCATGCTCGGGGCGAATCCGGCCATCAGCAGACCGCCGCCGAACAGTGCGA
>JAGRJY010000105.1 GCA_020442465.1 Lysobacterales bacterium
AGCCGGATGCATTCGAGAAAACGGTGGCGGCGAAGTCCGGCAGCTGCAACGTCGACGTCGCCTGTCCCGAGGGCAATCCCTGGCGCGATCAGATCAATTCGGTCGCCCACTACACCTTCCAGAGCGGCAGCGGCACGTTCGTCTGCACCGGCCAGCTCGCGGCCACCACCAACACCGCGAACGACACCCAGTCGCCAACTTTCCTGACCGCGCACCACTGCGTCTCGAGCCAGAGTGAAGCAAGCTCGATGGTGTTCTACTGGAAGTACGAGAGTCCGACCTGCCGTACGCCCGGCAGCGCGGCCAGCGGCTCGCCCCTGAACAAGCCGAGCAATACCGCGGCGACGCAGAGCGGCGCCACGCTGCTGGCCACCCATGCACAGACCGACTTCACCGTACTGCGTCTGAACAGCATGGTGCCCGCTGCGGCACAGGCCTTCTGGTCGGGCTGGGATCGCAACGACTCGCCGCCCACCGGCTCGGTCACCATCCACCATCCGGCCGGGCACGAGAAGCGCATCTCGTTCAACGACGACACCCTGACCATCATTCCGAGCTGCATTCTCGGCGGCACGCCGTCGAACACGCACTGGCGCATCGACAACTGGGAACTCGGCACCACCGAAGGTGGCTCGTCGGGCTCGGGCTTGTGGCGACCGGACAACCAACGCCTTATCGGCGTGCTGTCGGGTGGCGAAGCCTCGTGCAGCGTGCTGAGCTTCGACTGCTACGGCCGCCTGGCACCGGCTTGGGAAGGCGGTGGCTCGTCGAGCAGCCGCGTGCGCGACTGGCTCGACCCGGGCGGCGGCACGACCCAGACCCTGGCCGGTCATGGCGCCACCGACGCGCTGACGACGACCCTGAGTTCGTCGGCCTTCACCACGCCCGCATCGGCGGGAGACACCATCACCCTGACCGCCAGCGCCAGCGGCGGCAGCGCCCCCTACACCTACGAATGGGATACCAACGGCGACGGCGTGTTCGAACGTCGCTCGAGCAGCACCACGCTGCAGCTGCGCTATCCGGCGCGCACCAGTACGCAGGTCACGGTGCGGGTCACCGACTCGGCGTCGGCGGTCGGCATGACCACCCGGGCGCTCGACGTGCGCGGGCCGATCATCGGCGGCACGGCGGCCAGCGGTCCGACCCAGGTCTGCGGCAACGGCGACGGCCAGTTCGACCCGGGCGAACGCTGGCGGCTGCCTGTGCGCCTGAGCAATACCGGTGATGCGTCCATGCAGGCCGGTCACGCCCTGTTCGCTTCCTCGAATGGCGCCGCACAGTCGCTGCCCTTCGGGCCGGATGCGTTCGGGCACCGTGCTTCGGCGAACGGCAGCGGATGCGCGAGCAGCTGGATCGACATCAGCGCCGAACCCGCGCTGGGACTGACCGCCTCCGGCACGTTCCCGGCCGAAGACGATGGCCGCGCGGTGATCACGCTGCAGAACGAGACGTTCCGTTTTTACGGGCAGAACTACAGCCAGGTGGTGGCGTCGACCAACGGCTACCTGGCCTTCAGCACCGCCGACAACGGCGGCGACATCTTCAGCGAATGCGACGAATCGACCCGGGGCATCGGGCCGCGCATGCAGGTCCTGCATGCCGACCTCGCGCTGGGTAACCAGAGCGGATTCGGCATTCGCTACCGTCGGTTCGCCAGCTGTCCGCGCGCCGGCGACGCGGGCGACGCCGGCCAACCCTGTCACGTCGTGACGTGGAGTGGCGCGCATCCCTGGGACGGCAGCGGCAACGACGAGTTCCAGGCCGTGCTCTATCCGTCGACCGGTGAGATCGTCTACCAGTACCGGACCATCCAGTCGACCGACCTCAGCGAGGTGGTGATCGGCATCGCCGCCGACGAGCTCTATACCGATTCGCTCAATCTCTCCTGCAAGAGCACAGCGGGCGCGTCCAGCGGCAGCGCGTATTGCATCTTCGAGCCGGCGTCCCTGGGCAGCGGACCGACCGCCGTCGTGCTCAACCAGCCCGCCACGGCTTTCGCCACCCTCGGCAACGGCGCCAGCACGACCGTCAACGTCGAGTTCGACATCGACGCCGGCGCGGCCTGCGGCAGCAGTCTGGGCATCGACTACGTCGGCGCCAGCGATGGCGCGCGGCAGAGTTTCAACGCCAACAGCGTGCTGCAGACCACGGTGGCCGCCAGCTGCACGGTATCGAGTGCCTGCGCGCCCTTCGACCTCACCGCACCCCCGCGCCGTGGCCTGTACTTCAATGGCGTGCGCCCCGGCAACGGCATGAACGGCTATTTCTACGACATCGCCGGCAATGACCGGTTCTTTGCCGGGCTGTGGTACACGGCCGGACTCGACCGCAACGCGACCTGGTATCTCGCCGCCGGCGAGGTGCGTGGCTACGGCGGCGCGTTGCCCTTGTCGATCGTGCGCAACAACGCCACACCGCCAGGCGTGTCCACCAGCGAGAGCAGCGTCGGTCGCGCCTGGGTCGGACAGATCGACACCGATTCGCTGCTGTTCGCCTGGCAGTTCGACGACGGCCGCTCGGGCATCGAGCGCATGGATACGGTCGCGCAAGGCTTCCCGACCAGCAACAACCACACCCAGGCCTGGTACAACCCCGGCGAGTCCGGCTGGGGTGTGGCGATCGAGAGTCTCGATCTCGGCGGCGGTCAGTTCTTCGAATTCTTCGCCGACTACATTTTCGACTCGGCCGGCAATCCGCGCTGGGTCGTTGGCGACAAGAGTTCGGTGAGCTCAGGCACCGCCGCCCTGCTCGACGTGAAGACCTTCTGCCCGGGATGCGCGTTCTTCCCGGACTACAACGACTTCAACACCAGCGCCGGCAACATGAGCATCCAGTACAGCTCGCGCACCAACGCCACGCTGTCGACCTCGATTCTGCTGCCCTCCCCCTTGTCAGGCAGCTGGAACCGCACCAATCTGCCCTTCCAAGCCCTGGCCGAGCCCACACCATGACCGATTCGCTGCGCATTACCCTGCTGAGACACGCCCACGCCCTGCCTGCGGCGATCGGCCAGGATGACCTGGTGCGCAGCCTGTCACCGGAAGGCGAAGCGGAAGCCGACTCGGCGGCACAATGGCTGGCCGGACACGCTGCGCCCGCCCGGGTGCTGTGCTCGCCGGCCACGCGCACGCGGCAAACCTGCGCGCGCGTGCTCGACCGCCTCGGCTTCGTCGACCAGCGCGAAGAGATGGCCATCTACGAGGCCACCCCGGGCCAACTCATCGACCTGATCGAACGCCACCGCGACGCCGGGCATCTGATGATGATCGGACACAACCCCGGCTTCGAGAGCCTGGTGGCGCTGCTGGCTACCGGGCAAAGCGGCGACCATCGCGGCATGCCGCCGGCGGGCATCGCCGTGCTCGAGCTGCCGGGGGAGCAGCCGATCGAGCCGGGCACCGCCCGGCTGGTGGCGTTCTGGTCCCCCTGAGCCATGCTGCCCTGGGCCGCGTTCGGGGTGGGCTGTGTGCTGGCGATGGCGGCTCCCTCCCCGGTTCGCGCGGCGGCGCCGACTGCGGCACTGATATCGGACATCGATCCTTCCCGCGCGCACACCGAGTTTTCGCTGCGGGTAGCCTGGGTGCGCCGGATCAGCGGACGCTTCGATTTCATCCAGGGGCAGGTTCGACAGCACGCCGACCGCCAGCACTTCGACGTCGACATCGCGATCGCCGCGCAGAGCCTGAGCATGGACAATCCCGACCATGCCGCCTGGGCGCGCTCCGAAGAGTTCTTCGACGCGGAACGACACCCGTGGGTGCGCTTTCGGGCGCGCGACGTGCCGATGCACATCCTGCACACCGGCGGACGCCTGATCGGCTGGCTCACCCTGCGCGGCCAGGAGGGCGCGGCCGACTTCGAGATCACGCCCTCCACCTGCCCTGATCCCGGCTTCGGCTGCGCGGTCGAAGCGGAAGGCGAGATCAGTCGATCGCATTTCGGCCTGAACGCGCGTCGCTGGGTGGTCTCCGACAAAGTGCAGCTGAAGCTGAGCTTCAGCCTGCGCGATGCAGACTCCGCATCCGACCCGGGCCACTGAAAGCCAGTCTCACCCCGCGCATGCGCCTGCATCCTTCGCTCGCCCTGCCCCTTCTGCTCCTGCTGACCGCCTGCATGCCCAGTCGGCGCGAGGTGCGCGAAGCCGTGGCCGAGATCGCGCCCCGGCAACCCACTGCGCTGACCTGTACGCGTGCCGACCGCTGCGCACTGCCCTCGCCGGTGATCGAGCGCGCCGAACAGCTGATCGGCAGCAACCCGCCGCTACACCACGCCAGCCTGATCGACTTCGGCCAGGACGCGCTGCTCGCGCGCATCCATCTGATCCGGGCTGCCCGCCGCACGATCGACATGCAGGCCTACATTTTCGTCGAGGACGGTTCGGGCAGTTGGGTGATGGAAGAGCTGCTCGCCGCGGCACGCCGCGGCGTGCGCGTGCGCCTGCTGGTCGACCAGCTGTTCAGCAGCGACGACCTCAAGCGCCTTGCCCAGCTGGCGCTGATGCACCGCAACTTCGAAATGCGCATGTACAACCCGACCTTCGGCGAGGCCGACACCGGCACGCTGCAGTTCGCCGCCGGCATCCTGTGCTGCTTCACCCGCTTCAACCAGCGCATGCACAACAAGCTGCTGCTGGTCGACGGCATCGCCGCAGTCACCGGGGGTCGCAATGTGCAGGACCGCTACTTCGACTGGGACCCGGGCTTCAACTATCGCGATCGCGACCTGCTGCTGCTGGGGCCGGCCAACCGCGACATGCAGGCCTCGTTCGAGTCGTTCTGGGAGCATCGTCTCGCCGTGCCGCTGCCGGCACTGCGCGATGTGCGCCGTCTGCTGGATGATGCTGCGTCCGTGCTTCCTCGCGCCCCATGGGACGGACCCGCGATCCGTCGGCTGGAGATTTCCGCGCAGGCCGACAGCGCGGCGGCCGTGCGCACCCGATTGCTCGATCCCGGCTTCGATGTCGGCGCCGTCGAGTTCTACTCCGACCTGCCGAACAAGCCGCTGGAGCGCAATTCCCGCGAAGAGCGCGCGCTTTCCTCGAGCCTGCGTGACCTGGTCGCCAATACCGAGCACGAGCTGGTCATGCAGACGCCCTACCTCGTGTTCTCGCGCTCGGCGCAGCGCAGCTTTCGCGCCCTGCAGCAGTCGCGCAAGCCGGACGTGCTGGTGTCCACCAACAGCCTGGCCTCGACCGATGCGTTTCCCGTGTACGCGCTCTCGCACAAGTACAAGCGCCGCTACCTGCGCGAATTCGGCTTCGACATCTACGAGTACAAGCCGTTTCCCGAATGGGCACCGATCGATCTCGAACTGCAGGCCGATGGCGACGAGAACGAAAGCGGTGAGGACGAGCGCCTGCTCGGCGACGGCATCAGCGAATCGCAGCGTAACCTGGGCTCGTCCGGGCGCCGGCCCTCGCGCGGCATCGCGCGTCTGCGCGGACCGCTGCCGCTGCGCCAGGCCGGCGTGCGCCTCGGCATGCATGCGAAGTCGATGGTGATCGACCGGAGCACGGCGATCATCGGCACGCACAACTTCGACCCGCGCTCCGACCGTCTCAACACCGAGAGTTTCGTGGTGGTGCACGACGCCGCACTGGCTGGCGCGCTGCGCCGGAGCATGCTGCGCGACATGCGTCCGGAGAATGCCTGGACCATCGCCCGCCGGCCGCGTCCACCGGTGCTGTCGGGGCTCAACTACTCGCTCGGAAAGGTGTCGGAACACCTGCCGCTGTTCGACATCTGGCCGTGGCGCTACGCCACCAGCTACGAGATGTTGCCGGGCTGCAGCCCGGTGCCGCCGGGCGACCCGGGGTTCGCCGAGTGCTACCGCCCGGTCGGCGACTTTCCCGAAGTGGCGGGGCTCGGCAAGGGCTTGTACACCCGCATCATCACCGCGTTCGGGGCGGGGTTGTCGCCGATTTTGTGAGGTCTTCTGAGCGGGACCGGGCATCCTGCCGCGGCCCGCTCGAAAACGGGTGCGGCCGAGCCGCACCTCGTTTTCCGTCTTGGCGCTGCGCGCCTTCGCCGCTGGCACATCCTTGTGCCAGGCCCGCTTCGTGGACACGCTGCCGCAACAGGACCGGGCATCCCGCCGCGGCCCGCTCGAAAACGGGTGCAGCCAAGCCGCACCTCGTTTTCCGACTTGGCGCTGCGCGCCTTCGCCGCTGGCACATCCTTGTGCCAGGCTCGCTTCGTGGACACGCTGCCGCAACAGGACCGGGCATCCTGCCGCGGCCCGCTCGAAAACGGGTGCGGCCAAGCCACACCTCGTTTTCCGACTTGGCGCTGCGCGCCTTCGCCGCTGGCCCATCCTTGTGCCGGGTTCGCTTCGTGGACACGCTTCCGCAACAGGGCCGGGCATCCTGCCGCGGCCCGCTCGAATGCGGCCGCAGCCGAGCCGCACCTCTTCGCGTCCAGCGCGCGCGGTCGTTAGGGCTCCCCAGAGCACCCGCAGGATCCGTCGCGTCACGCCGCACTGGTTCAGCGCTGCGTCGACTCGTCCTCGTCACCGGCATGCGCAGCGGTCACGCCCGCGTCGCGTCCACGCGGCGGAAACTGCAGCACCACCCCGCGTTCGTCGGCACCGTCGTGACGATGCCAGAGCACGGGCACGGCGCCAGGTGAAGGCAGCTCGAGCTCATCTTCGGCGGGCTGCAGCGATTCGTCTTCGTCATCCCAGCTGTAGCGCTTGCGTGGCGGCAGCGGATCGAGCCGCGACCAGAACAGGGCGGCGAGCACGCCCGCCACCGCGCCGCAGAGGTGATACTCCCAGGAGATGCCGGGATCACGCGGCAGAACGCTCAGCAGCATCCCGCCGTAGAAGAAAAACGCGAGCAGGGCCGCGGCGATCGCGGCACGGTCGCGACGCACGATACCGGCGGTGAGCACGAAGAACATCAGCCCATGGGTGAGACCGCTGGCGCCAAGGTGGGCCGATTCGCGTCCGATCAGCCAGGTGCCGAATCCGGACAGCAGCCAGATCCACGGCAGCGCACGCAGCGACGCGCGCGGCAGGGTCGCAACGGCGAGGGTGCCGAGCAGCAGCAGTGGAAGGGTGTTGGCCACCAGATGCGCCAGCGATCCGTGCAGCAGCGGTGCGCTGAGAATGCCGATCAGCCCACGCGCGCTGCCGGGCCGCAGGGTCAGTCCGGAGAAATCCCAGCCCCACGCGTGCTGGAACCAGGCGATCCACCACAGCAGCGCGGTGAGCGCGGCGCTGACCACCAGGCCGCGCAGCAGGCGGGCACGTTCCGCGGCGCGGTCGGCGACCGGATCGCGGGAGGGAGCGGGAAGCGGCAGATCCATCGTTCCAGCATGGGGTCGCCGGCGCGCAATGCAAGCGCGCGCAGCGTGACGCCGCCCGGTCGATTCAGCGTTTGGGCACCAGCACGCTGGTCACCATCGCCGTCGCGATGGTCGCCGTGACGATCGCCAGCGAGATCGCGATCGGAATCTTGTAGAACTCCACCAGCAGCATCTTCGCGCCGATGAACATCAGCACCAGCGCGAGCCCGTAGGCGAGCAGGTGGAAGCGCTCCTGCATGTCGGCGAGCAGGAAGTAGAGCGCGCGCAGGCCGAGCACCGCGAACACGTTAGACGTCAGCACGATGAACGGATCGGTGGTGATCGCAAAAATGGCCGGAATGGAATCGACGGCGAAGATCACGTCGGTGATGCCGATCATGACGAGCACGATGAACAGCGGGGTGAAGACCCGCTTGCCGTGCTCGATCACCCAGATGCGCTCGCCATGCATGCCGGCGGTGACCGGGATGTGCCGGCGCAGGAAGCGCAGCAGCGGGTTCTCGCCGAACTCGTTCTCCTGCCCGGTTGCCCACAGCATCTTCGCGCCGGTGATCAACAGGAAGGCGCCGAACACGTACAGGATCCAGTGGAACTCGGCGATCAGCGCGGCGCCGATCAGGATCATCACCGCGCGCAGCAGGATCGCACCGATCACGCCGAGGATCAGCGCGCGCTGCTGGTGCTCGGCGGGCACCGAGAAATAGGTGAACAGCATCAGGAACACGAAGATGTTGTCCACCGCCAGCGCCTTCTCGACCAGATAGCCGGTGAGGAATTCCAGCGCCACGCGATCGGCGAGGTCGCCACCGAGCGGCTGCAGGTAGTACCACAGGCCGAGATTGAACAGGGCGGCCAGCACGATCCAGGCCAGCGACCACAGCATCGCTTCACGCGCCGACACCTTGTGCGGGCCGTGCTGACGCAGCACGAGCAGGTCGACCATGATCGCGACGATCACCAGGACGACGAATACCCCCCACATGATCGGCGTGCCGATTGTCTGCATGCAGCCTTGCTCCGCGTTCGATGACAGGTGCGACCGCGGCGTGCATGGGGACAATAGAACGCCTTCGCCGTCGCGGCGAAGGTCTTGCTCGTATCGGGATCGGCGGTCCGATCCTGATACCCACCGTACCGGGGCTCATGACCCGTGATGACGATAGCGGCGGCGGGAGCTACTCCCCTTCTTGGTGCATCTTAATCCAAAACCCCGTGCCCGGGCATGTACCGGACATGTACCTGGCCACGCGAAGACCCCGCCCGCCGGGGCCACCCATCCGCCCGTCGCCCCGGCGACCCTGCGACTGGGGGCACGACATCCTTGGCATGGCCGCACGACTGGGGGCGGGAACCTTTGCCGGCGATTGTGGTATCAAGCCGCGTTCGACCTGACGGAACATGCATGATCGAGCTGGATGCGGTGCGGCGGCATTACCGGATGAGCGGGCAGACCGTGCGCGCGCTCGACGGGGTGAGCCTGCGCATCGAACGCGGCGAATACGTCGCCATCACCGGCGCCTCCGGATCCGGCAAGTCGACCCTGCTCAATCTGCTCGGCTGCCTCGACCGGCCGGACTCCGGCCGCTACACCCTCGACGGCGTCGAGATCGGCCGACTCGACGACGAAGCACTCAGCGCCCTGCGCAACCGCCGCATCGGCTTCGTGTTCCAGAGTTTCCACCTGCTGCCGCGCCTGACCGTATTGCAGAACGTGATGCTGCCCTGGCGCTTCTGCACCGAACCCGATGCCTCCGCCGAGGCGCACGCGCGCGCCCTGCTCGACCGCATGGGACTGGGCGATCGCATCGGCCACCGCCCGGCCGAGCTGTCGGGCGGGCAGGTGCAGCGCGCCGCGATCGCGCGTGCCCTGGTCATGCGGCCGACCCTACTGTTGGCCGACGAGCCCACCGGCAACCTCGACTCGCGCAGCGCGGCCGCCGTGCTCGAGCTGCTTGACGAGCTGCACGCGGAAGGACAGACCGTGGTGCTGGTCACCCATGACCAGGAAATCGCCCAGCATGCGCCGCGTCGGGTACGCCTGCGCGATGGCACCATCGAACACGACAGCCGGGCCGAACATGCTGTTCCCGCCTGAACCCTTCGTCGCACCGGGCCGTCGCGCGCAGGCTGCTGCGATCCGTCGCGCCTGGGCCGCCGTGCTGCTGGCGCTGCTCGCCGCCGCGCCGGTCGTCGCCCAGCCGGTGTTGAGCGGCGAGGTCCTCGCCAGCGCGGCATCGCCGATCTATACGCCACCGTCGAACGACTGGAATCTGGTGCTGCGCTATTACATCCCCGACGGCACCCACGTCGAACCCGGCGACGTGGTGCTGCGCATCGACCCCGGTCAATCGGCGGCTCAGGTGGTGCAGCTGCGCCTGCAGATCGAGCAGCAGCAGGCTCAGCTGGCCAAGGACCTGGCCGAGCTTCAGGTCAAGGCGATCGACGCCGAAATCGGCCTGATCGACGCCGAAGCGGCGGCGGCCAAGGCGCGGGTCGATGCCAAGGTGCCCGGCCACTTCCGTTCGGCCCTCGATGCCGATCGCATTGCTGGCGAGCTCGACCGCGCCGAGCGCGAGCTGCTGCTCAAGCGCCGCGAGTTCGAAGCGGCGCGCGACACCGTGGCCCGACGCAACAAGGATGCCGCGCTCGAGCTCGGCAAGCTCGAGGCCGACCTGGCCTATCACCAGGCCGCGGTGGACGCGGCCGAAGTCCGCGCGGAACGCGCCGGCGTAGTGGTGCACGCGTTCGACAACTGGCGTGGGCAACGCTACGACGAGGGCGCTTCCTCCTATCCCGGTCAGCGGGTCGGCGAAATCGTCGGTCCGGGGCCGATGAGCGTGCGCGCGTACGCGCTGGAGCCGGATCGTGCAGCGCTGGTCACCGGACAGAAGGTGCTGATCGGCTTCGACGCCCATCCCGGGCGCACCGCGGAGGGACGCGTCGAGCGCATTTCCGGCGCCCCCGAGGCCAAGGCCGAGTGGGGGCGCGGCCGCTATTTCACCGTGGACATCGCGATGGACGACACGCCCGACCTCAAGCTGCTGCCCGGCATGAACGCGCAGATTCGCCTGCTCGGGGAAGCGCCCTGATGCGTCGCGCCTGGCTGGTCGCCGCCCTGATCGGGGCCACCTCGCCGTCAGCGATGGCGCTGGAACTCGATGGCGAGATCGTCGCCCGGGTGAGTGCACCGCTCATGCCGCCGGTGGTCGAAGACCAGTGGCAACTCAACATCACCGAACTGGTCGGCGAGGGCACACCGGTGACCGAAGGCATGCCGGTCGTGGTCTTCGATGGCCAGCAGCTGCAGCAGAAGCTGCAGCAGAAACGCGCCGAGCTGCACGAGAAGCAGAGCCAGCAGCAGCAACTGCAGCTGCAGCTCGGTGAACGCGCGCGCAACGACACGCTGGCGGTCGAAGAGGCGCGCGCCAGCCGCGACAAGGCGCAGCGCAAGGCCAGCCAGCCGGCCGAACTCATTGCCCGCGTCGACTACGAGAAGCTGGTCGCCGAACGCGAGCAGGCCGAACACAAGTACGCCGCGATGGTGCGACGCGAGGTGTCGGCGCGGGAGCAACGCACCCAGGAAGCGCGCCTGCTCGCGGTGCAGGTCGATCGCCTCGTCGAAGAGGTGAAGAACATCGAGGCGTCGCTGCAGGCACTCAGCGTGCGCGCGCCGCGCGACGGCGTGATGCTGCACAAGGCGAACTGGGAAGGCGAGAAGTTCGAGGTTGGCAGCCAGGTGTATCGGGGCCAGGCGGTGGCCGAGATTCCCGACATGGCCACGCTGGAAGTACAGGCCATGCTGCCCGAGGCCGAGTTTCGCCACCTGGCCAAGGACGACAGCGTGCGTGTGCGCGTCGACGGCAGCGGCCAGCGCCTGCCGGGCACGGTGGTCGAACTCGGCCGCGTAGTGCGCAGCAAGTCGCGACTGCAGCCGGTGCCGGTCATCGATGTGCGCGTGCGCATTGACGGCAAGACCGAGGGGCTGCGGCCCGGGCAGGCCGTGCGCGTGGAGGTGTCGGATGGTTGAGCGGCGCGGCGAGCGCGCGTGGATGGTTTCCGCCCTGTGCCTCGGTGCGCTGCTGCTCGCCGCCTGCGCCGAGGACGAAGGCCCGGATCGCGTGGTTGAAGTGGTGCAGCCCGCACCGCTGCGGTTTACCGTCGAAGCCGAAGGCCAGCTGCGTTCGAAGAAGGCGGTGCCACTGCTGATTCCCGGCGATGCGTGGACCCAGCGGCAGATTGTCTGGATGAAGGACGACGGCAGCAGCGTGCAGGCCGGCGAAGTGGTCGCCCGGTTTTCCGGCGCGCAGAGCCAGCTCGAACTTTCCAAGTCGCTGCTCGACCTGCAGCGCAACGCCCTCGCCCGCGCCGGCAAACAGGACGAACTGGATACGCTCGAGGGGCGGGTCGAAGTCGACATCGCCCAGGTCGGTGCCGAACTGAAGATCGCGCAGCGTTACGCCGGGGTCGAACTCGGCATGCTGGCGCGCAATGAAATCCTCGACAAGATCCAGGACAGCGAATTTCTCGAACAGAAGCAGGGCGTGCTTGACTGGCGCCGCGACCAGGCCGGCGATCGAGGCGCTGCCGAAGCCGCGGTGCTCGATGCCCAGCGCACGAGTTTCCAGGTTCAGGCTGATCGCCGACGCGGCGAGCTCGACGCGCTCGAGCTGCGCGCACCCAACGACGGCGTGCTGGTGCTGAGCGCGAACTGGAGCGACGAAAAACCCAAGCTCGGCGCTACGGTCTACTCGGGCCAGGAGTTCGCCAGCCTGCCCGATCCGACCCAGCTCGAAGTCTCGCTGCATCTGCCTCAGCAGGAAGCGCAGGGCATCGCGGTCGGCCAGACGGTGTTCCTCTATCCGCTCGGCCGACCCGAGCACCGGGTCGAAAGCACGGTCCGCTGGGTCGCCGAAGCGCCGCAGCAACGCCACCGTCGCGATCCCACGAAGTACCTCAACTTCAAGGCCGATGTGCCGGCCGAGGCCAGCCGCGAACTCGGCCTGGTGCCCGGTCAGACCTTTCACGCCGAAGTGGTGCTGCACAGCGCCGAGTCGGCGCTCTCGCTGGCGAACATCGCGATCCGCGCCGACGGCGAAGACCGCTTCGTCGAAGTCCTGCAGGGCGGCTCGGTGGAACGCCGTGCGGTGAAGGTCGGCGCGCGCGGCGCCGCGCGCAGCGAGATCGTCGATGGCCTTCAGGCCGGCGAAGTCGTGGTGCTCGCCAGCACCGCTGCAGCCAAGTCCTCATGAACCTGTTCCAACGCCTTCCGGAGCCCTGGCGCGAGGCGCTGCACGAGCTGGCCCGGCGCAAGCTGCGCACCGGCCTGACCCTGCTGGGTCTCGTCTTCGGCGTCGGCGCCATCGTCGCCATGCTCGCAGTCGGCGAAGGCAGCCGGCGCGAAGCCCTGCGCCTGGTCGAAGGGCTCGGACTCAACAATCTGATCGTCGACGGCGAGCGGACCAGCGAAGACCAGCTGCGCGAACGCCGCGAACGCAGCCTCGGGCTGAGCCTCGCCGATGCGCGCGCCGCCCTGGCCGCGGTGCCCGGATCGACGCGTTTCGCCGCGGAGAAGGAGGTCAAGGCCTACCAGCTGCTCGGGCCCCAGGGCGCGAAGGAGCTCAAGGCCAGTGCGGTCACCCACGACTACTTTGCGGTCTCCTCGCTGAAGATCGCGGAAGGCCGCGGATTCACCCGCGACGACGAAGAAAGCGTGGCCGCGGTGGCGGTGCTCGGCCATCGCGCGGCCTCGGCACTGTTCCCCGACGGCGGCGCGGTCGGCGGCATGATCAAGCTCAATCATCAGTGGCTGCAGGTGGTCGGGGTGCTGGCCGACCGCGACCTGTCGCGGAACGACTTCGAGGGCGTGGCGCTGGGGCTGGAGAGCAACCGGGTGTTCCTGCCGCTGCAGTCGGCGCTGGCACGCCTGCGCTTCCAGCAACTCGAGGACGAAGTCGATCGCCTGGTGCTGCAGGTCGGCGATCCGGCCCAGGTGTTCGCCGCGGCCAAGGCGCTGGGCGGCCTGCTCGACCAGCGCCACGGTGGCGTCGACGACTATCGCCTGGTGGTGCCGGCACAGCTGTTCCACCAGCACCAGCAGACCCAGCGGATCTTCCAGATCGTCATGGCGGCGATCGCCGCGGTGTCGCTGCTGGTCGGCGGCATCGGCATCATGAACATCATGCTGGCCAACGTGCTCGAGCGCCGCCGCGAAATCGGCCTGCTGCGCGCGATCGGCGCGCGTCAGCGCGACATCGTGTCGCAGTTCATGCGCGAGGCGGCGGTGATCTGCGGCGTCGGCGCAACCGCCGGCATGCTGTTCGGCATCGTGCTGGCCTACCTGATCGCGTTCGGCGCCGGCTGGCAGGTTGCCTGGGCGCCGCTGCCGATCGTGCTCGCCACCGTGGCCTGTGCCGCCATCGGACTGGTGTTCGGCATCTATCCGGCGCGCCAGGCCGCCCAGCTCGACCCGATCGCCGCGCTCCGCACCGACTGAGTCCGGCCCGGCGGGATCCCTACCCGACCGCGGCGGCTTCGGCCGCCGCACAGGCGGCGCGCAGGCGCGGCAGCAGTCGGGCCCGCACCGCCGGCGCCAGGCCGTCCATCACACACAGTTCCACCATACGGGTGCGCGGAGAGAACGCTTCGCGCTGACCCGAGAGTTTGTCGGCCAGGCGCTGCATCTGTACCTGACGGCGCAGCTCCGCGGCGTCGGCCGGGCTGTCCAATCCGGCCATCAGCTCGACCTGCACCACCAGTCGTTCCGCGGCATCGTTGACGGCCGGGTCATCCGTCGCCG
>JAGRJY010000106.1 GCA_020442465.1 Lysobacterales bacterium
CCGCCGAACAGCCGGACGCGGGCTGGTACCGACCGGCACGACGCGACATGTGGCGCTTCGGCGCACTGATGGCGCTGGACGTCAACGATCCCGGCGATGCCCAGCACATCGTTGCACTGGGTGAAGGTGCCACGCCGTTGCTGGAGTACCGCGATCATCCCTGCGCGGAGCGTGCTGGCCTGCGCCTGCAGGTGAAGGAAGAAGGGCGCGCACATCCCGGCTTCGGCGCCAACCCGACCCAGAGTTTCAAGGATCGCGGCATGGCCATGGTCGCCGCGCAGGCGCGGCGCCTCGGGCTGCAGCGTCTCGCCGTGCCGACCCAGGGCAATGCCGGTGACTCGCTGACCCGTTACGCCATAGCCGGCGGGCTCGAGGTGGTGGTCGCCATGCCCGAGGACACCCCGCTGCCCATTCTCGGCAGCGTGGCCGCTGCGGCTCGGCAGTACCCGAACCGCGTGCGGCTGGAGCTCGCAGGACCCACCATTCGCGAAGCCGGCGCCCGGCTCAAGGAGCGCTACATCCCGCAGGGCTATTTCTCGGTCGCTACCTTCCAGGAACCGGGTTGGCGCATCGAAGGCAAGAAATCGCTCGGACTCGAACTGGCCGAACCGCCGCCGGGCGGGCACCGATGGCGGCTGCCGGATGCGGTGATCTACCCCACCGGTGGCGGCACCGGCGTGCTCGGCATGTGGAAAGCCTGGGACGAACTCGAGGCGCTGGGACGGATCGACAGCCGCCGACCGCGCATGCTCTGTGTTCAGAGCGCGAGCACGGCGCCGCTGGTGCGCGCGTTCGAGTCCGGCGCCGACGACACCGAGGTCGTGGAGGCCGGGCATACGCTGGCCACTGGCCTCAACGTTCCGGGTGGCGTAGGGCATTTCCGCGTTTTGCAGATCATTCGCGCCAGCCTGGGCGCCGCACTGGCCGTGGACGAAGCAGCCATCGCCGCCGAACTCGCGCAGGTCTGGCGACACAAGCGCTGGTGGATCAGCCCCGAAGGCGCTGCCTGCCTGGCCGCGTTGCCGCAGCTGCTGGATCGCGGCCTGCTGCGGCAGGGAGAGCGCGTCGTCGCGGTCAACACCGGATCGCTGGAGAAGTACCTGCCGAACCTCCGTCACCTGCTCGACTGACCGGCAGAATGCGTCGCGCCTGGCATGCGGACTCGGCGGCGCGCCGATTTCCAGGACCAGTCCGGAGCCAGTCCGCGGTGTTCGCTTGCCCCGCGCTTCGCGTGTCGGCCCGAACCCAGCACGCAGCGTGCTTCCCCGGCCCCGCACCGTCTTCCCACCCCATGTGGGTTCGGCCTGCCGGAAGGCCTACCCCTGACTTCCGACAGGGTGACCTTTCACCCATGAGCCGAGACCATGCCAGCCCTAGGATGGCACCACCCCTCAGGAGGTTCCATCCCATGTTGCGCAAAATGTTGCGTGCCGGCGCGCTCGCCGGCTCGTTGATGCTGGCCACCAGTGCATTCGCCGAGGACACCAGCTGGGTCGATCGCTCGAACAAGATCGCCTACTCGGTGCTCGAATCGCAGGCCAAGTTCGCCCCCGAGTTCTCCAGCCAGACCGGTGTCACCGGCTTCGACGAGGAGATTTTCGACCTCGGCGAGAACCTGTCGCAGCGCCAGATCGCCGCGGCGCAGAAGAACATCGACATGCTCGAAGCGCTGCTGGCGAAGGAGACCGATCCGCGCGTCGCGCAGGATCTGCAGATCATGATCCAGTCGCAGAAGGACAACATCGAAGCCACCCAGATCAACTACGACCGGGTGATGCCCTACGGCAACCTCAATGGGCTGATTTTCGCCGGCTTCCGCGGCCAGCTCGACAAGCAGGTGCCGATGGAACGCCGCAAGGCAGCGCTGGTGCGCCTGAAGAAGTACACCGGTGAAACCAGGGGCTATGAGCCCTTCGTCGAGCTGGCGAAGCAGCGCCTGACCGAGCGCATGGACGTCAAGGACCTGATCAAGCCCTATCGCGGTGAGGTCGAGAAGGATCTGGAAGACGCGCCGAAGATGATCGCGGGCCTCGAGCACGTGTTCAAGGAGAGCGGGCTCAAGGGCTACGAGAAGTCGCTCAAGAAGCTGCAGAAGCAGCTCACCGACTACAACGAGTGGGTGCGCGTGACGATCCTGCCGAACACCCGCGAGAGCTCGATGCTGCCGCGCGAGCTGTACGAGCTGCAGCTGAAGAACTACGGCGTCGACGCTTCTCCCGAGCAGCTGATGGTGCTCGGCCAGGTCGCCTTCATGGACATCCGCAACGAGATGAAGGCGCTGGCACCGCTGGTCGCCAAGGAGAAGGGCTTGAAGAGCTCCGACTACCGCGACGTGATCAACGAGCTGAAGAAGGACCAGGTGCACGGCGATGCGCTGATGGCGCGTTACCAGTCGGTGATGCAGGAACTCGACCGCATCATCGCGCGCGAGAAGCTGGCTACCCTGCCGAACGAGCCGGCGCGGGTGCGCATGGCAACCGATGCCGAAACCGCCCAGCAGCCGGCCGCCCACCTCGACGTGCCGCGCCTGATCGGCAACACCGGCGAGTACCCCGAATTCATCGTGCCGAAGATCGGCCAGAACGAGGACGGCAGCTGGCCGACCAGTGACTACGCGTTCCCGGCCGGCATGTGGACGCTGTCAGCCCACGAAGCACGCCCGGGCCACGAAATGCAGTTCACCACCATGCTGCGTGGTGGGGTGTCGACCGCGCGCGCGCTGTTCGCCTTCAACTCGGCGAACGTCGAAGGCTGGGCGCTGTACGCCGAATCGATCGCCAAGCCGTACATGCCGCTCGACGGCCAGCTGATGTCGCTGCAGGCACGCCTGCTGCGCGCCGCCCGCGTGTGGCTCGACCCGGCCATCAATCTCGGCCTGGTCACGCCCGCCGAAGCCAAGCGCGTACTGATGGAAGACGTGGTCGAAGACGATCTCAACGCGCAGACCGAGATCGACCGCTACACCTTCCGCTCGCCGGCCCAGGCCACCGCCTACTACTTCGGCTACACCAAGCTGCAGGCGCTGCGCGCGGAAACCGAGCTGAGCCTGCGCGACAAGTTCAGCGCCCAGGCCTACCACGACTTCATCCTCGCCCAGGGCCTGCTGCCGCCGGCCGTACTGCACAAGTCGGTGATGGACGACTTCGTCGCGCCGAAGCTGAAGGCAACGGCGGCGAACTGAGCAGGGAGGCTCGGGTCCGGCCCCTGGCCGGGTCCGAGCTTGCGCGGCTTTTCCCACTCGATCTGATCCCGCACTTCGCATGACCGGCGAAAGGCGGGATCAGCGTTTTGGTTGATCCGCCGCAGCGCCCAGGTCCGATTCGCGCCGCGCCGCGCGCGCATCCACACCGACCGGCTGATGCGGCTACCATGGGTCTTGACGCCGCAGCGTGGAGCACATGCGGGTGGCGCGCCGCGTGATCCCCCTGTCCGTTGCGGAGAACTGCCCGTGAAGCGTCTCGTCGTCGCCCCGTTGGCCATGGCCATGGTCCTGCCCTCGCTTGCTGGCGCCGAAGCGCCCGCGACCGACGCGCCACGCAAGTTCACCGCCGAGCGCGTGTTCGATCTCGAATACGCCCGCGACCCGCAGATATCGCCGGACGGACGCACGATCGTCTACGCCCGCACGTCGATGGACCGCATGACCGACAGGATGGTGGGCGAGATCTGGTCGCTCGACGTGCGCAGCGGTGCGCATCGCCCGCTGATCACCGGCAAGGGTTCGATCTCGTCGCCGCGCTGGTCGCCGAGCGGTGATCGCCTGCTCTACCTCGGTAGCGAGGGGGGCAAGCCGCAGCTGCGTGTGCTGTATCGCGACAGCGGACGCAGCTTCTCGTTGGCCTTCCTCACCGAAGGCCCGGGCGCCCCGGTCTGGTCGCCCGACGGCAAGTCGATCGCGTTCTCGATGTTCACGCCATCCAAGCCGGCGACCTATGCCAAGCCGCCGAGCGCGCCGGAAGGCGCGAAGTGGAACGAGCCGGTGCGCATCTTCGACGACCTGCCGTTCCGCTTCGACGGCGCCGGCTATTTCAAGGAAGGGGCGACGCACGTCTACGTCGTTTCCGCCGAAGGCGGCACGCCGCGCCAGATCACCGACGGCGACGTCGACTACGACAGCCCGGCCTGGCTCGGCAACGACACCCTGCTGGTGGTCGGCAACCCGGCCGAAGACCGCGATCTCGACCCGATCGAGAACGAGATCCATGCGGTGGCGCTGTCCGACCTGAGCATGCGCGCGCTGACCTCGCGCGACGGCCCCGACTACGACCCTCAAGTCTCTCCGGACGGACGCCACATCGCCTTTCGCGGCTACGACGACAAGCGGCTGTCGTACCAGGCGACTGAACTGTATGTGATGGACGCCGATGGCTCCAACGTTCGCCTGCTCAGCGACGGGCTCGATCGCAGCATCGGCGACATCGCCTGGCGCGGCAAGCAGCTGGTTGCCGAGGTCGAGGTCGACGGCGACATCCAGCTTGTCGAATTCGCCCTCGACGGCACGCGCAAGACCCTGTTCGGCGGCATCGGCGGCACCTCGTTCGGACGCCCCTACATGCAGGGATCCTACTCGGTTGCCGGCGACGGCACGGTGGCGTTCACTGCCAACAGCGCGGATCGTCCCGCCGAAGTCGGCGTCTGGCAGGGCGGCAGGTCGCGCGTGCTGACGGCGCTGAACGACGACGTGCTGCCGCACCTCGACATGGCGAACATCGAGGAACTGCAGGTACCGTCCTCGCACGACGGCAAACAGATCGAGGCCTGGGTCGCCTTGCCGCACGGCTTCAAGGCCGATGCCAGCTATCCGATGGTCCTCGAGATCCATGGCGGCCCGTTCACGATGTACGGGCCGTCGTTCGCGGCCGAGATCCAGCGCTATGCCGCCGAAGGCTATGTGGTGGTCTACGTCAATCCGCGTGGCTCGACCGGCTACGGCGAAGCTTTCTCCCAGCTCATCGACCGCAACTATCCCGGCAACGACTACGACGATCTGATGAGCGTTGTCGATACGGTGATCGGCAAACAGTACGTCGACCCCAAGCGCCTGTTCGTCACCGGCGGCTCGGGCGGCGGCATCCTCACCGCCTGGATTGTCGGCAAGACAGATCGCTTCGCTGCCGCAGCGAGCGTCAAACCGGTGATCAACTGGCAGACCATGGCGCTGGCCGGTGACATCGGGGCGTACGTTGTGCGCCACTGGATTCGCGCCAACCCCTGGGAAGACCGCGACGCCTACTGGCGCGTCTCGCCGCTCTCGCTGGTGGCCAACGTGAAGACGCCGACCATGCTGATGGTGGGCGAGGAAGACTGGCGCACCCCGACCTGGGAGGCTGAGCAGTTCTACACCGCGCTGAAGCTGCGCCAGGTCGACACCGTACTGGTGCGCGTGCCCGGCTCGCCGCACTACATCGCCTCGCGGCCCAGCCGCCTGATCGCGAAGACCGACAACATCATGGGCTGGTTTGCGAAATACGATCCCAAGCGAACAGGCGACGCGGCGGATCGGGACTGAGCGGGGCGTCTGGATGCAGCGTCCGCGTTCGAAAAAGGCGGACCTTCCCGCTCAGCCGCACTGGAATCCCCCTCCGCACGTAGCGCTTCAGCGGCGCGACTGAGGGCCCGGAAGCACGACACCGCATGCCCACTGTCCATCCCGCACCGCTGCCGCCGGATTCGCTGCTTCATCGCTACGGCGGCGAGCGCGGCTACGTGGACTGCTTCGTCACCGATTTGCCGCGCACGGTCACGCACGCGGACTATGTCACCGCCTTCTACACGACCGGTCTGTTCAAGTGCGAGCGACTGATCCTGCGCCTCGCCGCACGACGGCCCTCGTCCGACTCCGAAGCCGCGGCGCTGGGTGCGGGCACTGCCGATCGTTTCGCTGCCTGGTCGGTCGAAGCACGCAGCGCGAACCAACTGCTGCTCTGCGACTTCACTGGCCGCACGCGCTCGTGGCTGATGACCGAGGCGCTGCCCGACGCATCGGGCACCCGTCTCCGCTTCGGCTCGGCGGTGGTGAAAGAGGCCGATGCCGGGCGCGGTCATCCCCGCATGCCACGGGGATTCGGGCTCCTGCTCGGCTTCCACAATTTGTATTCGCGCCTGTTGCTCTCCGCGGCGCGGCGCCGACTGCTTGCCGGACGATGAAGCGCTTCCGGCGCGGCGACGCCCGGCGCTCTCCTCCATCGCGGTGCAGCGCCGCCTAGCGGCGCGCAAACTGCGTGCCGAGCGGGTCAGCGGGCCTCGCACCCCGGTCCGGCATGGCGCAAGCCCCCCGAATCGAATCGGGGGACGGCCAGACCAGCTCAGAAGAACACGCGGACCCCGCCACTGTACGAGCGTCCCGGCAACAGGACGTCGTTCTTGAGGAAGGATGTATGCACGCGTGCGTTCTGGTCGGTCAGGTTATTGCCGTCGAAGAAGATTTCCCAGGCCAGGTGCTCACCGTCCATGTGGTAGGCCAGATGCGCGTCGACCAGGGTGTAGCCATCGGTCGCCGATTCGTTCTCGGCAACGCGGTCCTGCCGGGCCACCCGGGTGGCGCCCAACGATGCGCGAAAGTCGCCGTACGCCCAACGCAAATCGGCGCCTAGTCGGGAGGGCGCGATGCGCGGAAGGTTGCCGCCCTGCCTGAGTGCACCGCGCACGCTGTCGCCGAACGCACGAAGGTCCCAGCGCCCCGTGTCTCCATCGCCCAGATGGAAGGTAACCTCGCCCTCCAGTCCGTGGAAACGGGCGTCAGACTGGGCCCACCGACGGATCGGCAGGTACTCGTCCTCTTCTTCGAAGTAGAACGCGTCATCGGTGTCGACAAGATAGATGAAGTCGCGGAAACGACTGGTGTAAGCGGAAAACTTGGCGTCGATCACGCGGCTGCGGAACTGGACGCCCAGCTCGATCTGGTTCGAGCGCTCCTTGTCGAGGGTGGAATCGCCGACCTCGTAGGCGAGTGTGGCAAGGTGCGGGCCGTCGGAGAACAACTCCTCCTCGGCCGGCGCTCGCTCGGCGTGATCGAACTGCAAGCTGAGCAGCCAGGTCTCGGTCGGCGACCAGGACACGCCGACCGAGCCGCTGAGCGGACGAAAGTCGCGCGCGCTACCAAGTTCCGGATCGCTGGAGACCCTGTCGACCCGGCCACCCAGATCGAGTTGCCACTCGCCCCACTCGCGGCGGGTCACGCCGAACAGCCCCAGCGTGTCGGTGTCGGTCTTGGGCAGGAACGACTCTTCACCCACGGCTTCGAAGCTGCTTGTGCCGCCCTGCATGCCCAACGCCGTGTCCCAGCCGGCGAGCGCGAGGCTGGCCTCCAGTCGCCCCTCGGTGGCGTTCTTGCTGAACGTGGTGCCGGTCTCGTCGCCTTCAAATTCGATGTGCTCGTAGTCGGTATGGCCGAGGCCGAAGCGCAGGGCGCTGCCATCACCCCACAGGTCCTGGACCGCACCCTTTAGATCTGTGCGGTTCTGCCGCAGTTCGAGATGGACGCCTCGTTCGCCTTCATCCGGATCGCCGGGTTCGCCCGGATTGCCGTAGTCGTCCTCGAATCGCGAAGCGGACACCCCGACGAAGCCCCAGTCGGTGAATACCGAGCCGCCCACGGCGCCCGTTCGCGTATCGATGAAGGTATTGGCCTGTTCGCCTTCCGGCGTGTCGTAGTTCCTGGCGTTGCGATAAACCGCATCGGCGTGCAGGGCGAAGTTGTCGCTGCCGCCGTCGATGCGTGCCATGTCGGTTTCGCCACCTTGATCGCCAGCGAACACCCGTGCCTCGGCGCGCCCGCTGAAACCTTCGACCGGCACCGTCGGGATACGGCCATCGACGACGTTGACGACGCCGCCTATGGCGCCACTTCCGTACAGCAAGGTGGACGGACCTTTCAGCACCTCGATCTGGTCAGCGACGAAGGGTTCGATCGCAGGTGAGTGGTCCTGACTGACGGTGGATACGTCCTTGGTCACCATGCCCCCGGTCAGCACCTCCACGCGCGCGCCATCCAGTCCTCGAATGATCGGCCGGCCCACGCCGGGCCCGAAGTTCGAACTCTGCACGCCGGGCAACTTGGCCACGGTCTCGCCCAGGCTGGCGGCACGCATCTCGTCGAGTTGTTCGCCGCTCAGTATTTCGATGGGCGCGCTCAGCTTTTCCGCGGTGTCGCGCAGCGGCGACGCCGTTACTACGACCTGCTCCAGGTCCTTGGCATGCCGCCGCTGATGGGCCTCGTCGTGGTGACGCGGATCGCCGTCGGGCTGCTCGGCAACGCCGGCGGCCGTGGCCAGCCACGCGCCGCCTGTCCCTGACGCTGCCGGAGCGACCCCGGGCGCACCGACCAGTAACAGCGCCAGCGCAGCCGGCAAGGGAAGCAGAGCAATACGTGATTCTCGATGCATGGGAGCGGTGCCTGGACATTCCGATCGCTGCTGGCCGGGATCGGTGGACGGCCTGATCTGTTGAAAGAAACGTTATTACATTACATACAAGAATAGCAACTGTATAATGTTTCGTTCCAGATCACACCGGGTCGCTTGCTGTCCAGGTCTCCGAAAGTGCTCTTCCGGGCGGTTCGTCCAAGCGAGGTGTACTGACCACGCAGCCGGCCACGACGCGAACCTTGCATGCCGCGCCCGGAAAAAGTCAGAACCCTGCGGCAGACTCGGTCGCGGCGTCGCTGTACGCCGAAAGACCTTGTCGTTCACCTTCCATTGCCGCGAGGCGCGGCCTGAACTCGATCGAGACGCCACGAATGACCACCCTGCGACTCGCACTGCGTTCACTACGCCGCACGCCTGCCTTCACGATCACGGTGGTGCTCACGCTGACCCTTGGCATCGCGGCCGCGTCATCGCTGTTCGCCGTCGTCCACGGTGTTCTGCTCGCCCCCCTGCCCTATGGCGAACCTGAGCGGCTGGTCAGTGTCCGGCTGCAGACAGCGGATGCCGGGTTGATCGGTGAGCCGCTGGCCCTGCAGCAGGTGTACGCCCGGCACGCACGAACGCTCGACGCTGTGGCCTTCTACCGCGCGGGGCACGCCAACGCGTGGACCGATGGCGAGGACGCCTACGCCGACAGCATCGGAGCCGCCTGGATCAGCGCGTCGATGATCCCGCTGCTGCAGGTGCCACCCTTGCTGGGCCGCGCGTTCAACGCCGAAGAAACCGTGCGCGGCGGCCCGGATGCCGTGATCCTCAGCGAGGCGGAGTGGCGCAGTCGCTTCGACGCCGCGCCGGACGTGGTCGGCAAGGTGCTGATGGTGAACAGCGTGCCGCGCCAAATCGTGGGCGTGATGCCGGACCGTTTCGGGTTTCCGCTGCATCCCGCCGGCACGCGAATCTGGCTGCCGGCCAAGCGCGTCGACAACGAGGTAGTCGATGGCTTCTACCACGCCGGCGTGGGCCGACTCGCGCCGGGCGCGACGGTCGAGCAAGCGCAGCAGGAACTGTCGAGCCTGCTGCCCAGACTGGCCGAGGATTTTCCCCGCCTGGAGTCGGGTGCCGCCACCGCGGGCTGGCTCGCGGATGCGCGCCCGACGCCTGTGCTGCGTCCGCTGCGCCAGGATGTCGCCGGCGACATTGCGCCCACGCTGTGGATGCTTGCCGCCGCGGCCTCGCTCGTCCTGCTGGTTGCGTGGGCCAACATCAGCAACCTGCTGCTGATCCGGGCCGACGGCCGGCAGCCCGAGCTGGCGCTGCGCGCCGCACTCGGCGCGGGTCGCTGGCGCGGCGCGGCGCAGCTTCTGACCGAGTCGCTGCTACTCTGCGTCGTGGCTGGACCGGGTGCATTCCTGCTGATGGATGCCGCGATGCATGCCATCGCACTGTGGGGGCCCGCGGATCTGCCGAGGCGCAGCGAGCTCGGAGCGGGCGCCGCTGCCGTCCTGTGCACGGTTGCGCTCACCGTCGTCAGCGCGGTCGGCTGCGCCGCGGTGACGGCGAGTCGCCATGTTCGCGTCCCGGCTGCGGAGGTGCTGCGCGAGGCCGGTCGCCACGCTTCGACTGGCCGAATGCGCGGTCGATTTCGCGCGGCCAGCACCGTACTGCAGATGGCCGCGGCCTTGGTGGTGACGATCGGCTCGGCGCTGCTGCTCAACACAGCGTATCGCCTGACGCTGGTCGATCCGGGATTCGTGCCGACGGACGTCACCATCCTGCGCACGCAACTGCCGTTTGCGCGCTATGACGAGGCTGCCGCCGTGCGCTTCTATGCAGCGCTCAGCGAACGGGTGCGCCGCATGCCGGGCGTGCAGCAGGCCGGACTCACCTTCAAGGTGCCGCTGGGCAGCGGTCAGCTGCTCGACCAGTCGCTGCGCGTCGACCGCTCCGCGCGCTCGCTGGCACTGCCGGTCAACGTGATCGACGACGGCTTCCTGGCGTCGATGGGTGTACCCCTGCTGCACGGGCACGGTTTCGAGCCATTGGGACACGACCGCGGCCGCGACGTCCTGATCAGCCGCGCGGCAGCGAACGCGCTGTTCGGGAACGCCTCGGGACGCGCCGCGCTCGGCGGCACGCTCACGCTCGATCCCGCGGGCCCGAGCTACACCGTCATCGGCGTGGTCGGCGATGTCCACTACGAGGCGCTGTCGCGCGCGCCAGGGCCCACGATCTACCGCCCGCTGGTGGTGCCGACCGATCCGAACGCCGAGCTGAGCACGCGCCGCAACATGGCCCTGGTGGTGCGCTCGAAGGTCCCGGCCGAGGCCATCGTGGGCATGGTTCGGGCCGCCGTGCGCGACATCGACCCCACTGTACCGATCTATCTGGCCGAGACCATGCAGGACGTGCTGCATGCATCGGTGGCCCAGCGCCGGCTCACCCTGATCCTGATGACTGCAGCAGCAATCGTGACGCTCATGCTCGGCGCGATCGGACTGTACGGCGTCGTCGCCTACATGGTGGCTCTGCGCGTCCGCGAATTCGGCATTCGACTGGCGCTCGGCGCCGATCCACGACGCATCGCCGCGCTGGTCACCAGCCGCGGCCTGCTGCTCGCCCTGTGCGGTCTGGCCCTCGGCTTCGTCCTCTACGCCGCAGTCGCGCCGTGGCTGCAGGCATGGATGTTCGGCGTCTCCGTCGGCGACCCCGCCACCATCCTCAGCGCCACGTTCTGCCTGCTCGGCATCGCCACCCTGGCCAGCTGGATCCCGGCCCGACGCGCCGCCCAGGTCGATCCGGCGCGGGCGCTGCGCGCGGAGTGACGCGTTGGCGGCAGCGACCCCTCGACCAAGCACGATCGGGCGCCCGCGCATGGTGCTGCGGAGTATGCTGCGGCGCTGCGCCCGATCCTGCCGGAGGAGTCCCGATGTACCGATCGCCCCGTTCGTCCACGCCGCATCGCCATCAATCACGGTTGGCGTCTGCCCTTGCACTGCTGGCGTGTGCCGTCGCCCTGCCCGACGCGGCGGTCGCGGCTGAGTCACCCGACCGCGCCGCCATTCGCGCGCAGATCGACGCCCGGCACGATGCTTCGATCGAAGAACTTCGCGACTGGATCGCCCTGCCCTCGATCGCGGCCGAAAACCGCAACATGCGCGAGGGCGCCGAACACATGGCGATGCTCGCGCGCGGGGCGGGTTTCCAGCACGTCGAGATACTGGACACCGACGGCCACCCCGGCGTTTTCGCCACCCTCGATGCCGGCGCGCCCAAGACTCTCGGCCTGTACTTCATGTACGACGTGAAGCAGTTCGACGCCGCCGAATGGACTGCGCCGCCGCTGGAGGGCCGGATCATCGACCGACCCGAAGTGGGCAAGGTCATGATCGGTCGCGGCGCGGTGAACCAGAAAGGGCCGGAGATGCAGTTCCTGCAGGCGCTGCATGCGATCCGCGATGCCGGTCAGACGATGCCGGTCAATCTGGTGCTGATTGCGGAGGGCGAAGAGGAAATCGGTTCGCCGCACATCCGTCAGCTGGTCTATCGGCCCAAGGTGCAGGCGGCGCTGGAGAAGACGGTGGGCGTGTTCATGCCGTTCTCGATGCAGAGCCCGGACAGCCCGCCGTCCATCCACCTCGGCGCCAAGGGCGTGGTCGAGCTGGAGCTGATCGCCAGCGGCGAACGCTGGGGGCGCGGCCCGAGGAAGGACGTGCACTCCTCGCTCAAGGCGATGGTCGATGCGCCGGCCTGGCGCCTGATCAAGGCGCTCGACACCCTGGTGTCGGAAGACGGTAACGCCATCACGATCGACGACTATCCGGTCGCGCCGCCGCTCAGCGACGAACACCGCGCAATGATCGCCAAGGCCAATGCACGCAGCGACGAAGCCGGACTCAAGAAGGCGCTGGGTGTCGATCACTGGATTGACGACCTGCCGTGGCAGCAGGCCCAGGAGCGGCTGGTCTCGCAGCCGACGGTGAACATCGAGGGTCTGGTCGGCGGCTACACCGGCCCGGGTGGCAAGACCGTGCTGCCGCACCAGGCGGTGGCGAAGATCGACATGCGCCTGGTGCCCGGACAGCAGTTCGACGATGCCGTCGCTGCACTGAAGAAGCATCTCGCCAAGCGCGGCTACGGCGACATCGAGGTCAAGGTCAGCGGCGGCTACAACCCGACCCAGACCCGCGCCGACTCGGCGATCATTCAGGCTGGCCTCACGGTGCTGCGCGAGCGCGGCGAAGACCCGCTGCTGTGGCCGCTGCTGGCCGGATCCTATCCGGGCTTCGTCTTCACCGACCCACCGCTGAGCCTGGCATCGGGCCACTTCGGTCTAGGCGACGGCGGCGGCGCACACGCGCCGGACGAGTTTCTGGTGATCGAGTCGGTCAACCCGAAAGTGGAAGGCTACGACGGCGCGGTGATGTCCTACGTCGACTACCTGTACGCCATCGCGCGCTGAGGCGCGCCTGGCCGCGGGGACGCGTCGGGCTCAGTGCCAGACGCGCCCCTTGCCGGCGAACTTGCCCGCCACCGGCGTGGCCTCGACGGTCAGGGTGAAACTGCGTGCTTCGTCGGCGCTGACCGCGCCCACGCCGACGACCTGGCGTGCCACTTCTTCACCGCGCTCATTGCGGATGCTGACGACCACCGAATACTCCCAGGGCGGTGCATCGGCCGGGTGCTCGATCTGGCCTTCGACCTTCAACGGCACGAAGGTTTCGGCGCCCGCCACGGCCTGGCTGGACGCGTTCGCGTCGAAGCGCACGTGATGGCGGCACGACGGGCAGACCGCCGCGCTCTCCAGAATCGTGGTCTTGCAGTGCGGACATTCCCGGGTCGCCCCGGGCATGCCTGAACGGGCCTGGCTCACCCGACCGCCCTCGCCGTGTTCGCACCGGCCGGTGTGGACAGGCCGGCAGCCATGGCGTTACGACGCACTGTCGTGCTTGCCACCGGACTTCTTGTCGGACTTGCCGCTGTCTTCCCAGCCGAACACGGCCTGGCCACGCATCCGCGCGCCTGCCGCCACGGTGAGCGAGCCGGCATTGACGTCGCCGGTGATCGAGCCCTTCTGCTGCAGGTCGACCCGCTTGGCCTGCTCGATGTTGCCCTCGAGGTCGCCGG
>JAGRJY010000107.1 GCA_020442465.1 Lysobacterales bacterium
AATCCACGGCAGCGGTGCGGGCGCGCAGGAGGTTGCTCGCGAGTGACCGATCGGTTGGACGGTGCACATGCCGCATCGCCTGGGAGCAATCAGCGCTGGGAGCGGAACAAGTGGGATCGGAACAGGTGGGATCGGATCAGGCACCGGCGTATTCGCGATGCGAGTGCGCCACATCCAACCAAGCCTCAGGCGCCGCAGATTCGGCGCGCCGGGACGTCCCGTCAGTCGAACACCACGTTGTTGCGGCCCCGACGCTTGGCTTCGTACAGCAGGTCATCCGCCCGACGGATCAGCTCGAGTGGCCCCTCGTCCTTGCCGCCCAGCTGCACCACGCCCACGGAGATCGTGAAGTGGATGGTGTGCGTCTGGTGCAAGACCGGCGTCGACTCCAGCTTCTGTCGCAGGTTCTCGGCGAACTGCACCGCACCCTGAAGCGGGACATCGGGCAGGATGACCGTGAATTCCTCACCGCCCGTCCGCGCCGGCACATCAGCGGACCGTGCGCGTTCGCGCAGCGTTTGACCAATGGAGCGCAGCACATCGTCTCCGGCGGGGTGCCCGTAGGTGTCGTTGCAGCGTTTGAACAGGTCAACGTCGAACATCACCATGCAGACGGGTCGCCCGTAGCGGTGCGCCGAGGCGATCTCCCGGGTCAGCGCCTCCATGAAATAGCGACGGTTGTAGAGCTGGGTCAGGCTGTCCAGGGTGGAAAGCTTGTACAGCTGATCGTGATAGGTGCTTTCGACCGTGTTCGGCGCGAGGTACTTGAGCACCACGCTACCGAAGCGAATCAGGTCACCACCCTGCACTTCTGCTTCGACAACCTTGCTGTCATTGACGAAGCTGCCGTTCGTCGACGAGCAGTCGCGCACGCGCACGCCCTTCTCATCGCAGATCACCATGGCGTGGCTGCGCGAAACCGACCCATGATCGAGGCAAATCGAGCAGGCCGACGAACGCCCCACCGTCATCTCACCGCCGCCCACCGGAAACTGCTTGCCCAGCACTTCACCGGCCATGACCACCAGCGTCCCGCCGGCGCGCTGCTGGCGCTCCAGCGCAACCACGGCCTCCTGCAGGATGGTTTTCTGGGCCTCGTCGGCCATGTGCGTCCGCCCCCTCGACGACGCATATAGGCTACCAAAGCCGGAGCCGCACGGGGCGACCAGAAAGCACCGGCCGCGACAACCGGGATCTGAATCAATGCGAACCGCATGGCCGCCGATCAGCGCCCACAGGGCACCGCCAGTTCAGGCTTCGCAGGACATCACGTTCGGGCAAGTGCATCCAGGCATGATGGGCTTGCAGCTTGGGATCCAACCGCTCTGCTCCACATGACGTTCTTGTCGCGGCATGCGCCCGGCCGAGCCGACGCCCTACGACTGACGCATGGCATCCAGCGCATGGCGGACGGCATCGGCGGGGAATCCGCGCCGGGACAGCAGGGCGCTCGCACGTCGCTGATCGGCGGTCGACAACAGCCCGTGCGGAAAACGCCGCTGCAGCAGCCCCTCGGCGAGTTGATTCCAATCGGCCTCGAGCAGGTCGATCGCATGCCCGATGACCGCATCGTCGAGGTGATGCCTCTTCAGCTCGACCTCGATGGCGTGGAGGCCATACCCGGCGGTGCAACGCTGCCGCGCCAGACTCTGCGCAAACCGCTCGTCATCCTGCAGCCCATTCCCAGCCAGCCTTTCCAGCGCCGAAGCCACTTCATCCGCCTCGGCGCCGCGCGCGCGAAGCTTTTGAGTGAGCTCACGCCTGGAGTGCTCACGCCGTTGCAGCAGACCGACTGCCTGCTGCAGCGGCGTACGCCGGGCGCCGCGTGGCATCACGCCTCTTCGAGCTCGGCTTCACTCTGCTCTTCTGCCACCACCGGCACATAGAGCTCGCGCAGCTTCGTTTCGATGTCTTCGGCGGCCTTGGGGTTGTCCTTCAGGTACTGCCGAGCATTTTCCTTGCCCTGCCCGATCCGGTCGGAGCCATAGCTGTACCAGGCGCCCGACTTCTCGACCAGCTTGGCGTCGACACCCATCTCGATCAGCTCGCCCTCGCGGGAAATGCCCTCGCCATAGAGAATTTCGGTAACCACCTGCTTGAACGGCGGAGCCATCTTGTTCTTGACCACTTTGATCCGGGTCTGGTTGCCGATGATCTCGTCGCCCTTCTTGATGCTGCCGATTCGGCGGATATCGAGGCGCACCGACGCGTAGAACTTGAGCGCGTTGCCGCCAGTCGTCGTCTCGGGACTCTGACCCGGCATCATCACGCCGATCTTCATGCGCAGCTGGTTGATGAAGATGACCAGGCAGTTGCTGCGCTTGATGTTGCCGGTGAGCTTGCGAAGCGCCTGGCTCATCAATCGCGCCTGCAGACCGGGCAGCTGGTCGCCCATCTCGCCTTCAATCTCGGCCTTGGGCGTGAGCGCGGCCACCGAGTCGACGACGACCATGTCGACAGCATTCGAACGCACCAGCATGTCGGCGATCTCCAGCGCCTGTTCGCCGGTATCCGGCTGCGAGACCAGCAGGTCGTCGACCTTGACCCCGAGTTTCGCGGCATAGGTCGGATCGAGCGCATGCTCGGCGTCGACGAAGGCACAGGTTCCCCCTTGCTTCTGACACTGCGCGATCGCCTGCAGGGTCAGGGTCGTCTTGCCCGAAGACTCGGGGCCATAGACTTCGACGACACGGCCCTTCGGGAGGCCGCCGATTCCAAGCGCGATGTCGAGCATCAGCGAACCGGTAGGCACGACAGCCACGGCCTCGGCAACCTTGTCGCCCATGCGCATCACCGTGCCCTTGCCGAACTGGCGCTCGATCTGGGTCAGAGCTGCGGACAGCGCGCGTTTCCTGTTCTCGTCCATCTTCGTATTCCTCGTCTTGATCAAATTTCCCGGAGGTACCCGGCGCGACAGAAGCTAGGGGGTTTCGGTCGCATATCCTGAGATCGCCCTTGGCACCGATGCTGAAGTGCCCGGGCCATCGCTTCCATCAGCGCATGCCGCATCGGCGTGTAGGAAAAATCCGCCAGCGGGGCTGTCGGAGCACCAGAACATCGCTCGGCATTCAGCCCGAAGCAGCATGCGTCGCACCTGTGCAGCGCCAAGGCGGTCGACGAGCCGCACGGCTACCGGCTCCGCCCAGGGCGCAGCAGGCCGCAGTAAATGCCCTCGATCGCGAAGTCCTGGTCCGCGGACACGACGATCGGCTCGTACGCCGGGTTGCTTGGCAACAGGGAGATCGCGTCCTCGTCGCACCGAAGCACCTTGATGGTGATTTCTTCGTCCAGACGCGCCACCACGACTTCACCGCTACGCGCCTCGGCAGTGCGCCGAACGCCGACGAGATCCCCATCGAGGATGCCCTCGTCGCGCATCGACTGGCCCTGCACCCGCAGCAGATAGTCGGGAATCGGATCGAACAGCTGCGGATCAAGCAGCACCGACGGCCCATCCGGGTCGATGTCCTCCGCACCGGATCCGATCGGCGCCCCGGCGGCGACGCGGCCGAGCACGGGGAGTCGAATGGTGTCCTCGGCCGGTGCCGCAAGCTGCAATGATCGCTGGGGTGCCTGCCAGGGCTGACTGAGGCGTATGCCCCGCGCGCGCCCCGGCACGCGCTCAATGGCCCCGGCCTGCTCCAGAGCATCGAGGTGATACTGCGCCGCACGCACGCCCTTGAAGCCCATGGCCCGGGCAATCTCTGTCTGCGACGGCGGCATGCCCTCCTCGTCGATGCGCTCGGCGATGAGTTCCAGAATGGACTGCTGGGTGGGGCTCAGTTTCACGGTTAGTAGTATTACTACTCAATCCCGGTTCTGCAAGCCCGGTCTTGCAAGCCGTGTTCGAGCTCGCGACGCCCGGTCCGCGACGATCGACCGGCCGGCCGTCGCCTAGCTGTTTCCAGCCAGGCGCTGCAAGCCGTGAAGCGCAGCCGCGACGGTCTGCCTTCGCACCGATTCGCGATCCCCGAGAAAATGAAACACCTCGGCCATGGGGTATCCGCCTCGGCGCTTCCAACCGATCCAGACGGTGCCAACCGGCTTGTCGGTGGTCCCGCCGCTGGGGCCGGCAATGCCGGTGACGGCGACGGCAATGCTGGCGCCGGAGTGAATCAGCGCGCCCGACACCATTTCGAGTACGGTCTCGCGACTCACCGCGCCGTGCTCGGTCAGCGTTTCGGGCCTCACCCCAAGCAGGGCCTGCTTCGCCTCGTAGCTGTATGCGGCCATGCCGCAGTCGAACCAGGACGAGGAGCCCGCGATGTCAGTCACCGTTTTGGCGATCCACCCGCCCGTGCAGCTCTCCGCCGTCACGAGCATCAGGTGCTGCGCCATCAGTGCGTCGCCCAGCTGTGCCGCCAGGGCGCGAAGGCCTGCATCGTCCAGAGCAGCGATATCGACGTTCATCCAGTCCAACCTACCTCTCGGGTTTGCGCGAACCGGCCAAGCTTCGCACGATCGAAGCAGGCCGAGAACCGTGCCATCCTGCAACGCAGCACCGATCCAGCGACCGCACTCGCTCGAGCCGCCGCACAGGCAGCACTGTCCAGCCCGGGTGCGGAACTGATGACCACGGACAGCCTCCATCGGGTGCTACCATCGAGCTACCGCAGGACACTGCCGACCGAGCGTGAGCGCAGCCCCTCGACCAGTCCGCAATGCGTCCCGTCCGTTGCGCCTGTCCATGGCCGTGCTCGGCTGCGCCTGGCTCGCGGCACAACCTGCTCCCACCACAGCCCAGAACGCGAGAGCGCTCGAAGCGAGCGCTCTCGACGTGCTTCGGGCGAACTTCCTGATCAGGCTGGTTCGATTCGTGCATTGGCCGGAGAGCAGCTTTGCCTCTCAGGACAGTGCAGTCGAACTCTGTGTGATGGCTGAGCAGCCCGAGGACTTCGCCCGGCTGCTTCAACGTGAAGCAGCCGCTGCGTCGCCGCAGCGACGACGGATCGACGTGCGGATGCTGCGCCCGGGACAGCCCGCGCAGGCATGCCATCTGGTCTACGCCCTGTCCGGCGCCGAACTGCCCCCGGCCAAGTCGCCGCGGTACGTGCACGTAGTCGACTCGCTGTCCGCACTCGAACGCGGCGGCATGCTCGCTCTGGTACCCGAATACACCGACGAGGGACGAACCACCCTGCGTTTCCACGGTCGCCGGGAACGCCTGCGCGGCGCCCTGCCGTTGCTCAATGCCCAGCTGCTCAAGCTGGTGCGATTCCCGGAGTCTGGTCCGTGAGCACGCCCGGCGAAGCGCCAGGCAGACTGGTGCGCTGGCTGGTCGGCCTGAATCTGCGCGCGAAGCTGATGCTGATGTCGACGTCGATCAGCATCGTGTGTTTTCTGGTCGCCACCTCGGTACTGGTCACCGGAGAATTCTGGGCCATGCGCGACGCCCTGCTCGCGCGAGCCCAGGCCCTGACCGAGACGGTCGCCGCGAACAGCGAGGCCGCGTTGAGCTTCGATGATCGCGAGGGGGCAGAGATCCTGCTTGCCACCGTACTGTCGGAGCCGCTGGTCACGGAAGCCCGCTTGATCGTGCCGGAGCCCGGCACCCAGCAGATTGCCGCCGTGCCATTTGCCCGCGTGGCCCGCAACAGCAACACGATGCTTCCGATTACCGTGTCCCGCAGCGAGGGGCACCGCTTCGACGGTTCCATGCTGCAGGTCATCCGACCCGTGACGTCCGGAGAGGACGCACTGGGCTGGGTGTTCATCCGCCTCGAGCTGACCCTGCTGGAGGAACTGCTGGGTCGAATCGGACTGGTACTGCTTCCGCTCCTGGTCGCGACGGTGATCCTGGCGTGGCTGCTGGCATCGTGGCTCGAACGTCTGATCACTCGTCCGGCGATCGAACTGCTGCGCACCGCGGAAACCATTCGCCAGTTCAAGAACTACGGTGTCCGCGCCCGCCAACTCGCGCATGACGAACTGGGTCAACTGACCACGGCCTTCAATGCGATGCTGGACGAGGTCGAGTCCCACGACGCTGCGCGCACGCGCATCGAGGCCGAGATCCGCGAACTCAACGACCAGCTCGAAGCCAAGGTGCGCACGCGAACGGAAGATCTGCAGAAGAGCAACCAGGGGTTGTCCCAGGCGCTGGAACGACTGCAGACGGCCCAGGACCAGCTGGTCGAGGCGGAGAAGATGGCCGCGCTCGGCGGGCTCGTCGCTGGCGTGGCCCACGAAATCAACACCCCGCTTGGGATATGCGTCACCGTGTCGTCGCACTTTCACGAGCAGGTGGTCGCTCTCCGCGACGCCTACGAGCGCGGCATCAAACGCACCGATCTCGAACGCTTTCTCGAAGACAGCGAGCAGGCAGCCCGCCTGATCGAGACCAATCTCAACCGGGCAGCAGAACTGGTACGCAGCTTCAAACAGGTGGCCGTGGACCAGAGCACCGAAGGCCGCAGGCGATTCCATCTCGCCGGCTATCTGGCCGAGGTGCTGACCAGCCTCGGCCCACAGCTGAAAAGGTCGAAAGTCCGGGTCTCGATTCTCGGCGAGCGCACCATCGAGGTGGACAGCTACCCGGGGGTGTTCGCCCAGATCATCACCCATCTGGCCATGAATGCGGCGATGCACGCTTTTGATGAAGACGGCGGTGAAGTCACGATCCAGCTGAATCGGCGCGGCTCCCTGCTCGAGATGGTCTTTTCGGACAATGGTCGCGGCATGGACGAATCCGTCCGTCAGCGAGTATTCGACCCCTTCTTCACGACGCGACGCGGGCAGGGGGGCAGCGGGCTCGGGCTGCATATCATTTACAACCAGGTGACGCGCCAACTCGGCGGCACACTGCGATGCGAAAGTTCGCCCGGACAGGGCACGCGATTCGTGCTGCGCGTTCCCTTGGTCAGCCCCGCCGCGGCGGGTCAGGGCCAGTCGCCGGACGGCACCTACTAACTTCTCGGCGTCCGCGGGCGCCGAGCGCCGACGGCAGATCCCGGTTTCCCTGCACCCTGCCCGGCGGCGGGTGTGCAATCCGGACACGCGCCGCGGATAATGCGCGGCCCGGCACCGTGCCTCCAATGTCCGCATGTCGAGCGCCCCCGAACACACTCCTCTGATGCGTCAGTTCTTCGCCGCCAAGGCGGAGCACCCCGACATTCTGCTGTTCTTCCGCATGGGGGACTTCTACGAGCTGTTCTACGACGACGCGCGGCGCGCGGCGCAGCTGCTCGATATCACGCTGACCCAGCGCGGCCAGTCGGCCGGACAGCCCATTCCGATGGCCGGCGTCCCGGTGCACGCGGTCGAGGGCTATCTCGCCCGGCTCGTGCAACGTGGAGAGTCGGTGGCCATTTGCGAGCAGATCGGCGACCCCGCAGCGAGCAAGGGCCTGGTGGAACGGCGTGTGGTGCGTATCGTCACGCCGGGCACGGTGACCGACGAGGCACTGCTGCAGGAGCGCCGGGACACCGTGATCCTTGCGGTGGCTCGCGGCAAGTCGGGTTTCGGTCTCGCCTGGGCCGATTTGTCGGGTGGACGGTTCCTGGCCAGCGAGGCGGGCAGCGAGGAAGCCCTGGCTGCCGAGCTGGCACGGCTGTCGCCCGCGGAAGTCCTGATGCCGGACGAGGACGGATGGCCGGCCGCCGTGTCCTCGATGAGCGGATTGCGTCGCCGCGGGCCGTGGCACTTCGAGCTCGATGCTGCAAGGCGGGCGCTGCTGCGCTTCTTCGAACTGCACGACCTCACCGCATTCGACCTCGAGCACCGGCCGCTGGCCATCGCAGCCGCCGGCGCCCTGCTCGGCTACATCGAAGAGACGCAGAAGCAGCAGCTGCCGCACCTCAGCTCGATCCAGGTCGAGCTGGGCGACGATGCGGTCGCCATGCATGCGACCACCCGCCGTCACCTTGAACTGGACCAGCGCGTCGACGGGCGCAGCGAGCACACGCTGGCGGGCGTGCTCGACAGCACGATCACACCGATGGGCGGCCGGCTGCTGCGCCGCTGGCTGCAGCGCCCGCTTCGCCGGCGCGACACGGTCACTGAACGACATGCCGCGGTCAGCGATCTGCTCGACCGCGACCTGGTCGATGCGCTGCGCAAGCCGTTTCGCGGCATCGGCGATCTCGAACGTATCCTGGCCCGCATTGCCCTTCGATCCGCCCGGCCGCGCGATCTGTCGACCCTGCGCGACGGCCTGTGCGCGCTGCCGGCGCTGCTGCAGACGCTGGCACCCGCGGAGGCGCCACGCCTGCTGCAGCTTCAGCAGCACCTGGACGGACATGAGCCACTGGCCGCGCTGTTGCGTTCGGCCATCGAGGCGCAGCCACCCGCCCTGCTGCGCGACGGCGGCGTCATCGCCACTGGCTACGACCATGAACTGGACGAGCTGCGCGCGATGTCGGACGAAGCCGACCGGTTCCTGGCCGACTTCGAGGTCGCCGAGCGCGAACGCAGTGGTGTGGCCAATCTGAGGGTCGGCTACAACCGCGTGCACGGGTACTACATCGAGGTGAGTCGCGCGCAGGCCGACAAGGTGCCCACCCACTACACGCGGCGCCAGACCCTGGCCAACGCCGAACGCTACATCACCGAAGAGCTCAAGGCCTTCGAGGAGAAGATTCTCTCCGCGCGCGATCGCGCCGAAGCGCGCGAGCGTGCTCTGTGGGAAACCCTGATCGACCGGCTGGTCGGCGAACTGGACGCGCTCAAGGCGTGTGCCGCGGCGCTGGCCGAGGTCGACGTGCTGTGCTGCTTCGCCGAGCGCGCGCAGATGCTGAACTGGCAGCGCCCCGAACTGACGGATGAGATCGGCGTGGATATCGAGGCCGGACGCCACCCGGTGGTGGAGGCCGTTCGGGCGGAGCCCTTCGAACCCAACTCGATCCGACTGGATGCGGACCGGCGGCTGCTGGTCATCACCGGCCCCAACATGGGCGGCAAGTCGACCTACATGCGGCAAACCGCGCTGATCGTGCTGCTGGCCTGCGTCGGCAGCTTCGTGCCGGCGGCACGCGCGCGCATCGGCCCGATCGATCGCATCATGACCCGCATCGGTGCCGGCGACGATCTGGCCCGGGGCCAGTCCACCTTCATGGTCGAGATGGCCGAGACCAGCTACATCCTGCACCACGCGAGCGAGCGTTCACTCGTCCTGATGGACGAGATCGGACGCGGCACGTCCACCTACGATGGTCTGGCCCTCGCCCGTGCCTGCGCCCTGCACCTGGCGCAGCACAACCGGGCGTTGACCCTGTTCGCCACCCACTATTTCGAACTCACGTCACTGGCCGGCGAAGGATCGGGCATCGCCAACGTGCACCTCGATGCGATCGAGCACGGCGAGCGCCTGGTGTTCATGCACGCGGTCAAGCCGGGGCCGGCGAACCGCAGCTTCGGACTGCAGGTGGCGGCGCTCGCTGGCGTACCCCGACAGGTCGTGTCCGAAGCCAAGCGACACCTGCAGCTTCTCGAACAGGGCGTTTCACCCGAATCGCCGCCGACTCCCAGCCCGCAGATGGGACTGTTCGACCATCCCGCCTCACCGCTGGCGGAGGCAATCGAGGCTGTCGATCCGGACGCCCTGACTCCGCGCGATGCGCTCGATCTCGTCTATCGTCTGGTAGCCCTGCACCGCCAGCATTGAGACTGGCTTCTTGAAGCCTCTGGCCCGCAGCAAGTCGGCGATGACGACGCGCCCGCCTGCAGGCCCGCCGACATGCCGCGCACGAGCTAGCCCGCTGCGGACTCGTGCTCGTTCTGGGCCGGCTCTTCACCCCAGAGGCATGAGCCTGACTTGCGCAGGGCCGCGAGGCGTTCGTGGTGCGCCGCGAGTTCCTCCGCGTTGGCGCGCAGCACACGCAGTGGCGCCCCTTGCAGTGAGGCGGCACCCCGACCGGCCTGTGCGCGCGAATCGCGCGCGCTGTGCGACTCCAGCCCAAGGCTGCCCTGCCCGGCGGTCATCGACAGGTAGACCTCGGCCAGCAGCTCGGCGTCGAGCAGCGCGCCATGCACGGAACGATGGGTGTTGTCCACGCCGAGTCGCTTGCACAGCGCATCGAGACTGTTGCGCTGGCCGGGATAGCGCTCGCGCGCCAGCGCAAGCGTGTCGGTCACGGTCGTCCACTGCGACACCGGTCCGAGGTGCTGCGCACACCGGGCGAACTCGGCATCGAGAAACCCTACGTCGAACGAAGCGTTGTGGATGATCAGCTCGGCATCACGCAGGAACTCGGCCAGCTCGTCGGCTGCGCTGGCGAACAACGGCTGGCCGGCAAGAAAGCTGTCGTCGAGCCCGGTGACGCGGCGCGCGCCCTCGTCCATCTCGCGCTGCGGGTTGAAATAGCGGTGAAACGTCTTGCCCGTTCGCCGCCGCTCGACCATCTCGATGCAGCCCACTTCGACGATACGATGTCCCTTGTGGGCTTCCAGCCCGGTGGTTTCGGTGTCGAGAATGATCTGACGCACTACGCCGCCTCCGGCCGCTGGCGCTCGGCCGCGGCTCGTGCCAGCGCATCAACCCGTTCGTTGTCGGGATCGCCAGCGTGCCCCTTGACCCAGATCCACTCCACCCGGTGACGGGCAGCGGCGTCGACCAGCCTCTGCCAGAGCTCCTGGTTCTTCACCGGGTCACCGCCAGAGGTTTTCCAGCCACGTTTCCGCCATCCGTGGATCCACTGGGTCATGCCGTCGCGCACGTACTTCGAGTCGGTGTGCAGCCGGACTTCACACGGACGGTTGACGCTCTCGAGTGCGCGAATCGCGGCCATGAGTTCCATGCGGTTGTTGGTGGTATCCGGCTCGCCGCCGCTGATCTCTTTTTCCCGATCTCCAGACCGTAACAGCGCCCCCCAGCCGCCGGGGCCGGGATTGCCCAGGCAGGCACCATCGGCGTGGATGTCGACCCTGGTGAGCGGAGCACTCATCGCAGACCCATGCTTGCCGGCACACGCACCGAGGCCGTCTGGCGCTGCGGCGTCAGCGTGGCGCGGCGCTTTCGCGCCACCCAAAGCTGGCTGCAGCTCAGCGCTCGGAGCAGCGGCAGCCTCGGCATCGAGGCCGAGGGATCATCGGCGTCCGGCACACGCCACATGGTGCCGATCTGCCGGTGGATCTCGATGCTCAGTCCGCTGGCTTCGATCAACGCGCGCATGCGCCCGGTCGTGGGCACCCGCAGTCCGCGCCCGAGCCAACGCAGTCCCCACAGGCTTGACCGGGAAAGCACCAGGGCTACCAACAAGCCCTCGGGCTGCAGGCAGCGCGCCACTTCTTCCACCAGGCTTTCGGCATCCTCGCCGTGTTCCAGCACGTGCAGGGCACAGACCAAGCTGAAGGTGTCGGCGGCGAAAGGAAGCTCGGTGGTCGCGAAGCGCGCCTGCCCGGCGAACTGACCCGGCGCTGCACGGTGCACGGCGACAACGCTCTGAAGCATGTTCCCGGACAACTCGTTCGGGGCTTCCAGGTCGGGTCTCAGGAACAATCCGCGCACGCCGATATGCGTGCTCAGGATCGGGATGATCTGCCGCAGTTCGAATGCCGACAATCGCCGGGAGGCTTCGCTGGCGAACCAATTCGCCGAAGTGCGTCCGGCCTGGACAGAAGGGGGTGAAGTCATGGCCTGCTATTGTGCCCGACGAACACATCCCTCGCACCGCCCGGGTATCCGGATGATCACGCTCACGGCCTTGCCGGCTTTCACCGACAACTACATCTGGATGCTGCACGTCGGCGATCGCTACTGGGTGGTCGACCCGGGGGACGGCGATGCAGTGCTGCGGGGCCTGCCCCGCGCCGCTCAGGTGGAGGGCATTCTCGTCACCCATCACCACCCCGATCACATCGGCGGCGTCGAGTCGCTGGTGCGTCGATTCGGATGTGCGGTGTTCGCGCCTGACGATCCGCGCATCCCGGTCGCCACCCACCGCGTGGCCGAGGGAGGCGCCGTCGACCTGCTCGGGACGCGCTTCGCCGTGCTGCACGTCCCTGGCCACACGTCATCGCACGTCGCCTACTACGCGGCTCCCTGGCTGTTCTGCGGCGACACTCTGTTCAGTCTCGGCTGTGGCCGTCTGTTCGAGGGCTCGCCCGCGCAGATGCGCCATTCGCTCGAGCGCCTTGCCGATTTTCCGGGCGATACGCTGGTGTGCTGTACGCACGAGTACACCCAAAGCAACGCACGGTTCGCCCTCACTGTCGATCCGCAGAATGCGCATCTTCAATCGCTGGCCAATTCGCTCGGCGATCGCTTGAGGCAACCACCCTACCGGACGCTGCCGAGCACGCTTCGTGATGAGCTGGCCTGCAATCCATTCCTGCGCATTCGCGACAGCGCGGTGCGCACGGCGCTCGAGGTGCACGCGGGACGGATGTTGCCGGACTGCGACGAGCGATTCGCGGTCCTGCGTGCCTGGAAGGACGGATTCCGCGGCTAGCGAACTGGTGGGGACGAACCTGCCGCAGCCCGCCATGTCGGACGTGCGACGCTGGCGCAACGCACCCCACCAGGCTTCAGCCATGGCGCCATGCTGGCACGGCAATTTGGTCGCGATCTTCGTGGCGCTTCATACCTCGCAGGCGACCAGCGCAGCTGGCGCGCCATCAGGCTTGCGGGCACACTAGCGCCCTTTCCTGCAGCTCGGAATCGACCATGGGTTTCCTCACCGGCAAGCGCGCACTGATTACCGGCATCGCGAGCGAACGTTCGATCGCCAGCGGCATCGCCGAAGCGATGCACCGCGAGGGCGCCGAACTGGCGTTCACCTACCAGAACGACAAGCTCAAGAGTCGGGTGGAGAAAGCTGCGCAGCAGTACGGATCCGACATCGTGCTGCCGCTCGACGTCGCCGACGATGCGCAGATCGCCGAGTGCTTTGCCAAGCTGGGCGAACGCTGGGACGGGTTGGACATCCTCGTGCATGCCATTGCGTTCGCGCCCAGGGAAGCGATTTCCGGGCAGTTCCTCGATGGGCTGACGCGCGAGAATTTTGCCCTCGCCCACGATGTGTCCGCCTACTCGCTGGCGGCCCTGGCCAAGGCGGCACGACCGATGATGCAGGGCCGTCACGGGTCAGTGCTCACGCTCAGCTACCTGGGCGCAGAGCGTGCCTTGGCGGGCTACAACCTGATGGGCGTCGCCAAGGCCGCACTTGAATCGACGGTGCGCTACCTGGCCTACAACCTCGGCCCGGAAGGCACGCGCGTCAACGCGATTTCTGCCGGCCCGATCAAGACGCTTGCCGCAGCGGGCATCGCCGGCTTCCGCAAGATTCTCGGACATGTCGAGGAGAATGCCCCGCTGCGTCGCACGGTCACCATTGAGGACGTCGGCAACGCCGCAGCGTTCCTGTGCTCCGACCTGGCATCGGGCATCACCGGTGAGATCACCTACGTCGATGCCGGATACAGCATCCTAGGCATGACCGGCATCGATTCCGAGTAACACCGGCACACCGCGGCGGCCGGCCGCGATGGCTAACCGCCATTCCGGCTGGCAACTGCTGCAAGGACACTGCGAGGCTGTGTAGCGCTTCTGCGGGTGCTTGCTGCGCACGCGGCAGCAGCGTTGGCTCGGCCTGACAGGTTCTGCGCACACGAAAACGCCGGCGCAAAGCCGGCGTTCGTCTGCAGCGTTCCACCGAAGACTACATCCTGTCTTCGGCGATGCGAATGTCCACGCCCGCGCGCAGGCTGCGCACCCAGGCTTGCGCTTCTGCCGCGCCTGCTGCCTGCGACAGCTGGGTCGTCAGGGCCTCGCGCTGCGCTGCGTCGACCTTCGACGGATCACCCGGATGAACTGCGCCCAGTTGGGCGATCACCACCCGCCCGGCGTCGGGCTCGAGCACGGCCGAGGTAGAGGCGCCTTCCGCCGGCGGCTGCATGCGGAAAAGTTCCTGCAGCAGCGGCGGATCGACGACGAATCCGCTGCGACCCAGCCCGTCAAAGGTCTTCAGCTCGGCGCCGTTGGCCGTAGCCAGCTCGTCGATGGGCTTGCCCGACTGCAGCTCCGCCAGCAACCCTTCTGCCTGCGCCTTGGCCCGACTGGCGCGCTCGTCGCGCCGCCAGTCCGAAACGACCTGATCGCGAATCTCCTCGAACGTGTACGGGCGCGAAGGCTGATGTTCGGCGACCTGCACCGCGACGGTGACGTCGCCCTCGAGCGCAATCGGGTCACTCACCGTCTGCTCACGGATGGCAGCCTCGCTGAAGGCGAACTTCTGCACGTCGGGGTTGCGCGTCAGCGCTTCCAGACCACCGGCACGACCGAACGGTTCGGTCCTCTTGACCTCGACCCCGATTTCCGCAGCGGCCGCGTCGAGGCTCGACGGGTCGCGGTAGACCGTGTCGACCAGACGCCCCGCCATATCGTTGTAGCGCCGGTCGCGCTCGGTGGCGAGATACTCGCTTTCGAGCTCGCCGCGAACATCTTCGAACGGTTTCACGCTGCCCGCGCGGAGTTCACGCATCTGGATGACGTGCCAACCGTCCGATGATTTCACCGGCTCCGAAATCGTGCCGACGTCCATCGCGAACAGCGCTTCCTCGAACGCCGGATCGGTGAACCCCTTCTCGATCCAGCCGAGGTCACCGCCGGCGGCCTTCGAGCCCGGATCCTCGGACTGCTCGCGGGCGAGCGCCGCGAAATCTGCGCCATCGGCGCGAGCCTGCGCCACCAGATCCGCCGCCTTGGCCTGCGCGGCCTGCTGCGCTTCGGCCGGTGCGTCGGCCGCGACGCGAATGAGGATGTGCGAGGCGAGGCGCTGCTCGGGCTCGACGAAACGATTACTCTGCTCGTCGTAGCGCTGCTTCAACAGCGCTTCGTCGGCTGCCTCAGGAACGTCGATGCTGGCCGCAGCCAGTTCGACATAGGCCAGCTTCACCGTTTCCTCGGATACGTACCGATCGGCGTGCTCGCTGAAGTAGGCCTGCAGCACGGCGTCGTCCTCAGCGATTTCTTCCTGCTCGCCCTGAACGACCTGGAAGAACTTCACGTCGCGCGTTTCGTCGCGCATGCGCAGGAACTGGTCGACAGCATGAGCGCCCACCGGCGTGGTCTGCGAGATCGCCATGGCCAGCGCCCGGCGTTGCAGGTCACGACGCATCTCTTCCTGGAATCCGACCGGCGACATGTTCTGCGTGGCGAGAAGAAGCTTGAACTGCTGCTCGCTGAACTTGCCGTCGACCTGGAACACTTCCATCTTCAGGATCTCGTCCCGAAGCTGCGCGTCGCCGATGACCACGCCGAGTTTCTCGCTCGCCTGGCGCAGCAGCTCCTCGTCGATCATGCCGTCAAGCACGCGACGCTTGGTTTCCGGCGTTTCGACTTCGCGCGCATCGTAGGCGGCGCCGCGCGCCTGGCGGATCTGCTGACGATACTGTTCGAATCGCGTGCGGTAGTCGTTGGTCGAAACCTCACCCTCTCCGACCTTCGCCACCCACGTTTCGACCGGGGTCGAAAAGTAGTTGTTGACACCGAAGAACATGAAAGGAATCGCCAGCAGACCGAGCACGATGGCGGCGATCCAGCCGGTTGTCTTTTCGCGAAGAGACTGCAGCATTGTTGAGCGACCTCGAAACGTTCAGCCAGCCCGACAGCTGATCGGGCTTCGGGCTTCCCGATGTACAAAAAAACAAGGGCGCCGTGTGTGCGGCGCCCTCGGATAGTGGCGGAGTGGACGGGACTCGAACCCGCGACCCCCGGCGTGACAGGCCGGTATTCTAACCGACTGAACTACCACTCCGCGTATCGTTGCCTGTTCCGAAGCTCAGATCGAATCGATTCGATGCTGCAGACCCAGGTTTGAAGCTCTGGTGGGTGCTGAGGGTTTCGAACCCCCGACCCTCGCCTTGTAAGGGCGACGCTCTACCGCTGAGCTAAGCACCCGGCGAAGCTGCTCAGTTTACAGCATCCTTGAGCGCTTTGCCAGCCTTGAACGACGGAATCTTCGAGGCCTTGATCTTGATCGTCTGACCGGTGCGCGGATTGCGACCCTGACGCGCTGCGCGCTTGCGCACCTGGAAGGTACCGAAGCCGACCAGCGACACGCTGTCGCCTTTCTTCAGCGCCTTCTTCACGACTTCGATCATCGCATCGACCGCACGGCCCGCGTCAGCCTTGGAAAGCTCGGAGGCGCCAGCGACTGCACCAATGAATTCAGCTTTGTTCATTATCTTGTCACTCCCGTTATGAGTCTTGGTCTTGCAGAAACTTCGGTGTCGGGGACGGGCTGTGTCTGAGTTGACCCGTTGCCTGCTTGCGCGCGTTCGTGGCGAGCGGAAAGTCGTTGCGAACGTGTGAAAGACCGCAGGATTTATACCAGCGCTCTGGACGCTCCGCAACGCCTCAAAGCCAGTATTCATGCGGATCTGAGGAGTTTTTCACCTTGCGCGGCAACGCAATGTTCGGACGATTCAACCGGCATGCGCGCGCACTCCCTTCGACTCGCTCGAGGGTCGGCGCCGGGCGTTCACCGAGCATCCTCGGGCGGGGTTCCATCGCCCGCGCCCAAGGCGACTTGGGCACCGCCCCATGGAGCGCCGTCGACTTCCAGTTCGCCCAATGGCTTGCGCGCGAAAGCTCGACCGTTTCTATTCAGTGCGCACGCGCGCCCGACGTCGACTCGGTCTCGGAGCGCACCGCTTCACCCTCGGGTTCGGCCGTCTTCTGGTGCGGAATCAGCGGTCGCTCGAGTGCCAGGTCGAGCACTTCGTCGATCCACTTCACCGGCACGAGCTTCATGCCCTGGGTGACGTTGGCGGGGATGTCGGCCAGGTCCTTCTTGTTCTCGTCCGGAATGATGACCGTGCGAATGCCGCCGCGCAGCGCGGCCAGCAGCTTTTCCTTGAGCCCGCCGATGGGCAGCACGCGGCCGCGCAGCGTGATTTCGCCGGTCATCGCCACATCCGCGCGCACGGCCACCCGAGTCAGTGCGGACACCATGGCCGTGACCATGCCGATACCGGCGCTCGGACCATCCTTGGGCGTGGCGCCTTCCGGCACGTGGACATGCAAGTCGAACTTCTGATGAAAGTCGGGATCGATGCCCAGAGTCTGCGCACGCGCACGCACGACGCTCAGCGCCGCCTTGATCGATTCCTGCATGACGTCACCGAGCTGGCCGGTGTGCTGCAGTCCACCCTTGCCCGGCACCAGCGACGCTTCGATCTGCAGCAGGTCGCCGCCCACTTCGGTCCAGGCGAGGCCGGTGACCAGGCCCACTTCGTTCTCGGCCTCGGCGCGACCGAAGTCGAAGCGTCGCACACCCAGGTACTTCTCGATGTTCTTGCTGCTGACGGTGCGCTCGGGCCCCTTCTTCCTGCGCTTCTTCTCCGGCTGCGGCCCGGCCAGCGCGATTTCACGCACGATCTTGCGGCAGATCTTGGAAATCTCGCGCTCAAGGTTGCGCACGCCCGATTCGCGCGTGTAGTAGCGAATGATCTCGCGAATCGCCGATTCGTCGACGCCCAGCTCGCCCTCCTTCAGTCCGTTGCCCTTCATCTGCTTGGGCAGCAGGTAGCGCAACGCAATGTTCAGCTTCTCGTCTTCGGTGTAGCCCGGGATGCGGATCACTTCCATGCGGTCGAGCAGCGGGCCCGGGATGTTCAGTGAGTTGGCAGTGGCCACGAACATGACCTCGGACAGGTCGAGATCGACCTCGAGATAGTGGTCGTTGAAGGTGTGGTTCTGCTCCGGATCGAGCACTTCGAGCAACGCCGAGCTCGGGTCACCGCGGAAGTCCATGCTCATCTTGTCGATCTCGTCGAGCACGAACAGCGGATTCCTGGTGCCGATCTTGTTGAGGTTCTGCACGATGCGGCCCGGCATGGACCCGATATAGGTCTTGCGGTGACCACGAATCTCGGCCTCGTCGCGCACACCACCCAGGCTCATGCGCACGAAACGGCGATTGGTCGCCTTGGCGATCGACTGACCCAACGACGTCTTGCCCACGCCCGGCGGACCGACGAGGCAAAGAATCGGACCCTTCATCGCCTTCACCCGTGCCTGCACGGCAAGGTACTCGAGGATGCGTTCCTTGACCTTCTCCAGGCCGTAATGATCGGCATCAAGCACGTCCTGTGCGACCTTGAGATCACGCCTGACCTTGCTGCGCTTCTTCCACGGCACGCCGACCAGCCAATCGATGTAGTTGCGTACGACGGTGGCCTCCGCCGACATCTGCGACATCTGCTTGAGCTTGTTGAGTTCGGTCTTGGCCTTGGCTTCGACGGCCTTGGGCATGCCCGAAAGCGCGATCTTGCGCGCCAGGTCCTCGATCTCGTTCGGCGCCTCCTCGAGCTCACCCAGTTCCTTCTGGATCGCCTTCATCTGCTCGTTGAGGTAGTACTCGCGCTGGCTCTTCTCCATCTGCGACTTGACCCGACCGCGGATGCGCTTCTCCAGCTGCTGCACATCGATCTCGCCGTCGACGAAACCGATCAGCATCTCCAGCCGCTCACCGACCGCGACCGCCTCGAGCAGCCGTTGCTTGTCGGCCAGGCGGATCGCCAGATGCGCAGCGATGGTATCCGCTACCCGAGAAGGCTCGTCGATGCCGGCAATCGTGGCCAGCAGCTCGGGCGGAATCTTGCGATTCATCTTCACGTACTGTTCGAACAGGGCCATCAACGAACGCAGGGTGACGTCGATTTCGCGCTCCTCGCGATCGAGCACCGACTCCACCGGCTCGGCGGCAGCGACCAGCGCGCCGGCGTGCTCGCGGATGCCGTCGACATTGGCTCGTGAAATGCCTTCGACGAGCACCTTGATCGTGCCGTCGGGCAGCTTCAGCAGCTGCAGCACTTGCGCGAGCGCACCGACGCGGTAGAGATCCTTCGCGCCCGGATCATCGACATCCGGACTGGTTTGCGCGACCAGCAGGATGCGCTTGTCGGCTTCCATCGCGAGGTCGAGTGCCTTGACCGACTTCTCGCGCCCGACGAACAGCGGAATGACCATCTGCGGATACACCACGACGTCGCGCAGCGGCAGCACCGGCAGCGTATCCATCGGGCTCGTCGTCATTTCGGTCATGGACTACTCCAGTGCAGTTCGGTCGGACAGTTCGGGCAATCACCCGCGCTGCCGAAAGAGATGGGGACGATTCGCGCTGCAGCAAGGGCAGAATGCGCCGATGCGAGGGCGGGGACAAGCGCCGCGCGGCGAACGTTCAGAGAAGCGCACGGCGGCGCGCGCGCAGGCGTGCGGATTCCGCTGCGGGGGCCCGGCGGGCCCCTCGGGGATCACTCCGAAGCGGCAGCCTTGGCAGGCGGCGCGGCGTTCGAGTAGATCAGGTACGGCTCCGCCTGGTTGTTGATCACCGACTCGTCCACGACCACCTTGCTGACGTTCTCCAGCGAAGGCAGCTCGTACATGGTGTCGAGCAGCACGGATTCGATGATGGTGCGCAATCCGCGCGCACCGGTCTTGCGCTTGAGTGCCTTGGCGGCCACTGCCGTCAGGGCGTCCGGGCGGAATTCGATGTCGACGCCTTCCATCTCGAACAGTTTCTTGAACTGCTTGGTGATCGCGTTCTTCGGCTCGGTGAGAATCTTCACCAGCGCCGCCTCGTCGAGTTCCTCCAGCGTCGCCACGACCGGCAGACGGCCAACGAACTCCGGAATCAGCCCGAACTTGATCAGGTCTTCCGGCTCGACGTCGGCGAGCAGCTTGCCGACATTGGCTTTCTGCTTCTTGCTGCGCACGTCGGCGCCGAATCCGATACCGCCGGAATCGAGCGATCGCTGCTGGATGATCTTCTCCAGCCCGGCGAATGCGCCACCGCAAATGAACAGGATGTTCTTGGTGTCGACCTGGAGAAATTCCTGCTGCGGATGCTTGCGACCACCCTGCGGCGGCACCGAGGCCACCGTGCCTTCGATGAGCTTGAGCAGTGCCTGCTGCACGCCTTCACCCGATACGTCGCGGGTGATCGACGGGTTCTCGCTCTTGCGCGAGATCTTGTCGATCTCGTCGATGTACACGATGCCCTGCTGCGCCTTCTCGACGTCGTAGTCGCACTTCTGCAGCAGCTTCTGGATGATGTTCTCGACATCCTCACCGACGTAGCCCGCTTCGGTCAGGGTCGTGGCGTCGGCGATGGTGAACGGTACGTTGAGCAGTCGCGCCAGAGTCTCCGCGAGCAGGGTCTTGCCCGAACCGGTGGGACCGACGAGCAGGATGTTGCTCTTCGACAGCTCGACCTCGTCGCTCTTGCTGCGCGTTTCGATGCGCTTGTAGTGGTTGTACACCGCAACGGCGAGCGTCTTCTTCGCGCGCGGCTGGCCGACCACGTACTGATCGAGCACCTCGAGGATTTCCCGCGGCTTCGGCAGATGACTGCGCGCACCGGCCGACTTCTCTTCGAGCTCCTCGCGGATGATGTCGTTGCACAGCTCGACGCATTCATCGCAGATGAACACGCTGGGGCCCGCGATGAGCTTGCGGACTTCGTGCTGGCTCTTCCCGCAAAAGGAACAGTAGAGAATTTTTGCGCTGTCGCTGCCGCGACCGGAACGCTCTTCAGTCATGCCGTCGTGCCTGCCTCAGACCCCGTGGGCGGGGAATGGCCGGAGAATACCACAGGGGATGTGCCCGCCAGCCAAGGGGAGACCCCGGGCCGGCGCGCACCGTCGAAAGTGTGCGCAGACGCGCGTTTCAGCCTGGTTTGACGGTCTCGTCGGCACGCCGTTCGAGGACGTCGTCGATCAGGCCGTAGGCCTTGGCATCGCCCGCCGACATGAAATTGTCGCGGTCGGTGTCACGGGCAATCTGCTCGATCGGCTGGCCGGTGTGATGGGCCAGGATCGAGTTGAGCCGATCCCGCAGGGTGAGAATCTCGCGTGTGTGGATCTCGATGTCGCTGGCCTGGCCCTGATAGCCACCCAAAGGCTGGTGGATCATCACCCGCGAATGCGGCAGGGCGTAGCGCTTGCCCTTGGCACCCGACGCCAACAACAGGGCGCCCATGCTCGCCGCCTGGCCCACGCACATCGTGGCCACGTCCGGCTTGATGAACTGCATGGTGTCGTAGATCGCCATGCCCGCGGTCACCACACCGCCGGGGCTGTTGATGTACAGGCTGATGTCCTTGTCGGGATTCTCCGACTCCAGGAACAGCATCTGCGCCACGACCAGGTTGGCCATATGGTCGTCGATGCCGCCGACCAGGAAGATCACCCGCTCCTTCAGCAGCCTCGAGTAGATGTCGAAGGCGCGCTCGCCGCGGCTGGTCTGCTCGACCACCATCGGTACGAGGTTCAGGTTTCGAACGGTCATGGTATGTTCCTCTTGGACTGGCGTGCGATCAGGGGTGGACCCGCCGAGTCAGCCGGGTTCGGCCGCAGCGGTGAATCAGGCGCAAGCGCCGGATTCGCCTGTTGCGGCACCGGGGTGCCGCAACGATCTGCTGGGACCGATTCTGGATCAACCAGCCTTCGGGCGCATCACCTCGGCGAACGTCAGCTGTTCGACGGTGAGGTCGGCGTGGTCGGCGATCCAGTCGATCACTTGGTCTTCGATGACCCGACTTTCAAGACCCCTCATGAGCTGGGTATCGTTGCGGTACAGCTCGATCACCTGCATCGGGTCTTCATAGGTCGAGGCGATGCTGGCAAGCATCTCCTTCACGCGCTCCGGATCCATCCTGAGCTCGTTCTGGCGCGCCAGTTCGCCGAGCAGCACCGCAGCACAGACGCGCTGCTTGGCCACATCCATGAACGCCGCCGGATCAGCCTTGGCGTCTTTCTGGCCGCGCTGCCTGGCCTGCTGCTCGGCCTGCTGCGCCAGACCGCTGGCCTCGGCTTCGATCATGCGGCTGGGGAACTCGATGTTCTGATGCGCCTCGATCAGGCGGCTCACGACGTCGGCCTTGAGGCGCTGCATCAGCGCACCGCGCAGTTCGCGCTCGAGGTTTGCCCGCACTTCCTTGCGGAATACGTCGACATCCCCGCCCGGCACGCCGAAGCTGGCCATGAAGGCCTCGTCGACCTCAGGCAGGCGCCCTTCCGACACCTTGGACACCATGACGTACATGGTGCCGGTCTTGCCGGCGAGCTTTTCGGCGCGATGCTCGGCCGGGAAGGTCAATTCGAACGACTTCGACTCGCCCTGGGCCAGACCGGTCAGGTTGCCCTCGATCTCGGCGAAGATGGCGTTGCTGCCCAGCACGGTGCCCGAACGCTCCACGCCTTCAGCCGGAATGCGCTCTTCGCCAGCCATCACGTACGACTCGAACAACACCATGTCGCCAGCCTGGGAGGCGCGTTCCACCGGCACCCAGCTGCGGCGCTGCACGCGCAGCGTTTCGATCATCTGATCGACATCGCCCTCTTCGACCGAAGCAGTCGGACGCTTCACCTTCAGCGAGGAGACGTCGATGCTGCCGATTTCCGGCATGACCTCGAAGGTGGCCACGTAGCTGAACGCGCCGTCATCGGTGCGCCCGGTGGTCTCGATGGTCGGCGGCACGGCCGGACGCAGGCTCTCCTGCTTGACCGCCTCACCAAAGGTGTCGCGGATCAGGTCCGAGACTGCCTCGCCACGCACCTGCGCGCCGAAACGCTGTTCGATCACCTTCGGCGGAACCTTGCCCTTGCGAAATCCGTTCAGGCGCACGTTGCGCCCCAGATCGCGCAGACGCGCATTGATCTGCGTGTCGAGCTTGTCAGCGGGGACGCTGATGGTGAGCTTGCGCCCGAGATTGCTCACTTGTTCTACCGAAACCTGCATAACCACTCCTGACGATCTTCGGCACCCGTGCCGACCGGTATGAAAGACGGGGTGCGTGGGGATCGGGAGCCGAGTGCTGGCTCAGGCCTGCCATTCGCGGGCGACGGACGGTGGTGCGAAAGGAGAGACTCGAACTCTCACGGGTTACCCCACTGGAACCTAAATCCAGCGCGTCTACCAATTTCGCCACTTTCGCCTGGGTCGTCCCGGGAGCGGATCGCCTGGCGGGCGATCAGTGCAGGAGGTGGTGGGCCGTCAAGGATTCGAACCTTGGACCTACTGATTAAGAGTCAGCTGCTCTACCAACTGAGCTAACGGCCCCACTCGTGCTTCGTGCCACCCCACGGTGGCCCAAGCTTACTATTGTGCCGCATTCTGCGGCTGGGGTGGAAGACGGGACTCGAACCCGCGACCCCCGGAATCACAATCCGGTGCTCTAACCAGCTGAGCTACATCCACCGCAATAACTTGTTGCAAGACTCCGGCACCTCGATTTCGACATGCCTTGACTTGCCTCCACAACCCGTGCGCCGCGCTTCGCGCTTCGCCGCCCCCTGATTCAAGGAGGCCGGACCGCGGTGCCGAGCTCGACCGAAATTGGCGCGCCCGGCAGGAATCGAACCTGCAACCGCCGGCTTAGAAGGCCGGTGCTCTATCCGATTGAGCTACGGGCGCCTGCCGGTGGACTCTCGGATCTGTCTCCGTCCGTCACGCCACCCGTGGTCGGGGCAGAGGGATTCGAACCCACGACATCCAGCTCCCAAAGCTGGCGCTCTACCAGGCTGAGCTATGCCCCGCAGGTTCGGCGACG
>JAGRJY010000020.1 GCA_020442465.1 Lysobacterales bacterium
GACAAGCGGCGAACCTCCAGGGATGGGCGAGCTTCTCTCTCCTCCTCCGAGCGCCGCTACCAGCTCAGCGTCTGCGCGATCTGCTTGCGCAACGCCGACGCACGCTCGTCGTCGAAAGGCGCCAGCACTCCCCGTGCCGTAGCCGGCAGATGCGCCACCGCAGCCTCGGTATCGCCGAACACGTAGTGATCGAAGAACGCACGCCAGGCGGCACGTTCGGCAGCGGGCAGCTCGCGCAGACTCATCAGCGCGTGCAGCAGGGTGGTACGCGGCGACAGACAGCGTGGCGGCTGCTCACGCCACCAGCTGTTCATCATCACGCCGTAGTCGTCCAGCGACTCGGCGTGGTGCCACCAAAGGCTCGGCACATAGAGCGCATCACCCGGAGCAAGCTCGGCGACCTGCGCGTGACGCAGTGCCTCGGCAAAGCGCGGAAAGCGATCGAAGTCCGGCGCATGGAAATCAACCAGGCTCAGCGGCTGGCCTGCCGGTGTGAAGTCGATCGGACCGCAATACAGATTGGCCAGCTGATCCGGCGGAAACAGGATGTAGCGCCGTCGTCCGGCGATCACGTGGATCAGGTTTTCCGGCCAGTCCCAGTGCGCGCCGATGCGGGTACGGTTGCCGATCCAGATCGCGTTCAGCTGCTCCTGCGCGGCGTCGAGCAGCGGTGGTCGATGCACGGCAAGCAGATCCGGCAGGCATTCGGGCATGCGCACCGCGCCGGCATACAGGTGCGCCGTCTCGGCCGCCTGCGACTGGCGCCGGAGCAGCTCAAGAAAGCGTCGCAGCGGCATGCGGTGACGCTCGAAATTGAAACCGCTGAAGTCGTCGCGATAGAAGAACCGCCCGGCCATCGACGCGGGACCGAAGAACGCTTCGACCGGCGCCTCGGTGGCCGCCTGCAGCAATCGATCATGCAGGGTGTCGAGCGACGCGCGTGCCCAGGCCACGGCAGGCCAGTCGGCGACCAGGCCGCGCATCACCACGGGGTGTGCGGCCGGCTGCACCGCGCTGATGAAGCGTGCGCGGTCGACGTCCGCGCGCTCCGCGACACGAGGCAGGCCATCCAGATCGATCATCGTGCCGCACCGGCGTCGACACGATGACGAATTGGCTGCGCGGCCAGCGTGCTGATCATTCGATCGCCCCGCGCGTCGCAAACAGGTAGCCGTCGACGCGGCGCAGCGCTCCGCCGAGCACCGTGCCCGCCAGCACGCATCCCGTGAGGGTGCCGAGCAGATTGGCGCCTATGTCCCAGGCATCGGCGCTGCGCCAGGGCAGCCATGCCTGCAGTGCCTCGATGGTGACGCCGAAGGCAACCAGGGCGCCGAGCGCGACCACCCGGCTGGCACCCGCTCGGAACAGCATCCACGCGTAGCCGGCGAGCGTTGCATGCGCGGCGACGTGCAGCCACTTGTCGCCGTGCGCGACATCCAGGTCGACGCGCGGCATCGGAATCAGGCTGGCGACCAGCACGGCGATCCACGCGCACCACCAGAGCGCGTGCCAGAAACGCGGAGCGTCGAGCGGCTGCAGATCGGATCGTCGAATCATGCTGTTCAGTAGCCCGCCGCCTGGCCATCCTTGCGGCTCTCGCTGGCACCGTAGTAGACGCCCTGGACCGGATCGCGGGAGATGGCCTGGTAGCCGCCGAACGGGCTGACGGTGGCTTCGAGTCGGTGCCCGCGACGCATCAACTCGCGCAGCACGTCCTGGCCGAAGCCGGTCTCCAGATTGAGTGCGCCGCCATCGGCCATCTCGGTCACCTGTCCGGCCGGATCGGTGCTGCCGTCGTGATGGATGCGCGGCGCGTCGCCGGCCTCCTGCAGGTTCATGCCGAAGTCGACCAGGTTCATCACGACCTGCACGTGTCCCTGCGGCTGCATTGCGCCGCCCATGACGCCGAAACTCACTCGCGGTTCGCCATCCTTGGTGATGAATGCGGGAATGATGGTGTGAAACGGCCGCTTGCCCGGCGCGAAGGCATTCGGGTGACCGGCCTTGAGTACGAACTGCTCGCCGCGATCCTGGAAGATGAAGCCCAGCCCCGGCGGCGCCATGCCGCTGCCCATGCCGCGGTAGTTCGACTGGATCAGCGACACCATCATGCCGTCGTCGTCGGCGGTGGTCAGATAGATGGTGTCGCCCTGATTGAGCACCGCGCCGGCATCGACCGATTTCGCCGCGCGGCGCGGGTCGATCGACGCGCGCCGCGCGGCCGCGTATTCCTTCGACAGGAGTTTCTGCACCAGCGCGGCCGCCGCGGCGCGGTCATCCGTGGCCGGAAAGAAGTCTGGGTCGGCGTACCAGCGGGCGCGGTCGGCAAATGCCAGTTTCTTGGCCTCGGTGAACAGATGGATGTGGTCGGCGCTGCCGAAACGGATGCTCGAGAAGTCGAACCCTTCGAGAATATTGAGCATCTGCAATGCGGCGATACCCTGGCCGTTCGGTGGCAATTCCCAGACGTCGTAGCCACGGTAGCTGGTGGACACCGGCTCGACCCATTCGCCGTGGTGCGCAGCCAGGTCTTCGTAGCGCAGGAATCCGCCGTTGGCACGGAAGTAGGCGTCGATGGTCTTGGCGATCTCGCCCTTGTAGAACGCGTCGCGGCCCTTCCGGCCGATGGTTTCCAGGGTGTTCGCCAGATTGGGATTGCGCCAGATCTCGCCCTTGCGTGGGGCGCGGCCGTCGAGGGTGAACTGCTCGGTGAAGCCCGGATACTTCTCGAATCGCGGCACGGAGAGATTCCAGTAGTAGGCGATCAGCTCATGCACCGGATGACCATCGCGCGCGTAGCGGATGGCCGGCGCCAGGTTGTCGCGCATGCGCCGCTTGCCTAATCGCTCGTGCAGCGCGAACCATCCGTCGACCGCCCCGGGCACGGTGACCGGCAACGGACCGAATGGCGGCACGTCGTCGTAGCCGTGCTCGCGGAACCATTCCAGCGTCAGCCCTTTCGGCGACCGGCCCGATCCGTTGTAGCCATACAGTTTTCTCGTCTTCGGATCCCAGACGATCGCGAACAGGTCGCCGCCGATGCCGTTGCCGGTGGGCTCCATCAGCCCGAGCGCGGCATTCGCGGCGATCGCTGCGTCCACGGCGCTGCCGCCGTCGCGCATCACCTGCAGCGCGATCTGCGTCGCCAGCGGATGCGAAGTCGCCGCCATCGCATGCGGTGCAATGACTTCGGATCGGGTGACGAAACTCATTCCGGTGATGCGGTCCATGGCGATGGCTCCGGTCGAGGCGACGGCGAGTGCGGCCGCGGCGGCACAGCGAATCATGATGTTGTGCATGCACGTCTCCTGGGCGTGGCATGCGCGCCGGACGGGCGTCGCGTGCCGATCAGAGGTAGGCCAGCAGCATATGCCATGCAGCCACGCCGAGCAGCGAAAGCGGCGTGCCGAATCCGACCAGGGCCGCGGCCAGACCCGGCGCCAGGCGATGCGAAATGGCCAGCGCGCTGGCGGTGATCATCGGCGCCATCGCCGACTCCAGCACCGTCGCCGAGCGCATCGTCGTCGGCATCCCGAACAGCAGCGTCAGCAGCAAGGCCAGCAGCGGCAACAGCAGCAGCTTCGCCGACAGACCGAACGCGAGCACCAGGCGCTCGTCGCGCGGCACGCGGAAGCGCAGCTGCAGGCCCACCGCCAGGGTCACGATCGGCAGCAACGCGTCGGACAGCCGCTCCAGCACGCTGGCCACCACGGTCGGCGGATGTGCCGGCATCAGCAACAACGCGACCATCAGTGCCACGAAGGGCGGAAAGTGCAGGATGCGGCCAAGAATCGCGGCACCGGTCGGCCGTGCATCGCCCCCGTATCGTGCCAGCACCCACAGCCCCCAGGTGCTGAGGATGATGAAACTGCCGAACTGGTCGTAGGCGACCGCGTAGCGCAGGGCGTCCTTGCCGAGCATCGCTTCGACCAGCGGGTAGCCGAGGAATGACGTATTGCCCAGCGGCACGCACAGCAGCAACACCGCGCGATGCGAGGCGTCCAGCGGCCGCCAGCGCTCGAACAGGCGCACGGCGAGCACGGTCGCGGCGAGCAGCAGCCACGGCACCGCGATCAGTCCGATCAGCTGTGCGTCGAACGCCAGGCTGGGTGCATGGCGCAGGATCGCCGCCGGCAGGCAGACGATCAGGGCGAAGCGGTTGAGCACTTCGGCGGCGTTGTCGGGCAGCGCACCGAGCCGGCGACACAGCACGCCCACGGCCATCATCAGCGCGA
>JAGRJY010000021.1 GCA_020442465.1 Lysobacterales bacterium
ACCAGGCAGGTCGCAATGCTCACCGCTTCGAGCTCGATGCGCTGCTGCAGTTCGTCGACGTCGCGCACGTAGCGCACGATCGCACGCAGGGCCATGGCGATGGCCGGCACGGGCAGCAGCGCGATGACCGCACGCAGGGCCTCTTCATCCACCCGCTTGAGCAGCCACACCGAGGTGACCAGCGTCAGCACATAGATCGCCATCGCGACCGTCAGCTCGCGCACATAGCGCCGACGCAGTGCCGGCGGCGCCGCATCGCATTCCTCCTGCCAGCGCCACTGCATCAGCGCGGTGAACAGCCCGCCGCCGCCCAGCACGTAGAGCACGCGGGTCCACGCCGCTGGCACGTCTGTCGGCCCTGCGAAGGTGATCGCGACGGCGGCCAGCAGCGCCATCGTGCCGACCACCAGCGGCAGCAGCCACGGCGGTCTGGCAGGTCCGGCGGGCCGGGCTGGCGCGGGCGTCGGGTTGGCGTGGTCGTTGCCGGTCATGCGACGGTCTGTGTCAAGTGAACTTGACAACAGTGTGTCCCGACGCCACCGGGTCTGTCAAGTGAACTTGACACGTCCCGCAGCCTCCGCCGCGACGAGACAGTCGGGCGCAGGGCAAGCGGCGCGCGGCGAAGTGTGTGCATGAGCCTGGTTGGCTCAGCGCGCCGCGGCCGGCATCGACGCCGTCTGGCTGGCGTGTTCCAGGGTCACGATCTGCATCATCGTCAGCTGGCTGGTGCCGGCATCGGCGGCATGACGGAGCTGGCGGCGCGCCATCGCCAAGCTGCGCATCGCACGTGTCGCGTCGCCTTCCTCGTACGCCAGCTGCGCCTCGCACAAGGCGCGCCGGGCAGGATCCACCACACCGCCTCGTGAGGCAGCCCATTGCGCTCGCGCGGTGGCCAGATCACGCCTGCGCAAGGCGTGCATGCAGAGTTCGATGCGCAATGCCTGGCGGAACCCGTCCGGATACGCCTCGGCATGGGCGTGCAGCCACGCCGCGTGCTCGTCGGCGGCGCGCTCGTCCGCGCGATCGATCGCGTGCAGCAGGGCGAACAGCCGACCGGCGATACGCCGGGTGATGTCGCCGTGCTCCATCGCCAGTACCTGCTCGATCAGCGATGCGTCCCAGTCGCGCGGACGCGCTCCGGCGTAGCTCGCCGCCATCAGCTGGATCAGCTGCTGACGCTGCACCACGGCCTGCCCGCCGCGGCGCAGTTCCAGGTACTGCATGCCGTCGCTCATAAAGCCGCCTGCGCGCAGCGGCAGCGCGGTGACCAGGAAGATCAAGGCCGAGATGGCGCCGACCACCAGCGCGTAGGCGCCGAGGCGACTCTCCAGCCCGAGTCCGAGCGCGACACCCAAGAATGTCAGCAGCAGGCTGGCCAGCGGGCCGCCCAGAATCAGCGCGCGCAGCTGCGGCGCCAGGGGGCGGTCCAGGTCCGGCGTTGCCGCGGCAAGGCCACCGAGCGTGCCGAGATTGAACACCCAGTTGAAGCGGACGCCTTCGGCGGTGCGCGACCACTGCAGCGGCCCGACGATCAGCAGCAGGAAGCGCATGCCGCGGCGGATGCCGCCGTACAGGTGACCGAGCTCATGCACGGCCAGCACGAACAGGATCAGCAGCGGCAGCATCAGCAGATCCCAGCCGGCCAGCGCTTCGAAGCGACTGCGCAGCCATGGCAACTGCACGGCGGAGCCGCCGAGCAGATAGCCGGCGCCGGCGCCGAGCAGCGTCGGGACCAGCATCATGCCGAGGGGAGCCAGCTTCTTCGACCAGGGCTGGCGCGGGGGCGTGATCGTGCTGCCGGTGTTCACGAGCGTTTCCTCTTCTTGCCCGACGGGGAAGCGGCGACCTGCGGTTCACCCAGCGCGTTCGGGTAGAGGCACACCGCGAAGGCGTAGAAGTCGCCCTCGGTGGCCGGCTGCTTGGCGATGGCTTCGTATTCCTGCCAGAACGCGAGCAGACGGGCGTACAGCCGCTCAGCCTGCTGCGGAGACAGCTTGAGCACATTCCGGTAGGCGATCAGTGAGGCGGGGTCGGGCGCGCGCCGGGCCAGATCCAACGTGCCTGCAGCGGCTTGTCGCTTGATGTCGAGTCGGGTCTGATCGAGCACATAGGCCAGCAGCGATTCCAGACCTGCTTCCGACCCTGCCGACGCGGACGCATCCGTCCCTGGCGCCAGGCGCTCGCGCGCAAGCAGCCAGTCTCTGGCGGCGGCCCGATAGTGCTTCTCGGTGATGCCGGAAACCTGGCGGGTCGATTCGACGAAGATCAGCCCGTGCTTCTGCAGCTGCTCGAGGTGGTAGTACAGGCGGGTCGTCGGGCAACCGAGCTCCTCCGCCAGCTGCCGGGCGGTCTTGGCCTGGTGTGCCAGTGAATAGACCACGAAGGAGCGCAGCGGATCGGCCAACACTCGCAGCGTTGCGGGATCGAGCAGTCCCACTTCCTGCACCTCGACCGGAGCCTTGGCCATCGTTCAACTACCCAAACCATTCAATTGATTTGAATGATAGACCGCCAAACCGATTGGCGCAAGCATGGCGCCCGGATCACCGCGTCTGCGTGGGGAGGCGCCCGCGGCGGCGGGCTTGCGCGTGACGCCCGGAGGCGCCAGGCGTGCGCAGCGAAGCGTGCCGCGCCTACTTGCTGCTGACGTACTTCTCGCGGCGGATATGCGGTACCGGCAGGCCGGCCAGCTTGAGCTGCTCGAACGCCGCGTCGACCATGTTCGGGTTGCCGCACAGGTAGGCGATATCGCGCTCGGGGTCCGGCGCGAACTCGGTCAGGGCGTGCTGCACGTAGCCCGAGCGGTCGTCCGCGCGCGGGGTGGCCGGCATCTCGCGGGAGAAGCACGGCACGAAGCGGAATCCGGGATTGGCTTCGGCGAACGCGGCGAACTCATCGCCGTACAGCAGCTCGCCCGGGTGGCGCGCGCCGAACAGCAGGACGACTTCGATGCCGCGTTCGCGAATCTGCTGCGCCAGCAGCGGCAGCATGGCGCGATACGGGGTGACGCCGGTGCCGGTGCCGATCAGCAGATAGCGCCGGTTGGCGTCATTCGGCATCAGGCAGAATCGGCCGTAAGGCCCCGAGGCCTCGATGCGTTGCCCGATATCGAGCTTCTCGAACAGCTCGGTGGCGGCGCCGCCGCTGACGTAGGACACCGCGATCTCGATCGGCGTCTGCGGCGTGCTCGATCCTTCCAGCACCGTCGCGACCGAATAGCTGCGTTTGGTCGGCTTGCCGTCGGCATAGTGGAAGTGCACCTGCAGGAACTGCCCGGGCACGAAGGCGAGCGGTTCGCCGTCGGCGCGCAGAAAGCTCAAGTGGGCCACGCTGGGTGCCAGCATTCGGCGACCGACCAGCTCGAGGGGATAGTGAACGATCAAGGAGCAGCTCCGCGAAACGAGCGCGCATTATCCGT
>JAGRJY010000001.1 GCA_020442465.1 Lysobacterales bacterium
CCGCCGCTGTGGTCGAGGTGCCAATGGCTGTTCACCAGCACCACTGAAGCCGCTGCGGCACCCTTCAGGGAGTCCAGCAGCGCATCGGCATGTTCAGGATGGCGGCCGGCGTCGAACACGATGACGCCGTCGGGGCCGCGCAGCAGCACGCTGTTGCCGTCCGGCTGGCTGCCGGCGACGAAGCGACCGCGCAGCAGTGTCACCGCTTCGGTCAGCTGCACGGGCACGGCTGCGACCGCGGCGGCGGAAACACCCCACCAGGACAGGCCAAGCAGGGCCACAAGCAGGCATGAAAGGCGAGGCACGGAGGCTCCCGGAATCGTGACAGCGCACACCCTAACCGAGCTGCCCGCGTGGGGGCGAATGGCCGCGCCGAACAGAGTCGGCATCACGCCCGCGTGTGCCGAGGCGAACCGTTTCGTCCGCTGGCCGCCTCCATGGGACAAGCGTGTACGTCTTGCCGGCGTCGATCGACCGGTTCCTGTCGACCGGTTAAGTCAGCCGGCCTCAGTCGGGCTGCAGTGGTAGCCTGAGCCGGCGGCACGCATCGTCCAGGGAGAACGACCGTGACGTCCAACCCGTACGCATCCCGCGACCCGAGTCGCGCGGCCCCAGGGGCGCTGTCGTGAGCGCGCCCCGCATCGTGGTGATCGGTGGCGGCTTTGCCGGGGTCAAGTGCGCCCAGGTGCTGCGCCGGCAGGCTCGCGACGCCGACATCGTGCTGTTCGCGCGCGACAACCACATGGTGTTCCAGCCGCTGCTGCCGGATGTGGCCGGCTCCAGCCTCAATCCGCGCGCGATCGCGCCGCCGCTGCGGCAGCTGCTGCCCGGTGTGCGCTGCCGCAGCGAGACGGTGACCGCCATCGACCTCGCCGGCAAGACGCTGCAGCATGGCGTGCCCGGCAGTCCGCCTCGGACCATGGCGTTCGACCATCTCGTGCTGGCCTGCGGCAACGTGGCGAACCTCGCCCTGCTGCCCGGCATGGCCGACCACGCGCTGCCGCTGAAGACGATCGGCGATGCGATCAACGTGCGCGCGCACGTGATCGATCAGCTCGAACGCGCCGAGGCGGCCGAATGCCCGGAAGAGCGCCATCGCCATCTGACCGTCGTGGTGATCGGCGGCGGCTTCAGCGGCGTCGAAGTTGCCGGCGAACTGAATGACCTGATGCGCTCGCTGCTGCCGCGCTACCCGGGCATCCGCGCCGACGAGATCTCGGTCACCTTGCTGCACAGCCAGGATCTGGTGCTGCCCGAGGTCGACCGGAAACTGCGTGAGTTCGCGCAGAAGAAGATGGTGCAGAGTGGCGTGCGCGTGCGCACCGGCTGCCGCGCACGCGAAGTGACCGGGCAGGGCGTGACCCTGAGCGACGGCGAACGCATCGCCGCGGCGACGGTCATCTGCACGATCGGCACCACGGTCAATCCGCTGATCAGCGGACTGGGTCTCGACCTTGATCGCGGCCGCCTGCCGACCGGGCCCGACATGCAGCTTGCGCAACACCCCGGCGTCTGGGCAGTCGGCGATTGCGCCCTCGTGCACAACGCCCACGACGACGCGCCGGCACCGCCGACCGCGCAGTTCGCCGAACGCCAGGGCAGGCAATGTGCGGAGAACATCGCTCGCGCGCTGCGCGGCGAAGCGACCCGGCCGTTCCGGTTCAAGCTGATCGGAGTGGCCTGTGGCATCGGCGGGCGCCGCGGCGTGGCACAGATCTACGGCATGAAGTTCTCCGGCTTCATCGCCTGGTGGCTGTGGCGCAGCGCGTTCCTGGCGAAGATTCCCAGCCTGGCCCAGAAGATCAAGGTCGGGCTCGATTGGGCCTGGGAGCTGATCTTTCATCGCGACCTGTCGCATTTCCGCGCCCAGCGCAGCGAACCCATCAGCCGCGCCCACTTCGCGACGGGCGAACGCGTGCTGCGGCGACGTCCCGAACTCGAGGAGCTGTATTCGATCGAGCGCGGCGAGGTGGCCGTGGTCGCGATCGGTGCCGGTGGCGAGCGCGAGCTGTTCCGGCTCGGCCCCGGTGCGCTGATCGGCGAGGCGACCCTGGCCGAACCGGCAGACGGCGAGGTCGAATTGCGTGCGTTGACGCCGGTGGATCTGCTGGTGATGGGCAAGCAGGCGCTGTCGCGACTGTCCGCCGCGTTGCGTCCGCTCGAGGCCGTGCTGGAGCGCGCGATCGACCGGCCCAAGTTGCGCATCTGGCAGCACCACCAGCACGCGATGGTCGGGCTGGCCCAGGTGCCGGCCGACCGGCTGCCGCATGACAGCGCGCCGCTGGTCGTCGCGCACGAGGATCCGCTCGGACCGGCCTACACCGCGTTGATCGAGCGCGGCGCCGGCTGCCTGCTGGTCACCGAACAGGGTCGCTTGACCGGCATCGCCACGCGCACCGATCTGCTTGCCGAACTGGCCCGCGGCGCGACCCGAGACTCGCCGATCGGCATGCTGACGAACCGCGCCGTGCACGCGCTGCGCCACGACGCGACCGCCGCGGCGGCGGCCGAGCTGATGGCCGACCACGGGCTGAAGTATCTGCCGCTGGTCGACGCCGGCGGCGCGCCCTGCGGCCTGCTGCGTTCGGATGATTTCGTGCGCTTCGCGCTGGCCCGTGAGCGCACGGCGGAAATGGGCTGAGCATGCGCCGCGCCGTCGCGATCCACCGTGTCGCCCGTGTCGCCCGCGTCGGTGTGGCGCTGGTCGTGCTCATGCTGGCGGCCTGTGCCGGCCGCATGGATCGACCGGATCTCGAGCGTCTCTACGCCGCGGCGCGCGGCGCCCAGCCGCCAGTGGTGCTGGTCCACGGCGTGCTCGGCTCCAAGCTGCGTCGTGGCAACGTGGAGCTGTGGCCGGGCGGGCTGACCCGGCTGGCCTTCTCCGACTATCGCGACCTCGCGCTGCAGATCGATCCGGCGACCCTGCAGCCGATTGACGACGGCAGTGCGCCCTTCGCGCTGTTCGATCGCGCTGCCGGCACCGACTTCTACGGCGCCATCGTGCGCACCCTGGAGGACGCCGGCGGCTATCGGGCATGCACGCCGGGCCAGCCGCCGACGGCCGACCGCTGTCTGTACGTGTTCCTCTACGACTGGCGCCAGGACAACGTCGTCAGCGCCGGCGCGCTCGACACCCTGATCGAGCAGATCCGCCACGACCACCACGATCCGGACCTGCGCGTCGACGTCGTCGCCCACTCCAACGGCGGACTGGTCACCCGCTACTACGCGCGCTACGGCACGGTCGACCTGCTCGACGGCAACAGCTTCGCGGTCACCCACGCGGGTGCGGCCAAGCTGCGTCGCGTGGTGCTGCTCGGCACGCCGAATTTCGGATCGCTGGAGTCGCTCAAGGGATTGATCGAGGGCGTGCGCATCGGCTTTCGCCGGCTGCCGCCCGAGGTGCTGCTGAGCATGCCCTCGGCCTACCAGCTGCTGCCGCATGCGCTGAACACCTGGATCATCAGCGCGCGCGGCGAACCGCTGCAGCGCGACCTGTTCGACGCCACGCTGTGGCGACGCTTCCAGTGGGGTGTGTACGCGCCCGAGGTGCGCGCGCGCATCGCCGCATCGGCCGGCGATGCCGAAGCGGGCGCGATGCGGCTTGCCGATTTCGAGCGCTACGTCGAGAAGCAGCTCGAACGTGCGCGTCGCTTCACCTGGGCGCTGTCGGTGGAGGAGCCGCCCGGCGGCGTGCATCCGGTCGTGCTCGGCGGAGACTGCCATCTCACCCCGGCGCGACTGCTGGTCGAGGAAGTGGACGGCGAGTCGGTGCTGCGGCTGTGGCCGGACGAGATCGCCGCGCCGGTGGCCGGGGTCGACTACGACACCCTGATGCTCGAACCCGGCGACGGCACGGTGACCAAGGCCTCGCTGCTCGCGCGCGAGGCGCTCGACCCGCACGTGCCGCGGCATCCCTGGTCGTCGTTCGGCTACGACTACGTCGTGTTCCTGTGCGAGCGCCACGACCAGCTGACCGGCAACGCGGAATTCCAGGACAACCTGCTGCACGCCCTGCTCAGCGTGGATCGTTGACGCCCGCATCGCGGTATCGCGTTGCGGCGCCGTATCGCCGACTTGTGGCAGTGCAGCGCCGTGCCCGCCGGCGCCGGCCGGATGCCTGCTAGTTCGCGAACCCGCGCAATGCCTCGAGCACCTGCGCGCGGTCCTCGACCACGCGCAGGCGCGGGTGATCCGGGTCGACGCCGTGCTCGGCCTCCATCGCCCACAGCCGGTCATGCGGCACGTGCACGCCCCAGCCGCCCAGCTCGATCACCGGTTCGATGTCGGACCGCAGCGAATTGCCGACCATGGCGAACTCCTCGGCGGCGCAGCCGAATTCGGCGAACAGCCGCGCGTAGGTCGGCGGGTCCTTCTCCGAAACGATTTCGATGTGGTGGAACAACGTGTTCAAACCGGACTCGGCGACCTTGCGTTCCTGATGGTGCAGGTCGCCCTTGGTGATCAGCACGATCTCGTAGTGGCGCGCCACCTGCTCCACCGCTTCGCGCGCCCCCGGCAGCAGCTCCACCGGATGCTGCAGCACGTCCATGCCCAGTTCGAGGATGTGGCGTACGTCGGCGCCGCTGATGCGCTCCTCGGTCAGTGCCACCGCGGCTTCGAGCATCGACAGGATCATGCCCTTGGCGCCATAGCCGAAAAAGCGCACGTTGCGCCGCTCGGTTTCCAGCAGATGCGCGTGCACGCGGTCGTCGGCCACGTCCAGATAGCGGCTCAGGATCTGCTCGTAGGCCTCCTGCGCCGCGTCGAAATACGACTGGCTCTGCCACAGCGTGTCGTCAGCGTCGAAACCCACCCAGCGGATCATGCGCGCGCAGCCTCTTCCTGTTCGTTCAACGGCGCCAGCCCGTTCGTGCCCGGGTCGGCCGGTGCGCCCTGCGTGACCGCTTCCTGCTGACGCTTGCTCAGCGCCAGCACGACCCAGCCCGGCTTGGCCGCGAATTTCTCCGCATCCAGCGACAGCCGCACCGCACCCTCTTCATCGATCGCGCACAGCGGAAGGCTGTCTTCCGGCTGCTTGGCGCGGTAGTCCTTCCAGGCGAACTCCTCGGTCAGCCGGGTGGCGCGAATCGAATAGCCCTGTTCCAGACGTTCCTCGAGCAGGCGCTGGGTCACCGTCTCGCCGAACAGCACGGTGCCGCGCAGCGCGCCGGACACCGACTGCTTCGGCGCCTCGCCGGGGCCGAGGATGCGGATGCGGAACACCTGCTTCTCGCCGAACTCCGGGCCGAAGCGCACGCACGACAGCGTGTTGATCTCGCGCCGGCTCGACGCCGCGACCAGGGTGCCGATGCCGGTGAGGTCCATGTGCACGTCGGCGTGTTCGGAGACCGGATTGCCGAAGTAGGTGGCGAGACCATCCATGCGCGCCGCGCGAATCGCGATCCAGTCGTCGTCGGCGATCAGCACCTGCACCTTCTGCTGGTGCAGCGCGCGTCCGATCGCGCGCGCCACCGGGGTAGCGCCGACGATCAGCACGCCGTGGTCGGACGGCTGCGAGACGCCGAGCTTCTGCGCCAGTTGGCGCGAGGTCGCACTCTGCAGGATCACCGTGCCGATGATCAGCATGAAGGTCAGCGGCACGAGCTTTTCCGCGCCGGCAAACTCCAGGGCTTCGAGCTTCAGCGCGAACAGCGCCGACACCGCCGCGGCGACGATGCCGCGCGGGGCGATCCAGGCGATCAGTGCGCGCTCCTTCCAGGTCAGCCCGCTGCCCAGGGTCGAGACGAAGACCGACAGCGGTCGCGCCACCACCACGGCGGCGGCCAGCACGATCAGGCCGGCCAGCACCGTCGCCGGCCCGGGCCAGGACAGCCGCGCGGCCAGCACGATGAACAGCAGCGAGATCAGCAGGGTGGAGAGGTGTTCCTTGAAGTCGAGGATCTCGTCCATCGACAAGTCCTTGCGGTTGCCCAGCCACATGCCCATCACGGTCACGGCGAGCAGCCCGGACTCGTGGGCGAGGGCGTTCGACAGCGAGAACACCAGCAGCACCCCGACCAGGGCGGCGTAGTTCTCCAGATAGTCGGGAACCAGATGCCGCCGCAGCAGCTCGGCCAGCACCCAGGCGCCGATCACTCCCGCCGCCGCGCCGACCAGCACCGTGGTGGCGAACGGCACCATCGCGTCGTTGAGGGTGTCGACCTTGAGCCCGAACAGGATCCAGTTGAACACCAGCACGGCGAACAGCGCGCCCATCGGATCGATGACGATGCCTTCCCAGCGCAGCACGTTGGCGATGCGTGCGTTCGGTCGCACCGAGCGCAGCATCGGCACGACGACGGTCGGGCCGGTCACGCAGGTCAGCGCACCGAACAGCAGGGCAAGCTCCCAGGACAGGCCGGCCAGGTAGTGCGCCGCCAGCGCGAGCACGCCGAGGCTGATCAGCGCGCCGATCGACACCAGGTTGAACACCGCCGAGCCGACTCCGCGCAGCTCCGACCAGCGCAGCCCCAGGCTGCCCTCGAACAGGATGATCGCGACGCCGAGCGAGACCAGCGGGAACAGCATGTCGCCGAGCAGGGCATCCGGATCCAGCGCACCGGTCACCGGGCCGGCGACGATACCGGTCAGCAGCAGGAACAGGATCGCCGGCAGGCGTACCCGCCAGGCCAGCCACTGGCACAGGAAGCCAAGCGTCAACAGGCTCAACGGCAGCAGGGCTTCGTCCATGGGTTCTCCGCGGCGGCAGCGGCGGAGCATGAAAGCCCGCGCGGCGAGCGTCAACTTTCTGCCGCTGCATCGGTGCTGAATGCGCCGCGCCGCGTGCGTCGACAGCCGCCGGGGACTGCCGCACACTCGCGCGCTTCCGGGTCATCCGGCGCGCACCGGCCCGCTGGGTGGGGCGGTGCTCGAGAGTCGGGTTGCGGGAGCGCGCGGAAGGGAGGCGGGAGGTGGGGCGCGGGCGCGCGCCGCAGCAAGCGGTGCGGTGCCGTCATCGCAGATCTTCTCCCGACCCTTTGAGCTGCACGCTCCGGCGATCCGACTCCATGCTCCAAACCCATGCACTGCTGAGAATCCGACTCCGCTGTCGTCGACCAGGATTCTCCCGATCTACTGAACTTCACGCTCCCGCGACCCACCTTCAGCCTCCAGCCTCCCACCTCGCCACCCATGCGCACCCGCCACCCCGATCCCGCCGACACCGCCCCGGCCGCGTCGCCCGACAGCCACAGCGGCCGCGCCGTGCTGCTGATGGTCCTGGCCATCGGCCTGCTCGCCTGCATGGATGGCATGCTCAAGGCGTTGTCGGCGCACTACCCGGCGATCCAGGTGTCGGCGCTGCGCGGGCTCTCCTCGCTGCCGTTCGCGTTCGCCTGGGCGCTGTGGCGGATCGGCGCGCGCGGACTGCTGCGCGTGCGCTGGTCACTGCAGCTGCTGCGCGGCGTGCTCGGCGTCGGGATGATGGTCGGCTTCATCAGCGCGCTGGCCGCGATGCCGCTGAGCACCGTGTATGCCGCATTCTTCGTCGCCCCGCTGATCGTCACCCTGCTGGCGATTCCACTGCTTGGCGAGCGCATCGGACCGCGACGCTGGACCGCGATCGCCATGGGGCTTGCCGGCGTGCTGCTGGTGCTGCGCCCGGACGCCGTGGGCCTGAGCCTGTGGGGCGGGCTCGCCGTGCTCGGTTCGGCGTTCTGCTATGCGCTGTCGGCAGTGCTGGTGCGCATCCTCGGTCGCACCGATGCGACACCGAGCATGGTGTTCTGGATGCTCGCGGTGATGGGCACGGTCGCTGCCGTGCTGGCCGCGCCGGCGTGGCGACCGATCGACACCGCGCACTGGCCGCTGATCGCCGGGGTCGGCGTGCTCGGCATGCTCGGCCAGGTCGCCATCACCGAGGCGTTCCGACAGGGCGAAGCCTCGGTGGTCGCACCGTTCGAATACACCGCCCTGCTGTACTCGGTCGCCATGGACGCGATGATCTGGGGCGTGCTGCCCGACCGGCTGACCTGGGCCGGCGCCGGCGTCATCGTCGCCAGCGGCCTCTACCTGCTGCGCCGCGAGCGGGTGCATGCGGAGGCGGAGAAGCCCTAGCAGGGTGTTGAGAAACACCCTGATTCTGCGCGACACGGATGTCGCGTTCGCGAATCGATCGCGTAAGCGATGGATTCGTCGGGAGCGAGTACGGACCTGTGCCGGACTCGTGACTTGAAAAACGCCCACGATGGGCGTTCTTCAACAGACTGCTAGGAGCGAGGAATGCGGGATGAGTGGTCCGCGCGCGCGCAGCGCGCTTGCGGGCCAGTTCCCGGGGCGTGAGCGTTTGCCCCGAGAACGCAACCCTCGAGAGCCGGGTTCAGAGGGCAGTCGTCGAGGCGTGATCCTCGAACGCCCGGCACAGACCGCGCACGTGCAGGCGTGTCCTGACTGCTTGTCCCTTTCCCCTCGTCCGCCATCGACGCCGTGACGGGTGATTGGGGCGTGCGTCTCGAGCCGCTGCAGCAGTCTCCACGCGGGCAAGCGCGCCCCGTCTACTGACCGCTCTTCGCCGCTTTCCGGTACCGATGCACGAACCGGTCCGTGTTGCCGCGGATGGCGGCATCGAACACGTGCTTGCTGCGATCGTCCTCGGGGTGGCGCAGCAGGTCGAGGCTGCCGTCGAAGGACAGGCCGGCCTGTTCCAGCTCGCGGCGCACGAAGGCCTCGTCGATCCGGTGCAGGGCGTTGACCGCGTCCATGCCGGTGCCGTCCCTGGCCGCATGATCGACGATCAGCAGCACGCCGCCGGGCTTCAGCGCGCGGGCGAGCTGGGCATTGAACTTGCTGCGATCGATCGCCGGCCAGCCTTCCTTCTCGTCCACCCAGTAGACGTCGTGGAAAGCCATCACCATGACGATGGCATCGAACTGCGCCTCGCCCAGTCCCAGGTCCGCAGCTTCGGCGACGCGGCGCTCGACCTGCGCCAGGCGACCGTCGGCGAAGCGCTCGGCCTGGCCTTGCTTGGCGTAGGCCTGATAGCCGCCGTTGTTGAGCAGCAGCACGTGCCCGGAATCACCGACTGCCTGCTGCAGCAGTTCGCTGTAGTAGCCGGCGCCGCCGAACACGTCAGCCACCCGATCACCGCGCTTGATGCCCGCAAACGCCAGCACTTCGGCAGGGTGGTCGCGCGCGTCGCGCTCGCGGTCGGCGGCCGACCGCGCCGGCGCCTCGGCGGACACCTCGGCGGACACGGTGGCGGCCGCGCAGCAGGTCGCCACGCAGAACAGGCTCAACAGCAGGGCAGGTATCGGGGATCGCATGCGCATCGTGGAGACATTCCTCTCGGATCAGGCCGCGAGCTTGGCAGCATCCGATGCGCGGGTCGCTGGTCGCGCGTCCGACGGACCGGCGGGTGCGGTGAAGCGAGGGTGGAGCAGCGCGGGGCGGGAACGCGTTGCGGCAGACGGGAGATGGGTCGCGGGAGCGTGCTGCGAGATGGGAATCGGGACAAGGTTCGCGGGAGCGCGACGTTCAGAGGGTGGCGCCAGATCCGGCGGCGACCACGGTGCGCCGCCTGATGCAGCGAGCGCGCCCTCGCGATCCGGCGCCCGTCTCCCACCCCATTACCCCGCCATCAACGCCTCGATCTCGTCGACCTCTTTCGGCGCATGCGGACTCAACACCTCGTTGCCCTTGCCGGTGACCAGCACGTCGTCCTCGATGCGGATGCCGATGCCGCGCCACTTCGCGGCGACTTTCGCATCGGGGGCGATGTACAAGCCCGGCTCGACGGTCAGCACCATCCCCGCTTCGAGCAGGCGCGGGCTGCCGTCGATCTTGTAGTCGCCGACGTCGTGCACGTCGAGGCCGAGCCAGTGGCCGGTGCGGTGCATGTAGAAGCGCTTGTAGTCGCCGTTGGCGATGCAGCGTTTCAGCGTGCCCTTGAGCAGGCCGTGAGCGAGCAGGCCCTCGGTGAGCACCTCGACCGCCGCGGCGTGCGGGGCCTCCCAGCTGTGCCCCGGCCGTGCGGCGTCGATCGCGGCCTGCTGAGCCTCCAGCACCACCTGGTACAGCGCGCGCTGGGCGGCGCTGAAGCGGCCGTTGACCGGGAAACTGCGGGTGATGTCCGAGGCATAGCCCTGCCATTCCGCGCCGGCGTCGATCAGCAACAGGTCGCCGTCTTGCAGCGGCGCCTGATTGGCGCGGTAGTGCAGCACGCAGGCATTGCTGCCGCCGCCGACGATCGGTTCGTAGGCCGGCACTGCGCCGTGGCGACGAAAGCCGTACAGCAGTTCGGCCTCGATCGCGTACTCGTGCAGCCCGGGCCGGGTCGCGCGCATCGCCCGTTCGTGCGCCTCGCCGGCGATTTCCGCCGCGCGGCGCATCAGCCGGATCTCGTCGCGGCTCTTGAACAGGCGCATCTCGTTGAGCAGATGGCCCAGCTGCAGGAACTCGTGCGGCGGATGCGCGCCGAGACGCACCTTGGCGCGCACGCGGTTGAGCCAGCCCATCAGGCGCAGATCGAAGTCGGGATCGCGGCCGAAGTGGTAGTAGACGCGGTTCCGGCCTTCCATCAGGCCGGGCAGGATGTCGTCGATGTCGGCGATGTCGAAGGCATCGTCGAGACCCAGTTGCTCGACCGCGCCCTCGGGACCGAGGCGCGCGCCGTCCCACATCTCGCGTTCGGGATGGCGTTCGCGGCAGAACAGCAGCGCCTCGCCGGCGGCGCGACCCGGTACCAGCACCAGCACCGCCTCGGGCTCGTTGAAGCCTGACAGGTACCACAGGTCGCTGTCCTGCCGGTACGGAAAGTGGGTGTCGTGGCTGCGCACGCGCTCGGGTGCGGCAGAGATGATCAGGATGCTGTCGTCGCCGGCGTGACGCATCAACTGGCGGCGGCGGCGCTGGTACTCGGCAGGTTTGATCATGAAGGCATCAGCTGGATGGCGATGTGGGCAGGGCGGAGCCTTGATTCGTCGCTGGTGGAGCCCGCCGCGTCATCGCGCGGCGCAGGGGCCGTCTGCTGCCGCATCGGCGCGTGGGTCGATCGGCATGGTACCGCGCCCGATCCGCGCGCGCGTCGCCGGCGCCATCGCAGCGCACCCGCTACGCGCCCTAGTGCACGCTCGACGAGCCCGGTGCCGGGCGCTTGCCGTCGTGCAGCAGCAGCAGCGCGGCCACGCGGACGAACTCGCACACTTCCGTGAGCGACTCTTCGTCGTGCTCGGGATCGTCGCAGTCGAGCGTCGTCGACGCGATGTGGCCGAGGTCGGTCAGCGCTTCCTGTGCGTCCTCGGTGAGCCCGGGCGTCGGCCCCGCGGCCAGTCCGAAGCCGCCAAGGAAGCCGCGCACCCAGTCGACCATGGCGTCGGCGCGCGCAGTGACCGTCGACTCGCCTTCGGGCAGCAGCAGAAGGAATCCGAACGACGGGTCGGCCAGCTGTGCGCAGGTCACGTCGAACAGTTGACGCAGCGGCTCGGCGGTTTCGATGTCCGGGCCTTCCAGCTGCAGCTGACGGATCCAGGTGCGGCTGTCGGGGCTGCCGCCGCCGCAGATGAAGCCAGCCAGCGCGCCATGCAGCTCGCTGGGTTCGACCGCGATCTGCAGGCTGCGCAGTGCCGCGCCGATGTCGTGATAGTCGGGGAGTCGGGCGTCGTCCATGCCGTGCGGGCTGAGGGGTCAGGTCGGAAGTCTAGAACCTGACAACGCCAAGCGCGACCTTCCCGCGCTGCACAGCGGACCCTGCACCGCGCGCCGCGCCTTGTTGCTGGCCGCACGCGCGACCTACACTGCGGCGGTGAGCGCCCGCACCGTCAGCGCTGTCTGCCGTTCGCGCCGGAGGCGGGGTCCGCTGGCCGGGGCCGTTGGCATGCTGATCGGCCTCCTGCTTGCGGCCTCACCGGCCGGCGCGCTGCGCCGCGACCACTACTTCCAGTCGATCTCGAGTGCGGACGGCCTCGCGCAGAACACCGTGCCGGCGATGCTGCAGGACGATCAGGGCTTCGTGTGGATCGCCACCCAGGGCGGGCTGCATCGCTACGACGGCTACGAGTTCCTGCGCTTCCAGCACGATCCGGCCGATGCCGGTTCGCTGCCGGAGAGCTTCCTCACCACGATCGCGCACGGTCGCCGGTCCAGTCTGTGGCTGGGCATGAACGCACATTTCATCGCCCGCCTCGACCTGCGCACCGGCACGATCGAGCGCCACGAGCCTGCCGAGGAGGTGGCCGATCCGCGCCGCAACCAGGTGGCGGCGATTCGCGAAGCCGCCGACGGCACGCTCTGGCTCGGTACCGGTGCCGGTGTTGAACACTATGATCCACTGAGTCACCAGCGTACGCCGGTGCTTCAGCTGGCCGGCGAGGGGCGCGTCGATCGGCGCGGGATGCCGCGCTCGGTCGAACTCGACCTCGACGACCAGGGTCTGCTCTGGGTCGCCAGCGATGGCGGCGTCTTCCGCATCGAAACCAACAGTCGTTCGTACCTGCGTGTCGGGCCCGAGCGGCCGGCGCTTGGGCTGCACCGTGACCGGCTCGGCACGCTGTGGGTCGGCACCGTCGACGGCCTGTTCCGCGTGCGCGACGGGCAGACCCTGGAGCAGGTCATGCTCGGCGACGGGCGGCCGGTGCCGCCGGTCTGGCGCATCGCCAGCGACAGCGGCAACCAGCTCTGGCTCGCCCTGCTGGCCGGCAACCTGCTGCGCCTCGACACCGTCGGCGGCAAGGCCGAGCCGGTGCTCTACGACCCCGAGATGCCGGCCGGCCTGCCTGAGCGCCGGATTGCCTCGCTGATGGTCGACCGCAGCGACCTGCTCTGGCTCGGCGGCGAATCGACCGGCATCGCCACAGCGCACGTCGACGGTTCGCACTTCAGCCTGCTGTTCGATGCCGCCAAGGGCGGCGATGGCACCAGCAGCAACAACCTGCGATCGCTGCTGCAGACCGCCGACGGCAGCTTCTGGGTCGGCGCCGAGTCCGACGGGCTCAAGCGCGTCGATCTGCGCAGCGGGCGCTTCGAGAACTTCATCGATGCGATCGAGGCCGCGGTCGAAGGCGGCACCATCCGGCGCGGCGTGCGCGTGCTCGGGCTGGCCGAAGCTGAAGACGGCCATGTCATGGTCGGCACCGATCACGGACCGTTCGAGCTCGATCCGACCCGGCACGCTGCACGGGCGCTTGCCGCCGGCGCGGCGCGTGGGCCGCTGCCTGCGGACGCGCGCTTCCGCAGCGTCACCCGCGCGCGCGACGGTTCGGCCTGGTGGTTCGGCACCGACAGCCTCGGCGTCGCCCGCCTCGATGCCGCCACCCGCACCTGGACCCTGGTGCCGATCGAGCCCACGCTCGAAGCGCACAACCAGCCGATGATCCACCACATCCAGGAAGATTCGCACGGCGCGCTGTGGATCAGCAGCATGAAATCGCTGGTGCGCTACGAACCGGACAGCGGCAAGCTGCGCCACTACCGTCACGACCCTGCCGATCCCGAATCGCTGGCCGGCGAACTGGTGCGCGGCACCGTCGAGTCGGCACGCGGCCGGCTCTGGGTGGCCACCCACAGCGGGCTGTGCGTGGCCGACCTGCCGGCGCGTGACCAGCCGTTGCGCTTCACCCGGTTTGCGAGCGATGCCGGGCTGCCCAGCAACACCATCTATGGCGTGCTCGAAGACGCGCAGGGCGGCATCTGGGCGAGCAGCAACCTGGGTCTGGTGCGGGTCGACGCCGAGACCCTGCAGGTGCGCCGCTTCGGCATGGACGATGGCTTGCAGGACTTGGAATTCAACGGCGGCGCCCAGCTGCGGCTCGCCGACGGCACGCTGGCCTTCGGTGGCATCAAGGGCCTGAACGTGTTCGATCCGGCACACATCGATACCAGCCGTTTCGATCCCGCGGTGGTGCTGACCGGCTACAGCATCGGCTCGCGACGCCACCGCGAGCTGCCGCTGCTGCACCCCGATCTGCTCGACCTGCAGCAGACCGATCGGGTGTTCCGCTTCGGCTTCGCCTCGCTCGACTACGCCGACCCGGCGAGCAACCGCTTCGAATACCTGCTCGAGGGATTCGACGCCGGCTGGACCGAACTGCGCGGGCGCGCCGAGGTCACCTATACCAACCTCGATCCGGGGCGCTACCGGCTGCGTGTGCGCGGCAGCAACCACGATGGACGCTGGAGCGCCCAGGAGCTCGATCTCCCGCTGGTGATCCACGCGCCGTGGTGGAACAGCGGCATCGCCCGACTTGGCTACCTGTTCGCCGCGCTCGGCGTGATCTTCGGCTTCGCCGCCCTGCAGCAGGCACGGCTGCGCCAGGAGCGCGCCCTGCTGCTGCAGATCCAGGAGCGCGAGGAGCGCCTCAAGCTCGCGCTGTGGGGATCCGGCGACGAATTCTGGGACTGGGATTTCAAGGCCAACAAGGTGGTCCGCGTCGGTGCCGACCAGTTGCTCGGCATGCGCGCCCAGCACGCGCTGTCGACCGACGAGTGGCGCAGCAATGCGGTGCATCCCGACGATCTGCCGCGCGTGCAGCGCCTGCTGCAGGCCCACATCAGCGGCCAGGCCGAGGCCTACGAGTCCGAGCATCGCATCCGCAACGCGCAGGGCGAGTGGACCTGGGTGCGCGCCCGCGGCAAGCTCGTGGCCCGCGACGAGAACGGCCAGCCTGCGCGCATGGCCGGTACCGCCCGCGACATCACCGCCTCGCGCGCCGCCGAGGGCGAACGCCGCATCGCCCACGAAGTGCTGCGCAGCATGGGTGAAGCGGTATGTGTAGTGGATCTGCAGTTCCGCTTCGTCTCGGTCAATCCCGCGTTCGAGCGCATGACCGGCTACAGCGAGGGCGAAGTACTGGGCGCACCGAGCTCGCTGCTCGACTCGGCGCAGCAGCCGCCGGAGTTCTACCGCCGCCTGCGCGAGAGCGTCGAGCGCACCGGTCGCTGGGCCGGAGAGATCTGGCAGCGGCGCAAGGACGGCGAGGAGTTCCTCGGCGCCCTCGAGCTCAACGAGGTGCGCGACGGCCAGGGCGTGCGCAGTCACTTCGTCGCCGTGGTCAGCGACATCACCGAGAAGAAGCGCGCCGAGCAGGAGCTGCGCTATCTCGCCAACTACGACACCCTGACCGGGCTGCCGAACCGCGCATTGCTGTCCGAGCGCCTGGCCCGCGCCCTGGTGCGCGCGCGCCGTGCCGACCTGAAAGTGGCGGTGCTGTTTCTCGACCTCGACCGCTTCAAGGACATCAACGACACGCTCGGTCATTCGGTCGGCGACCGCATCCTGAAATCGGCCGCGGCGCGCCTGCTCGCCACGGTCAAGGAAACCGATACCGTCGCCCGTCTGGGCGGCGACGAATTCACCGTGGTGCTCGAGGACGTGCAGGATCTCGAACAGGTCGAGCGCGTCGCCAGCCGCGTGGTGCACGCCTTCGTCACCCCGCTCGACATGGACGGCCGCAGCGAGGTGCAGATCTCGCCCTCGGTCGGCGTCGCGCTGTTTCCCGATCACGGTCAGGTGCCCGCCGACCTGCTCAAGTCGGCCGACACCGCGATGTATGCCGCGAAAGCGCGCGGACGCAATACCTGGCAGGTCTACAACGACGACATGGACGCCGAGACGCGACGGCGTGCGGCGATGCTCGCGTCGCTGCGCCGCGCGCTCGATCGCAGCGAGCTGCGCCTCGAGTTCCAGCCCAAGCTCAGTCTCGCCGACGACCGCATCAGCGGCGTCGAGGCCCTGCTGCGCTGGGACAGCCCCGAGCTCGGCAGCGTGCCGCCGACGCAGTTCATCCCCTTGGCGGAAGAGACCGGTCTGATCCTGCCGATCGGCGAGTGGGTGCTGCGCGAAGCCGCACGCACGCTGGCGCGCTGGCGGCGCGAAGGCTTCGAAGATCTGGTGGTGGCGGTCAATGTCTCGGTGATGCAGTTCCTGCGCAGCCACATGGACGAGCAGATCGCCCTGGTCGTCGAGGAAACCGGCCTGCCGCCGGCCTGCATCGAGCTCGAAGTGACCGAAAGCATGCTGATGGCGAACGCCGAGCAGGCGATCCGCATCCTGCAGCAGGTGAAGCAGCGCGGCGCCAGCATCGCCATCGACGATTTCGGCACCGGCTATTCGTCGCTGTCCTACCTCAAGCGCCTGCCGATCGACACCCTGAAGATCGACCGCGAATTCGTTGGCGACCTCACCCACGACCCCGAGGACAAGGCGATCACCGCCACCGTCATCTCGATGGCCCACTCGCTCGGCCTGCAGGTCGTCGCCGAGGGTGTCGAAACCGCCGAGCAACTCGCCTTCCTGCGCGGCCAGCGCTGCGACCAGGTGCAGGGTTTCCACGTCGCCCGACCCATGCGCGAGGACGACTGCCTGGCCTTCCTGCGCGGGTTTGGGCAAAGCAAGGGGGGATGAGGGACAGGGCTGCGCGGAGCAGGCAAGCGCGCGCGGCAGGACCTGCCCGCAAGCGCGTTCCCGCGCACAGGGCAAGCCGGATCCGAGGCGCGCGCGTCCACATCTTCTCCGGCTTCTCGTCGTTTTCCCTGATCCCGGCTTCTCGCCTTGACCGCGTCACGACGCGGGCCTATCGTCCGCGACATGGATCAGGATCCGGTGCAACGCATGCACGCGCTCGCCGAGCAGCTCGACGGGCTGCTGCACGCCATGCGTCGGCTGCAGGATGAGAACCAGCAGCTGCGCGCGGCGCAGGAGCAGCTGGTCAGCGAGCGCGCCGCCCTGGTCGCCAAGAACGAGCAGGCCCGCTCCCGGGTCGAGGCCATGATCCACCGTTTGAAGTCGCTGGAGCACAACGCGTGAGCGAACCCGTCGCGGTGCGCATCCTCGACAAGGAATACCTGGTGGCCTGCCCCGACGAAGAACGCGAAGGGCTGGTCGCGGCCGCGCGTCTGCTCGACGAGCGCCTGCGCGAGATGCGCAAGAACCACCGCATGGCGCCGCTCGAGCGCATCGCGGTGCTGGCGGCACTCAATCTCGCCAATGAGCGCCTGCAGGCCGAGCACGAAGTCAATCGCCGTGAGATTGAACTGGGGCGAGGCCTGGGTCAGCTGGAAATTCGCCTGCAGCAGACCCTGAAGGCGATGGAGCGGTAGGGGGAATAGGAAACGGGGGAGCGGTCGGGGCGACTCCCTCGGCCCTCGCCGGGTCTTCACCGCGCGCGCCGCCTGGCGGGCAAGCCACGCAGAGGGGTGAGTAGTCGGAGCGGTGCTCCTGACTTCCCCAAGGCTTCGCTGAATCCGCCAGCGTGTGGACACGCGCCCCCGACTGCTGATCGCTCTTCCCTCCGCTTTTTCCGCGGCCTGTCCCCGTGATCCGGCGTCGATCTGTTCGACCGGCCTCGGTGTGCCCTGCCGTGTCGACACGCATGGAAGTGCGATGCCGGACACCCGTCTCCCGGCGTGCTGAACCACGCAGCAACCGCGCGTCAAGAATTGTCGCCGTGGATCACGGTGTGCCGGTCGTGAACTGCTAGACTGATTCCGCCGTTCTCTGCCGTGTCCGACTGCGTACGCTTTCATTTGCCTTGACCCTAATTAACGACCCAGGGACTGCGAACCCGACGGGAGTGCAAGTCCGCCACGAGCGGGAAGCCCGAAGCCGGTCTAGCCTTCCCACCTGATCCTCGGGATCAAGGTCGTCAGCGTGCACACCGGCGCGGCGGAGGGCGTGCATCCCTCCCCGCAGCGTCCCGCAGACCAGGCCACCACGTGCCCTGTCGCGCGGCGCTCCGCCCCGCTTCACCGCAGCGCCCAAGCCGGGCGCCAAACCGACAGCAACCCGGCGCCCCGCCGAGCGATCCGACGCATGCGCGCAGCGTGGCGCACGCGGTGGGGTCGTGGCGCGGGCGACTCCAGCCTGAGCACGCCTCGCTGCGTCGGATCGCCTGCGCGCTGAACCCCGCGTCCACCGCGCAACGACTGCGCGCCATGCCGCTGTGCGCGTGCACGCTTGCAGCGATGCAACGTCGCGTCGCGCGCATCCAGCGATTGGACATCGTGCCGAGCGGGCGGCATTGTTCCAGCCATGGATGCCCAGCAACGTCAGCAGCTTCGGGAACGCCTGCGCGCTGAGCGTCGCGGCATGGATCCGCGTTCCCGACTGCAGGCCGCCGCCGCCGTCGCTCGCCATCTGCAGCCGCTGCTCGGCGACGGACGCGTCGCCGGGTACTGGGCCTGCGACGGCGAGCTGCCGCTGCACGCGCTGATGCCCTTGCTCGCGCCCGAACGCTACGCACTGCCGGTCACCCAATCGGGGCGGCGCATGCATTTCGCGCCGTGGCAAACCGGCGACGCCCTGCGCACCAACCGCTACGGCATCCCCGAACCGGACACGCAGACGGTCTGGTCGCCGGAGCAACTCGATGTGGTGATCCTGCCGCTGGTGGCCTTCAACCGCCGTGGCGACCGGCTCGGCATGGGCGGTGGCTACTACGATCGCGCGTTCGCGTTCCTGCACGATCGTGCGCGCGGCCAGAAGCCGCTGCTGGTCGGCGCGGCCTACGCGTTCCAGGAGGTGCCCGACCTGAGCTCCGAGCCGTGGGATGTGCCGCTCGACCACATCGTGACCGAGCAGGAGCTCATCCACGCCACTCGGCCGGCCGAGCCGGCGCGCTGAGCGCTCTCTCTTTCGGCGATCGACCGCAATGCGGGGGAGTGCGCCGCGCGTGTGCGATCATGCGCGCCCCGGAGCGTCGATGCAGCGTCGGCGAGCCCATTGCATCCCTGTTGCCCATGAGCTGCCGCTACCCATGAATTTCCGCTACCCATGAATCTCCGTTGCCCATGAACTTCTGGCTGATGAAGTCCGAACCGGAGGAGTTCTCGATCGACGACCTCGAACGCGTCGGCAGCGAACCCTGGAATGGCGTCCGCAACTACCAGGCGCGCAACTACATGCGCGACGGCATGAAGCGCGGCGACCGCGTGTTGTTCTACCACAGCAACTGCCAGCCGCCCGGCATCGTCGGCATCGCCAGGATTGCCGGCAAGGCGCGCCCTGATCCGACCCAGTTCGACCCCGAGTCCGACTACTACGATCCGGGCAGCAAGCCTGAGGACCCCCGATGGCTGCTGGTCGACGTCGTGTTCGATCGCCGGCTGCGCCGCCTTCTCAGTCTGGACGAACTCAAAACCCACGCCGAAGCGCTGGGCGACTTCCCGCTGCTGCGTCGTGGAAACCGACTGTCGGTGCTGCCGGTGACTGCCGAGCAGTGGAACTATCTGATCAAGATGGAGAAGCAGCATGGACCCGCGTGAGCAAGGCAAGCAGCGCTCGGCCGAGCGGGCGCTCGGCTACATCGAGGAAGGCAGCGTCGTCGGCGTCGGCACCGGCTCCACGGTCAAGTACTTCATCGAAGGCCTGGGCGCCTGGCGCGACCGCATCGAAGGCGCGGTGTCGAGCTCCGAACAGAGCACGGCCCTGCTCAAGGCACAGCGCATCCCGGTGCTCGATCTCAACGCGGTCGGCAGCCTGCCGCTGTATGTCGACGGCGCCGACGAATGCGATCCGCACCGCCGCCTGATCAAGGGCGGCGGCGCCGCGCTCACCCGCGAGAAGATCATCGCCGCGGTGGCGCAGCGCTTCGTCTGCGTCATCGACGGCGCCAAGCAGGTCGACGTGCTCGGCAAGTTCCCGCTGCCGGTCGAAGTCATCCCGATGGCCCGCAGCCACGTCGCCCGCCGGATCGCCGCGCTCGGCGGCCAGCCGGTCTGGCGCGATGGCGTGGTGACCGACAACGGGAACTGGATCCTCGACGTGCACAACCTCAGCATCCTCGATCCGGTCAGGCTCGAACAGGAACTCAACCAGATCGTCGGCGTCGTCACCTGCGGCCTGTTCGCTGCGCGCGCCGCCGATGTGGTGATCGTGGACGGGGACGTGCGGGGCTGAGGGGCGGAGACTCGATACTCGCAGTTCGCAGTTCGCAGTTCGCAGTTCGCAGCTCGCAGCTCGCAGCTCGCAGCTCGCAGCTCGGACTCGGACTCGGACGCCCTGCGCCAACGCGCACCCTTCGGGTGACGCCGCGGCGCGCGCCAAGCTGATGGGTCGAAGCGAAACGTTCGGGCGGAGCAGCAAACGCCCTCGCCACGCGGTCATCCCGGCGAACCGGCATCCATCGGATCGAGCCACGCCGGCATCGGGCCGCACATCGGGCTGCAACCAGGCCGACCGTCGAATCGGACGGTGCGCTGACCACCGGACAGGCCGAGTGCGCTCGATGCAGGGGCGCGCGGCGCAGGGACAGGCCGCTCAGAGGCAGGCCGTGCAGGGGGTGGCGACCGCCGTTCTGCGTGGACGGTATGCTCGAGCCCCGCGTTCGCTCGGCATGCGGTCGCGATTCGGCCTCGGCACGGAGGCGCGAGGATTGCGCTGCCGCCGCGAAGCCTGTCTCACGAATACTGGTGCACGATCGGCAAGGCGACCCGTTCGCCACGCCGATGCCGCGGTTCAGGCAGTCCATCGCACACTGTTCCCGCGATCGTCAGGAGGAGCCACCAGCATGACCGAAGCCATGCAGCCGGATCGTCTCTCCCCGCGCTTCTGGGTGCTGGTGTTCGCCGTGCTTGCGACC
>JAGRJY010000108.1 GCA_020442465.1 Lysobacterales bacterium
CCATCGGAACGGTGGCCGACTTGCCCGGAATCCCGGCCGGCATGGCTCGGAATGGGTGGCCGACATCGATCGGAATCCGTGGCCGGCTTGCGCCGGAATCAGTGGCCGGCTTGGCTCGGAATACGCAGGGGCGCTTCGGGCTGGCAAATCATCGCTTCTACGGCCTTCGTGGTGAAGAAGAGATCGCTGAAGTTCTGAAGCGGTACGACGAGAACGCAAAGTGGCCCATCGGAAGTGATGTCTCCTATTCCTCGCACTTTGCGCCGCAGGCTTTTGCCGCCGGGTGGAGGCTTTGCAGCCATACCAAAGAGATCACAGAGATCGTCAACAAGCTGCGTGCATCGCACGGACTCCCTCCACTAGACGAATGGCCAATGAAAACGTTTGAACTGTTCGTCCAGAGAATCCTGACTCGAACCGTGTGCGCGCCGGGCTTCAGGAGTCTGTCCACCGATGACATTCAAGACGCCCTCAAGGCGAGCGGCTACATCAAGTTTGAGTTCAGTCGCATGCACCTCAAGGACGACGAGGAGGACTAGTCATGGTCCGTTCCATATCCGGTTCCTTGGACGACGAGGAAACTGGCACCACCGCCAAATTCGACTTGCGGTCACTGCATGGATTTGTCGGAGGAGATCTGTCTCGCGTTCCTTATCTCTCACCCTTCGGAGCGCTCTTGAGGTTGGCGCGCCTCAACCAGTTTACGCGAACCGACTTCTACGCTGCCTTCGATATACGATTGGTTTCAAGCGAAGATCTTGCCAAAGTGCTGGCATTTTCCGAACGACGCCTTGATTCTTTTTCTGTCGCCATAGGTGTCGATGCAGGGCAACGGGAAGGCTGGAAATTCAACGAGTGGTTGCCCTTTCACGGTGACGTTCCCGATTCAAGAAGCCGCTGGGAGGTTCGCGCCTGCATTCCCTGCCTACGAGAGGGATTTCACACTTGGTTGTTTCAGATGCCCTGGACAACCCGTTGCCCGTGGCATGGAACTCCTCTCAACCGTGCTTGCCCCAACTGCGGTCGCTCCTTCGCACTCAGTTTCAAACAGGGTGCACAACTCTTGCGGTGCGAGTGCGGGATCGACTTCTTCGACCGCCGTGTGGCTCTCCGGGCTGACGCAAGCCACAACAATGCGCGGGACAGCGCGCTAGCAGCCTATCTAGCATGGGCTAAGGACTCTCGCACCAAGCGACGGCTGATTTGCCCGTTGATTGGATCTGAGAGCGGCAACGTATTGATCGGACTCGCCAACGCCCCGTCCGGCATTGCGGCAGCGGAGCGGCCTCCCAGTCAGCGATTTCGATCCGAGGGCAGGAGGGCGCTGTCTGTTGATGCACGTCACGAACTCATGCTACTCAGCTCGCAAGTCGAAGCAGAGACCGGGACCGTTCTCGAAGTTCCGTTGGAGTGGGTCCCTCCTTTACGTGCGATTGCAACTGGCATTGCCCGTCATGTTCCGCCGGGCACACTGTTTCCGGTCGAAGCGGAACAGTCCATAGCGGAGGGTGCCATCTCCGCAGGAAGCAACTCAGAGCACGTAGACATGCTATACCTGCCGGTACAGACGACTGGTGAAAAGGCTTACGTTTATGGGAACTGCATACCAAGGCCCAGCCTCGTAGCGCTCAACCACCTGCTGTTGGCGACCGAGTTCAGCTGGCATGACGAAATTAGTGCGTCACATGTCTTCCGAGCAGCTCAGGCATTGGTGCTGCGCGCCTACGCTGACGGACTCCGAATTCTCCTTGATCGCTACATCGCAGCTCTCCATTCCCATCCGCGGTTGCAACCCTGGGAGCACGTGCCGTGGATCGTGGTCACAGCGGAGGCCGACAGGGTGTCAGCCATTCATATTGAATGGACGCGCGAGCGCGCGGATCACCTTCACCCCAGCCCTTCTCGGCCGAGCCAGTAATTCATTGGCAGCTTGTGTGCAGATTTGTAAGCGCATCCGTAGAAAGTGCTCAACCTTGTGTGTCGAACAGCAGACATTGCCTGGACTCTTGGTCACCGCAAGGAATGTGCACAAGAAACTCCGGAGTTTGGAAGCGAACACCTGCTCGAAAGTTGACACCCGTTCCTAATCAAAACAACCACTTAGATTCGTCAGCTTTTTCCACGGCTGACACACGCACTGCAGAAGTTGCAGGACAGCGGCAAGCAGACGCAATGACTGACGTAGATGCGTGAACGGCAGACGCAGATGTTCACCGTGGAGATTTCTGAGCATCTCGTGCGGAATTTCTGATCACGCACTGCAGAAGTTGCAGGACAGCGGCAAGCAGACGCAATGACTGACGTAGATGCGTGAACGGCAGACGCAGATTCCTGTGCACCGGTCGCCACGTCGTGTCCTCCATCCCACAATGGAACCCTATTGCTGCTTGGCGACTGGCTTGGAACGCGCCTGGCGGTTTGGCCCTGCCTTCTTGGGTGCGTTCGGCTTGCCCAGCCTTTCGATAGACGTGAGCGCCTTTGTGAGCTGTGAGTAGGCTGAGTCCGCACGAATTCGCTGTGCCGCCAGTTCCTTCTCGAGGCGCTCCAGTCCTCGACTCATATCCAATGTGCGCGCCTTGAGCTCGTTCCGGGTCGCGACCAACTCGCGTTCAAGCTGCCTGACGCGCGCCTGAGACTCCTTGCGCTCCTGGCGGGCCCGATCAACCTCTGCGTGCGCTCGATCTTCCAGTGCTCGCACGTGGTGGGCTGTCTGGTCTCGAAAAGCGACGGCCTCGCGTCTCGCCTGATCCAGTTCGAGAGCTAGTTTCTCGGCGCGAGCGAGCAAAGCCTGTCTTTCCTGATCCGCATGATCCTTCTCAGACCTGAGCCGTGCGAGGTCTTGGGCTTGTGATGCGGCAAGCTTCTGAACTTCCGCCAAGCGCGAGTTCACCTGGTTGAGGGTTGGCCGTTAATTCGGAAAAAGTTCGACAATCTTCTGTAAGTCAATGAACCGTAAAGTTTTCAGGGCCGGCACCAGAGGACTTCGGCTGCCAGTCTGCCTGCGAGGGATCTGAGTCCCGATTGCTGTCCACCAGCATCAAGCCGAAACGGTTGAGGTGTCCCATTCGGAACGGCGACGTGCCTGCCATCGCCTCCTCCGTGAGCTCGTAGCCTTCGGCTTCGAGTTCACGGAGGACCCGGGTCATTTCGTTGACGTTGTGCAGGATGATGAGGTTCGCAGCCAAGTGCGCCCACTTCACCAGCTTCTGCTGTTCGTGGCGCATGTTCTCGGCCACAACGCCTTCCCCGCCGAAGAACACCAGTCGCATGAAGCCGTTGAACTGCTCACTCTTGTTGGTGGCGCGGTGAATCGTCCTGCGCAGCTCGACATCGTCCACGTAGTCGAGCAGGAAGAGCGTGCGGATCACGCGCCCGAGTTCGACGAACGCGAAGTAGATCGGGTTCTTCCGATTCTGCGTGCCCAGCCGGCGGAGAATCGACGACGACGTCAGCAACCCTGCTTTGATGGACACCGCGATGCGCATCATCTCCGGCAGGTGCTCTTCGATCAGGTCCCACTTGATCGCCGCGTCCATCAGAGCATTGATATGCGTGTAGCGCTGCTTGGGTTCGGCGCGACTGAAGGAACAATCCCCGAGATCCCGGATCCTGGGCATCAGCTTGATGCCGAGCAGGTACGCCAATGCAAACACCGGGTAGCTCTGCGACTGCGTATCGCCATGCACGGTGTCCGGCTGGATCTCCGAGGCGTTCTTGAGCAGGCCGTCCAGGATGTGGATCGCCTCGTAAGTTCCGCACGTGGTGAAGTGCGCCATCAGTGCGATGTAGCGGTCGGACACATGGTAGTAGCCGAGGCCGCCATAGCCCCCATACCGGATGTGGCGCTCGGAGATGAGGTTTTGCTCGTAGATGTTCCACTTCTTGCCATCGGCGGACGCGCTCATCCCGCTGCCCCAGTACTTCGGCAGCTGGAACTGGTTGAAGCAGTTGATGACCTTGACGATCGCTCGATCCAGGGTCTCCTCGGTCACGTACTGCTGGTTCAACCAGGCGACCTGCTTGCGCGAAACCAGGCGCACGGAGCGCTCGGTCTGGGAGGCGCCGAGATTCAGCCCGTAGCAGATGAGCGACACCACGATGCGCAGCGACAGGTCCTTGAGGCGGCCTTTCTCGCCGGCCACGGTACGGAACTCCGACGCCACGTTGGCCCACCGGCAGGCGTCGACCAGCACGTCGGCGACGTTGACCTCGGCCATTCTGGCCGTGATTTCGGCTTCGAGCAGCTTCACCTCGGGGCTCAGCTCGTTGCGCCGAATTCGCGACAGCTTGAGCTTGTTGTTGACGATCTCGGCGAACGGATTGTTGGGGAATCGCGCGTCGACCTGGGCGGTCTTGGCACCCAGTTCGCGCCGCAGCTTCGCCACGTGCTTGACCGGGTCGATCTCGATCCGGGTGGTCTCGCCATAGGCGTCGAGTTCCTTGGCGAAGCGCTCGTCGTCGAGCAGGTGCTCCCGGTAGTCATCAAACCGGTTGCCCTTGGGCACGAACAGCTCGCCCGACTTCAGTTCGTTGCGCAGCCGGAAATGGATCGCCAATTCGAGGAACACCCGGTCGAGCGCCGGCCCCTCAGGCGTATCGATCTCGACGTGCCGAGGCCAGGGCTCCTTGAGCCAACGCAAATCCTTGGGATCGAGGCCGGCGTCCTCATGGGTGATGACGCGCTTGCGCCGCAGCTTTCGTAGCCCTTGCAGCACCCCGAGCAGCGCTCGGCTGTCGGACGCCTCGTCAAGGCAGTGCAGGTCGGCGATGTCGAGACAGTTGAGGAGCAGCGTGCGCATGCCTTCGTAGGGCTCGACCAGGAACGGCAGGTAGTTCTTGTGGCGCACGGACAGATGCTGCTGGCAGGCTGCGATCAGTGCGTCCTTGTCCTGATAGGTGTCCCGCAGCGCCGCCAGTTGCCTCACCGCACTGCCCCGGGTGTCGTCGGCCTGCAGCGTGGTCAGGAAACGCTCGATCAGCGTGTCGGCATCCGACCCGGTCGCCAGTCGGTGCTCCTGCAGCTTGCGAACGGCGATGTTCTCCAGCCGCTGCACGAAGCGCAGGTAGATATCGACCACATCATCCAGCGCCTGACCGCGTTGGGCGTGGATGAAGATGGCAGCGAGGCCGTAGCGCGTCGGGCCCTTCAGCCGCGCCATCTGGGCGGCGTCATAGGCGCGCGCCCAGTCGCGAAAGAACCGCAGCTTGGAAGGCGGAATCTCGAGCGGTGGCATCTGGTCGGCCAGCCGCTTGAGGTTCTCCAGATGCTGCAGCCAGTGGCGTACCTCCCGATTGGTGGGCCGCTTGGGTTCGCGCTTGAGTGCGTTCCAGCCGGTCAGCGGGTCGGTTCCGCGCTTGAGCAGTCCATCGATCATGGCGCGGCCCGCCGGACTCAGCGCCTCCGACAGGCGAGACAGGTACTGATCGTGGATCGCCGTGCGCGCCTCGCGCGCGATGTCTTCGAGCACGGAAAACACCGGCAGCTCGAAGCGTCGGCGGATCAGCTCGTCGATCAGCTGGTTGATGATGTCCGGAATGTTGTGCTTGGTCTGGGCCGCATCCCGCGCGACCCCTTCCACCCAGCCACGGTGCGCGCGCAGCTCGAACGGTTCGACGCGCAGGACGCGGCGCAGCGAAGCAAGGTGATCGCGCTTGCTCTTGGTGCCGTCGTAGGCTTCGAGTCGATAGGCCGGGGGCAGGCGCTTGTAGCCCAGCGCCAAGGCAATGTGCGCCTTGATCCGCTCGGGCACGTGCTTGAGCAGCACGAAGTAGCCCAGGTACTGGAAGGCCTTGAAGTGGATGGTGAGACCGAGGCGCGCGTAGGGCTTCTTGGCGATACCGTGGATCAGGTCAAGGTCTTTCTTGCTGGGCGTGAACAGGCGCCGGAGGTCGCGCTCGCTGATGTCGTCGGTGAGGCGCCGGTAGGCGGTTTCGTACTCGGTTGTCACGCCGGCTCCTTGCGCACGTCAGTCCCAGACCTGACCGGTGGCCACGTCCCGAATCCTGGCTTCGAGGTAGCAATCGTTGTTGGTGGCGACCTGGTGCAACTCATCGAGCAGATCGCTGACGCGTTCGGTCAGGGTGGACTCATCCGCCTGCGCCGGCAGCTGGACGTGGTACCGGTCCCCTTTGCGCCCGAACTTCTGTCCACCGAGTCTCGCGAGGCACACCTCCTCGATGTGCCGGCGTGCGGCGGCAACGCCCCGTGTCTTGCCGACGAAGGGGCGCAGCGCGATCGACACTTCAAGCCGCACGACCTCATCGGCAGGCGACGATGGGGCTGGGGCGGCCACGGCTGGCAACGAGCGCGCGAGACCCGCTTCCAGGCGGTCCCGGTCGCTGGCCAACGGGTCGACGTAGCGCGCCGCCGATTGGATGTCGCGCCAGCCCACGTACTGCATCAAGGCCTTCAGGTCCCAGCCCTGATGGGTAGCCCAACCGGCAAAGCCCCGACGCAGCGAGTGACTCGTGTAGCTGCGTGCTTCGTCGACCCCGGCCTGGGCGAGCAGACGGCGTAGCCACGGAATGATGCTTTTACGGTTCATGGGGCGCTGGCCCGGCGCTCCCCAGCGATTGACGCGCCGAAACAACGGGCCGGCGTCGAGCCTCGAGGCGGTCAGCCACGCCTCGACCGCCTCGACGGGGCACAGCCGAGTCAAGGCCGGCACGACCCAGGTCTGCCCCTGATTCTCGCGATCACCTTTGGAGGTCGGCAACCAAAGCGTCAGGCTCTCGCCCGGCCGCAGGACCAGGTGTTCGATCTGCAGGCGGACCAGATCGTCGCTGCGGAAGGCGCGCCAGAAGCCGAGCAGCAGCAACGCGCGATCGCGGAGCGCCTGCATCTCGCCGGCCCGGTCGCCTTCCATGCGCGCTTGCGCTGCGGCGGCGCGGCAGAATGCATCGACGCGCTCAAGATCCGCGACCTGAAGCGGCGTCGCCTGCTTTTCGACCGTGGCATGCAAAGCGCGAATGCCCTTGAAGGCCTGGCGCACTACTTCCTCACGGGTCGGGTCTGGAAAGCCCTGACGACGATGCCAGCTTGCCAGTGCGGACAGGCGCTGCCGCAGGGTGTTGTTCGACAATGAGCCGGCGTACGCGGCGAGATACCGAGCGACAGCGTCCCCGGTCGCCGGCAGGAAGCCGCCGAAGTCCTCTTCAAAGTGGCGCGTGGCCTGCGCATAACTTTGCTGCGTGTTCTTGCGCGTGGCCGCGGCCAGGTAACGTTCCAGAGTCGTCATGGAAGCAAGAGCCAAAAGAATCTCCAGCGATATATCACAAGGGCGAATGCGCAGCCGGACGACGCACAGGGCTTTCCGGCGAGACGAAACGGAAGGGGTCGAGGTCCACACCTTCCCTGCTCACGCGGTCCCTACCGCAGGATTCGCAGGCCATTGAACACCACGATCAGACTGGCCCCCATGTCGGCAAACACCGCCATCCACATGCTGGCCTCGCCGAACAGGGCGAGCACCAGAAACACCAGCTTCACGCCGAGCGCGAAGCCGATGTTCTGCCACAGCAGCCGGTGGGTGCGCTGCGAGAGCACGATGGTTTCCGGGATGCGGCGCAGGTCGTCGTTCATCACCACGATATCGGCCGCCTCCAGTGCTGTGTCGGTGCCGGTACCGCCCATGGCAAAGCCGATGTCGGCACGGGCCAGTGCCGGCGCGTCGTTGATGCCGTCGCCGGTCATCGCGGTGGGGCCGTGCGCGGCCTGCAGCTCGGTGATGATGCCGAGCTTGTCTTCCGGCAGCAGGTCGCCGCGCGCATCGTCGATACCGGCCTGGGTGGCGATGGTGCGCGCCGTGAGCTTGTTGTCGCCGGTGAGCATGACCGAGCGCACGCCGAGTCGATGCAGTTGTTCGAGCGCGGCGCGTGAGCTGTCCTTGATGGTGTCGGCGACCGCGAAGATCGCCAGCACGTCCGTGGCCGACGCCAGCAGCGTCGTGGTGCGCCCTTGGGTTTCATGCTCGGCGAGGATCGTCTCGGTCGCCGGCGAGCACACGCCTCGCTCCTCGATCAGACGGTGGTTTCCGAGCCACAGGTCCTGGCCGTCGACACGACCGCGCACACCGCGGCCGGGCAGCGCGGTGAAATCCTCGATGTCGCCAGTGGCGGGAGGCAAACCCTGGGCAATCGCCTGAGCCACCGGATGGTCGGACTGTGCGGACAGCGCGGCGGTCCAGCCCAACACCTGCGCGGTGTCACCGTTGACGACCTGGTGCGCGACCAGCCGCGGCCGGCCCTCGGTCAAGGTGCCGGTTTTGTCCAGCGCGACGACACGCAGCCTACGTGCCTGTTCGAGATAGACGCCGCCCTTGATCACGATGCCGCGCCGCGCGGCGGCGGCCAGACCGCTGACCACGGTCACGGGCGTGGCGATCACCAGGGCGCAGGGACAGGCGATCACCAGCAGCACCAGGGCGCGGTAGACGGCGTCCGTCCAGGTCCAATCGAGCAGCAGCGGGCTGGCCACGGCAACCAGCAGCGCCACGACGAACACGGCAGGCGTGTACACCGCAGCGAAGCGGTCAACGAACTGCTGCGTCGGCGCCCGCGTGGACTGAGCCTCCTCAACCGCGCGGATGATGCGCGCCAGGGTGGTGTCCTTTGCACCGGCGGTCACCTCCAGCTCGAGCATGCCGGTGAGGTTGATGGTGGCGGCGAACACCCCATCGCCGACGGCCTTGTCGACCGGGACGCTCTCGCCGGTCACTGGCGCCTGATTGATCGCGCTTTGCCCGACCCGGATCAGCCCATCGAGCGGAATCCGCTCGCCCGGCCGCACCCGGACGCGCGCGCCGACCGCCACGTCGGCCACGGGTACGGTTTGCCAGCCTCCGCCGGCCGTCTGCAGTTCGGTACGGTCGGGCGCCATCGCCATCAGACTCTTGATGGCATTGCGCGCGCGATCCAGGGCACGCGCCTCGATCGCTTCGGCCAAGGCGTACAACACCATCACCATCGCCGCTTCCGGCCACTCGCCGATCAGGAACGCGCCGGTCACCGCCACCGACATCAGCGCATTCATGTTCAAGCGCAGGCCGAACAAGGCTGCCAGCCCCTTGCGGTAGGTGGACGCGCCGGCCAACGCAATCGCTACCAGCGAGAGGCCCATGCCCAACCCGGTGCCGAGCGACGTCCCCTCGCCGAAGTAGTGCGCAGCCTCGGCGGCCAGAGCGACCAGCAGTCCGATCAGCAAGCGTGGCAAGCCCTCCGCGAAAGCATCGCGGCCTGCGGTGCTATCCGCTTCGACCAGCGGCTGCGGATCAAAGCCCGCCTTGCGGATGGCCGCAAGCGCTGCCTGCAGCGCGAGCGGATCGGCATCGAGACGCAGCACGCGGGCTGACAGATCGAATCGCAAGCCACGCACGCCTTCAAGTGCTTCGACGGCCCGCCGGATCTCGGCCTCTTCGGTCGGGCAGTCCATGTTGGCGATGCGGAATGCGACACCGCCGGTCGCCCTTGATTCCACGGTGGGCGATTGGCATGCCTGCGAGCCGCAGGCGTCGTCATGCTTGTCGGTCATGTCAGTGCGGCTCCAGTCGGGGCCAGTGGTGGGCGACGATGACCAAGGCGCCGAGCAGGATCAGCCCGGCACCGAGGTAGTCCGCCAGCACCGGGCGTATGCCGTCGACGATGCGCAGCCAGACCAGCGCGGTCAGCACGTAGACGCCGCCGTAGGCCGCATAGACCCGGCCGGACGCCACCGGATGAAAGCTCAGTAGCCAGGCGAACAGCAGCAGGCTGCAGGCGCCGGGCAGCCAGTACCACCCCGGCTTGGCGCCACTGACCGCCTGCAGGATCAGCCAACACCCGACGATCTCGGCGACCGCGGTAAGCGCGAACAGCCCCAGCGCCCAGACCGCCGTCATTCCGTGACCCCGTCGATCGGGATCGACTCGGTGAGATCAGCCACGAAGATCCAGCCCGCCACGTGCTGTCCCGTGCGGCCATGTCGTTTGAGCAGGGCGATGACCGAGGCGGCATCGACATCCTCGCAGAACACGTCGAGCTGGATTTCCCGGGTCATGTGCTCGCCCAGTTCGACTGAGAAATCCTGCTCCCGGGTACTGGCGGCACTGAGCAAGCCGTGCGCATGGGTGATGCTCAGCCGGCGCTGACCGACGGCTTCCAGGGCATGCACGATGTCGCTCAGGCGATGCGCGTGCAGCAATGCGGTGATGCGTTTCATGGAGCCTCCTGGACGCGGCGTTCGGCACGGGTTTCCAGCCACTCGTAGAGCACGGGCAGCAGGATCAGGGTGAGCAAGGTGGAGGTGAGCAGGCCACCGACCACCACGGTGGCCAGTGGTCGCTGGGTCTCGGCGCCCACGCCGCTGGAAAGCAGCATCGGCACCAGGCCAAGGATGGCCACGCTGGCGGTCATCAACACCGGACGGAGGCGCAGTGCGGTGCCTTGCAGGACGGCCTCGCGCACGCTGAGCCCCTTCTCGCGCTGCTCGTTGAGGAAGCTCACCAGCACGATGCCGTTGAGCATGGCCACGCCGAATACCGCGATGAAGCCGATCGCCGAAGGCACCGACAGGTACTGTCCGGTGACGAACAAGGCGAGCAGGCCGCCGATGGTGGCGAACGGCACGTTGGCGAGGATCAGTGCAGCGAACTTGATCGAGTTGAACGCGGTGTAGAGCAGCACGAAGATGAAGAAGATCGTGATCGGCACGATCAGGCTCAACTTGGCCAGCGCACGCTGCTGGTTCTCGAATGCACCGCCCCATTCGACCCAATAGCCGGGCGGCAGGTCGAGCTGAGCATCGATCGCGGCGCCGGCCTCCTGCACGAAACCGTCGACGTCTCGGCCGCGCACGTCCATCTGGATCACGGCATAACGCTGCAGTTGCTCGCGGCGCACGAAGGAATAACCCTCGGCAACGCTCACTTCGGCCACTTCGCCGAGCGGCACCAGGGCCCCGGATGCCGCCTTCAGCGGAATGCGCCGCAGGGCCTCGACCGAGTCGCGGGTCACCTCGGCCAGGCGCACGGCGATGTCGAAGCGCTTGACGCCGTCGAGCAGCACGCTCACCGGTTCGCCGCCGAGGCCATTGCGCACGATGGTCAGCACTTCCTCGGCGTTCATGCCGTGACGCGCCAACTCCCCGCGATCGACCTCGATGCGGATCTGCGGCTTGCCGACGTTGGCCTCCAGCGACAGGTCGGCGACACCGGGCACGCCGGCGAGGACCGTCTTGATCTGCGCGCTCAGGCGATCGAGTTCGACCAGGTCTTCGCCGTAGAGCTTCAGTGCCAACGTGGCACGCACGCCGGAGATCAGTTCCTCGACACGCATCTGGATCGGCTGGGTGTAGCCCGGCACCACATTGGGTACGGCCTGCTCCAGGGTCTCCTCCATCGCCTCTTCGAGATCCTTGAGGCTGCGCCCGGTGGTCCACTCGTCCTCCGGATGCAAGGCGGTGTAGATCTCCATGTAGTTCACATCGGCGGTCTCGCCCTTCTCGGCGCGGCCGATCATCGCCAGCGTGGTCTCCACCTCGGGGAACTTCTTGAACGCCTCGGCGATGGAACGGCTGGTGCGGATCGACTCATCCAGCGAAGTGGACGGAATGCCGGTCACCCGCCACATGATCGAGCCCTCCTGCAACTGCGGCATGAACTCCTTGCCGAGCAGCGGGAACAAGGCGAGGCTGAGCACCAGGGCGGCGGCGGCACCGCCGACCACGCTTCGCTTGTGCGCCAGCGCCGCATTCAGCAGCGGCCGGTAGCGCGCCTTGATGAAGGCGACCAGCCGGGTGTCTTTCTCCTCGCCGGGTTTAAGGATCATCGCCGCCAGCACCGGGATCAGGGTCAGGCTGAGGATCAGCGAGCCGGCCATCGCGAACGCGATGTTGAAGGCCATCGGCTTGAACAGCTTGCCCTCCAGACCTTCCAGCGAGAACAGCGGCAGGAACACCACGATGATGATCAGGATCGCGAAGGCGATCGGATTGGCCACTTCATGCGCCGCGGCCAACACCGCCGAGGTGCGGTCCACCCGTTCGCCGTGGGCGCGACGCTCGGCCATGATGCGGTAGGCGTTTTCTACCATCACCACGGCGCCGTCCACCATCATGCCGATGCCGATCGCCAGGCCCGCCAAGGACATCAGATTGGCCGACAACCCGGCCTGGCCCATGCCGATGAAGGCGATCAGCATCGCCAGCGGCAGGGTGACGATCACCACCAGCGCCGAACGCAACTCACCGAGAAACAGGAACAGGATCACCGCCACCAGGATCGAGCCTTCGATCAGGGCGCGCGTCGCGGTGCCGACCGCCTTGTTCACGAGGTCGGTGCGCTCGTAGATCGGCTTGACCACCATGCCCTCGGGCAGGGCGTTCTCCACCGCAGCTAGCTTTTTCTTTACCGCCTCGACCACGTCCTTGGCGTTTTCGCCGATGCGGGCCAGCGCCATGCCGAGGACCACTTCCTCGCCATCGCGGGTGACCGCGCCAAAGCGCGGCGCCGCCGCCTGCCGCACCTCGGCGACATCGCGCAAGTACACCGGCACACCGTCTTCGGCCTTGAGCACGATCGCGCCGAGGTCTTCGGCGGTCTTGAGCAGGCCGAGGCCGCGCACCAGATACTGCTCGCGCCCCACGTCCATGACATTGCCGCCGACCTGGCCGTTGTTGGCGGCGATCGCGTCGATCACGTCGCTGAAACCGAGATCGCGGGCGTAGAGCCGCTGCGGGTCGATGTGCACCTGGAACTCGCGCTCGCCGCCGCCCCAGGAGGTGATGTCGTCCACCCCGGGGGCCGTGCGCAGGATCAGGCGCAGGGTCCAGTCCTGCCAGGTGCGCAGGTCCATGTCGCTGATCTGCTCGGCGCTGACGCCGGGCGCCCGTTCCACGGTGTACCAGAACACCTGGCCGAGGCCCGAGGCATTCGGGCCCATGCTGGGTTTGCCATAGCCTTCCGGCAGCCGATCGCCGACCTCCTGCAGACGTTCGTTCACCAGCTGGCGGGCGAAGTAGATGTCCATGTCGTCTTCGAAATAGACCGCGACATAGGACAGCCCGAACAGGCTGACCGAACGGATCTCCTGCACCTTGGGCAGACCGGCCATCGCCGATTCCACCGGAAACGTCAGCAGTTGCTCGACGTCCTCGGCGGCCAGGCCCGGCGACTCGGTGTAGATGTTGACCTGGGCCGGCGTCACGTCGGGAAAGGCATCGATCGGCACATCACGCACTGCGCGTGCACCAAGGAACGCCACTACCCCGAACACGATCAGCACCAGGAACTTGTAGCGCAGCGACAGTTCCACCAGGCGGTTCAGCATGAGCGGCCTCCGTCTGGATGGAACGCCGTGTTAGGTGAAGGCACAGGCGCCGGTCGACGCGTCCGTCGAAATTCAATGCGCATGACCTTCTCCCAGTTGCGCCTTAAGCTGCTGCGCCTTGAGCACATAGGCGCCTTCGACCACGACCCGATCGCCTTCGTTGAGGCCTTCCAGGATCACGGTGTGATCGCCGATCACAGCCCCGGTGCGCACCGGCACCGCCGTGAGGCGATCTTCGGCGTCCTGACGAAAGGCCACGGTGTCGCCTTCGAGCTGGACCAGGGCCGCCGTCGGCAGGGCGAGCGTGGCGGCGCCGGCTTCGCCGGCCTGCAGGTAGACTTCGACGAAATCGCCACCGTGCAGGCGGTCGCCCTCATTGGGCACTTCCAGACGCACCTTGGCGTTGCGGGTGGTTTCCGACGTGTGGTGCGCACGTTGCACCACCTTGCCTTTCACCCGCACATCGCCCAGCACCACGTCGGCCATCGATCCGACTTCGACACGATGGGCCTGCTCGGCGGGTAATTTGGCGTCGACCCACACCACTGATTCATCCACCAGGCGGAACAGGGCGTGGCCGGGTTCGATGCGTTCGCCGATGACGAAGTTGTCCTGGGTGAGACGGCCGGCATGGGGCGCGGAGAGCGTGAACTCCCCGTCCGCGGCACTGCGCTGCTGGCCTGACAAGCCATAGGCCTTGGCCGTGGCACGCGCCTGTTCAACGGCGATCTGCGCCTCGCTGTAGCGGCGGCCGGAAACGGCCTCGCGCCCGAGCGCCTGCACCCGCGACCATTCCTGCTCGGCCAGCCGTAGCGTCGCCTGGGCGCCGGCGACCTCGACGCTGGACAGGGTGACCAGCGGCGCGCCGGCCGCCACGTCGTCGCCGAGCTTGGCATGGCGCTTGACCACGAGGGCCTCGACTCGCGGCGTGATCAGGGTGGTGCCGTAAGCGTTGTCCACCACCTCGCCCGGGGCGCGCAGCGATTCGCTCATCGATTGGCGCTGCAGGGCTTCGATGCGGATACCGGCGTCGGCCAGTTTGGCGGCATCCCAACGCGGCGCTTCGGTCTCCTCTTCGCCATGTTCGTCGCCGTGCTCGCCACCGCCATGCTCGTCGTCATCGGCATGTTCGTCAGCGTGCACTTCGGGTTTGGCCGCGGCGTTGGCGGCGGCGTTTTCTGGGGCACCAAGCTCGTCGGAGCAGGCGCTGAGGAGCAACAGGGCTGCCAGCCCCAGTGCGGAGAATCGGGCGGTCGGAGTCATGGCGTGGTCTTCTCAAAAGGGCGATCAAAACCGACCCAGGCATCGAGCCGGCCGGTCGCATACAGAGCTTCGACAGTGGCCCGCGAGGCCTGCGACTGCAGGTCGGAGCCGGCAAAGGCGGTATCGAGGGATTGATTGAGCTGGGTCAGGAAATCGGCGGTACTGAGTTCGCCGGCACGCCACAGACGTTCCAGCAGGTCGGCGCGCTCGGTGAGCTGAGGGCCTGGGCCTTTCGACCAGCGCGACCAGGCCTGCTGCAGCGCCTCTGAGGTGCGCAGGCTGCGTTCCGCCCGGGCGCGCAACTCCAGTTCGACGCGCTTCTGCTCGGCCCGCGCGGCCTCGGCGTCGGCCTGGGCCGCCACCAGTTCGGCGCGGTACGGATTGCGAAACTGCAGCGGCACGCTGATCGCCACACCGAGCACGTTGTCCGAGGCGGAACCCACGTCGAGGCGACCCGCGTTCAGGCTGATCGTCGGGTCCGCCCGGCGCTCGCGCTCGGCGAGACGCACGCGGCCCTCAACCGAGGTGGCGCTGGCGAGCGCCACGCGGCCTTCCGGGGTGGCGAATGGATCGAAGCGATCGGTGAGCTGCCCAACGGCTGGCGCAGGGCAATTCCCGTCGACAGGCGCGGCACCAGGATCTCCACCGACCGCCCGAAAGGCCTCTTCGGCGGCGGCCAGATCACCCAGCAGCGTGGCCTGTTCGGCGTCGGCCTGGTTGCGCGCCAGCAGCGCCAGGTCGCGCTCCAGCGGCGCGATATCGCCGGCCTGCAGCTGCCGCTCGGCCAGGTCGGCGAAACGCTGCATCAATGCCAGCCGCTGCTCGCCCAGCGCGACACGGGCCAAGGCAGCACGCCGCCCCACGGCCGCCAGCAACCACTGCTGAGCGAAGCCACTACGCTGCAGCGCGGCCTCGGCCTCGGCCAGGCTCAGATCGGCAGCGCCTACGGTCTCGCGCGCGGCACGCTTGCCGGACAGGTCCAGCGTCAGCGACAGGCCGGCGGTCGTGGTGCGCTCATCGCCGTCCCGGTCGTAGGCCAGTTCGAGCTCCGGGTTGTACAGAGGCTTCGAGGCCGCTTGGGCCCGCGCCCTGGCCGCGGCGAGCGTGGATTCGGTGGCCGCAAAGGCCGGGTGCGCCGACCACGCGCCGCGCACGGCACAAGGCAATTCGGCAGGCAGGGTGGACTCAGCGCGCGCCGTTCCGACCGCCAATGCGGTGGACAGCAACGCGCCGCAGGCGAGCGCAGAGGCTCGCGTTGCAACAGCAAATGACATGGACTGATCCTTGGACGAACGGCAATGCTCATCGCGCCTGGCGCGATGAGTACGGTCGGCGTGGGATCAGGCGATCGGGGGTCTCAGCTCACGTGCTGGAGGCACGTCACTGTGCCTGTGGTTCCACCGTGGAGCCATAACGCCAGGCTCGGTCACGGCCATCGGCTCAGGCGGGGTAGGCAACGCGGCGGGGAAATGGCAGCCGCAGTGCAGGCAGTGGCCGGACAGATTCGGCTCCGGGGAATCAGGCGCCGAATCCGAAGACGCATCAAGCGTGCTGACCACGGCATGCCCGTCGGCCTGTCCAGACAGGAGTTCGGCGAGATCACTGGGCTCACACGCCGCCACCATGCCCAGCCGCAGCACGAATACCGCCAAGGCGAACGCCGCCAAACGCACCGAACGGCGCAACGTGGCAAGGCTGAAATAGGGCGATTGGCGGCGGATCATCGGCGCGTAGGCTATCCGAAGCCTACGGGGCTACACAATTTCAATATGGCATCGACGATCGCGACACCCGAACAGGATAGTACTGGCGGGCCGCGCCGGATCGAACCGGTTCAATGGCCGCCACTGAATTTATCCATCATGTTGAAACTTTCCCCGGTCCGGCGCAGTCTGTTGAGGCCATGTCCCGCCCACTACTCCATATCGTCCTTGCGCTGACGCTCATCCTGAACGGGATCTCAGCGCCGTGGGCGATGGCGCGCATGGATCATGGCGATCACGGCGCGAGCGGTTCACACGCGGCGCACGGTGATGTCGAGCAGTCGCCCGCGCCCGAATCGATGGCGCATCATGGCCATCACGACCATGCGGCTGCGGGCGGCGACGCAGGTTCGATGCCTGAACCCATCGACGACGGAAATTGCTGCGACGGGACGTCCTGCCAGTGTGGCTGCGTGTTGCCTCCCGTGCTGGCGTTGCGCATGTTGGGCGTGACCGCGGCGCCCATCGGTGTGCCGGTCTTTGATGCGGCCGAATCGCACCTCGTCCGCAACCGGACCTCTCCACCCCTCAGACCCCCGGCGGCCTGACGGCCTGACGATCCCCGTGCGGGCGCCGTTCGGCGTTCGTGCGCCCGTTGTCACTGCCGCTGCGCGCGCCCTGCCGGCGGCCGTCCGAGAGGATGAGTTCATGCCATTGCCCTTACGTTCCGTCGCGGTCGCCGCGGCGGTGCTCGCGTTGGCGGGTTGTGCCAGCCTGCCCAGTGAGCGCGGGTACGCCGAAACCCGCGCGCTCATCAACGCCCAGCGTCCACTGCCGGCGGACTGGTCGCCGCTCGATCGCGTCGCGACGCCCGACATTCCCGCCACCCCCATGGGCATCGACGACGCCGTGCGGCGGGCCTTCTTCCATAACCCACGCATCCGCGAGGCCTATGCGCGCCTAGGCATCGGGCGCGCCGAACTCGAGGAGGCGCGGCGCCTCGCCAATCCGACTTTCGGGTTCGCCCGGCTCACCGCGCAAAGCGGTGACGGAAGCCAGATCACCCGAAGCCTTTCGCTTGGCCTGACCGACCTTCTGCTGCTGCCCGCGCGCAAGCGAATGGCCGAGGGCGAGCTTGAGCGCCTGCAGAAGGCGGTTGCCGGCGAGGTGCTGGCCATGGCCAGCGAGGTGGAGGTCGCCTGGTACGAGGCGGTCGGTGCGGCGCAGATCGCCGCTATGCGTGACCTGGTCGCCCAGGCCGCCGAGCGCTCCGCCGAACTGGCCCAGCGCTTCTTCGACGCCGGCAACATCAACCGGCTGCAACTCGAGCAGGAGCACGCCGCGGCCACCCAGGCCCGCATCGAGGCGCTGACGGCCGGCGCGGATGCGCTGCGGGCGCGCAGCGCCCTCGGCGGGTTGATCGGATTGCAGAGCGATGCAGCCTGGCGCATTCAGACCCAGCTGCCGGCCCCGCGGCCGCTGGCCTATTCGGCCGATACCTTGATTCCCTTGGCACTCGAGACTCGGCTGGATCTCGCCGCCGCGCAGCATGCCGTGGCACTGCGCGAGGATGCGCTCGGCGTGACCCGGCGTTGGCGCTGGTTCGGCACCGTCGAGGTGGGCTACGAGCGCGAGCGGGAGTTCGATGGCGGCATCTCGCGCGGCCCTTCCGTGTCCCTCGGGCTGCCGCTGTTCAACCAGGGTCAGGGCGCGCTGGAACGCGCGCAGGCCGAACTGCTGCAGGCGCGCGCCGACCTGGATGCGCAGGTGCTCGCCGTGCACAACGCCGCGCATCTGGGCATCGAGAAGCTGAAAGTGTCAGCGACCATTGCCGAACGCTATCGGACCGAACTGGTGCCGCGGCGTGAAGCCATCGTGGCGCGTACCCAGGAACGAGTGAACTTCATGCTGGTGGGCGTCTTCGAGCTGCTCCTCGCCAAGCAGCAGGAGTACGACGCTTACCAGGCCTATCTGGAAGCCGTGCGCGACTACTGGACCGCACGTGCGGAACTGCGTAGCGCGGTGGGTGGACGCCTCCCCGATGACGATCAGCCGCTGCCACCCACGGTGGGCGTCGAGGCGATCCTGCCGGCAGCATCCGTGGCTCCCATGGATCACGGCGCGCACGGCATGCCCTCGGAGTCCGAAGCGGATCCGCACGCAGGCCATCGCATACCCGAAGCCACGTCCCCGCGCGATGCCGACCCGCATGCCGGGCATGGCACGACCAAGCCGCAATCCGCCCCGGACAGCGATCCGCATACTGGGCACAGCGCGGACGCAACGGAAGCCGTCGACCCGCACGCAGGCCATCGCCAGACTGCCCCCGAACGCGACCCTCCCGCCACACCCCAGACCGACGAAAGCGCTGACGCGCATTCCGATCACGATCACGGAGACCGGCCATGAATCTCTCTCGACGCAACTGGTTCACCTGGGCGGGCGCAGGGGCGCTGGCACCGCTGGCATTCTGGGGACGGCGCGCCTTGGCGCAAGACCATTCACAGCATCGACCACCGGAACCGTCCGACGCTCTGCCCAGGTCGACGTCGGCGAGCGGCTACACGCCGGTGCGCACCCTCAACGGCTGGACGCTGCCGCATCGAATGGTCGATGGCGTGAAGGAGTTTCATCTCGTCGCCGAGGAGATCGAGCACGAGTTCGCGCCGGGATGCCGCGCCAAGTGCTGGGGCTACAACGGCACCACGCCGGGGCCGACCATCGAGGCGGTCGAGGGCGACCGCGTACGCATCTACGTGACCAACCGCTTGCCCGAGCACACAAGCGTGCATTGGCACGGCATCCTGCTGCCGAGTGGTATGGACGGCGTCGGCGGGCTGAGCCAGCCGCATATCCGGCCCGGGGAAACCTACGTCTACGAGTTCACCCTGCGCCAGCACGGTACCCACATGTACCACCCGCACGCCGACGAGATGGTGCAGATGGCGGTCGGCATGATGGGCATGTTCATCATTCACCCCAAGGACGGTGAGCTCGAGCGTATCGACCGCGACTACGTCGTGTTGCTGCACAACTGGGCGTTGCACCCAGGCACCTACCGCCCGGACCCCTCGGTGATGGTCGACTTCGACCTGTGGACGATGAACAGCAAGGTCTTCCCGGCAATCGAGCCCCTCGTTGCGCGAACCGGCGAGCGCGTGCGCGTGCGGATCGGCAACCTGTCGATGTGGAACCACCCGATCCACATGCACGGCGTGCAGTTTCACATCACCGGCTCGGACGGTGGCCGTTGGGCCAAGGGCCTGTGGCGACCCGAGACCACTGAGATCGTTGGCGTCGGCCAGACCCGCGATCTGGAATTCGTCGCCGTGCCCGGCGACTGGGCTTTCCACTGCCACATGTCGCATCACACGATGAATGCGATGGGACACGAGATTCCGAACACGCTCGGCGTCGACCAGTCCGGCGTGGAAGCGGAGATCCGCAAGCTGCTGCCGGGCTATATGGCGATGGGACAAGGCGGCATGGCCGAGCACCAGGAGCACACGGATTCTGGCCACATGACCGGCCCCGAGAACACCCTGCCGATGATGATGGGCAAGGGGCCATTCGGAAATCTCGAGATGGGCGGCATGTTCACCGTTGTCAAGGTGCGTGACGACCTGGCTGCCGGCGATTTCCGTGATCCAGGCTGGTACCCCAACCCCAAGGGCACGGTCGCCCATCGCATCAGCGCCGATCCTGATTTTGGGGCGCCCACGCGACGCGGTCCGCCGCCGGGCCCGCCGGCCGAGCTCAAAGCCAAACCGATGGACCACTCCACGATGAAGCACGGCTGAGGAGACCACCATGAAACTGCTCAAGACACTGGTTGTTCTCGCGCTGCTCGGCATGGTGATGGCCGCTGCCGTCATCTGGAGCGGCGTCTACCACGTCGGCGCCGACGATCCGCATTGGTCTGCGACCTACCGTGTGCTGGAGGTCGCACGCCAGCGCTCGATCGCCGTCCGCGCGGCAGACATTGAGGTGCCCGACCTGTCCGACGCCGAACTGATCCGTAGCGGCGCCGGCAACTACAGCGCCATGTGCGTGACCTGCCATCTCAGCCCCGACGCGGCAGAAACCGAGCTCAGCATCGGCCTGTATCCGCGCCCGCCGCGCTGGGATGCGCTGGGCCAGACCGATCCTGCCGAGGCCTTCTGGGTGCTCAAGCACGGCATCAAGGCTTCAGGCATGCCGGCTTGGGGCAAGAGCATGGACGACCGCTACCTGTGGGGCATGGTCGCCTTCATGCAGCAGTTCCCGGGCATGACCGCAGCACAGTACAGCGCGCAGGTGTCAGCCAGCGACGGCCATAGCCACGGCGGCGGCGAGACCGATGTCGGCGGCGGCGATCCGCATGCAGGACACGACGGTGCAAATGCCGAGCGTTCGTCTTTCGAGCCCGTCGACGATCCGATGGCGACGCCCTCCCGCGAGGAGCACAGCGATGATGGCCACGACCACTGAGTTACCCACCCACGAGGTCCTGCACCTCACCACACCCTGGAGAAACCTATGAACCTTCGCATGACATCCCTCGCGCTTGCCCTGGCGCTGGCCAGCCCTCTCGCATTTGGCCACGGCAACGAGAAACACAAGCCCTCGCAGGTGGAAGCCGGACGTGAAACCGCAGGGGCCGAGCAGACCATCCCGCCCGAATCTGCCGACGCCGTGGCGGTGCTCGAACGCTTCTCCGCCGCCTTGAGCGCAGGCGACCTCACGGGCGTCGGCGCTGAGCTCGATCCCGCCGTGCTGATTCTCGAAAGCGGTGGCGCCGAGCGCAGCCGCGACGAGTACCTCGGCGGACATGCCAAACACGATGCCGAGTTCCTCAAGGCCGCCCATATCACCCTGAAGCGCCGGACCGCCCAGGCCTCGGGCGATCTGGTCTGGGTCGGCAGCGAGAGCGAAATCCACGCCAGCAAGGACGACAAGATGCTGATGATCTCCTCCACTGAGACCGCGATCCTGCGCAAGACCGTGCAAGGCTGGAAGATCGTGCACCTGCACTGGTCGTCGAGGGCGCAGCGATGAGCGGAGGGATCGAGAGAACCCGCATCGTGTGGGGCCTTGCGGCCCTGGCGGCTTTGGCGCTCTCCACCGCCTGCGCGCGCGAACCGGAAGCCGGCAGCGCAGCCACGACGACCACGCCCGATGCGGCCGCACCGAGTGTGATCGTTGCCACGACTCCGCGCATGATCGTCCACAAGACGCCCACGTGTGGCTGCTGCGGCCTGTGGGTCGAGCACATGCAGCGCGCCGGCTTCGAGGTGGAAGTGCGTGATACCGATAACCTCCACCCGGTGAAAGCCAGGCTCGGCGTCCCGTACGGCAAGGGCTCCTGCCACACCGCCGAGGTCGATGGCTATCTGATCGAAGGGCACGTGCCGGCCGACGACATCCGCCGTCTGTTGGCCGAGCGGCCCAAGGCGCGCGGACTGGTCCTTCCGGGGATGCCGCTCGGCTCGCCGGGCATGGAGACGCCGGATGGCCGCGTGCAACCCTACACAGTCGAACTGGTGGCTCAGGACGGCAGCACGTCCGCCTTCCGCCAGCACGGTTCGCCGTGACCCGGCTCGGCCTGCTTTCCGCCAGGCCGCAACCGCAGGTGCTGGCGCGGTCATCGCGCCAGCGCAACCTTGCCTCCAAACTTGGAGCAACACCATGACACGCTCAATACTTGCGGCACTCTTGCTCAGCCTGCCCCTCCTCGGCCACGCCGCCACGCCGACGCCCGACCCGGACGAAGCGGCGGTGAAGGCGGTGCTTGCCAGCTACAAGTCGGCGCTGGAGCGCCGCGATCTGGCCGGCACTGAAACCCTGTTCGCCGACGACAACATCGTCGCCGAATCCGGCAAGCTGGAGGGCAGCTACCTCGACTATGTCGCCCACCACATCGGTCCCGAGCTGGGCCATTTCAAGCGCTTCGCGTTCTCCGACTACGCCGTCCGCGTCGAGCGCGTGGGCGATGTGGCCTGGGCCACGGAGACGTATCGCTATGTGATCGAACTGAAGGACCGCGCCGAGCCGATCGAGCGGCAAGGTCTCAGCACAACGGTGCTGCAGCGCATCGATGGCGGGTGGAAGATCCGTTCGATGCACAGCTCGTCCCGAGCGCCGAAACCGCCGACGCCGTAGACAGTGCATGGATGCCTCGGCCAGGCCGTTTCAGCGCCCGGTGGTCATCCGAGCCCACGGTGGTGCGTGCAGTGAGCCAGAGCGGGCAGCGCAGCCGGTTCGTTCAAGCGCTTTCGCCGTGGCGATCCCACAGTGTGGGCGTGATCACACTGAGAGGCACACACCATGGCTGGATCGAACTTGAAGTTCGTACCCCGCATTCGTCGGGCGGTCGCGCGGCATCGTCCCGGCATGCGCGCGCTCATTGGGGTGCTCGCGCTGTTGGTCATCCTGGATCCTGTGTTGTTCGACCGAAGCATCGTGCATCTGCTGGTTTGGCACTCCGTGATCTTCCTGATCCTGCTGTTGGCCCTGTTGATGGTGGAAAGTGCCCAAGACGCATCCTTCGACGAAAGGGCGCAGCCCCGCGCTCCGCGCTTCGTTCCCGCGCTGGGCTTCAAGGCGCTGACACCGCTCTACGACGGCGTGGTGAAGGCGACGACCCGCGAGGGGCTGTTCAAGCAAACGCTTATCGCGCAGGCAAACATCCAGCCGGGTCAGCATGTGCTGGACCTTGCGTGCGGCACCGGCACGTTGGCGGTTCAGATGGCACAGTTTCAGCCGCTCGCCCAGATCACGGGAGTGGATGGCGATCCTGAGGTACTGGCGCGGGCTCGCAAAAAGGTCGAGCGTGCAGGTGTGCGGGTGCGGCTTGATCACGCCAACGCAACCGCCTTGCCCTACGGGGCTGGGCAGTTCGACCGCGTGATGACAAGCTTGTTTTTTCATCACCTCGACTGGCCCGACAAACAGCGCGCCGCATCCGAGATACTGCGCGTGCTTAAGCCAGGCGGGGAACTGCACATGGCAGACTGGGGCAGGCCCGCGAACAGGCTGATGCGCTGGCTGTTCTTCCCGGTGCAGGTTCTCGATGGATTTGCCAATACGCGCAGTCACGTCGCCGGACAGCTGGTCGAGTTGTTTCAGCAGGCTGGCTTCCAAGCCGTCGTCGAGGCGAGGGGGATGCTTTGAGGCCGGAATGCATGCGCTTCATGCGGGCACCGTAAACCTGTGTGTCGCGCGCAGGTCAAGCCGCAGAACCATGCGACGGCTGAGGTCGCATGCAACGCGCGTCGTGTTGTCTGGCTTGAGCTACGTGGAACGATCTGGCCGCTGCGCGAAGAGAACATGCTCGCGCAGGGTTCGGGAGACGGGCGACGGCGCGCCCGCTACACTGGCAGCGCGACTAGATCAGCAGCAGCGGCGTGGGATGGGCGGTGGGCCCGTGTCGCTTCGCGAAGGGCTCGCGGAAGGAACGCGCGATGATCGGCTCTGCGGCGGAAACGCCCATGCGCGGGAATGGCAGGCCAGTCGGCAACGCCATGAGCAGGGGTACGCGCGCACTTTCGTGACTCTGGTCGCCCTGGCTGCAGTGTGCTGCGCAGACCGCAGCATCCGCGTCAGGCGCCGCGTGCTCGGCAGTGTCGTGACATCCGCGTTTCTGCTCGGTCGCTGCAGGCGGGGCGCCCGAACTGGACAGTTCGTGCACGCAAAACCCATGACCGGCAATGGCCACCTGCATCCACAGCATTCCGAACAGCGCCAGCATGGCGATGCGGGAGTGCGAACGGTGGTGCAGAGAAGGGACCATGCAACAACCATACGCCGATCACGACGCTCATCAATTGATTCAGATCAAACAGCCGACGAGCTTCTCTGGCCATGGTCCGAGTCCGCTGCAGTGCGCAGCGACTCCAGTGTGTGGCCCAACCTTCGACGGAGGATCAGCAGTGCGAGGGTAGGAACGATAATCCACTGCAGCACGGGGCTCAGCCCCAGGCCGAGCAGCGGAATCGTCGGCATCAGATCGCTGTACGCCCAACGTGCGAGCCATTCGGTGCTTGCCCATTCGAATACAGCAGTCACCAGCAGCCCGGCAAGCACGATCAGGACCGAGAGCGGCAGGACGCGCCGCAGAGGGCCCGCCGCCGCGGCCAAGGCCAGACTGGCGAAACTTGCAGCGAGCGCGATGCCCGCATCGCCGAGCGTACAGTGCGCGGCCGCCCGCAGACTGGCCGCGACGCCTTGCTCGGTCCAGATCGTGTAGAGCGGCAGCTGTGCCACCTCCCAAACCGAAAACATGGGCAGCGTCACCGCCACGTACCGCAGCGCGAACGTAAGGCGCGTGAGGTTCCGCCGAGCCCATGGTGGTCGTTCCATTGCTGCTGCCTCCTGACCTACAGGGCGTGAGCACCTCGGATGCGTCCTGCGCCGTGTACGTGCGCACACTAAGGTGCCCGAGGTTTACGCCCCGCGCCAGTCGCGAGTCGTCGATGCAACCTGTTGCAAAGCGAACTTGCGCTCGCGGTCCTCAGCCGCGGACCGGAGATTTCACCCTTCATCGGGTTCAGGGCTTGACTCTGGACCTAGGTCCATACTGCAGACTGGTCCCACCCCAATGGAGAACGGGCATGTCCAGCTTGAGCATCGGCCAGCTTGCCCAACAGGCCGGCGTCGCCATCGATACGGTGCGCTACTACGAGCGTAACGCCTTGCTGGCACCCGCTGGGCGCTTGGCCTCCGGCTATCGCCGCTACGGCGCGACCGAGCTGAAACGCCTGCGCTTCATTCGCCGCGCAAAGGCGCTGGGATTCTCCCTCGATGACGTGCGCGAGTTGCTCACCCTGAGCGACGAGCGCGACATCGCCAAGGTCAAGCACGCAGCCGAGCGCAAGCTCGGCGATATCGCCCAGCGCATCGAAGAACTCGAACGCATCCGCGCCGGCCTCCACGCCTTGATCGCCGCGTGCCCAGGTCACGGACGCGCCGAGGCCTGCCCCATCCTCAATGCCCTCTCGCGGGAGGAAACCGCATGACATCCACGCCGACCCACCCCAATTCCGGCGGCGGCGCTGCGCCAAAGCCGTCGACTTCCACCGACACGGCGTGCGCCAGTCACGGAGCCCACGCGCACGGCGCCGGCGGTCACGCCGCGCATGGCCATACCCACGGCCATGCTCCGGCGCCTGTGTCGGCGTCCTCCAGCGAACCGCTGATCGACCCCGTGTGCGGCATGACGGTGGCGCCAGACTCGCCGCACCAGGCATTGCACGACGGTCAGGATTTCCGATTCTGCTCGGCGGGATGCCGCAGCAAGTTCATCGCCGATCCCGCGCGCTACCTCACGCCCGCCGCTGCGGCCGACACGGCAGCTGCACCCGCCGGCACGCAGTACACCTGCCCGATGCATCCTGAAATCGTGCGCGATGCACCTGGCACGTGCCCGCTTTGTGGCATGGCGCTGGAACCGATGATGCCGAGCCTGGACGACGGCGAGAATCCGGAGTTGACTGACTTCCGCCGCCGCTTCTGGTGGACCCTGCCGCTGTCGGTCGTGGTCCTCTTGATGGCGATGTTCGGCCATCAGTTTCCTGCCCTGTCGATCACCGCGCGCACCTGGCTTGAGCTGGTGCTGTCCGCGCCGGTCGTGCTCTGGGCCGGGTGGCCGTTCTTCCAGCGCTGGGCGCAGTCGATCGGCAACCGCAGCCCCAACATGTGGACACTGATCGGTACCGGTGTCGGCGCGGCCTTCGGCTACAGCGTGGTGGCGACGCTGGCACCTGATCTGTTTCCGGCCTCGTTCCGTGAGCACGGACGAGTCGGCGTCTACTTCGAGGCCGCCGCGATCATCGTCTCGCTGACCCTGCTCGGGCAGGTGCTCGAACTCAAGGCGCGCTCGAGCACGTCGGCGGCGATCAAGGCGTTGCTGGGGCTCGCCCCCAAGACCGCGCGTCGGCTGCGCGACGGCGGTACGGAAGAGGACATTCCGCTGACCCATGTACACGTCGGCGACCGCCTGCGCGTGCGTCCCGGCGAGAAAGTGCCGGTCGATGGTGAAGTGCTCGAAGGCCGCTCGCCGGTCGACGAATCGATGCTGACCGGCGAGCCCATGCCTGTGGAGAAGGTGCCCGGCAGCAAGGTGATCGGCGCCACCATCAACGGCACCGGCAGTCTGGTGATCCGTGCCGATCGCATCGGCTCGGATACGGTGCTCGCGCAGATCGTTCAGCTTGTCGCCCAGGCGCAGCGCTCGCGGGCGCCGATGCAACGCATGGCCGACCGCGTCAGCTACTGGTTCGTCCTGGTGGTGCTCGCCATCGCCGCAACGACCTTCCTCGTTTGGGGCGTGTTCGGGCCTGATCCGGCCTGGACCTTTGCCGTGGTCAACGCGGTGGCGGTGCTCATCATCGCTTGCCCCTGTGCGCTGGGTCTGGCCACGCCGATGTCGATCATGGTCGCGACTGGCCGCGCGGCGCAGGTCGGCGTGCTGTTTCGCGATGCCGAGGCAATCGAGCGGCTGCGCACCATCGACACCTTGATCGTCGACAAGACCGGCACGCTGACCGAGGGCAAGCCGGCGTTCCGTGAAGCACTGGCATTTGGCGACTTCGACGAGGCCGAGGTGCTTCGGTTGGCTGCGAGCCTCGATCAGGGCAGCGAGCATCCACTGGCCGAGTCGATCGTCGCCGAAGCCCGTCGTCGAGGTCTGGCGCTGGAGGCCGCCGACGAGTTCGAGTCGGTGACCGGCATCGGTGTGCAGGGCCGCGTCGGCGGGCGGTCGTTGCTGCTGGGCAACACAGCGCTGATGCAGGAGCGTGGCGTGGCCACGGAAGTCGCCCATGCCGACGCCGAGCGTCTGCGCAGCGAGGGCGCCAGCGCCATGTTCCTTGCTGTCGACGGCCGCCTCGCCGGGCTGATTGCCGTGTCCGACCCGATCAAGACCACTACCGTGGAGGCCATTGCGGCGCTGCGAGCGGCGGGCCTGCGTATCGTGATGGCCACCGGCGATGGGCAGACCACCGCGGCGGCGGTAGCGCGCGCCTTGGGCATCGACGAAGTCCATGGCGAAGTGCGCCCGCAGGACAAGTCGGATCTGGTGGCCAAGCTCAAGGCCAAGGGTCGGCGTGTGGCGATGGCCGGCGACGGCATCAACGACGCCCCGGCGCTCGCTGCCGCCGATGTGGGCATCGCCATGGGCACGGGTACCGATGTCGCGATGTCGAGCGCCCAGGTCACCCTGGTCAAGGGCGACCTGCGTGGGATCCTGCGGGCGCGGCAGATTTCCCAATCGACGGTACGCAACATGAAGCAGAATCTACTTTTCGCGTTCGCCTACAACGCGCTCGGCGTGCCGATCGCCGCAGGCGTGCTGTTCCCATGGTTCGGGTTGCTGCTGAGTCCGATGATCGCCGCTCTGGCGATGAGCCTGTCCTCGGTGTCGGTGGTGGGCAATGCCTTGCGGTTGAGAACTCGGCGTTGAGCGTGTCCGCGCCGCCGGCGAGTGCCTGGACCGGACGTATTGCGCTCGGCCCAGGCTGGGCGGTGTTCGCGGGACGCGCCGGCGACAATCGGGTGCACCGCCATCCGGCCCTGCAGCTCGCCCTGGGTGAGGGGCAAGCGGTACGTGTCGAAATCGAAGGTCGCCTGGTGGAAGCTCCAGGCGTGCTGATTGGACCGGATGTCGCCCATCATCTGCACCCAGGCTCGGTCTGGTTGCTCTATGTAGAGCGAACCTCCGTGGCAGGACGCCGCCTGGCCGCCACTTGCGAAGCAGGCTCTCGCCGGCTGTCGGCGCAAGAATGTGCCCAGCTGCGGGCGCTTTGGATGTCGCCCAGCGAGGGGGCAGAGCCGATCGATGCGGTGGTTGACGCGCTGTCGGCAGCGCTGACTTCACCGCGGGTCGAGTCGGCCTCCACGCTTCGGGTGCGCGAGGTCATCAGCGCGTTGCCGCAACGAGCAACTCAAGGCTGGAAGCTGAGCGCGATGGCCGCCGACGCCGCCTTGTCGCCCAGCCGCTTCGCGCATGCGTTTCGTGACCAGACCGGCATGGCTGTTCGTCCCTACCTGCGCTGGTTGCGATTGGCGCGGGCACTGCAGGCAGCATCCCACGGCCAGTCGCTGACCGATGCGGCGCATGAGGCCGGCTTCGCCGATGCGGCGCATTTCACCCGCACGATGCGCCGTCATTTTGGCGTGACACCCGGCAGCGTGCTGCGTTCCTTGCGGGGCTGAGCGAGCGAAGCCAGCCGATACGTTCAAGCCCTCGGCAGTCCATGCCCGCGACACTGCGTGCATCGATTCTGAGAACCCCGCATGAGCCTGAACACATTACTGCGCTACGGCGCCTATCCGCTGATCTTTGGCGGGATCGCGACCTTCGTCCTGATCTGGACGACGCTGGGCGGGGCGCCGTGGCCGTCCTTCTTGCTCGTTGCAGTGGTGGGACTGATCGCGGTCGCCGCACTCGAACGCATTCAGCCGTTCCAGGTGGACTGGAACCAGGACCACCACGACACGCTCACCGACGCCATCCACGTGCTGGTGAATCTGATCCTGATGGCGGCCACGGCGTACGGACTTCATTTGCTGATGGGCCGTGTGCCGACCACAGCGCTGTGGCCGAAGTCCTGGCCGATCGCGCTGCAAGTGCTGCTCGCCGGCGCCATCATCGATCTCGGTCTGTATGCGATGCATCGGCTTAGCCATCAGGTTCCCTGGTTATGGCGGCTGCACGCCATTCACCACAGCGCCGAGCGGCTGTACTGGATGAACGGCGATCGCCGGCATCCACTGAGCGCCATGCTGCTTGCCAGTCCTGGCTTGGTCGCAGCCGTGCTGCTTGGGGCACCGGCGGCTGTGATCAGCGCCTGGCTCACGCTATTGACTGTCCACCTCGCGTTCCAGCACGCCAACCTCGACTACTCGTTGGGGCCGCTGCGACGCTGGATCGGCGGTGCCGATCTGCATCGCTGGCACCATCGCCGCGACTACGTCGATGCACAGGTCAACTTCGGCGAGTTCTGGCTGGTGTGGGATTGGGCCTTTGGTACTCGCTTCGATCGGCCCAGCCCGGTGGGCGCGGACGACGTTGGGCTGGAGGAGGCGCAGTTCCCGACTTCCTACGTTGGCCAACTGCGCTGGCCGTTTGGCGCCGACGCGGTAACACGCGCCCGTGTTTGAGCAAGCGCGTGGGCTATGCCAGCACCGCATCCGTAGTCTGATCACCCAGCACAGCAGGAGAGCCGCGTCACATCCTTGCTAAAGGTCTGCGCCGCCAGCTTCAAGCCCTCGACCATCGTCAGGTAAGGGAACAACTGGTCGGCCAGTTCCCGCACCGTCATGCGATGGCGAATCGCCAGCGCCGCTGTCTGGATCAGTTCGCCGGCGTCCGGCGCGACGGCTTGCACGCCAATCAACCGACCTGATGCGGCCTCGGCGACCAACTTGATGAAACCGCGGGTGTCGAAATTGGCCAGCGCCCTCGGCACGTTGTCGAGGGTCAGCGTCCGGCTGTCGGTCGTGATTCCTCCGAGGAGTGCTTCCCGTTCGCTGATGCCCACGGTTGCGACCTGCGGGTCGGTGAACACCACTGCCGGCATCGCGGTCAGGTCCAATGCTGCCTCGCCACCGGTCATGTTGATCGCGGCACGGGTGCCGGCCGCCGCGGCGACGTAGACGAACTGAGGCTGGTTGGTGCAGTCGCCAGCGGCAAAGATTGTCGGCGCACCGGTGCGCATCGCGTGGTCGACGACGATGGCACCCTGCGTATTGACGGTGACGCCTGCCGCCTCGAGGTTCAGGCCACAAGTGTTCGGTGCGCGGCCGGTGGCAATCAGCAGCTGCTCGGCGCGCAATTCCCCCTGTCCGGTGCTGACTACGAATTCACCCTTGCCATAGGCGACCTGGTTCGCTTCGGTATGCTCCAGCACCTCGATCCCCTCGGCGCGGAACGCGGCCGTGAGGACCTCGCCAATAGCCGGATCTTCGCGGAAGAACAGCGTGTTGCGCGCCAAGATCGTGACGCGACTTCCCAACCGGGCGAATGCCTGCGCGAGTTCGACGGCCACCACCGAGGAGCCGATGACGGCCAGCCGCGCCGGGATCGGGGCGCTGACCAGCGCCTCGGTGGAGGTCCAGTAGGGCGAGTCCTGCAAACCGGGGATCCCCGGAATCGACGGGCGCGCGCCCGTCGCGACCAGGCAGTAGTCAAAGCGGACGTCGCGCATGTTGCCGCTGGGGGTCGCCACACGCAGTGCGCGCGCGTCGGTGAACCGGGCGTCGCCGCGCAGCACGGTGATGGCCGGCGTGTTCTCCAGGATGCTCTCGTACTTGGCGTGTCGCAGCTCGTCGACGCGGCGTTGCTGCTGGACCAGCAGGCGGTCGCGCAGCACGGCTGGCGTGGCGACAGAGATGCCCTCATCGAAGGGGCTGGTGCGGCGCACCTGGGCGACGTGCGCAGCGCGAATCATGATCTTCGACGGCACGCAGCCGATATTGACGCAGGTCCCACCGATCTCGCCGCTCTCGATCAGCGTGATCCGTGCGCCGCGTTCCACGGCCTTCAGCGCTGCCGCCATCGCTGCACCGCCGCTGCCGATGATCGCGATATGCGGGCCTTCGGCGGCGTCAGCGGAGCTTGATGGAGCCGCCGGTGCGCTGGGTTGGCGCAGCGCATTCCCCGCATCCGGTGAGGCATCACCATGAGCCGCGTGATAGCCCAGCGCGGTGACGGCGGCGATCAGCGCAGTCAAGGGTGTGGTCGGGTTCGCGACGACGCGCGCCGTGCCTTGCGCATAGCTCACTTGCGCCGACTGAACGCCCGGCACTTGTTCCAGCGCCTGCTGGACGTGGGGTGCGCATGAAGCGCAGGTCATGCCGCTGATGCGCAATTCGATCACGGCTGGCTTCCTTGGCGGCGCTTGCTGTCGGCTTGATCGGCAGATGTCGCATCGATACCCACCGACACGCCCAGACTGTCGATGGTGGGGAAGCGCAACACGCAACCTTTCGCTGTCACCGACGCCCTGAGCAAGTTGACGTCGTCGCCGATCTGGCTGACCAACGACTGCTGCAAGGTCATCTATCAGCCTTTGTCTGTTTGACGGTGGACGGATAGCCGGCGTTCTTGGTCGCCTCGGTCAATGCGTTCACGTCGGTGCGGGCGTCGTCATAGGTTACGACCGCTTCCTTCGGCTCCCAGGTCACCTTGGCCTCGAGCACGCCGTTGACCTTGGACAGCGCCGTCTTCACGGTGAGCGGACAGGTCGCGCAGGTCATGGTCGGCACGTCGAGGGTAACGGTCTGCGTGGCCGCGAACGCCTGACCGACCATTGCCAGCAAAACCAGAGGGAGCAGACTGGTCTTGATATTCATGGGCAGCACCTCAGTAGAAGTACGGAACGACATAGGGGAAAGCGAACGCGACCAGGACCAGCACGGCCACGATCCAGAAAATCCAGCGATAGGCTTGCTGTACCTGCGGGACGGCGCAGACCTCGCCCGGCGCACACGCGGTCGCCGGTCGATACATGCGCCGCCAGGCGATAGTCAGAGCGGTCAGCGCGACACCGATAAAGAACGGACGGTACGGTTCGAGTGCCGCCAGATTGCCGATCCAAGCGCCGCTGATGCCCAGCGTCACCAGGATCAGCGGCCCCAAACAGCAGGTCGAGGCCAGGATGGCCGCCAATCCGCCGGCGACCAAAGCGCCGCCGCCATTATTGGGTTTTGCCATGGTGTTCCCGGTATCCCGTTGCAGGTGCACGCGCTAACCTTACTTCCGTAGTCAAGTACGGAGTCAATCCCCATGCCGGACGAAATAGATGAACTGACCATCGGCGCACTCGCGAGGGCTGCCGGAGTCAACGTGGAGACGATCCGGTTCTACCAACGCGAGCGGCTGCTGCCCAAGCCGGAGCGGCCCCTAGGCGGAATCCGCCGCTATGGACCGACCGACGTGGCACGTGTGAAGTTCGTGAAATCCGCCCAGCGACTGGGATTCAGCCTGCAGGAAGTCAGCCAACTCCTGATGCTTGAGGATGGCGCCCATTGCAGCGAAGCCGCCGAGCTGGCCGCCCTGCGCCTTGCCGATGTGCGCGCTCGCTTGGCCGACCTTGCGCGAATTGAAGGCGCGCTGTCGAGACTGGTCAGTAAGTGCAATGCCCGCCACGGCAAGGTTTCCTGCCCGCTGATCGCGGCGTTGCACGGTGACTGAAGCGCGGCCTGTACTCGATGCTTCCTCAGTAGAGCTCAAGACTCCCCACGGCTCGACGCTTGTCCTAGATGCGCTCTGCGGCAAGCTTCGGCGATTTCAGGCGTCGTTTCGAGATGTGTGGCGCTGCGCGCAATCGTACGGATTCCGGCCGCCCGAAGGCGCAGGTGCCTGTATAGATGGACTAATTCAGGATTATGCCGTCTTACAAATCACGAATCACGGGCAGCCGTATCGCCATTGCGTACCACGCATACGCATGGTATGTATTACAGTACGTTATTTCCGTGAGGCAGAGCTATGGCACGCGCAGGGGTCTACCGCACCGACATTGAAAAGGCCCGCCGCGCTTTGCTCGCCAAAGGCAAGCATCCGTCGATCGACCTGGTCCGTGCCGAACTCGGGAACACCGGCTCGCGCAGCACGATTCACCGGTACTTGAAGGAAATCGAGGCAGAGCAGCCGGCCGCCACCGGGGCCAAGCCGGCGATCAGCGACGCCCTCCAGGACCTCGTAGCGCGGTTGGCCGAACAGTTGCACCAAGAAGCTGAGGCTCGAATCACTGAGCATCGTGAAGCCAGCGATGCACGCGTCCGAGAACGCTCCGAAGCCGCGAACGCCGCGCACCAAGAGGCGGCGACGCTGCGCGACAGTCTGCAGCGCACGGAAGCGACGCTCGCCGCCGAGCGAACGGCCCACCAGGACGCCGCCGATCAACTGCAGAAGGCGAGAGTACAGCTGGCGCAGCTGGAAGAACGCGTGGCAGGGCAGGAGCAGCGCAGCCGCGAGCAAGAGGCTCATCTGCGGTCGCTGGAAGACAAGCATCAGCACGCGCGGGACGCGCTTGACCACTTCCGGGCCCAGGCGCAGGAGCAAAGGGCACGCGAGCAACGCCAGCACGAACAGGCCCTTCAGGCGTTGCAGGTCGAACTCCGCCAGGCCGCGGACCAGGTCACCGCCAAGAACGCGGAGCTGCTGAGACTCAATCGTGATAACGGCCGCCTGCTTGAACAGACCACGCACCAGCAGAAGGCGTTGACGGAGGCCGAACGCGAGGTCCGCAAAGCTCGTGAAGAACTGGAATCCTTGCGACCGCTTCCGGCACAAGTGACATCCCTCGAACAGCGAACGGCAAAGGCGATCACAGACGCAGAGGTGCTGCAGTCCCACCTGGACCAGGCGAGATCGCAACTTGAGCAAACGCGCCGAGAGCTACGCGATTCCGAACTCGAACGCGAGCGAACCCAGGCTCGGTTTGAAGGCATGCAGGCCGCGTGGGCTCAGCGTGATGCGACATTGACGCCGGCGACGGAGCCCGTCGAGCGCACCGGCAAGCGTCGCGTGCGTCCGCCTGCAGCCGAAGAGGCGACCCAAGACCTTCCTCTGAAGTAATGGGCGCCAGCGGCGCGGCGAAGGAACGCAACGTCTCACTGATCTGCGGTGGCGAAATTGCTGCAGCGACAATCGGTTACCGAAGATTGTCGGACTTTTCCCGAATTAACGGCCAACCCTCTACCTATGCGTCTGCTCGGCGCGCCTGATCTGCTGCGATTTCATCCCACTCTGGGTTCTGCGCTGTCAACCCGCGCCGGCGCTGCACAGGAGTTCTCGACCTGGGCGAAGGCCCTGGCCAAGCGATGGAAGCATGCGCAGAACCTCTGCGCCGCACACACCTCCGTGCTGGTCAAGGATGATGGCGGTGGCACCCCGATCGCGGCGCGCATCCGCAAGGCGCATGGCAACGTTTCCGCCACGCTGAAAGCGCACAAACAAGAGTACGGATAGGGCTGTCGAGGGTCGCTGGCCGGTGGGCTGTTCACGATGCCATCCCAGCCTGCCCAATACGACGTGCTGACCCACATAGGGCGACGCTCTGCTGGCGACCGGGCCAGAGCGTGGACATAGTTCGCACCACCGCATTCCTGGGCGTAGGCAACGTCGCGTTGCTGTTCTAATGTGTGAGTTCGTTCACTCTCGCAGGCATAGTCACGGGGCAGCCTCGATGGCGGGCTCCGAGTCGGAGCAAACCTCTTTTCGGCCCTGTTCCCACCAAAGCGCCTGACTTCCGCAACGCCCGACGACACAACGACCCTTGCGCTCGAAGCAGAAGGCGCCGGTGATCCGGCCAAGTGCATGGTATTTTCCCGCCGGTGCGTACCCTCGGTGCCGGAAAGCGGATGAAAGCGATGACGATGCAGACAGCTGCGCAGCGTCCGGCTCAAAGTTGCGGCGTTGACTGTCGCAGGCACGGTTCGCAACCAGTGCTGCGGGACGACTTCCGCTCGAAGCTCTATGGGCTGATGCTGCTGCTTCTGGTGCTCGCGTCCACCGCATGGTCGTCGCACGCGGCAGAGCTACGCATCGGCTCTGCACAGGGCTACCCCGGCGACACGATAGAACTCAGCATCGCGCTTCAAGGCGACGGACAGACGACGCTCGCCGACTTCTACATTGAGCACAGCTACGTCGCCCACTACGCACAACCCGCTGCGACCGTGCTCGCGCCGCGCACGACCTGCCGGGTGGAGGGTTTGCGATTCAGGGTGATCTGGAACGACAGCCCCAACACCGATCTGGTGCAGCTCTGCACACTGCGGCTGACCATCTATGAGTATGAAGGGTCCGGGCCGATCTCGGCTGTATTCGGCGCCCCCCGGATTTGCCTGAATGCGACGTCGGACGCTCAGCCCTGCAGCGTCGTGAACGGACACATCGACGTGATCTATGAGATCGAGCGCAGCTTCATCGCTGTGCTCAAGGACCCACCGGACGCCCCCTCGTTGCAGGAAGTAGTCGACTTCGACTACTCGGACGCCAACGCGACGCCACCTCTGCGCTTTGTCGACACCGTGCGCCCAGAGTACGTGCGCGCAAGCCTTCTTCAGTGGGGAACCGAGTACGGCCCATGGCTACTCGCGCATCCCGAGTCGCCGATCACCCAGCTGCATGAACGAGGCGCGCGATTCACGTTCGCTACGCCGGAGCAGCGCGAGCAAGCTTTGGCATCCGCACGCAGCGACCCGGCGGTGCGCGACATTGTTGAGACGCTCAGCCATGTCGGGCCCAAGCACACCTACCCGGTGCTGCCGCGCGAGAACCAACCCTTTGGCTTGTACCTGGTGGGGCCTTACTGCCCCGCTATCGAGATTGCTACGCCCGAGAGTCGATCGATCGAGGTCGTGGGTAATCAGATCGAAATCACCTTGGACCCCTACAACCCGGGACAGGCGTGCCTCGGAGTCTCGCCACCCGGCTTCTCGGGCGCCGTTGTCGACATGCCCGGGCTGCCCGCCGGCACCTACGACGTGGGTGTCGACTACCTCGGATATCAATGGCATATCGAGCTGGTCATCTACCCATCCGCCCCGGCGATACCAGCACCAAGCCAGGTTCCCAATCCCAACGTGCCGTGGTGGCTCGCCATCGGCGTGCTGATCCTGGCGGCTTGGCGGTTCTCGAACCAAACCCGATGAGCCGGCATCAGGACGACGTCCACCCGACCTTGAGTAGCAGCTCAGTCGGGATGCACGGCGGCGAAACTCCGGACAAGTTGGTTTGATCATGCGCACCTCGCCCCACTTCGACGAGTTTCCGTTCTGGAAGGTGGTGTTCTCTGTGGCGCTCGGTGTGTTGCTCGCGAATGCGGTGATGTGGGGCGCGGCGGCGATCATGGCGCGCGTGGCCTTGCAGCAGGCAGCGGAAGATGCGGCTAGTTCTCCAGCCCCGACCTGGCTGACCCTGCGGATGAGTTGAGCAGCACCGACTGACGCGATCCGGGTAGACCTGGTGTCTTTGATCACTCGACGCCCCTGCGTCGAGGGCCATGACGCGCCCGCTTTGGCGCGGTGGGCGTGACGGCATGCGATGACTCAATCGCTACGAATCACCTGCCCCCTCACCGGTTCGCCGCGCGGCACCGGCTCGCCATCGGCCACGTAGTCCACGAAGAACGCAGGCAGACCGTCGCCCTTTCCGAACTCCGGGGCGTTCTGCACGTGGAAGTGCAGATGCGGCTGGGAGGTGTTGCCCGAGTTGCCGCACTCGCCGAGCTGCTCACCCGCCTTGACCCGTTGACCGACCTTCACGCGAAGGCTGTTCTGGCGAAGGTGTCCCATCACCGCGTACTCGTGGTGACCCAGATCGAGCACGACGAAGTTGCCGGCGAGATTGGCCTTGTCCATCGAGCCGATGTCCTGGTCGGGCTGATCGCCGACCGCGGTGATCACCGTGGCGTCTGCCGGGGCGAGGATGGGCGTGCCCCAGCAGTAGTAGTGCTCGCGCCTGGTGCCGTCGCCCTGGTGCATGCGGCCATCCACCGCGCGGGCGAAGTCGTAGGCAAAGCGCTGCTGTTGCTGTCGCGCGTGAATGTTCTGCTTGACCGTGCGTCCGCCCCAGAACACCAGCCACTCGCCCTCGAACGGCAAGTGGAGCTCGGCCTGAGTGACGTAATCGAGATACTCGGTGGGCGCCGGTTCGGGCTCATCGCGCTGGTCGAACAGTCCAAGACCTGCGACCGAGCCGTCCTCGGCGATTTCCCACTGCAACACGTATGGCACGTCGGCCTTGCTTCGTCGGGCCGTGCGCTTGTAGGTGGCGAAGCCCGCAAGCGTTTCGACGGTTTCGGACAACACCTCGGTCTCTTCGCCCAGCGAGTCTCGGGAATGCCGGCACATCTGGCTCAGCTGCTCCTCGCTTCGGACGAAGCGCTGCATGCCAGCATCCATCCGCGACCAGACAGCCTGGGTGTCGCAGGCGAGGTAGAGCTGCGTGAGTGCGCGGCCCTGCGCCAACACGTCCGATTCGCTCGCTGCGGCGGCGTGGCCGGCGAAGCTCAACATCACCGCCGAAATCAGACCGGGCGACCAACGCCGCTGCAAGCTGAGTGGTGCGCGCATACCGACTCCCTCCCCAAGCCATCGACCGTGCGACGACGATCAAAGGATGCTACGCCACTCCATGCCCGGTGCGGCAACTGTCTCGCGCCGCGGATGCCGTCGCGATGGGCGAGAATGCGGACCCATGGCCGGCATTACCACCCCACAGACCCACGCGCCACGCGACGTGCGCATCGAACCCATTGCCGACGACGCGTGGCGGGTGGTGTTCGGCTCGGCGATCGACGACGCCACGCTGGCGCGGGTGCATGCGTTGGCGGCGCGGCTTGCGGCACATCGGCTGCCTGGGGTGGTCGACATCGTGCCGGCCTATGCCAGCCTCGGCGTGCATGTCGATTTGCTGCAGATCGATGCGGACGAGGCCGTCGCGTGGATTCGCGGCGCACTGGCTGGCCTGGACTCGGCGCACACGGCCGCGCCGGCACGCGAGGTCGAGATTCCGGTCGCCTACGGCGGCGCGTTCGGGCCAGACCTGATCGAATCGGCGGCGCTGCTGGGGCTCGACGCGGACGCACTCGTGGCGCGGCACGCATCGGTGGTCTACACCGTGGCGATGATCGGGTTTGCGCCGGGATTTCCCTACCTGATCGGACTGCCGGAGGCGTTGGCGCTGCCGCGTCTGGCCAGCCCGCGCACGCGCATCCCTGCAGGCTCCGTGGGCATCGGCGGGGCGCAGACGGGGATCTATCCGCGCGAGAGTCCGGGCGGATGGCGCATTCTCGGACGCACGCCGTCGGTGCTGTTCGATCCGCAGCGCGATCCACCGGCCTTGCTGCAGCCAGGCGATCGCGTTCGCTTCGTGCCGATCGATGCAGATGCCTTCGCACGCCTGTCGAAGGCAGCGACATGATCCGGGTGGAACAGCCCGGCGCACTGACCACGGTGCAGGATGGCGGCCGGCGCGGCTGGCGCCACCTCGGCGTGGCCATGGCTGGCGCGCTCGACGCCGACGCGGCGGCGCTGGCGAACCTGCTGGTCGGCAATGCGGTGGACGCGGCCGTGCTGGAATTCAGTCTCACCGGCCCTTCGTTGACGATCTCTGCTGCGACCACGGTCGCGCTCACCGGCGGCGAGGTGGACGCCGTGCACGTCGACGCAGACGGTGCGCAGCGGTCGGTACCGTGTGGACGCCCGGTGGCCGTGCCCGCCGGCGAGTTGCGCATCGGCGCGATTCGACGCGGGGTGCGCGGTTGGCTGGCGGTGGCGGGCGGCATCGATGTCGCGCCGGTACTGGGCAGCCGCAGCACCGATCTGCGCGGAGGATTCGGTGGCGTACACGGGCGCGCGTTGCAGCGCGGCGATACGCTGGCGATGGGCACAGCCACGCGCACGCCGGACGCGACGACGCCTGCGTGGTGGTTCGAGTTCGATCGCCTGCCGCAACACCGACTTGCGTTGCACTTCGTGCCCTGCACCGCCGACCACGCTCCGGTCGAGGCGTTTGCCGGCCAGGCATGGCGGGTCGATGTGCGCAGCAACCGTCAGGGGCTTCGACTGAACGGCAATGCCTTGGTCGCACCGAACGGCGACATCGTCTCGCTGCCGGTGACGCCCGGCACGATCCAGCTGCCGCCGGATGGGCAGCCGATCGTGCTGCTGGCCGACGCGCAGACCACCGGCGGCTATCCGCGACTGGGCTACGTGGCCTCGGCCGACCTGCCGCGGCTGGCGCAGGCGGCGCCGGGCATGCAGATCAGCTGGACCGCGATCGACGCTGACGCCTCGCGCGCGCTGTGGGCCGCGCGCCGCGCGCAGTGGCAGCGCATGCAATGCCTGCTGGAAGAGCGACGGTCGACATTGCAGCCGCCGCGCTGAGTGCCTAGGCTGGTCGGGTTGCCTCACCGGTCGACCCGCTTGCCCTCGATCGATTTCAATTGCGACCTCGGCGAAGGATGCGGCGACGACGCCGCGATCATCCCGCTGCTCAGCAGTGCCAGCATCGCCTGCGGCGGTCACGCTGGCGATGCCGACAACATGCGCCGCGCGCTGCGGCTGTGTCGCACGCACGGCGTGGCCGCCGGCGCGCATCCGTCGTATCCCGACCGCGAGCACTTCGGGCGCCGCGACTTGCCCTTGCCGCCGGCAGACATCGCCGATGCGGTACGCGCGCAGATCGGGCAGCTGATGACCCTGGCGCGCCAAGAAGGCATCCGCCTCGCGCACGTCAAACCGCACGGTGCGCTGTACAACCGCGCCGCCGACGATGAGGAAGTGGCCGACGCCATCGCCGCCACCGTGGCGTCGATCGATCGGGATCTGCGGCTGTTCGGGCTCTCGGGCTCGGCGCTGACGCGCGCCGGGGCGCGTCATGGCCTTCGCGTCGCCCACGAAGTGTTTGCCGAACGCGGCTACGATGCACGCGGCCGTCTGCTGCCACGCGGCACGCCCGGCGCCGAACTTGAAACGGTCGCCGAGGCGGTGGCGCAGGTGCGCGCACTGGTGGTGGACGGCCGTGCGCCGATCGCCGGCGGTGGCCATATCGCGCTGCGCGCCGACACGCTCTGTCTCCACGGCGATCGTGCCGATGCCGCCGCCTTCGCCCGCGCGCTGCGCGACGCCCTGACCGAGGCCGGTGTCACGATCCAGCCTGTGCCCATCCACGATGCCCGGGAGAGCCGATGAGGCGTACTCATGAACGGACGAGCTTCTTGAGCAAATCAGTCTTGCGCAGATCAATCCTGGTCGGTTCAGTCTTGGTCAGTTCAGTCCTGTGCGGATCAGTCCTCTGCATCTTCGAGCCGCGTGAACCGTCGCAGCTGCTGAGCGGGCAACCCGGATGAACTACTGGCCGCTGCTGGGTGTGCTGATCGTGGTGGTCGGGTTCGTGCTGCGCTACAACCCGGTGATCGTCGTGGTGGTGGCGGGGCTGGTCAGTGGACTGGTCGCCGGCAAGTCGATCCCCGACCTGCTCGCCTTGCTCGGCACCAGCTTCGTGTCGAACCGCGCACTGCTGCTGTTCGCGCTGACGCTGCCCACCATCGGCCTGCTCGAACGCGCCGGCCTGCGCGAGCATGCCCACGCGTGGATCGGTCGCATGAAGGGGCTGACCCTGGTACACCTGTTGATCGGCTATCTCGGCGTGCGTCAGGGCCTGAGCATGATCGGCTTGCACAGCATCGGCGGCCCGGCACAAACGGTGCGCCCGCTGCTGGCGCCCATGAGCGAAGCCGCGGCCGAGAAGAGTCTGGGCCCGCTGCCGAACGATGAGCGGCAGAAACTCTTCGCCGTCGACGCCGCCACCGATAACGTCGGCCTGTTCTTCGGTGAGGATGTGTTCGTCGCCATCGGCGCGGTGCTGCTGATCCAGGGCTTTTTCGCCCAGAACGGCATCGTGATGGAGCCGCTGCACATCGCGCTGTGGGCCGCACCCACTGCGGTCGTCGCATTCGTGATCCACAGCATTCGGGTGCACGTGTTCGCCCAGCGCCTCGCGGTGCGGATGGCCAGCCACGCCACCGCGGCAGCCCACGATCCGTCTGCGCAGGGAAAGTCCGATGCTGGGCATTGAGCTGTTCTACGCGCTGCTCGGCGTGTTTCTGCTGTACGCCGCCTGGTGCAACCTGCGCCAGCGACGCTATCCGCATGCGGCATTCTGGGGATTGGTCGCGGTGCTGCTCGGCACCGGTGGGCTGATCCTCGAACAGAACGCCGCCGGCAATGCGCTGCCGGCGCAGTTGGCGGGCGCGGGCGTGATCGCGCTGGGCGTGCTGGCGACGCGCATGCGCCGCGAGCATCTCGACGAGGCGCCCGAATCGGCGCGGCGGGCGTCGGCGGCGCGATTGGGGCACTGGCTGTTCTTCCCTGCCCTGCTGATTCCGGTCATCACCGTGCTGGTGGTGCTGTTCGGCGAGAAGCTGGAGTGGTCCGGGTACCGCCTGTTCGGCGCGGGAAGCATCACCCTGATGGGACTGTCTTTCGCCGGCGTCGTCGCGGTGATCGCCGCGATTCGGGTGACCGGCGAGCGCCCGCTGATGGCCGCGATCGAAGGTCGCCGTCTGCTCGACACCATGGGCTGGGCGGCGATGCTGCCGCTGGTGCTGGCCACGCTTGGCGGCGTGTTCGCCGCCAGCGGCGTGGGCGAACTGGTGGCCTCGATGGTCACGGCCGTCATTCCCGCCGACAGCCGGCTCGCCTGCGTGCTCGCCTACGGCCTCGGCATGGTGGCGTTCACCATGATCATGGGCAATGCCTTCGCGGCGTTTCCTGTGATGACCGCCGGCATCGGCCTGCCCTTGCTGATCGTCGATCACGGCGCCAATCCGGCCGTGGTCGGCGCGATCGGCATGCTCACCGGCTACTGTGGAACCCTGCTGACGCCGATGGCCGCCAACTTCAACCTGGTGCCGGTGGCGCTGCTGGAGCTTGACGACCCCAACGCGGTGATCCGCGCGCAGGTTCCGACCGCGCTGCCCCTGATGGCGGCCAACCTGATGCTGATGTACTGGCTGGCGTTCGGGTTTCCGCTCTGAACCTGATGTTTCCCCGAGGCCGATCATGCCATCCAAGTCCGCAGTCCGACGCCCCACTCCGCATGTCCTGCTGACGGGCTTCGAGCCGTTCGGCGATGAGACGAGCAATCCCAGCTGGGAAGCGGTTCGCGCGCTCGACGGGATGCGGATCGCCGGACACCGCGTCGTCGGACGCTGCCTGCCGGTGGAATTCGGCACCTCGCTGACGCGCCTGCGCGCCGCGATCCGCGAAGCCAAACCAGTGCTGGTGCTGTGCGTCGGCCAGGCCGGTGGCCGCGCCCAGCTCTCGCTCGAACGCATCGGCATCAACATCGACGACGCGCGCATCGCCGACAACGCCGGCGCCCAGCCGGTCGATGAACCCATTGTCGCCGGCGGGCCCGCGGCCTACTTCAGCACGCTGCCGCTGAAGGCCATGCTGCGCGACCTGCGTGCGGCCGGCGTGCCCGCCGAGGTGTCGCAGACGGCCGGCACCTATGTCTGCAACCATGTGCTCTATGGTTTGATGCATGCGTTGCGGCGTACACCGCGCGTCCGCGGCGGATTCGTCCACATCCCCTTTGCGCCCGACCAGGCCGCCCGCCATCCCGGCGCGCCGAGCCTGCCGGTTGAAGTCGTGGTGCAGGGGCTACGGGTGATGCTGCGCAGCGCGCTGACGACCAACACCGACATTCGTTTGGCCGCGGGTGCGACGCACTGACGCCGGGCCCGACCTGGCCTCCATGCTCGAACCAGGCTCCATGCCCAAACCGACCTCCATCCTCAACACAGGCTCTTCGCCATGATGAAGCACACTCGCTTGCATTGCGCCTGCGCCGCAGCGGTCGTCTCGCTGCTCGCCAGCACCGTCGTACTCGCCGCTGATCCCTCGCAGCCGGCCGCAGCGCGGGTGACCCCGATGACGCCGGACATCGTGGAACAGTACGACCCGGTGTTGCCGTCGGCGGAATTCGTGCGGCGCGAGAGCATGGTCCCGATGCGCGACGGGGTGGAGCTCTACACCGTCGTCGTGATGAAAAAAGGCACCGAGAACGCGCCGGTGCTGCTGTCGCGCACGCCCTACGACGCGCACCGTGCGACCCATCGCCTGCCCAGCCAGCGCATCGTCGACATCGTTGACGCGATGGATATCGAGTTCGTCGAAGACCACTACATTCGCGTGTATCAGGACATCCGCGGCATGCATCGCTCGCAGGGCGAGTACGTGATGAACCGGCCGCAGGTCGGGCCGCTGAACGACACCGGCATCGACGAGTCCACCGATGCCTACGACACCATCGAATGGCTGGTGAAGAACATTCCCGAATCGAACGGCAAGGTCGGCATCATCGGTTCCAGCTATCTCGGCTTCACGACCCTGATGGCGACCATCCGCCCCCACCCTGCCCTCAAGGCCGCCGTGGCGCAGAGCCCGATGGTGGATGGCTGGATCGGCGACGACTGGTTTCACAACGGCGCGTTCCGCGTCAGTTCGTTCGATTACGCGCTGGGCCAGGCCTTCAACAAGGGCGACGGTGGCGGCGACCTGCCGGTGGGTGTGGGCGATCACTACACGCGCTATCTCGAAGCGGGTTCCATGGCCGATTTCGCGAAGCGCCTGCGTATCGACCAGGTGCCCGGCGTGCGCAAGTTTCTCGAGAATCCGGCGTACACCGAGTTCTGGTCGCTGCAGGCCGTGGACAAGTGGCTGGCCGCCGAGCCACTCAAGGTGCCGACGATCATCGAGGTCGGGCAATGGGACCAGGAGGACAGCTACGGCGGCCCTGCGGTGTACCGCGCCCTGGAACCCAAGGACTCCGGCAACGACAAGGTGTTCCTGCACATCGGTCCGTGGCGGCATTCCGGCGCCAATCACTACGGCTATGACCTCGGCGACCTGGTGTTCACCGGCGATACCGCGCGCGAATGGCGGGTGAAATATGTGAAGCCATTCTTCGATCACTGGCTGAATGGCGCGCCTGATCCGCACACGCCGCCGGTGCTCACCTATGCCACCGGCGTCAACGAGTGGAACGTGTCGCCGCGCTGGCCGATGGGTGTGGCCAAGCCGTTGTTCCTGGATGCCGACGGCAAGGCCGGCTTCGACAAGCCGAAGCAGGCGGGAACCTACCAGTACGTCAGCGACCCGGCCCACCCGGTGCCCTTCCTGCCGCGCCCGATCGACATGGGCGACGGCATGCAGTGGAAGCCCTGGCTCGTCCACGACCAGCGTTTCGTGTCGGGGCGCCCGGACGTGGCGATCTGGCAGACCGAGCCGCTCGACCAACCCGTGCACATCATGGGCGCGCCGGAAGTGCAGCTCTACGCCGCCACCAGCGGCACCGACAGCGACTGGGTGGTGAAACTGATTGACGTGTATCCGAACGACCAGCCGGAGGACGCCGTGCAGGGCTCCAAGCCATCGATGGCCGGCGACGAGATTCCGATCGGCATCGAGATCTTCCGCGGCCGCTATCTCGAGAGCTTCGCCCAGCCCGCCCCGCTCACGCCGAACAAGATGGAGCGCTACCGCTGGGAGCTGCCCCACGTCGACCACGTCTTTCTGCCCGGCCACCGCATCATGGTGCAGGTGCAGTCGACGCTGTTCCCGCTCTACGACCGCAACCCGCAGACCTACGTCGACAACATCATGTACGCCAAGCCCGACGACTATCGAAAGGCGACGCAAAGCATCGGGTATGGCGGCAACACGGCGACGGCAGTGACCCTGCCGGTGGTGGAATAGCCAGCCGATCTGTCATGCCGGGGCGAGACGGAGTCCGCCCTGGACGACATGGCGGTGTGTCCCGGAAAGACTTCGTGGGGTCCTCGCGGGGCTGGAGAACGCGCGCCCCCTGGACAGGATTGATCCATGATCACTTGTTCTCGCACGCGCGCCGGGGACAAGCGTCTGTAGGCATGAGGCCGAAACCTCTGTTCCACGCACGTATCGAAGCATGGGGTGAGCGGTGTGGCGATCAGTCCCCGTTCCCCAGGGCTTTCTCGATGCTGGCCATGATCGAACGGTGCCGAGCCGGGTCGGCTTGGGCGATCTCGAGCGCCCTTCGATAAGCGTCGCGCGAGCCAGCTGCGTCGCCCTCCTCGGCCAAGGCTTCCGCGAGATTGACGAACACCGTCGGGTCTTCCGGGAACAGCTCGAGATAGGCCTTCATCAAGGCCACGGCTGAGCGCCTGTCGCCCTTGAACCAGTAGGTCAGTGCGAGATTGTTGAGGTCGCGCGGGCTCAGCGACCACGGCGCCGGGTCGGCAGCGGCGGCATCGATCCGCGCCAGCGCGGCCTCTGCGCCGTCTTCATGCATGGTGCGGCTCAACGACTCGGCGAGAGAAATCGGCGGCAGTGTGTAGGTCGACTTGAAAGCGAGTTGCTGGGCGACCCGCAGCGCTGCATCGGCGTACTGTTCACGGGCATTCTGCAGCGTGATGATGGTGATGCCCTTGTCGATGAAACGGTAGAACCGCGTGCGATAGCCGTCCCCCTGGCCGTGATGATGGATGATCCTGCCGGTGTACTCGGTCTCGGCTACTTGCCAACCCAGTCCGTACCCGGCCGGAAATCCTTCAGGCAGCACCATGGAGGTGTAAGCCTGCTTCTGCAGTGGAGCGCTGAGCACCTTTCCGGCGCGCAACGCGTGGTCGAATGCAAGCAGGTCACGTGGCGTGGAATAGATGTCGCCGGCGCCGTAGACGTGGTCGGCCTGGAATTCGGCCGACAGTACGGGGTGCTGCTCGATGCGCAAGTCGCTCGCCGAGGCGTAGTCGAATCCGTGACCGTCGGCAACCCGACGTTGAAGCCGCTTGTTGAGTTCCGAGATATGGTAGGTGTGCCTCATGCCCGCCTTGCGGAACACCGCGCTGCGCAAGAACTTCGAATACGAGCTCCGGGTGACGCGTTCGATGATCAAGGGAATCAACGCATAGCCGGTGTTGCAATAGTCCCACCCCAGACCTGGCTCGAAAGCCAGAGGCGCACGGGTCTCGGAAAGCCAGACGAGTACATCGTGGTTGGTCATGACGCCGCGGTTCGCAGGCCAGTAGTCGCCCAATCCGAAGATGTATTCGGGAAGACCGCTGCTGTGCTGCAGCAGATGCCTGACGGTGACCTTGTCGTGGGGAAACTCGGGCAGGTACTTCTGCACCGGGTCATCGAGTGCCACCTTGCCTGCGTCAACCAGGGTGAGCAGGCCCGCCGCGGTGATCGTCTTCGAGACCGACGCGAGCCGATACAGGCTGTTGTCCGACAGCGGCTGCTGTTTGGCTGCATCGGCCATGCCGAAGTGCGCGTCCAGCACGACCTTGCCGTCCTTTTCGATCAGAACGGCACCGTTGAACTGTCCGCGCTGATGCAGCCTCTGGAAGGCCTCTTCGTACGGCACTGCCGTTTCGCTTGCGGTGACCACCTGCGCAGCAAGCAGCATGGCGAGTGCAACGGCGCTGGGAAAGAGCTTCATCGAATCAACACCTCTGTCGCAAAAGGAGAACGGCCTGGCGCGATGCAAAGACGGCGGGTTCGCCGACGCATCCAGGCCATCGGGCCGGCCCGCGGAACCGGCGGGGCGCCCGTGAACCCAAATCGATCCCGATGAGTTCCCCGCACCGATGCGCCCGGCTTCGCGCACGCAATGCTCAAAGGTTGCAACTTGCGTGCCAGCAATTGAACGCGCCCAAACCACGGATTGGAAACGTGATGGGCGGGCAGAGTCGGCCGCTGCGTCCACCCGACGGACACACCCGGACACGCGCGGACATGTCCGCGGTCGATGCATGCGCACGGCTTCGCGCGCAGGCCGACCACCATCCCCCCAAAGCCTGCCTCACAGTGCGTCGATGCAGTCGGACCACGATCGTGGCGGACGTGCTTCGATGTCCCCGGTTGAAGTCCGATCCTTGCGCCCCGGTGCTCCGTCGACACCGGATCCAGGCACCCACGACACTGGATCGAGGCGCCCGTGCTGACGTCGCGCTACGGCGTGGGTGATCGATCGGTGAGCCCCCTGTCCGGGATGCTGATCGACTCTGCCCGGGACGACGCAAGTTCGAGGCGTTGATTGAGGCCAGCGCCGCCGGAGCCGCATCAGCGCGACTCCGATGAGGGACCGCCATGAATCGCCGTTGACACCGCGCTCAAGTACAGCTTACTGTACTATTCGACATAGTACACATGGTTCAGCACATGGCGCGCACGACACCTCTGGCGATTCAGATCTCGGTTGGCGATGCGCGACCGATCGTGCGGCAGATCACCGACGCCGTCCGGCTCATGATCTCCACCGGCGAGGCGGAACAGGGAGACGTGCTGCCGAGCGTTCGCGGGCTGGCACAACAGCTTGGCGTCAATCCCAATACGGTAGCCAAGGCCTATGCCGAACTGACGACCGAAGGCTGGCTCGAATCGCGACAGGGGCTCGGTCTGTTCGTGGCGCCACGCCGGCAAAGGTTGAGCCGCGGAGAACGCCTGCGTCGCTTCGATGAGGCCGTGCAGCGATTCGTGGTGGAGGTCGTGCCGCTGCAGTTCTCGGTGGATGAGATTCATGCGCGCATCGATCTGGAAATGCGTTCGCTGAAGAAGCAGGCGTGACATGGACGATCCGGTGGTCCAGACCTGCTCCCTGCGCAAATGTTTCGGCGGCAAGTTGGCTCTCGACGACCTGAGCCTGAGCATTCCCTCCGGCCACATTCACGCGCTGATCGGCGCAAACGGCGCAGGCAAGTCCACCCTCTTCCGCATTCTGCTCGGTTTCCTGTCGCCCAGCGCTGGCGAGGCCTTCGTGCTCGGCAGGAATTCGTCGGCCTTGACGTCAGCGGAACGCGCCGCGGTCGGCTACGTCAACGAGGAACACACGCTTCCCGAATGGATGCGCGTCGAAGACATCAAGCGCATGCGTTGCAGCGAATACCGCGCCTGGAACGAACGCGCCTACTCCGAAGTGATCGGTCACTACCGTATTTCGGCGCAACAGAAGGTGCGCGAACTATCCCGTGGCGAGCGCGCCGGATTCAACCTTGCGCTGGCGCTCGCGCAGTCTCCGCGCCTGCTCATTCTGGACGAACCCACCCTGGGTCTCGACGTGGTGGCGAAGCGGGCTTTTCTCGAGTCCCTGATGTACAGCCACACCGTGGAGCAGTGCACGATCATCTACTGCTCCCACCAGATGGAAGAAATCGAACGCATTGCCGATCGATTGATCATTCTTGAACGCGGCCAGTTGATGATCGATGGCGCGCCAGAAGATTTTTGCGCGCGCGTTCGTCACTGGATTTCCGATATTCCGTTCCAGGGCCCTGACCCCGCGGCGATTCCGGGGCTGCTGCAGCGCCAGAAGCTGGACGGTCTGCATCACTACTTCGTGCTGGACCAGGACGACTCGTTCAGCGAATTCCTGCGCGCATCCGGCGCCAGGACGATTCGCGCCATGCCGGTCAGTCTGGACCGCGCGGTGAACGCCTACCTGGCCAGAACCCACGCGGCACCGGATGTTCTGCGGGCACAGGCATGATGCACATCCTGTTCGCCGAATGGTCACGACTGGCGCGCTGGGCGCTCCTGCTGGCCGCGCTGCACTTGGGCACGCTGCTGTTTCTCGGACGCATGGTCGACCTCGGCCAGCAGCCGCTTGCCGTGCATTGGGCGTTCTGCGCCAGCTACGCGCTCATCGGCCTGCTGCTGGGGGTGTTCCAGTGTTCGGGATACGCGCGACCGAGCCACTGGCTCGTGTTGCTGCACCGCCCTTTGCCAATCCGGAAGATCGCCGTGCCCGTGTTCGCCGGCGGAGCGCTGGTGCTGGTGTGCTCGATCGCCCTGCCGGTGCTCCTTGCGGCGCTGTGGCAGTCATCGATGACCGCCAGAGTGGTCGATGTGCGGCACGAACTGTTGGCCCTGGCTGCCCTCAACGTCAGCCTGTGCGGCTACGCCGCAGGCAGTTTCGCCGTGATTGCACCGCGACGCTATGCCGCCGTCGGCCTCGTGCTGCTGTTCTGGATGATCCAGGCACGCGCCACCGGACCGGCAGCGCTTCTCGTGCAGCTGATCATCGTGGCGTGGGCATTCGCCCTGCTGGCCACCGTGTTCAAACCCGACCGCGACGCGCCGCCGCGATTCGCAGCCGTGCTCGCGTTGCCGACGGCGATGGGCGTCTACTTCGTCGTGCTGGTCGGTTTCGCGGTACTGGAGTCATTCTGGATTGCCTGGGGTCAACACCCGAAAAGTGGCACGCCCCCTCCGCTCGGATACGAGGCGATGCAGCAGGCCGATCCGGCCGAGCGCATGCTTGCGGCGCTGCGGGAGAGCTCGCATCCGGACGCAAGACTGCTGGCAGAACAGGTGCGCCTGTCCACGCCCGTCACGCTCGGCCTGCAGATCAGCCGACCGCCGCAGTGGCATGAGCTGACCAACGTCGCGCCGATGGAATTCGACGACGCCCGTACCGGTATGCGTTTCGTCTTCAGCCACGACGACGGTCTGTACCACGGGTACCGACTCGGCAACGGTGCGGCCGCCGCCGTCCTGCAGCCCGATTCGCCCTTCTCCTTGCCTCCCCTGGCCATCGGCCGTCTGCCCGGCATGCCCGCGGCAGACAGGCTGTTCATTGCCGGCAGCGATCTCTTCCACTACGACAGCCGTTCGGGTGCGCTGCGCAGGCGGGTAGCGCTGCCTCACGGCGAGTCGCTGCTGTCGCTCGCGATGGCGGGTGACGCCGTGATCGTGCGCACCGATGCTGCCCTGTACGCACTCGACCTGCGCCCGTTCTTTGAACACGACCGGATGTTTGCGCCGCGCGCGCGACTGCCGATGTCGGGTGAGCCCGGAGACGTGGGTGCGGTGGATCTGATCGAGCTGGTCGACGGCTATCTGGTGGTGACCACGCTGGGGGCGCGATCCGACGATCCGGCCGGAGCGGACGGCAGGCAGATCGCCCAGCGACTGGGATTCGACGGCACCGTCGAGGAGGTGGGGCACCGAGCGCTGCAGGCGGATTTCGGTTGGCTGTTCCGCTACCGGGCGTACTGGCTTTCCCCGGCCCTATTCGAGTGTCGGCGGGCCGCCGAGCAATGGGCCGCGCAGCCCGACCCGCACGATCGGACGACACCCGCCCCGATACCGGCAACCGCGCACGCACTGGCTTTGCTGCTTTCTGCCGTGAGCTTGCTCGCGACGCTGGGGCGAACGCAGGTCGGGCGCATGTCCCGGACCGGGCGCGCGCTGTGGCTCGTCGCGTCCGCCGCGTTTGGACTGCCCATGATGGTGGCATTCGCGCTGATACACCGCCTCGATCACGCTTCTGCAAGCCGTCGTTGGCTGGGTCGCTGGGTGACCGCCGCCCTGCTGGCATGCGTGTCGACCCAGGTCTCGGCGCAGCCACGCGATGCGTTCCTCGCCGCCCCGACCGTCTCGCACGTGACGATCGCGCCGGATGCCACGAGCGTGGCCTGGATCGCCACCGAGGACGCGCGACGATCGGTCTGGCTGCAAGACCTGGCAAGCGGGCACCGGCAGCGGCTCATGGCGCACACGGCTGCCGGCAGGCTGGAGTTCTCGACCGACGCACGTTGGCTGATGCTCGCCTCGGATGATCGACTCTTCGCGTTGGCCACGCGCGGCCAGGGGGGCTCCGGCATCGTGGCGACGCTCGGCAGCGAACGAAACTTCGAGCGTGTCGACCCCAGCGTCGGGGCTGCGGTACTGATCACCAGCGAACAACGCGTCGGCGACACTCGACGCTGGCGCCTGTCGCGTCTCACCGTGACCGGCGATGAAGAGTCGCTCTACGAGTCGGCGAGTCGCATCGCCGGCTTCGCGTTGGACGCACACGGCCGGCCGGCGTGGATCGAACTGGTCGAGAGTGCGCATCTCGGCGTGCACGCCGCCTCGTCATCCACGCCGGCAGTGATGCGCTGTGCGAGCGTGCACCGCTGCACGCCGATCCACGCCGACGACCGTGGCGTCACGCTGCATACGGATCGAATGGAGGGCGATCCCGCCGGGCTGGGACGCATCGTTCGCTGGGACGGCATCGGCGAGCCACAGGTACTGCTGCGTGATCCGGCCGGCGAAGCGGACATCGAGTTCATCAGTGCCGATCCAACCGGGAGGCCCCGCCTGGCCGGCTGCACAAGCACCGGACCCAGGCTGCTTGCCGCAGACAGCAGGGATCGCGCCGCCGTCGATGCGCTCACGGCGCTTCTGCCCGGCTACGTCCTCAGGCCACAGATCTCCCGTTCGCTGTGGCTGGTCGAGGCGCGAAGCACGGCGCTGCCGTTTCCCCGATGGTTCCTGTTCGATCCGGTCAGCCACGACATCAAACTGTTCATCGAGGGGGGAGCACAGCGCGAAGGTCGGCAAGCCAACGCCGTGCGCTGGACCGCCAGTGACGGCATGACCCTGCACGGGTTTCTAACCCTTGCGGACGAGGGCGTGCGCGCGCCGCTCGTGGTGCTCGCCCACGGCGGCCCATGGAGTCATTGGCAATCGCAATATTCCATGCTCACGCAGTTCATGGTCAGCCGCGGCGTATCGGTGTTTCAGCCGAACCATCGCGGCTCGACGGGCCACGGTCATGCGTACAAGGCAGCAGCGCGAGGCGATTTCGGCGGCAACGGACGCGTCCAGCATGATATCGACGAGGGCGTGGACGCACTGCTCGCGCGAGGCATCGGCAAGCCGGGCCAGGCGGCGATCGTCGGGGCATCGTTTGGCGGATACGCCGCATTGCTCGGCGCAACCTTCTCGCCGCAACGCTACCAGGCCGCGCTGGCCTTCGTGCCGCCGACCGATTTCGCCTCGACGATCAAGCACGTGCTGCGCACGCCCGAATCGCTGGCTCTCGAACGCCACACGCCCATGTCCGAGTGGTTCCGCCAGCACGATCTCGACGTCACCGATGCCGGGAGCATGCGGAGGCTGCATGCCAACTCGCCGCTGAGTCACGTCGCCAACCTGAGTCGACCGGTGATCATCGTGGCTGCGGGTGAAGACCGTCGCGTCGCCGTGACGGGCATCATCGAGTATGCAGCCCGCGCATCGCTGGCGGGCAAGCCAGTTACCGTCGTGATCGACGACAATGCAGGGCATCGCATGGACGGCAAGGTCTCCCGTGAGGCCCAGCTCTTCCTGATCGAACTGATGCTGCACCAGACCCTGGGCGTCGACGCGCCGGCACCGCTCCAGGGTGCGGTGCAAGCCTACCTGGCCGAGCACGTTCGTTGCTGCGGCGCCGAACCCTTGGCGGGTATGACGATAACCCGCTAGCGGTGCGCACGGAGCGTCGGCCGTCGATGGCGTGGCTTTCCTCGACGAAGCCGAACCCTTCTGTCGCCCATTTCCGGCGCGGAGCGGCATGCGCTGTGTGCCGATACTCGCCCCGGGATGCATTCGTTGTGCGCTGGCTTCCGCGGTCCCAGTGCTCTTTGCATGTGCGGTTCTTCACTCTGCAGGGCTCTTGATCGGTCGCCGCCGAGTTCGTTCGGGCGGCAATGCGAATTTTCGTCCCATGACGACACCAAAGTGATCGAGCGGCATGAGCAGGCGATCCAGCTTGCCACGGCGGGTCCGCTGGCTTGTATCGATCCACGCGTGACCGCCTCGATTGTCTTGCCGTGCTGTCGACCTGAAGCGGCTTGAGCCTGATCGCAGGGAGAGATCAGAAACGTTCAGCCATCGCCGCACACGAGCGCAGATTCCGCTCGCGTTCGCTGGCGGTCTGCCGGAAATCGGTCGAATGCGGGTCCACATGTTTCCACCCAAGCTTCCCATTCGAGGAGTCCCACCATGAGTGCTGTGCTTTCCGTTGTCCGCGAAGGCGAGAACAAGAGTTCCGAGCTCGATCCGAAGACTCCATTGCTCGGCGCCCTGGAGGTCAAGCTCGATAGTGGACTCACTCTGATCAGCGCCGTGCGCGAACTGATGCTGCAGGCTGGCCTGCTCAAGGGTGGAGGCGGCCCCGCCAAGAACGACCCCATCGGCCAGGCGCTCGCCAGGCTGCGCGACGCCGGGCTGATCGTGATGGAGCCGGGCGAAAAGAATGTGCGGCTGACGACACTGGGCGATCCGGCTGATCCGATTGCCTTGAAGCTGGACGCCTCGGCGCAACGGGACGTTGAGCGGGGGTCCGCCGCGCTGTCGCTCAGCGCCAAGGCCAAGCTGGAGCTGATCCTCGATGTGCTTGACCGCGATGAAGCGGCAGAGATCGGCCTGCCGTTGGCGGCCCCGGACGTGCTGCATCGCTGCCACTTCGGCGGCAACCTGGGCCTCGGTGGAGGCCTCAAAGCGCCTGTCTTCTCGGCCGATGCGGCCATGGGACTGGGGGCCGGCATCACCTGGTACTTCGAACGCCATCGCCACGACACCGTGGTGGGTTCGCTGGTGGATGCCGGTTTTGAACTGTCGAGCGGCGGCGCCCGCCCCTGGGTGCTCGAGGACGTGCGCTCGGTACTGGCGCATCCCGCGCAGCCCGGCCGCCACCTGGATGCCCTGCGCGCGATCGACATCGAGGCCGAGCGCAGCATGAGCGTCTCCGGCAAGCTGTCGTTGCAGCGCGGATTCATTCGCGAGGCCAGCGTCAAGGGCGCCAGCGGGCCGGAATCCATCAAGCTCTCCGCGGTCGCCAAGGCGTCGTTCGGGTTCAGCGCCTCGCGCAAGGGCGCCTTCAACCTTCGCCTGACTCTCGACGGCAACGATGTGCTGCTGGATCTCACGCGCAAGCAATCGAGCACGCGAGGCCGCGAGTTCAGCGCCGGCATCGACATTGGCATTGACGGCCTGGACAGCCTGGCGCAGGGCTGGATCGACAAGATCCTGCCCGAGATCGACAGCGATCTGCGCGGCAAACTCGAACAATGGTCGCGCCCGGGGGGGAATTTTGTCGCCAAGCTGAAGGACAAGCTGGGCAAGAAGTGGGGCGAGCGTCTGCTTCCGCTGGCCGAGCTTGCACTGGGCGAAGTATCGGCCGAGGACGCCGCCGAAGCGCTGTCGGCGCAGCTGATCGATCGCTGGGCAGCCATGCTCGACGAGCGCATCGACCTGCTCGAAGGTGATGCCAGCGATGCGGCGATCCGGCTGCTGGATGCGGTATCCGAAGACCCGCGCTACGCCGAAATCAAGGCTCAGGTGCAGTCGTCGCTGGCCAAGGCGATCGAGGCGTTGCGCTCGGACATCGACGAAGAAATTGCCGACTACGTCGCGAACCTGAAGGGCAAGTCGAAGAAGAAGCTGACTGCCCTGCTCTCGCCGCTCGAAGCCTTCGGCGACACGGTGCAGGACCTGGTTGCCAAGGTCGACGACAGCGCCAAGGACGTGGTTGATCGGATCAAGCAGCTCCTTGCCAAGTACGAGGCATGGCGCAAGCGCTTGACCGACGCCGCGCAGAAGGCCGCGGCGCTGAAGCTGAGCGTGAACTTCGCGGCATCGTCCAGCTATGAAACCGGCCAGTCCCGACAGCTGATGCTGCGCTTCACGCCGAACGCGAACAAGCAGGCCAAGGATCTGTTCCAGCGCATCGTGCTGGGGCAAGGCGCCATCGCCCTCGACCGGATCGAAGCGCTCGAAGCTGCCGGTGCCGGCGTGCACGTCGAGGAAGGCGGCTTCTCCGCCTACGCCAAGCGGGCGCGCAGCGTCAGCCTGTCGCTCGACCTCTTCGGACTGACTTTCTCCGACACCCGCGTGCTGACCAGCGAGGTGGCCATCGACGTGGACGCGGCTGGTCGCGTGCTCGCCTTCGCCGGCAAGGCCAGGCAGACCGATGTGTCGGACAACTCGCGCTCGACCCAGAGCGCCACGTTCAGCGCCGACTTCGACCTGCTCGCGACCCCTGCCGAACCCGGCCAGCTACCCGGCACGCTGGCACTCGGGTTTGAACTGGTGAGCAAGGGCAAGGTGACGCGCAAGGAGCTGGGCGAGTTTCTCGAATCATTCGTGGAGGTGGGATTGCTGGACGAGGACGAGGTCGCCGAGGTCGCAGCGAAACTGAAAGACAAGTCCAACAGCCCGCTCTCGATCTCGGTGGCACTGGCAGGCATGGGCGCACTCATGCAGCGCGCGGCTAGGGCCGACAGCCTGGAATCGCTGCAGGGAGAGGTTCTGCAGAACTGGCTTCGCCTGGCGCGCTACCAGCGCGGCGACGTCCGCGATCTGTTGCAGAAAGTGCCGTTCCAGCCTTTGCTGGGCTGGGCTCTGCGCGCAAGCAGCACGACAGCCGCCCAGCGCGTGACCGGTGAAACGCTTGAATCGGATCCGAATCTTGCTTTGCTCGTGAAGAGCCGAGGCGCCGGCGACAATCTGCGTGAGATCGCCACCGAATACATCGCCTTGCATCAGATGGTGACCAGCATTCCGCTCGCGGTGCGCACCCTCGGCAAGATCGGCGAACTCGCGGCCACCACGCAAAGCGCCACCCTGAGTGACGAAGCCGCGATCGAAGCACGCAATCGCTTCGACGCCCTGCTGCAATCGCTGCAGGACGCGGCCGAACCCGTCACCGACGTGAGCGATGCGATCTGCCGCAGGTTGGTCAGCGAGCGTTTGCCCGACCGCACCCTCGCCTTGCTGGCCACCTTGGCCCGACTCGGCGCCGGCACCGAATTCGGCGCCAAGGTCTCGATGCGCCGAGTCAGCTTCAACAAGCAGGGCCAGCGGGTGCTCGGGGAACTGGTGGAGTTCTAGATGACATGGCGCGCGCATCGTGTTGACGATGCGCGCGCAGGAGCAGCGTGCACCCTTGCCCCGTGCCCGATCAGTCCAGTCGTTCCAGCACGCCTTCGATGCGATAGCTGCCCGGCGCCGCAGGCTGGGTCGCATCGAGACGCATGCGCCAGTGGCCACCGCGCTCGGCGGTGTAGCGCCAGGCCAGCGCGTTGTCGCTTGCCCCATCCAGCACTTCCAGGGCCGGATCGGACGCCGCACGCGCCCTGATCTACGCCAGCAGTTCGGCGGGCGCCAGCGTCGAGTCGATCTGCCAGGTTTTTTCCCAGTGTCTGGCATCGCCGTAGGAGCGCACTTCGTCGATCTTCGTGCCTTCGGGCAGGTCGAGCGGTTGCGCCGGCATGCGCAGGAACTGGTCCGCCATCAGTCCGCGTACGAAGCCCTCGCTCGGCGACCAGGCATACTCGAGGTGCATGGCCACATCGCGGGCTTTCTGCTCGCCGCGCAGTCGGGCGACGACGTGCAGCGCCGTATCGATGCCCGAGGCCAGACCCGCCGACGTGACGATCTTGCCGGCGTCGACCCAGCGCTGGTCGCGCACGATGGTGACCTCGGGAAACTGGGTCGCCATGGCGTCGAACTGATTGTGGAACGTCGTCGCGGCGTGTCCGTCGAGCATGCCCGTACTGGCCACGATGAACGAGCCGGTACAGACGCTCATCACCTGCTCGGCCTGGCCGGACGCCCTGCGCAGCCAGTCCAAGGTCGATGGATCCTTCATCGCGTCCACGACATGGCCGCCGGGCACGACGACGACTTCAGCCGACGGTGCGTCGTCGAAGCGGTAGGTGGGCTGCACCTGCAGATTCATCGCGGTGGTCACCGGCTTGCCGTCACGCGAAACGGTGAAGACGTCGAAGCCGGCCTGGCCGAACACCTCGTAGGGACCGGCGAAGTCGATGATCTGCACGCCGTCGAACATCAGCACCGCGACGCGGGGCTTGGCGTCCTCCGCGGCGTGCGAAACCGCGGCGGAAGACAGGAGCATCAACGAGAAAAAGAGTCGAGCGGAGGACATGAGGGCGGCCTGTTCGGGAGCGGTACGCCATGCTTCCATGCGGCGCCTCGTCGGAACGGCCAACGATCAGACCTTTCCGGCCAATTCCTCGCTCTGACCGAAACGCTGCCGGTACTCACCCGGCGACAGACCATAGCGATGCCGGAAGCTCCGCCTGAGTGCGTCGGGGCTGGCGAACCCGACCTGTGCGGCGATGCGATCCAGGCCGTCGTGTCCGCTGGTGAGCAGCACGCACGCGCGCTCAAGCCGCAGCTGCTCCAGAAAGCGAGCCGGCGTGCAGTCGAAACTTTCGCGAAACTGACGGCGAAAATTGCGCGGGCTCATCGCCACCTGTTCGGCCATGCGGTCGACCGGGATGTCGCTGGAGAGGTGCGCGACCATCCAGTCGACCAGCCCGGCGAAGCGGTCTCCCCCGCGCGTCTGCGCCTGCAGCGGCGCCGAGAATTGCGCCTGGTTGCCGGGCCTGCGCATGTACATCACCAGTTCCCGCGCCACCGCCAGCGACGTCGCGGCGCCCAGATCCTGTTCGACCAGGGCAAGGGCCAGGTCGATGCCGGCGGTCAATCCTCCGGAGCTGTAGAACGGGCCGTCTCGCAGGAACAATCGATCGGCCTCGACGCGAAGGCGGGGATGCCGACGCGCGGTGTCGTCGGCGAAGCGCCAGTGCGTGGTGGCCGATCGTCCATCGAGAAGGCCGGTCGCGGCCAGCAGGTACAAGCCGGTGCACACCGACGCCACGCGGCGCGTGGATGCAGCACGCGCACGGATCCACGCAAGCAGGGTCGCGTCCATGCACCACACGCGACTGCCTGCCCCGCCCGGAATCAGCAGGGTGTCGAGCTCGGGGGCATCGGACAAGGTGAACGCCGGCACGATGCTCATGCCGTTCTCGGCCCGTACGGGCTGCGGATCGAGCCCGATGGTGTGCAGCGCGTAGGCACCGCCGCGCGCACGGGCAAGATCATTCGCTGCAGTGAATACGTCTAGCGGACCGGCCACATCGATGGCCTGCACCTGCTCGTAGATCAGTACCCCCACACTCCGCATCGCAGCGCTTCACCGTATTGCCGGATCTGCCCCTACGATAGACGAACCGGCATCAACCGCGTGGGTCGCCCGGAAGCCAGCTGCCGGTGACGCGACGGAATGCGTCCGAGGTGCGTCGGCCGGGCCAGCCATCGACCTTGAGATAGACGCCGGCAAACGTGTTCAGCCAGTGCTGCAGTGCTTCGGCACGCGCCAGCATCTCGGCGCTGCGCGGCTTGCTGACTGCGTACGGCACGATCAGCGCACTGTCGTCGGCCACCGGCTCGTCGTCGAAGCGGATCTCGTTGCGCTCGGCCATTCGCCGCAGCAGGGTGGCGGTGCCGCATTGCTGGTCGACGGCAGCCGGGTCGAACACGCCGTCACGAACGAACTTGCCGCGCACGTAGTGGTGGGTGAAGCTCCACAGGTACGGACTCGGTAGGCCACGCCTGCGGTAGCCAAAGCCGTTGTAGGCTTCGAGGGTATGCAGCAGCTTCGGCAGCGACCAATCGCCCTGCTGATCCAGCTTCTTGAACTTGAGCGCGTCGGTCGCGCTTTGCTCGAAGGTGAATGGCGGCTCGCCCTTGGGCGGGCGTCCGGCGGGCACGTGCACCGTGCGCGCCGTCAGCGGATCGCCATTGTGCAAATGGCGATCGGTGCGGTAGCTGCTTTCGCGCATGTGGGCGGCCGCGATGAAGAACCAGGGGATACCCAGCGGACCGCCGATGTCCTGGTAGCGCGTTTTGAGTTCAAGCGCGCGATCGGCCGAACGCTCCACCGCGCGTTGCCGCTCGGCGCGGATCTCCGCGGTGTCGAACAGGCGTCGGTATTCGTCAGCGATGGCTTGGGTGAAACGACCCATGGAAGGTCTCCTGTTGCTGGCCACGCGGGTGGCGCGGTTCGTGATCTAGAGAATCGCGGCGAGAATTTCGAGGATTTCCTCTGCCTCGGCGTTAGTCATGGCTGCCGTGCTGTCCATGTCTATGTCCAGGTTGCCCAGCCTCTGCAGGGCGTTGACGTCCCAGTTTCCGGTTTGCGCCATGCGACGCGCCGCCATCATCTCGATGCGCGCGCCCTTGCTGACCGTGAAGGTCACGTCCTGGGCCCCTTGGGCATAGGTGAACTCGGTCATCTCGCGAACCATGAGATTGTACGAGTCGGTGGCAGCCTGTCCCTCGGTGCTGCCAGCCAGCTGGCCGAAGCGAGGATTGAAGGCATAGTCGAGCTGGTTCAGCTGCACGGCACTGCTTGCGTCGCTGTCTTCCAGGGCGCCGCGCTGGGCATCGCGGTAGGTACGGGAGGTGAACCCCGAATCGTTGCGGTCGTAGCCCCGGTTGCCGGTGCCGATATGGCCCCGGTGCAGCTCGCGAATCTCCTGATAGGCCGGCGCGCGGTTCTCCAGAATGGAAGGCCGTCCCGCAGTCCCCCGCGCAAAGCCCGAGGTGCGGTTCAGGGGCTCGAATCCGACCGCGTGCTCCGACTCGAACTCGCTACCGGTTACCTGCGTGTTGTACTCCTGCTGCAGGCGAGTCTGCTCGTAGCGCCGCCAGCCGTGCATGCCCGGCCGGTAGCCACGGAGCGCGTTCGCACTGTCGCCGGGATCCGCATCGTCAGCCAGGCGCCCACGCTTGGCGCTCGGTGGCTCACCGTTGTTCGACGGGCGGCCGCGCTTGGCCATGACGGATCAGGATGCCGCGACCGACACGGCGCGAATCTGGTACGCGCAGTCGGCGGTGTACTGCTTGCCGATCGGCTGGATGTCGATCTGGATGGCATTGAGCCCGAGCTGCAGATAGTCGTGGTAGTTGACCGAGGCGTAGTTCTGATTGCGCAGCGCGATCGTCGTAATGTTGTTCTCGCCACCTTCTGCTTCCGCCGCGTCGACGTACTTGGTGATGGCGTTGTCGGTATCGCCATTGATGGTCAGGGTGAGCATCACCCCGGTCGCGCCGAGCTTCCAGTGCTTGAGGTAGAGGGTGTAGTCCTTGGTCGTGTCGACGACCTTGAAGTACAGCGTCATGCTCAGCGCAGCGCAGGACTGGCTGAAGTTCGCGGTCAGCAGCGTCTCCGCCAGCGAGAACCCGGCCGCGCCGGCACTGCTCGGATAGGTCGTGTTGTCCACGACCAGCAGGTCATTGCCCGCCGACACGATCTTGAATGGCACCGGCGGCGTGGAGCTCGTTCCCTGCACCGGCAACACGATGAAACGATTGGGCGAGAAGCCGGTCACCGCCGCATTGCCCTGAACGGTGGCAGGCATCAAGGCCAGCAGCGCGAGATCGATCGTGGTGGAGAGCGCAGGGCCTGATGCCGCGTTCAGTATCGTCGGCACCTTGTCCATGTACACGTTGACGACCTTGCTCGGATCGCTGTCCTGCTGGAGACCGCTTGCATCCTGCAGCAGGTGCGATCCGGCGTAGTAGTCGACCGTGTGCGAGACGGTGACCTCGTCCGATACCGAGTCGTCGGGGATGGTGACCAGCCACAGCGACTTCATCACGAAGTTCACCCCGAACATCGACAGCTGACTCGGTGGGTACAGGGAGACGCCGTCGTACAGTCGCGCGGTCATCGCGCTGGGCACCACGATCTGGACCTGGTCCTTGTTGTTGGGATTGACCGTCTCCGTGGTCTTTCTGCAGTCGATGGCGTTCCAAGGAAACTCCTGGCCGAACAGCCAGGTCGGACCGGCGACCGTGGGATTGACCAGCGCGTAGGCACCCCAGTCCTTGATGCTCATGGCGGCCGACGACGAGCTGTCCTGGCCGCGGCTCTGCGAGCTGCTCGACTGGTGGGTGGTCGAGTGCTCGTGCGTCGTCGTGCTCGAGTGCCCGTAGCTGGCGGTGCTGCTGCCCGAGATCCCGATATTGGTCGGGTCGCTCAGTGAATCGTTCATGCCCACCGACACCGATGTGTCATAGCTGTTGGTTTGCGATGTCGATGAGCCGGACGTATGGCTGGTCGAACTCGCCGTGGTGCTGCCGGAACTCGTCCCGGTGGTGCCCGAGGACTGGATCGTGGTGTTGATCGTTTTCGGGGAGTAGTCCTTCAGCTCCCACGACAAGCTCGAATCATCCGGTGAACCCGCCGCGGCGGTGCCAAGCATCGAGGTCTGCACCAGCACCGGGTAGTTGTCGTACGACGTCGTGTTGCTGCCGGGTTTCACGACCAGGCCACTCGGGTTGTACAGGTTGAGCCGCTGCGTGGCATGAATGAGGTACTGGCGCTGCCTGGACTTCTTGACGGAGCTGGCGTTCTGAACCTGCACGTCGTCGTAGCGCGTGACCTGATATTCGAGCAGCAGCGTGCCGATTTCGTTGTCGCCGTCGTACAGCGCGCAGTTCTTCGAGAATGAGTTGGGATCGGACTTCTTGAACATGGGGCGGGTCCTCGCATTCGAATTGAGCGGTCAGCGGCTTATCGCGCGTCGCCCGGCCCGGCGTAGATGATGTAGTTGACGGTGTAGTAGGGCTGCATCGTGTTGTGCGGCACGTCCTTGCCGGCGCCGTCCGTACCGCCCAAGGGATGGTCCGGGTGGGTTTCGAACGGACAGTCGTTGTCGTCGTCGCCCTCGAAGCTGCGGCCGTGGTAACCGAAGTCGCCGCCGTGAATGGTGTGCGCGTGCACGGCGAGCTCATCGGCGGTCAGCTTGTGCACCCATTCGCCTCCGGTGTAACCCGGCGACCCGTCCATGTTCGTGGGAAATTGCGGGTCGAGCCCGTCGCTCTGCGTGCCATTGGCACCCTGGCCTGCCCCGATCAGCGTGCGACCGCACAGGTTGGGCGTCGTCGACTGGCCCAGGGCCTGGATCAGCCCCTGGTACTGCGGCGGGATGGTGCCGCCGTCGCAGAGCAACCAGCCCGGCGGGATATCCTTGCTGTTGATCGCGAAGGCGACGATGGTGCCGGTCGGAACCTGGGTGAAGCTGAGACCTTCATCGTGGTGCGACATGCGTACTCCTGGGCTGGGCGATGGGTGACGGCGATCGGCAGCCGAACGACCTCCGCGCGTCGGCGGAGGGCCGTGTCGACCGGATGGGGAGCTCATGGGAGAAGGCGTTCACGAGGCGCGGCGGAGCTTTCCGCCCCGCATGCGGCGTCGGCAGCGCGCGGAACGGGCAGCAGGCGAGCGCGCCACACCGGGCTAAAATGGTGGCGCGGAGATCACATCCCGTGTGCGACCTCGAGGAGAAACGCTCGAGCCTGCGGCGATTCGGGCCGACGCGCGCAACCACCCTGCGCGCGTTGGTTGCCCTTACGCCCCGAGGGCCAGCGTCACCCGCCGGCGCGTGGAGGCATTCCCCGAGAAGACGGTCCCGCATATGCCGAGCACCCCCCTGTCAGGCGCGTCGCAATGACCTGGTGATCCGTTGTCGCTGAAGATATTGGTGTTGCAACAGGGGAAGAAATCGCACCGGCGCCGGTGCGCAGCAATGAGCTGAACAAGATGTTCAGCTTCCTGGACGATTCAGTGAATCGCTGTGTGAAGATCTTCACACATAAGCTGGCTACGAGAACTCCGCCAGCGGCTCAGGGCCACTGCCCTGCGAGTTCGGCCGCACTGGACCATCGTGTCGTGCGACGCGGCAACGCACGCACGACATTTCGATCGCAGCAGGTCCGTCTGGCGCTTCGGCCAGGCCGATCGATCAGCGAGGCAACTGTACTTTCAGTTGCGTTGACTGAGCGCCACCGCACCGATGATCAGGGCGCCAGCGGCTGCCATGCTGGCGGTGACCGGTTCGCCGAGAAGGCTCCAGGCCCAGAACACGCCGAACAGCGGGACGAGATAGGTCACCATGACAGCGCGCGAGGCGCCGATGCGCTTGATCAGGTTGTAGAACATCACGAAGGCCAGGCCGGTGCAGACCACGCCCAGCATGGCCGCGGCACCCCACGCTTTCATGCTGGGCACACTCTCCGGCCAGGTCGCCAAGGCGCCGGGCAAGGTCAGCAGCGCTGCACTCCCGAGCGTCGCCGCCGCGACGGCTGCCGGCGGCGTGCCAGTCAGATACTTTCGAACGAGGTTGGCGCCGATGCCATACAGCACGGCCGCAAGGGTTCCGGCCGCGACGGCCGGACCGACTGCCGCGCCTTCGATCTTGCTGCTCGCGAGGATGGCCACGCCGAGAAAGCCGACCAACAATGCAGCTGCCCGCCTACTGCCAATCTTCTCGCCGAAGAACAGCGCGGCAATGACCGCGGTGAACAGCACGACCATGGCGTTGCAGATCGCGCCAATGCCCGCCGGCGCCACGCGCGCGGCCCAGGCGAACAGGGCAAAGGGCAACGCAGAATTGATCGCTCCGATCAGGGCGAGAATCGGCCAGCGCCTGGCCGGGAACAGCGCGCGATCGGCCCACAGGAACGGCAACAGAATCATCGCTCCCGCGGCCAGACGCATCTCCACCAGCGGCACCGCGCCGAATTCGGGGGCGGCGATGCGCATCAGCATGAACGATGCCCCCCAGATCGCACCGAGAATGGTCAGCTCGGTGGGCGTCCGCCAATCGCGCGCCTGCGGGGTCGGCAGGCAGTCGACGGTGGCTTGGGGCTGGTTCATGACAAGGGCCTGATTTGCGGATGCAGGCATTCTCCGCTTGTGCCCAGCGATCACAAGCGCGTACTTTTGAAGCCAGACACAAATTTCGTTTGTGGCATAAGGGAGCATTCAGCGAATGAGTCTGCGCACCGACTGGCTGGTCCCGCTGGGCGCCTTCGAGGCGGCCGCCCGGCATCAGAACTTCGCTCGCGCCGCCGAACAGCTGCATCTCACTGCCAGCGCGGTGAGTCATCACGTTCGCCGCCTCGAGGCGCGACTCGGCGTGGTGCTGTTTCAGCGCCACGCGCGAGGGGTCACCCTGACCGCGGAGGGGCGGCGCCTCGCCGACGCCACCAGCAGCGCGTTCGCCGACGTCGAGGGCACACTGCAAACCTTGCGCGGCCGCGCCGATCAGGCCGAAACGCTGCGCATCACCACCCTGCACTCGCTGGCCAACGCCTGGCTGGTGCCGCGGCTGGGGCGATTCGCCTCGCGCCACCCGCATATCCGCATCAGCCTGGAAACCGAGGCGGTACTGACCCGGTTCGACGAGGGCGGGCCCGACCTCGGCATTCGCCACGGCGCAGGACAGTGGCCGGGCCTGCACGCACGCTACCTGATGCCGGATCGACTGTTTCCGGTGACCAGCCCGGCGCTGGCCAAGAGCGCGAAGGTTCGAACGGCCGAAGACGTGGCGCGGCTGCCGCTGATCGCCGACCTGTCGCGACAAGGCTGGCCGGACTGGATGCGTGCCGCCGGCCTTGGCGGCATGAGCGTGCAGGAGCACTTCACCATGAGCGACAGCACCGACGCCCTGCGTGCCGCCGCATCGGGGCTCGGCGCCGCGCTGGCCCGCGAACGCATCACCCTGCCCTGGCTCGCGCGCGGAGACCTGATCCAGCTGCCCGGTCCGGTGCTGCCGGCCCGCTGGAGCTACTACATCATCTATCCCGACCATCGCCCGCTTTCTGCACCGGCGCAGCGGTTCGCCGACTGGCTGCAGGAGGAAGTGGCTGCCGAGTCCGCGCGTGAGCGCGCCGATCCGGTGCGACCGGCGGACACTTGATCCGGTTCCGGGATCCGGCATCGGGCGGGGACGCACGAACCGGTTCGGGTTCGCACGGATCACGCAGCGAATCAGGGACGCAACAGGGATCCGAAACTCAGGTGGACCGAGCGCTCGCCTTCGTCGTCGAGCCCGTAGCCGAACAGGATCGGTCCGAGCGGTGATTCGAGACCGACGAAGAGCGACAGTACGTCGATGCGGTCGTGCCAGAAGTCTTCGCGATCGAGCCAGACGTTGCCCGACTCGATGCTGCCGCCGACGTAGGCCGGCACCGAGAACAACCGGCTCATGTCGCCGAAACGGCGATAGTAGATGCCGCGCACCAGGGCGGTGTTCTCGCCGATCAGCGAGCGCTCGCCGCGCGAGGAGAGATTGCCGAGGCCGCCGAGCGCGGGCACCGAACTCAGCGATCCGGGTTCGCCCCAGCTCAGCGCCGCCTGCGCACCCAGCAGGAAGTTGTGCCGGCCGCGCGACCACGCCAGGTCGGCACGCAGGTCGAGAAATTCGCCGTCGTCGTCGGAACCGAGAGCGGTGCGGTAAACGTCGTAGCGCAGCCGATGACGTTGACCACGGGTCGGAAATGCCGCGCTGTCGAGCGAGTCGTACAACCACTCCGCCGAAACGGCGCCGAACGAGCTGGAGATGGACGCAGGCAGCGAGATATCGCCGACCTGGCGGCTGCCGTGCAGGCGGCCGCGCAGCACGGCCAGTTCCCACTGCGCCAGTTTGCCCACGGCTCTTCCGATGCCGACGCGGGCCGCCGACTCCTCGATGCGGTACTCGGCCAGGTTGAATCCACCGACGAAGATGGGTTGCTCGAACGCCTCGTAGTACAGGGCGGGTTCGACGAACCAGTTGCCGGACCGTCCCCACGGCTGATGGAGCTCGGTGCGCAGGCCCGCCACGCGGCCGATCTCGGCGCGCGTGCGCCATTCCCCGCCGCGCTCGTTGAATCCGGTGACAGTGCCTTCGACCGCGAGCAGGTAGTTGTTGCCGCCCTGGAAGTCATCGTCGAGCTGCAGGCCGAAGGTGACGAAGTTTGGCCCCCACCCCTTGTCGACCGGCAACACCTCGATGCCGGTCTTGCCATCGGTCTCGGTGAAGCGCCAGGAAATGCGCTCGTAGTTGCCCTGTCCGTAGGCCCGCCCGACGTCTGCCTCGAGCAATGTGGTGTCGAGCACGTTTCCGGCCACGGCATCGAAGCGGTCGGCCACGTACTGCCGCGTGCGGCTGCGCCCTCCCACGACATTGACGTAATCCACCAGGGGCGCATCGAAACGCAGCTTGAGGCGTGCCGACTTGAACGCGGCGAATTCGGCTTCCTCCACGGCCAGCCCGCGGATGGCATCGAGATGCGCCGACGTGGCCTCTTCGCCGAGCGGAATGGCCTCGACAGCGCGATCGAAGTCGGCACTGCCAATGTCACCGAGCTGAGGTCGAATCGAGATGTCGCCCGGCTGCATCGCAGCCAGCACCTGCTCGGTGCGCTGCATCATCAGCATCGTGAGCATCTGCATACTGATGGCGAACGGCGAACCGAGCTCGCTCTCTTCCAACAGGGGCGCGCCGACGTCGACCACGATCACCCGGTCGGCGCCCATGCCCCGGACAACATCGACGGGCACGTTGTTGTACAGCCCGCCATCCACCATCAGCCGTCCGTTCACGCGAATCGGCGCGAAGGCCCCGGGCACCGACATGCTCGCCCGCACCGCGAGGGCCAGGTCGCCCTGATCGAACACCACGCCCTCGCCCTTGCCGATGTCGGTACCGACGCAGCGGAACGGCGTCGGCAAGTCGTCGAAGTGTTCGACCTTCCATGCCGGCAGCAGCAGGCGTCGCAGCAGCAGGTCGAGCTTCTGGCCCTGCACCAGGCCGCGCGGCAGAAGCAGCCGGCCGTTGCGCAGGCCGAGCTTGAAGTCGACGAGATAGCGGAAGTCGGCCTCCTTGCGCCGCATCGGCATCGAGGGGCGATCCGGATCGTCGTCGAGCACGTCTTTCCAGTTGACCGACTTCAGCACGCCTTCGATTTCGTCGGGCGTGTAGCCGACCGCATACAGGCTGCCGACGATGGCGCCCATGCTGGTGCCGGCGATCGCACAGATCGGCACCCGCTCGCGCTCGAGCACCCGCAGCACGCCGATGTGCGCCGCCCCACGCGCCCCGCCCCCGCCGAGGACGAGCCCGACGCAGGAAGGCCGAACGGACGCACCCGATGGATCGGTCTGTTGTGCCTGTGCGGGCGCCCACTGCAGCGCGAGCAGTGACGTCCAGGCAAGGATCAGCCATCCCAGTCGCATGCTTGCCCCGTTCGGCTCTGTGCTTCGTCGCAGCATGCCAAATCCACGCTTCGCATGACAGCTGCGGGGGCGTTCGGACTTCACACCTACCTGCACTGTTCGGCGTATGCTGCTTGCCCGTGTCCACTCGGCGAGGTGTGTCATGCGCATGGCGATGTCGGTGGCAACTCTGGGATTGCTTGCAGGCCTTGGCGGCTGGGCGCCTCCGGCGCACGCCGACTACCGGGTCACCTGCGCGAGTGACAACAACCAGTACACGCGCTGCAGGCTCGATGAACCCGGCTTCGTCACCCTGCGCCGGCAGCTGTCGAAGACGCCGTGCGCCCAGGGCCGCAGCTGGGACTGGGATCGACGCGAGGTCTGGGTCGACGACGGTTGTCGCGCCGAGTTCGAGGTGTCGACCAGTTCGCACGGCAAGGGCCACTCCGACGGCGACGCCGCGAAGGTGGCTGCGGGCGTGATCGTCGGCGCCGCCATCCTCGGCGCGTTGGCGCACAACAAGGACCACCGCGACGACGACAAGTACCGGGACGACAACTACCACGGTGGCCGCCACACCTCGTACGTGCCCGGCTGGATGGTCGGCACATTCCGCGGCTACAACCCGATGTACGGCGCCGACGTCGAGATGACGATCGCCGACGACGGGCGCGTCACCGCCTTCGCCGATGGCACCCGCCTGTCGGGCTACATCAATGACGACCGGCTGCACGTCGGGCCGGCGATGTTCGACATCGACCAGATTCGCGGCGGGTTCGTGACCTCACAGGTGGGTGAGCGGCACAACGAAGTGCGCTACCAGCGCGTGCGCTGACTGAACAATCCTGGCTTACTTGTTGATTTCGCTTGCGGATTCGGATATCGTTCGCGGTTTCGTCGCCCCCAATCGAGTCATCGCCATGAAGGTCCTGTCTTCTCTCAAGTCCGCCAAGTCCCGCCATCGCGACTGCAAGGTCGTGCGTCGTCGCGGCAAGGTGTTCGTGATCTGCAAGAGCAACCCGCGCTTCAAGGCGCGCCAGCGCTGAGCAGATTGCCTCGTTTCCTGCCGGGCAGCTGCCCGCGCAGGTGCGACTGAAACGGCCGCTTTCGCGGCCGTTTTCCGTTCTGGCCCGGGCAAGGCCGGAGTCGGCACTAGGTTGCCAGGCGCGCGGCTGCACATTAAGGACAGAGTGAGCAGGCGCGGCCGCTTCGCGTCATACTTCGCAACCGGTCGTTTCGCTCGCCCCGCCCCAGCCACCCGATCCAGGGCGCACCACCTCTCAGGAGTTCTGCCATGCGATTGCTGATTCTTGCGCTGACACTGCCGCTGATCCTTTCGGTCGCCGGACCGGCTCAGGCCGAAGTGCTGCTGATCGAGCGCACCGAAGCGGCCCACCACGCCGACCTGCCGCAGCGCGGCATGCTGATGAACCAGGTGACCTCGCGCTACGGCGTGCCGACGCGCAAGCACGCCACCGTCGGTGGCGGCAGCGCGCAGCAGCCGCCGATCACCCGCTGGGACTATCCCGCCTTCTCGGTCTATTTCGAGAATGACCATGTCGTCAGCGCCGTGCTGAATCGGGCCGGCGCGCTGGAGAAAGGCCCCAAGCCTGCGCAGTCGCAATGACCGAAGGCGGGTTTCGACTCCCCGCCGAGTGGTCTCCGCAGTCTGGCGTTCTGATCGCGTGGCCCCACGAGGAGACTGACTGGGGCCCGCGTCTGGCCGACGTGGAACAGACCTATGTGGCCTTGGCGCGTGCGATCGCCGCACGCCAGCGCCTCGCCATCTGCGTGGCCAACGACGCGCTGCGTCTGCATGCTTCGGGCCTGCTGGCGGCCGCCGGCTGCAGCATGGATCGGGTCGAGTTCGTCGAGGTGGACTACGACGACACCTGGCTGCGCGACACAGGCCCGATCTCGCTGCGCGGCGCCGGCGGGTGGCGCCTGCTGGATTTGCATTTCACCGGCTGGGGCGGCAAGTTCGGCGCCAGCCGCGACGATCGCATCGTCCAGCGCTGCGTCGAAGCGGGGCTGTTCTCGGCGGCTTGCACGCACCAGCGCGAAGACTTCGCCCTGGAAGGCGGCGCCATCGAGAGCGACGGCGCCGGCACCCTGATGTCGACCTGGGCCTGTCTGCAGCAGCGCCATCCCGACGTCTCCCGCGAATCGCTCCGCCAGCGCATGGCCGAGCTGTTCGGGTCGACACGGGTCGAGGTGCTCGAGCACGGCTATCTGCAGGGCGACGATACCGACGCGCACATCGACACCCTGGCCCGCTTCGCGCCGGACGGCGTCATCGTGCACCAGGCCTGCGACGACCCGGCGGACGTGCATTTCGAGCCCCTGCAGCGCATGGCGGAGGAACTCGCGGCCCTGCGCTCGGCGCAGGACTCGCCCTACCGGCTGATGCCCCTGCCCTGGCCCCGGCCGGTACTGGACGATGGGCGGAGATTGGCGGCGAGCTATGCCAACTATCTCATCATCAATGGTGCGGTGCTGATGCCGGCCTACGGCGATCCTGCCGATGAGCGTGCGGCGGCGGTGCTGGCGGCGGCCCACCCGGGCCGAGAGATCGTGCCGGTGCCTTGTCGGTCACTGATCTGGCAGAACGGCAGTCTGCACTGCATCACCATGCAATTGCCCGAAGGTGTGCTCCATGGCTGAACGAAACCTCCGCGTCGCCCTGATCCAGGAAACCAACCAGGGATCGGTCGACGCCAACCTGTCGCGCATCGAGCAGCGCGTGGCCGAAGCCGCCGCGGCCGGTGCGCGCCTGGTGCTGCTGCAGGAGCTGCACAACGGCCCGTACTTCTGCCAGCACGAGTCGGTGGATGAATTCGATCGTGCCGAGCCGATTCCCGGGCCGTCGACCGAACGCCTGGGCGCGCTGGCGGCGCGACACGGCGTGGTGCTGGTGGCGTCGCTGTTCGAGCGCCGTGCGGCGGGGCTGTATCACAACACGGCCGTGGTCTTCGAGACGGACGGGCGCATGCTCGGCCGTTACCGCAAGATGCACATTCCCGACGATCCGGGATTTCTGGAGAAGTTCTATTTCACCCCGGGTGACCTCGGCTTCGAGCCGATCGACACCTCGGTCGGCCGGCTGGGCGTGCTGGTGTGCTGGGACCAGTGGTACCCCGAGGGCGCGCGGCTGATGGCGCTGGCCGGCGCCGAGCTGCTGCTGTATCCCACCGCGATTGGCTGGGACCCTGCCGATACCGACGACGAGAAAGCACGTCAGCGCCAGGCTTGGGTGCTCAGCCAGCGCGGGCACGCGGTGGCCAACGGATTGCCGGTACTCAGCTGCAACCGCACCGGCTTCGAGGCGGCGCCGGATGTCGGGCGCGGCATCCAGTTCTGGGGCACCAGCTTCGTCGCCGGGCCGCAGGGTGAATTGCTTGCCGAGGCTTCCACCGACCAGGCCGAAGTGCTCATCGCCGATGTCGATCTCGCGCGCAGCGAATCGGTGCGGCGGATCTGGCCATTCCTGCGCGACCGCCGCATCGATGCGTATGCCGACTTGCTGAAGCGCTACCGTGACTGAGGCCTCGATGCCGCCCCGGGGCGCTGACGAACCGACCCATGCGGCCGAGCCGGATCGCCTGGCCGGCCAACCGCTTCGCGAAGTGGAACGCGACGGGGTGCATTACACCCTGCTCGGCACCGCGCACGTCTCCAAGGCCAGCGTGGAGGCCGTGCACGCCCTGGTCGAGCGCGGCGGCTGGGACGCCGTCGGCGTCGAGGTGTGTACGCCGCGCATGCAGTCGCTGCGCGACCCTGATGCGCTGAGCAAGCTCGATCTGTTTCGCGTGCTGCGCGAAGGCAAGACCGGCATGGTCGCAGCCAATCTCGCGCTGTCTGCCTACCAGCGTCGCCTCTCGGAGCAGCTCGGCGTGGAGCCCGGCGCCGAGATGCGCGCAGCGATGGAGCAGGCCGAGCAGCGTGGCCTGCCCGCATGGCCCATCGACCGCGACGTGGGACTCACCCTGCGCCGCACCTACGCCGGGCTTGGCTTCTGGCGCCGCGCGAAGATGCTGAGCGGACTGATGGCCAGCGTGGTGGTCGACGACGAGGTGGATGCCGACGAGATCGAGCGCCTGAAGCAGGGTGACGTGCTGGAGAGTACCTTCAGCGAATTCGCTCAGCGTGACGACCGCCTGTTCGGCAGCCTGATCGACGAGCGCGACCGCTACATGGCCGCATCGCTGCGCGAGCATGCCGCGGCGTCCGGGGCCCAGTCCGTGCTGGCCGTGGTTGGCGCGGGACACCTGGCCGGGCTGTCGCGCTACCTCGAGCAGTCCGCCGACGATCCACGCGCCACCCAGGAGTCGCTGAAGACGATTCCGCCCGGCGGCTGGGTCGCGCGCCACTTCGGCACCATCCTGATCGGTCTGATTGCGCTCGGCATCGCCTGGGGCTTCACCCGCGACTTCGATGTCGGCGCCGGGCTGCTGCTCGACTGGGTGATTGCGACCGCCTCGCTCGGCGCGATCGGCTGCCTGCTGGCAGGTGGCCACCCGCTGAGTGTCATCGCAGCGGCGATTTCTTCGCCGTTCACCCCCATCCACCCTCTGCTGTCGTCCGGCATGGTCAGCGCCACGGTGGAGCTGGCGGTGCGCCGGCCCCAGGTGTCGGACTTCGGCAGCCTGCGCGATGACGTCACCAGCGTGCGTGGCTGGTGGCGCAACCGGGTATCGCGCGTGCTGCTGAACTTCCTGTTGACAAATTTTGGCACTGCCCTGGGTGTATACCTGACCGGATGGCGTATTCTTGACAGCCTGCTGTAGCGGTCGGGCGTGCTGACACCCCGGCCTTTCGCTTGACCAGGGACGGCCAAGCCCCGGATTGATTGCACCAGCGGTTGGCTCGGGGGGAGCACGGCTGGGGGCCGCTGCGGAGCAGTGCGCCCCGGTCAGCCAATCGAGAGGGCGATCGTGACAAGCGTACTGCTGGCCGAATCCTCCAACACGCGCCGACGGGCGCTGTCCGTCTTGCTCACCCAAAACGGCATGGGCGTGACCGCGCTCGGCAGTCTCGACGAAGCCTATGCGCTGCTGATGCGCGCCGCGGGTAGCACGTCGCGCTTCGATGCCGTGGTCATCGGCTGGCCTGAATACTCGGATGGCCTGGCCGAGGATGTGTTCGGCCTGCTGCATGGTGCGCTGTTCGAGCACATGCCGGTGCTGGTGATGAGCGACAGCAGCAGCGCGGCGGCGATCAACTGGCGGATGACCCGTCCGCGCACCACCCTGCTCCCGTGGTCGGACTTCCAGGAAGCGCCCGCGGCGCTGGAGCAGCTTGTCTCGCCGACCTCGCGCATCGCCGAGGACCAGACCGGCGTCACCGGTCCGCCGCTGCGCATGCTGCTGGTCGACGACTCGGCCACGGTGCGCGCCGCGTTCTCGCGGCTGCTGGCGAAAGACGGCTTCATGGTCGACACCGCCTCCGGCGTGGCCGAGGGCCTGACCAAGCTGCGCGCCCAGCCGTTCGACATCGTCGTCGTCGACTACTTCATGCCCGGGCGCAACGGCACCGAGCTGATCGCCGAGGTGCGCAGCAATCCCGCGCTGCAGCGCGTGGTACCGGCGATCATCACCGGCGCCTACTCCGACGACGTGATCCGTGAGTCGTTGGCCACCGGCGCGGTCGAGTGCCTGTTCAAGAGCGAAGCCCGCGAGCTGTTCATCGCGCGCATCCATTCGCTGGCGCGCATGGTGCGCGACCGCAAGGCCATCGAGGCCGAGCGACGCCGGCTCGAAGGCATCCTCTCCTCGGTGGGCGACGGCGTGTACCAGGTCGACCCTGACGGCACGGTTCGCCTGATCAATCCGGCGGCGCTCGACCTGCTGGGCTACGAAAAGGCCGACGGCCTGATCGGCCGCAGCGCCTTCGATCTGTTCCACTACGCGCTGGAAGACGGCACGCCGGTCTCCCGGCAGCAGTGCCCGCTTCTGCAGAGCTATGTGCGCGGCAGCGAACTGACCGGCTGGCAAACCGCGTTCTGGAGCCGTCATGGTCGGCCGGTGCCGGTCGAGTGCACGGTGTTCCCAATGCGCCTCGACGGTGAGCGCAACGGTTCGGTGGTCGCGTTCCGTGATGTCTCGGCGCGGCGCAAGCTCGAGCACGACCTGCGCTGGGCGGCCGAGCACGACGCTCTGACCCAGCTGCACAATCGCGCCTGGTTCGAACGCCAGCTTGAAGAGGAAATCGTGCGCCTGCGTCGCACCGATCGCAGCACCCTGCTGCTGTTCCTCGACGTCGACCGGTTCAAGTACATCAACGACACCGCCGGGCACAGCGCCGGCGACCAGCTGCTGGTCGAGGTGTCCGGACGGCTCAAGTCGCGTCTGCGCGCGAGCGATCACCTCGCCCGCATGGGCGGCGACGAGTTCGCCCTGCTGCTGCGCAACGTGCAGGTGGAGGACGTGCAGGCGCTGGCTGACGGCTTCCGCCGCGCGCTCACCGCGTCGCCGTTCTCGTACGGCGGCAAGTCCTATCGCATCACCACCTCGATCGGTGTGGCGGCCCTGGATGCGCGCACGGTTTCCCCGAGCGAAGCCATGGCGCAGGCCGACGTGGCCTGTCACCAGGCCAAGAACCAGGGCCGCAACCAGACCTTCCTGTACTCGCCCGGTTCGGGCGAACGCGCCGCGATGGACCGCGACCTCGGCTGGTCGGTGCGTCTCGAAGAAGCACTCAAGCACGATCGCTTCGTGCTGGCCTTCCAGCCGATCGTGCCGCTCGACGGCATCTTCGACGACACCTTGCCGGATGACAGCCAGGATCTCTGGCGGCGCCAGCTGGCCCGCAACCCTGAGAGCCCCGCCCTGTTCGAGGTACTGATCCGCATGCGCGATGCGCAGGGCGAGCTGATCCTGCCCGCAGCCTTCATGCCCACCGCCGAGCGGTTCGGGGTGATGCGCGAAATCGATCGTTGGGTGATCAACAGCGCGCTCAAGGCCATGCGCGATGTGCGCGACGCACCGCGCCCGGTGTCGCTGACGATCAACCTCAGCACGCAGACGCTCGGCGATCAGCTGCTCGCCAGCTACGTCACCGGCAAGGTCGTTGAATACAACGTCGACCCGACCCTGCTGGTGTTCGAGATCACCGAGTCGCATGCCATCGAAGACGTCGCCGGTGCGCAGCGCGTGCTGCATGAACTGCGGCAGCTCGGCTGCCAGATTGCGGTGGACGATTTCGGCACCGGTTTCTCGACCTTCGCCTACCTGAAACAGCTGGAAGCCGACATCCTCAAGATCGACGGTTCGTTGATCCAGGGTCTGCCGGACGACCCGCTCGACCGCACCGTGGTCGCGGCGCTTACCTCGATCGCCGAAGCGGCGGGCAAGAAGACCATCGCCGAGTGCGTGGAGAACCCGCTTTCCTTGCTCGCCCTGCACGAGTGCGGCGTCGACATGGCGCAGGGCAACTGCGTCGGCCAACCGCGGCTGCATCTGCAGTCGATGCCACTGGTGGGCGTGGCCGGCGGCGACCCTGCGGACGCATCGCCGGTCTCGGGCGACGCCGACGACGCCACACTGCGGCAGGCCAGCGCCGGCTGAGCCTTTCCAGCCACGCCAGCGTGCCCGCCGGGCCGCCACAGCGGCCAGCCGAGTCCCGATCCACGCCGCGGCCCGACTGAGCAACCAGTTCCACCCGGGCTCACGCGACGGTCGATCCGTGCGATCCTTCCCGCTCTGCCGACGGCCTGCGCGGAACGATGACAGCCAGCTTCCTCTGGTACGACCTCGAAACCTGGGGCATCGACGCCCGCTACGACCGCATCGCGCAGTTCGCCGCGCAGCGCACCGACGACCAGCTGAATCCGCTCGGCCCGCCCGACGTGGTGTGGTTCGCGCCTGCGCGGGATCTGCTGCCGCAGCCGTTTGCGGCCCTGGTCACCGGACTGGACCCATTCGACCTGGAACGTCGCGGCGAATGCGAAAGCGACGCCATCGGGCAGGTGCAGGCGCTGATGGCCCAGGCTGGAACGTGCTCGGTCGGCTGGAACACCTTGAGGTTCGACGACGAATTCATTCGCCACACGCTGTTCCGGAATTTTCTCGATCCGTATGTGCGCGAGTGGGCCGAAGGCAATTCGCGCTGGGACCTGCTTGATTTCGCCCGTCTTGCCTACGCGTTGCGGCCGGAGGGCGTGATCTGGCCCCAGCACGAGTCGGGCAAGGTGAGCTTTCGACTCGAACATCTCGCCGAGGCCAACGGCGTCACCCACAGCGCCGCGCACGATGCGCGCAGCGACGTCGAGGCCACCCTGGGCATGGCGCAGCGCCTCCGTGCTGCCCAACCGAAGCTGTGGGACTACGCGCTGGGATTCCGAGGCAAGAGCTGGGGACAACGCTGGCTGGTGGGCAGCCGGGAGCCGGTGCTGCACGTCAGCGGCCGCTTTCCCGTCGAACGTCGCTGTGCCGCCCTGGTCCTTCCGCTGGGTCCGCACCCCCGGGCAACCAACCAGATTCTGGTCGTCGACCTGCGCGACGATCCGTCCGAGTGGCTCGGGCTGTCGGCGGAGCAGCTGGCCGAACGGCTGTTCACCCGGGCCAGTGACGGCCCGCGCATCCCGGTGAAGGCCGTGCACCTCAATCGTGCCCCGGCGCTGGTGCCCATGCAGCATCTTCGCGACGAGGACTTCGAGCGATTGCAGATCGACCCGGGCACCTGCCGGGTCCACGCTGCCCGCCTGCTGCAGGCGGTCGACCTGGGCGAGCGCATGCGCGACGCCTACCGCACCGAGTGGCCACCGCCGCACGATGTCGATGCGGCGCTCTACGATGCCCTGCCCGACCGCCGCGATCAGGGCTTGCACCGGCAGATCCGTGCCTCCGTCCCGCAGGAGCTGGCCCAGCTCAGCGGTCGTTTCCAGGACCCACGCGGCAATGAGTTGTTATGGCGCTACCGGGCGCGCAACTGGCCGGAATCACTGAACGCCGAGGAGCAGGCCGACTGGCACGCCGACGTGGCGGCACGACTGCAGGATCCTGACTATCCGCGCAGCCTGCAGGCGTTCCGCGCGTCGCTCGACGAAGCGCGCGCCGCCGCGGCCACGCCCGATCAGATACGCCTGCTCGATACGCTGGAGGAATGGAGTCGGGCCGTGATGGCGACGGTGGCACCGCCGACAGCCTGAGCCGGCAGGAACCAGGCCGGGGTCAGGCCGCGGGCTGCCGATCTCGGACCAACAGCTGGGTGGCCCGGCGGCGGCCGAAGTCGTCGCGCTGCAGCTGGTAGACCACGCGCAGTCGCGTCGGCGGTGGCTCGCCCAGCCAGCCATTGAACTCGATCGCGGACACTTCGGCGCCACAGTCGGTGGCCAGGACCAGTTTCAGATGGCGCTCGCGCAGCACTCGCCACTCCAGCACTTCGAAACAGTCGCAGAACAGTGGCGGTGGAAACGCCTGCCCCCACGGCCCGGCGTCTTCGAGTTGCTCGGCGAGGGTTCGATTCACCACATCGCCGGCGAGCGCGCCGTCGGTCAGCCACTCGGGGTCGAGCATCGACGCATCGAGTCGCGTGCGGGCGACATCGTCGAATGCCGCTGCAAAGGCTTCGTACCGATCACGGCGCAGGGTCAAGCCGGCCGCCATCGCGTGTCCGCCGAAGCGCTCGATCAGCCCGGGATGCCGCGCCTGCACCTCGGCGAGCGCATCGCGGATGTGGAAACCCGGAATCGAACGGCAGGACCCGCGCAGCATCGCGGCGTCCGCGTCCTCCTCGGCCGGGGCGAAGGCCGCCGCCGGCCGATGCCAGCGCTCCTTCACCTTCGACGCGACCAGCCCGACCACCCCCGCGTGCCAGTGCGGCGCAAACACGCATAGTCCCACCTGCCATTGCGGCAACGCATCGCCCTGTTCAAGGCCCAGCTGCTCGAGTTCGGCCATCGCCTCGTCGGTCATTTCCGACTGCAGTGCGCGGCGCTCCTGGTTGATCGCATCGAGGCGGCCGGCCATGTCCAGCGCGCGCGCCGGGTCGTCCTCGAGCAGGCACTCGATTCCCAGGCGCATGTCGTCGAGTCGCCCGGCGGCGTTGATGCGCGGACCGAGCGCGAAGCCGAGATCCTCGGCGTTCAACCTGTCTGCCTTGCGTCCCGAGACGTCGATCAGCGCCTGGATGCCGGCCACGCCGCGACCGGCGCGAATACGTTTCAGGCCGGCCGCGACCAGGATGCGGTTGTTCTGATCCAGCGCGACCAGATCGGCGACCGTGCCCAGTGCCACCAGATCGAGAAGCCCCGAGAGGTCGGGTTCGGCCCCCGCGGCGAAGCGCCCTGCTTCGCGAAGCCGCGCGCGCAGGGCGAGCAGGACGTAGAACATCACGCCGACGCCGGCCAGATGTTTCGAGGGAAAGCCGTCGTCATCGAGGTTGGGATTGACGATGACCTGGGCCTGAGGGAGCTCGGCACCGGGCAGATGATGATCGGTGATCAGCACGCGAATGCCGGCGGCGCGCGCCGCCGCCACGCCTTCCAGGCTGCTGATGCCATTGTCGACGGTGATGATCAGGTCAGGCAGCGGCGACTCCAGCTCGGCCACCAGCTGGGGCGACAGCCCGTAGCCGTGGCGCATGCGGTGCGGCACGCGAAAATCAACGGCGCGCGCACCGAGCGCGCGCAGGCCGCGCAGCGCAACGGCCGTGGCCGTCGCGCCATCACAGTCAAAGTCGCCGACCACCAGAATGCGCCACGATCGATCGATGGCTTCCTGCAGCAGGGCGGCCGCTTCTTCGAGGCCGGAAAGCGAACCGGGGTCGAGCAGGTCGCGCAGACGCAGTTCGGCCGAATCGGGGCTCAGCACACCGCGGGCGGCCAGCACACGCGCGACCACGGGGTGCACCTGTCGCGGCCAGGGTGCGTGCTCCGGCACCGGGCGCACGCGCACCGGCCGCCCCGACGTACCGGTCATCCTGCGAGCGGGCGGCGCCAGAAGCGCCAGCGTTGTCCGCGTTCGAGCGCGAACCGGCGGCCATCCAGCGCGTCCACCACACAGCGTTTGAGCGTGCGGTCGGCCAGCTTGGCAGCCACTTCGGGCCAGATGCCGCGTTCGAGCTGGGTGACGTTTCCGAGATGGGTGACGTCGAGCAGCACCGACTCGGCCTCCCACAGCCGGTCTGCCGGCAGCAGGGGCACGGTGGAGAGCTTGCACAGTGCTGCCGCCAGCGGGTCGCGGCTGACCACGCCATGAAGCGCGCTGCGGGCGAAATCCGGCAGCACACCCTCGCCCCAGAACCACAGGCTGTTGACCGCCGGCTTGCCCGCTGCGCTGCGCTCGGCATTCAGCGGATGCTGGTGCAACAGGACCTGGGCGTCGTTGAGGATCGAACGCCAACGCTTGCCTTCCGGCCCTTCCGGCATATGCGCGAGCAGGTCGTCACCGATGGCCTGGTCCGGCGCGACGAAGCTCGGCGGCTTGCTGTCGGTGGGCAGCTGGAGGAACCAGCGATCCGGACGGCTGATCGACAGAACGTAGCCGAAATCGCCGAACAGCATGCGCAGGCTGTCGCCGAACTGCTGTGCTTCCTCATCTCTGAGTTGGAGCGCTTCGCCGTGAGCGAGCATTCGCGCCGTGGCCATGTCCGCTCGAACATGGGCGGGGTCGCAGCGCATCCAGCGGCCCACCCGCGCGTCGTCGGCGTCGAGCAGGCGCGTGAGCGGCGCTGCGGGCAGGCGCCGGGGCACCACATCGAAGTGGCGCATCCACTGCGCAGTGCGACCGGGTTCGCCGGCCTCCAACGCATCGCCGCGACCGAGTGCACGGGCGAAACCCGGTGCCGTGTCCTTGAGCGCACTGCCGGTGTCGGCCGCGCCGAGATCGACCAGCAGTCGCAGCTCGTCGGTCATGCCCGCACCGGGTCAGACCGCGTAGCGCACGCCGACGATGTCGTAGCTGCGCTCGCCATTCGGTGCCTGGATGGTCACCGTGTCGCCCTCGTGCTTGCCGATCAGGGCGCGCGCGATCGGCGCCGACACCGAAATGAGGCCCTTCTTGATGTCGGCTTCGAGGTCACCGACGATCTGGTAGCTGACCTCATCCCCGCTGTCGCAATCGGCGAGATCGACGGTGGCGCCGAACACGATGCGCGAACCTGCGTTGAGTTTGGAGACGTCGATCACCTGAGCATTCGAAAGCACCGACTCGAGCTCCTTGATCCGGCCCTCGATGAAGCCCTGCTGCTCGCGCGCAGCGTGGTATTCGGCGTTCTCCTTGAGATCACCGTGCGCGCGCGCCTCGGCAATGGCCTGGATCACTTCCGGGCGTTTCACCGACTTGAGGTGCTCGAGCTCTTCGCGCAGTCGCGATGCACCTTTCTGGGTTAGCGGGGCTCGCATGAAATCCTGTTCTCCTGACTGATGGGGCTGCGCCTCGGCGCACCTTGTCTTCCACGCTGCAGCCTGCGCGACGACAACTCTCCCGGGACGGGCTCAGCGGGCTACCCGTCCAGCAACAAGAAGGCGGAATCGGTCCCGGTCAGCCGGCGCCGCGACGTTCCATCGAACTGTGCAGCTCCTGCAGCGACCAGACATGGCCGGCGCCGCGGTGTGGCAGGGAGTGTAGCAGGGCGCGCGCCCCGGCAATCGTCGTCGAATAGGTCACCCGATGCTGCAGCGCCTCGCGACGGATCGAGAACGAGTCGGCGATCGCCTGCCTGCCCTCGGTGGTGTTGACGATGTAGACGATCTCACCGTTCTTGATCAGGTCAACGACGTGCGGGCGACCTTCGGCCACCTTGTTGACCGTGTCGCAGGGGATGCCGTGCCCGGCGAGGAAATCCGCCGTTCCGCGCGTCGCCACCAGGCTGAATCCGCGCTCGATCAGATCGCGTGCCACCGGCAGCATGCGTCCCTTGTCCGGGTCGCGAACCGACACGAACGCCTTGCCGGGGGGCGGCACGCCGATGCTGGCGGCCTCCTGGGCACGCGCGAAGGCCTCGGCAAAGCTCTTGCCCACGCCCATCACCTCGCCAGTCGAGCGCATTTCCGGGCCAAGGATCGGGTCGACGCCCTGGAACTTGGCGAACGGAAAGATCGCCTCCTTGACCGAGTGATAGTCGGGGATGATCTCGCGACCGACGCCCTGCTGGGCCAGCGAGCGCCCCACCATGCAGCGTGCTGCCACCTTGGCCAGCGGCACGCCAGTCGCCTTGGACACGAAGGGCACCGTGCGCGACGCACGGGGATTCACTTCAAGCACGAAGATGTCGTGCCCGCCATCCGCATTGGTCTGGATCGCGAACTGGGTGTTCATCAGCCCGACCACCTTCAGCCCGCGCGCCATCTGCGCCACCTGCTCGCGAAGCGCGTCCTGCACCTCGGCGTTGAGCGAGTACGGCGGCAGCGAGCACGACGAGTCGCCGGAGTGCACGCCGGCCTCCTCGATGTGCTCCATGATGCCGCCGATCAGCACCTGGCCTTCCTGGTCGGCAATGATGTCCACATCGACTTCGACCGCGTGATCGAGGAAGCGGTCGAGCAGCACCGGCGAGTCGTTGGAGACCTTCACCGCGTCGCGGATGTAGCGGGCCAGATCGGCGTCGGAGTAGACCACTTCCATGGCGCGCCCACCCAGCACATAGCTTGGGCGCACCACCAGGGGATAGCCGATCTCGCGCGCCAGCGCGATGGCCTCATCGGGGTTGCGCGCGGTGCGATTGGGCGGCTGGCGCAGGCCGAGCTTGTCGATCAGCTTCTGGAAGCGCTCACGGTCTTCGGCCAGGTCGATCGAGTCGGGGCTGGTGCCGATGATCGGCGCACCGGCCGCCTCGAGCGCGCGCGCGAGCTTCAGCGGCGTCTGCCCGCCGTACTGGACGATGACGCCCTTGGGCTTCTCGAGGTCGATCACTTCGAGCACGTCTTCGAGCGTCAGCGGCTCGAAGTACAGGCGGTCGGAGGTGTCGTAGTCGGTAGAGACGGTCTCCGGATTGCAGTTGACCATGATGGTCTCGAACCCGTCTTCACGCAGCGCCAGGGCCGCATGCACGCAGCAGTAGTCGAATTCGATGCCCTGGCCGATCCGGTTCGGCCCGCCACCGAGCACCATGATCTTGTCGCGCCCGGTCGGCTGCGCCTCGCACTCCTGCTCGTAGGTCGAATACAGATACGCAGTGCCGGTGGCGAACTCGGCGGCGCAGGAGTCGACCCGCTTGTAGACCGGCCGGATGCCGAAGGCACGACGCAGCGCCCGCACGGCGGCCTCGTCGGTGCCGACCAGCTGGGCCAGTCGCGCATCGGAGAACCCGAGTCGTTTGAGCTGCTTCACATGCGACGCATCGAGCCCGCTCAGGCCGGCATCGGCAACCGCCTGCTCCCGCTCGATCAAGGCCGCGATCTGGCGCAGGAACCATGGATCGATCCACGACAACGCGTAGACCTCGTCGACGCTGAGGCCGGCGCGGAACGCGTCGGCGACGTAGAACACCCGGTCGGCGCCCGGCTCGCGCAGCTGGCGGCGAAGCTCGGACATGCCCGACTCGCTGCTCCAGTCGATGCCGGTCGGGTCAAGGCCGACCTTGCCGGTTTCCAGCCCGCGCAGCGCCTTCTGGAACGACTCGGAAAATGAGCGACCCATCGCCATCACCTCGCCCACCGACTTCATCTGGGTGGTCAGACGGGCATCCGTGGCGGGAAACTTCTCGAACGCGAAACGGGGAATCTTGGTGACCACGTAGTCGATGGTCGGCTCGAACGACGCGGGCGTGGCACCGCCGGTGATCTCGTTGCGCAGCTCGTCGAGGGTGTAGCCTACCGCCAGCTTGGCGGCGACCTTGGCGATCGGGAATCCGGTCGCCTTGGACGCCAGCGCGGACGAGCGCGACACGCGTGGATTCATTTCAATGACGACCACACGACCGGTTTGCGCGTTCACCCCGAACTGCACGTTCGAGCCGCCGGTGTCGACGCCGATCTTGCGCAGCACCGCGATCGAGGCGTTGCGCAAGCGCTGGTACTCCTTGTCGGTCAGCGTCTGCGCCGGCGCCACGGTGATCGAGTCGCCGGTGTGCACGCCCATCGGATCGAGATTCTCGATGGAGCAGACGATGATGCAGTTGTCCGCCTTGTCGCGGACCACTTCCATCTCGAACTCTTTCCAACCCAGCACCGATTCTTCGACCAGCACTTCGTGCACCGGCGAGAGATCGAGCCCGCGCTTGACGATCTCTTCGAACTCTTCGCGGTTGTAGGCGATGCCACCGCCGGTGCCGCCGAGGGTGAAGCTGGGCCGGATGATGGTCGGAAAACCGACCTTGGCCTGGATTTCCAGCGCCTGGTCGAAGCTCTTCGCCACCTCCGCCTTGGGGCACTCAAGGCCAATCTCGCTCATGGCCACGCGGAACAGTTCGCGGTCTTCGGCCATGCGGATGGCTTCGCGCGACGCGCCGATCAGCTCGACGCCGTGCTTCTCCAGAATGCCCGCATCGGCGAGGTCGAGCGCGCAGTTCAAGGCGGTCTGTCCACCCATGGTCGGCAACAGCGCATCGGGCTTTTCCTTGGCGATGACCTTCTCGACCATCGCCCGGTTGATCGGCTCGATGTACACCGCGTCCGCCGTCTCCGGGTCGGTCATGATCGTCGCGGGATTCGAGTTCACCAGGATCACCCGGTAGCCCTCGGCCTTCAGGGCCTTGCAGGCCTGTGCGCCGGAATAGTCGAACTCGCAGGCCTGACCGATCACGATCGGACCGGCGCCGATGACGAGGATGGACTTGATGTCTGTACGTTTGGGCATGGTGGATTCCGGAGAAGCGGTGTTTGTCCGCGAAGGACGCGAAGAACCTAGATCGTGTCCAACTCGTTGTCGCTGTGAACCAAGCGCTTGATGCCGAGACGGGTAGCACCGGAGTCGAGCAGCAGACCATCGTCGCACTGCGCTGCACGAAGGTAGTCCACCTTCCGAGCGTCATGCCCAGCGGTCAGACCCTTGAATGCCTTGACCCCCACGATCGCTACCCCTTCGATCAGGAAATCGCTGGTGTATGCACCGACGACTTCACCCTTGTATCGGACGGCCAGCGGCACTTGCCGGGCGAACTGAACGCCAGATCGTTGCAACTCCACGGCGAGCGCCCGCTCGTGGACCCGCTGCAGAAGATCGCATCCCAGCGCGCGATGCACGCTGCTCGCACCGCCGGTCACTCGCTCGCTGAGTCTTGCCTCCAGGATCAGCTCCCTTGCGCGTTCTTGGCGTCATGCGCGGACGTCATCAAGTCGATAAACGGATCAAACACCGCGGCGACGTCATGCGGGCCCGGGCTGGCTTCGGGGTGGCCCTGGAAGCTGTAGGCGGGTGCGTCGGTCAGCGCGATGCCCTGCAGCGAGCCGTCGAACAGTGAACGGTGGGTCGCCTTGACGTTGGCAGGCAGGCTCGACTCGTCCACGGCGAAACCGTGGTTCTGCGAGGAGATCATCACGGTGCCGGAGGCCAGATCGATCACCGGATGGTTCGCGCCGTGGTGGCCGAACTTCATCTTGACGGTCTGCGCGCCGCAGGCCAGGCCGAGCAGCTGATGGCCGAGGCAAATGCCGAAAAGGGGAACCCGCCGCTCGAGCAGAGCGCGGATCGCGGCGATGGCGTAGTCGCAGGGCGCGGGGTCACCGGGGCCGTTGGAGAGGAACACCCCATCGGGCTGCAGAGCCATCACTTCGTCGGCGCTCGTCTGCGCCGGCACGACGGTGATGCGGCATCCGCGATCGGCGAGCATGCGCAGGATGTTGTGCTTGACACCGAAGTCGTAGGCCACGACATGGAAGCGCCCCGACGATGCGGCGCTGGCGCCGGTATCGAGATCGATGCTGCACTCGGTCCAAGCGAAGGCGCGATCGGTGCACACTTCCTTGGCGAGGTCCATCCCCATCAGGCCCGGAAAGCCCTGCGCCGCCTCGACGGCCGCCGCCGCCGTGGCGTCCGGCCCGGCCATCAGTGCGCCGTTCTGTGCACCCTGCTCGCGCAGGATACGGGTCAGTCGACGGGTGTCGATCTCGGCAATCGCAGGCAGGTCTCGGGCGACGAGCCAGTCGCCGAGTTCCTTCTGGCTGCGCCAGTTGGAGGCCGGGGTCGGCATCTCGCGCACGATCAGGCCCGAGCAGAACACCCGCTCACGCTCGTTGTCCTGATCGGTGCAGCCAGTGTTGCCGATGTGCGGATAGGTCAGGGTGACCAGCTGACGCGCGTAGGAAGGATCGGTGAGGATCTCCTGATAGCCGGTCATGGCGGTGTTGAACACCACTTCGCCGGTGCGCAGCGTGGGCGCGCCGAACGACAGGCCCTCGAACACGGTTCCGTCGGCGAGGGCGAGAAAGGCAGGATGGTTCACAGGGTTCGCCAGTCTTGAGGATCGAACCCCGCGCTCCTGCATTCAGCCGCAGAGCAACGCCGACGTCGGCTGGGCCGCATCGTCGATCAGGAGGGGTTCGGGCGAGCCGGAATGATACCGATCGGCCTGCCGGTTTGTCCATGAATCGCTGCGCGGCGATGTGAAGAGAATTCAGGATCCCGGCGCCCGGCCGGCGTCGGCGCGTGGAGCACAAACCCCATCAGCCTCGGCCCTGCGTTGCAGTATCCGGTCGCGTCATTCGCGCTACCCTTGAATCCCAGCCTGGAGTTCCCATGCGCCCTATCGTCCTCGCCATGACCGCTGCCCTCGCCTCTGCCGCCTCCGCCGCCCACGCCGACAGCACCGGCGAATACTCCCTGACCGTGTACTCATCGGCCCAGCCGGGCCAGATCGACACGCGCCAGCTCGCCAACTACGGCAACAACCTTCCCGGTTACGCCCTGGTTCGCGACCAACGAGTGATGCGGCTCGATGCCGGTCGCTCGACCCTGCGATTCTCCGACGTTGCCGCGCGCATGGACCCGACCACGGTGGCCTTCGAGTCGCTGACCGACCCGGCCGGCACGCGCGTGATCGAGCAGAACTACCAGTACGACTTGGTCAGCGGCCAGAAGCTGCTGGAGCGCTTTCTGGGCGAGACGGTGACTGTCGAGCAGACCCGCGGCACCGACCTCGACCTGATCGTCGGCAAGCTGCTCTCGGCGCAAAACGGACTCACCCTGCAGCTGCAGGACGGTTCGCTGCGCACGCTGACGTCGTGGAGCGGGCTGCGCTTTCCCTCCCTGCCCGGTGGCCTCATCACCAAACCGACGCTGGTCTGGGACGTTGACGCGAAGCGCGCCGGCGACCACAAGGTGCGCGTCGCCTACCAGTCCAGCGGCATGACCTGGTGGGCCGACTACAACGCCACCCTGGACGAGCGCGACAGCTGCAAGCTGGACCTGACCGCCTGGGTCACCCTGGTCAACCAGTCGGGGGGCAGTTTCCCGAATGCGCAGCTCAAGCTCGTCGCCGGCGAGGTCAATCGTGCCCCCACCCCGCAGCCGGTCGGCATGATGATGGCCAAGCGCGGGATGGTGGCGGAAGCGCCGATGGACGATGGCTTCACCGAGAGCGGCTTGTTCGAGTACCACCTGTACACGCTGGGACGACGCACCGACGTTCCCGACAACGCGACCAAGCAGCTCGAGCTGTTCCCTGCCGTGGGCTCGATCCCCTGCCAGAAGGAACTGCTGTTCACTGCCGCACCGGGCAATCGGGTCTATTGGCAGACGCCGAACATGGATCAGGGCTACGCGGCCACCCAGGAGGGCACCACTGGGGCGTATCTGCTGTTCAAGAACCGCAAGGAAGCCGGGCTGGGCATTCCGTTGCCGGCCGGCCGGGTGCGCGTGAACCAGGCTGCCCAGGACGGCTCGCTCGAGTTCATCGGCGAAGACCTGATCCAGCACACGCCGCGCAACGAGGAACTGCGGATCAAGCTCGGCAATGCCTTCGACATCGCGGGCGAACGCAAGCAGACCGACTTCAAGATCAGCACCAGCGAAAAGTGGATCGAAGAGTCATTCGAGATCAACGTGCGCAACCGCAAGCAGGAGCGCGCGACCGTGCGGGTGCGTGAGTACCTGTATCGCTGGAGCCAGTGGAGCCTGCTGCGCCACAGCCACACGCCGGAAAAGCGTGACGCCCAGACCGTGGACTTCGTGCTCGATCTGCCGGCTGATGGCGAATCCACCGTGAAGTACACCGTGCGCTACAGCTGGTAGGTTTGCGCCCGGCACTGCTGCGGCACGCCATGACAGCTCGACCCGAATGTGCGAAAGTCTTCGTACTTTGGCCACGGCGGCACGGCGCAGCAGGAGCATTCCATGCGGAATCTGCAATTCGGCTGGCTCATCCTGGCGTTTGCCACGCTGGGCCCAACCGCCGGAAAGCCGGCACGCGCGCAACAGATCGACCTCCGTCTGACGGAGATCGCGCAGCCGTTCGGCTCGCCGGTCTTCGTCACCCATGCGGGCGACGGCAGCGGTCGACTGTTCGTGGTCGGCCAGCAGGGCCGAATTCGCGTCATCAAGGACGGCACCCTGCTACCGGAGTCGTTCCTGGATGTCGGCGCCCTGCTGGCTGGCAGTGACGAGCAGGGACTGCTCGGCATGGCGTTCGCGCCCGACTACCCCGCGTCCGGGCGCTTTTTCATCAACTACACAGACCTCAGCGGATCGACCAGGATCGTCCGCTATCGCGTGTCCGCCGACGATCCGGATCGCGCCGATCCAGCCAGCGCGCAGGTGCTGCTGACCTTCGCCCAGCCATTCCCCAACCACAACGGAGGATGGATCGGTTTCGGCCCTGACGGATTCCTCTACGTCTCGAGCGGCGACGGTGGTTCGGGCGGCGACCCGCAGAACAACGCGCAGAATCTCGGCACCCTGCTCGGCAAGATCCTGCGCCTGGACGTGTCCGGCGAGACCGTCAGCGTGCCACCGGGCAATCCCTTCGTTTCCACCGCCGGGGCGCGCGGCGAGATCTGGGCCTATGGCCTGCGCAATCCCTGGCGCGCCAGCTTCGACCGCACGACCGGCGACTTCTGGATCGCGGATGTCGGCCAGCAGCGCATCGAGGAAGTGAACCTGCAGCCGGCGGCGAGCAGCGGCGGCGAAAACTACGGATGGCGCATCCTCGAGGGCAGCCTGTGCACGACCGAGAACTGCAGCAGCGCCGGCACCGTGCTTCCCGTCACCGAATACGATCACTCGCTCGGATGTTCCATTACCGGCGGCTACGTCTACCGAGGCGCCCGCTACCCGAACCTCCGCGGCAAGTACCTGTTCGGCGACTTCTGCAGCGGCCGCATCTTCGCTCTGACCTCCAACGGCGATGGAACCTTCTCGCGCGAGGAACTGCTGGTAAGTGCGCTGCCGCTCGCCTCCTTCGGTGAGGATGAACAGGGCGAGCTGTACATCGCCAGCCATGGCGGCTCGATCTATCACCTGTCCGACGGCGAACCGGTGTTCGCGCCGACCATCGACCAGTCCTTCACCGGTACCTGGTACGACCCGGCGCAGTCAGGCCATGGTCTGTTCGTGGAAGTGCTGCCGGGAAATCAGGTGCTGGCCTACTGGTTCACCTTCGACGCCGATGGCCGGCAAGCGTGGTTTGGCGGCGTGGGTGCCATCGATGGAAACCGCGCGGTGCTGCAGACCCTGCGCGCCGAGAACGGTCGGTTCATTCCCGCGTTCGACCCCGCCGACATCCAGTACACCCCGTTCGGCACCCTCACCCTGAGCTTTGACAGCTGCCGCGAAGGCACGGTGCAGTTCGATCTGCCCGGCTCGTTCGGCGCCGGCACGATGAGGCTATCCCGACTCACTGAGCCGTTGGGAACAGCTTGCGGTTCGAGTACGCTCGCGCAGCTTCGTCCCACAACCACCGAGGCGCGCTAGCGTCCTCGGCCTCCCGCGGCGTCAGATGGAGGACGCGTCAATCGACTGCTGCCGGCGTCGCTTGTCGGCATACAGGGCGTCGTCTCCGCGCTTCAGCAGACTGTCGGCCGAATCGCCGTCGCAGGCGAGCGCCGTGCCGATGCTCGTCTCCACGCGCACCTGGGTCTCACCGATGTCGATCGGTTCGGCCATGGCCGCGCGAATGCGCTGCACGGCAGACTCGATCTCGTGTTTGCCCTCGACGGGGCGCATCAGCACCACGAATTCGTCTCCGGCAAGGCGTGCGACCAGATCGCTCATGCGCACGCTGTCGCGAATGCGCTGACCGAAGCAGACCAGCACCTGGTCGCCAGCGGCGTGACCGTACACATCGTTGACCTGCTTGAACGCGTCGAGGTCGAGATACAGCAAGGCCATGGATTCGCCGCGCTCCGCAGCCTGTTCGAGCGCCTGATCCAGCGACTGGTAGAACGCATAGCGATTGGCCAGATCGGTCAATCCGTCGATGGTGGCGATGCGTCGCAGCTCGTGATTCGCCTGTTCGAGTCGGGTCACGTCGAGCAGCATGCCGACCACACCACAGACGTCACCATGGGTGTCGAACTCGGGTGTGTAGCTGCCGCGCAGATGACGCACCGAGTCGTCGTTGGCCCGATTGAGGGCCACATCGAAGCGCACGCGCTCCCCGGCGAACGCCCGCTCCAGATACGGAAGCATGCGCTGGAAGTTCTCGGCGCCCATCACTTCGCGCAGCGATCGCCCGGTGATCAGCGAGCGCGGCATGCCATACCAGCGCTCGTAGGCCTCATTGTTGAAGCGATAGCGAAAGTCGCGGTCGATGTAGGTGATGGCGGCCGGCACGCTGTCGGAGATCAGCTGCAGGCGTTCGTTCAACGCAGCGTGCGCCGCAGAGAGCTTGCGCTCACGCGTACGTGTGCGCAGCACCGCATCCACCATGGTCCGGTAGTTGTGCACGAAGAACAGGCCCGTAGCCGTGCTGAGGATCGTCATCAGCCACGGCACGCGAACCACGGCCCCCGCCACCCATTCCGGATTGGGTTGCAGCCAGGGTTCGCCGCCCAGATTGCGCAGCACCTGTGCGAGCGCCACCGCGGCGAGCGCGAATCCGGCCCAAGCGAGTGCCCACCGGCGCGGCAACACCACCGTGCCCATGAAAGCCAGGAATGGCAGCAACATGATCACGCCCACCAGCTGCGCATGCGAGGCGACGATGAGTCCGGCGGCCCAGAGCATCTGCGCGGCGACCTGGAGATGGGCAGCCTGTTCGACCTTCCGCGAGTGGCGCAGCTGCACCAGCACCAGCACCTGCAGCACCGAGCCGAGCAGCAGCCAGGGCCCGGACGTGCCGCCCATCGCGAACTCCACCATCGCAGCGAGCAGGCACACCACGGCGCACACCGCCGACCACAGGGCGACCGTGGCCGCATGGGCGAACTCCGCCTCCTGCTGGCGATCGAACCTGCTGCGCGGAAGCAGCTTGCTGAGTACACGTTCCACGACTGCTGCCCCACTCCCCCTTTTTGAGTTGGGCGTTCCGTCGAAAACGTCGAACTGGCGGAGAGAGTGGGATTCGAACCCACGGTGGTATCGCTACCACGCCGGTTTTCAAGACCGGTGCCTTAAACCGCTCGGCCATCTCTCCGGGGTCGACGCTGCGAGCGCGCGGATTCTACCAGCGTCGGCGTGTGTGGGGCGTCGGCGCAACGCTCAGGCGGCCGAATCGGCCGCTGGCTGGGTGTCCAGAGCGGCCGGCAGGGTCTCGGCCAGGTGATCGATCAGAGCCCGCAGGGCGGGCAGCATGCCGTGGCGTGTAGCGATCACCGCGTGCAGGATGCCCAGCGGCAAGTCCCACTCGGGCAGCACCCGGCGCAGCGCGCCCGATTCCAGCCAATGGGCGCAGACCATCTGCGGCAGCAGTGCGATGCCCAGACCATCCAGCGCCAGCCGCCTCAGCATCGGGAAATCCTTGGCGGCCACGCGCGGATCGAACTCGACGCGGGCATGCTCGCCGGCTGCGTTCTGAAGCTCCCAGCGCTGCGCGCGCTGATCATCGTTCATGGACAGGATGCTGTGACCGGCCAGGTCATCGGGAGATTGCGGCACGCCGTGGGCGGCAAGGTAGCCCGGACTGGCCACCAGCACCTCACAGATCGAACCGAACGGCCGCACGATCAGACCCGGGTCGTCGTCCACGCGCGTGCGCACGCGCAGTGCCAGGTCGAAGCCTTCGTCGATCAGATCGACCTTGCGGTTGCTGACGTGAATCTGCAGTTGCACGGCCGGATAGCGGCTCAGGAACGACGGCAGCACCCGGGCCAGCTGCTGCTGGGCGATCGCCACCGGGCAGCTGATCCGCAGCAGCCCGCGAGGCGTGCCGACCACCTGCTCCACCGCACTGCGGGCGGCTTCGGCCTCGTCGCGCATCGCGCGTGCATGCCGGTACACCTTCTGCCCGACCTCGGTGACGCCGAATTGACGCGTCGAGCGCTGCAGCAGCCGCACGCCCAGGGACTGTTCCAGCGCGGTGACGCGGCGGCTGAGTCGGGACTTGGGAATGCCCGTCTCGCGTTCGACCGCGGCGAAGCCGCCGTGCTCGACGACGAGGGCGTACAGCGCAAGGTCGTTGTAGTCGTCGGTCATGCGTGCAGCCCAAGGCTTTGGGTTGGGGGCTTGGGGTCAGAGTGCACTTTCGCGCGCGAAAGTGCACTCTGACCCCGGCCGACTCACGCCGGCGCCAGAATGCGATCCATCCCGCCCATGAACGGCCGCAAAGCCTCCGGCACGGTGACCGAACCGTCCGCGTTCTGATAGTTCTCCAGCACCCCGATCAGTGCGCGCCCAACCGCGACGCCCGATCCGTTCAGCGTGTGCAGCAGCTCGGGCTTGTTGTGGGTCGGATTGCGCCAGCGCGCCTGCATGCGGCGCGCCTGGAAGTCGCCGCAGTTCGAACACGAGCTGATCTCACGGTAGGTGTTCTGGCTCGGCAGCCAGACTTCGAGGTCGAAGGTCTTCTGCGCCGCAAAGCCCATGTCACCCGAGCACAGCAGCATGCGTCGATACGGCAGGCCGAGCCGTTCCAGCACGACTTCGGCGCAGCGGGTCATGCGCTCGTGCTCGGCATCGCTGTCGGCGGCCGCACACACCGACACCAGCTCGACTTTCTCGAACTGATGCTGGCGGATCATGCCCTTGACGTCGCGGCCGTAGCTGCCTGCCTCGGCGCGAAAGCACATCGAATGCGCGGTCATGCGCAGGGGCAGCGCCGCGGCGTCGACAATCTCGTCGCGCACCAGATTGGTCAACGGCACTTCGGAAGTCGGAATCAGATAGCGCTTGCCCTCGCCCACCTGCAGCGAGAACAGGTCTTCTTCGAACTTGGGCAGCTGGCCGGTTCCCTGCATCGAATCAGCGTTGACGATCAGCGGAACGTTGACCTCGAGGTAACCGTGTTCTTCGGTGTGAATCGCCAGCATCAGCTGGGCCAGCGCCCGGTGCAGGCGCGCCACGTCGCCACGCAGCACGGTGAAGCGGGACCCGCTGAGCTTGGCCGCCACCTCGCCATCCAACCCACCCGCGCGTGCACCCAGCTCGACGTGGTCCTTGACCGCGAAATCGAAGCTGCCGGGCGTACCCCAGCGATGCTGCTCGACATTGCCCGACTCGTCGGCGCCCACCGGCACACTGGCATCCGGCAGGTTCGGTACGCCCGCCGTCATCGCGTCGAGTTCGCCACGCAAGGCGTCCAGGCGGAGCTCCGATTGCTTCAGTTCATCGCCGATCCCCGCCACCTCGGCCATCAGCGGCGCGACATCCTCACCCTTGGCCTTCGCCTGCCCGATCGCTTTGGAGCGCGTATTGCGCAGGTTCTGCAGCTCCTGGGTACGGGTCTGAATGGCCTTGCGCTCGCTCTCCAGCGACTCGACGCGGGCCGCATCGAGCGAGAATCCGCGCGTGCGCTGCAATCGTTCGGCCGTATCGGAAAGGTGGTTGCGCAACAGATTGGGGTCGAGCATGAAGATTCCGGGACAAGTCCGGCCGGGCCGGGAGACGGCCGACAGGAGGACAAAGGGCCCTGGATTATCGCTGCCGCCGCAAGTCGGCTGCAAACCGGCAACAGGCAACTCAGCGGACGAGTTCGCCGATGCGCACACCCAGCCACACCATGCTCAATCCGCCGAGCAGACTGGCGGCCAGATACGCACCGCCCCATTGCGCGACGCCTGAACGATGCAGCAGGAACAGTTCGAGCATGAGCGCCGAGAACGTGGTCAGGGCCCCGAGCACGCCGACCATCAGGAAAGCGCGCCACAACAGCGCCGATGCTCCTCGCCCCTCCAGCCAGATCAGCAGGAACCCGGCGAGCAGGCAGCCAAGCAGGTTGGCGGTGAGCGTGCCCCACGGAAACCCGGAACCGACGTGTCGCGTCATCCAGCCGCCGATCAGGAACCGGCCTGCCGCACCGAACGCGCCGCCGGCCATCACCACGACCAGTTGCTGCCACCAGATGTTCATCGCGATGCAGACCCTTCGCTGCGCCAGGCGCGGGGAGCATTCAGGGTACCGATCTCTCCGGGAATTGCACCCGACCGAGTGCGGCGTGGAAATCAGTCCTGCAAAGGCACCGCCACCGCAGTGGACTCCACGTCGCCCACCACATCGGCACCGGCCGGGGGCGCGAAGCGGAACAGTCCATCGCGCATCGGCGCATTGCGCCGCCAGGCGGAAAAATGCATCAGCGTGCGCTGGCCCAGCTGGTCGCGAAGTTCGATCTCGACCAGTTCACCGTCGCGCAGACCCAATCGCGCCGCCTCGAAGCCCGCATCCTCCGGGTTCCTGGGGGCCAGCCTGAACCATGCGACGCCGTCCTGCAGCGGCTCCTCAGTGAGCGAGAACCGTTCATCCAGCAGCTTCGGGTCGACCAGCACCATCAGCGGACTCGAGGCTTCATCCTCCGACCGTTGGCGAACCGTCACCTGCTCCAGGTCGGGGTCGTAGATCCAGATCCGCGAGCCGTCGGCGACGATGGTCTGCTCGAAGGGCTGCTGATAGTCCCAGCGGAACTGGCGCGGCACGGCCAGCGCGACGGTGCCCCGACTTTCTTCGCGAAGGCGATCGTTGGCGTCGTACACCTGCTGCGCGAACTCGCCCTGGAGACTGACCAGCCCCGTAGAGAACGCCTCGATCGGCGAAGCCGTCGACGCCGGCGTCGACGCACGCACACCGAACGCAAGCAGAGCACCCAACAGCAGCAGGATTCCACGCATGAGCAACCGGCTCTCGATCAGGAACAGGAAGGATGACGCAGCGGCATCACCCGATGGCGCGCAGTCTGCCCGATCACGACTGAATCGATCCGCGCCGCCTCGCCATCGCGGCGGGAACTATCCGGACTGGAGTCGCGCGGCGTCAATCTGCGCGAGTCGCTACCGGGTTGTCGCCGACTCTAGAGCAGGCACCGATTGAGTCGGTGCCGAGTGACCGGATACGACCTACTCGAACCCGCCAACAAAGAACCCGCCGCCCACCACGAGGTCGATCTGCGTCACATCGGCGGCGCCCGCCAGGGCGACCAGTTCACCCTGGTCCGGTGCGCAATCGCCGTTGCAGCGGACGTTCGGCCAGGCGCCATCGGTCAGTCCGAACGCATTCGCCGTACTCACCCGATAAGAACCATCGGGAAGCGACGGGATCACATAGTCGCCGTCGGCGTTGCTGACGCCCTGCGCCATGAGCGTGCCATCCGGTGCATGGGCGGATACAAGTACGCCGGGCAGGCTGCGGCCCAGCTGCCGGTCATGCACGGTGCCGTTGAGGCTACCTGCTGGGGTGAGATCGGCGACGGTGCCGCCCGGCACTGCGTCACCCGGACTGGGGTCGCAAACCAACGGGCCGCAGTCGATGTCCGGAAAGACGCGTCCGCGGTAGTAACGGAAGCCGCTGCCCACGACACGATCCGAATAGGCCGCCACCACGCGATCGGAGCCTGATCGGGTCAAGAACACATAGCTCGCACGCATGGCGAGGTAATCCGGCGATCCGAAGGTCAGGCTGGACTCGGAGGTCCAGCCGGTCAGCTGCCCCGAAGGTGAGTAGAACGTCAACGACGAGTACAGGTCATCCTGCGAGCCGTCGGGGACGCGAACGCCATAGAGTGAAATCGGCGCTCCCGGAAAAGCAGTCAGGCTGAAGTCGAAGTCGCTGACCTGTTCGCCATACGACAGCATGAAACTGTCGGACTCCTGCATGCAGGCACCAAGCCCGCATGCATCACCGCTTGGCGAACGCGCGACGAAACTGTAGCCGCTGACCCCGACCGGCGTGCGTGCACGGATGGCGGCGTAGTACTTGCCTGGCGGCAGCCCGTCGACACGATAGGACACCGAGCTGGCGCTTCCCGCCTCGGCCCGCCCGATAGCCGTCGTCACTCCCATGCGCTGCTCGTCGTAGATGACGACGAATCCCAAGCGCATGGGTTTGTCGGGGGCGCTGCTCAGCGTGCCCGAAACGCTGGCACCCCGATCAAGTTCGATGCTGAGCGCGTCCGGGCCGGGACCCAGTCCAACCGGCAACATCCGGCCCGAGCGCACCGCGTCGCAGGCCGGACCGCAGCTGACGTCCGGATAGACCTCGGCCTGGTAGGGCTGCTGATTGCCGACGATGCCGCTGGCGCTGACGTAGTAGTAGCCCGGGGCGAGACCGGTGAACTCGAATGCGCCCGCCGCGTCGGTGCGTACGCTGGGGTTCGACAGGAAATCGACGCGACCGAACGGGTGCAGACGCAGCTCTGCGTCAGCAACCGGCAGCCCCGTGTCGACGTCGTGCACGACACCATGGATGCGGCCCGCACCTTGCGACGCCCGGCTCGGCGCTTCGGGGTACTTCTTCCGCTGCGCCGTCCCGGTCGCAGCTGCCTCGGCCAGTTGGCGGTCGATGGCCCGTTCAAACCTGAGCTCGTCGTCGATGCCGGAGGCGTGGCCGGTACAGCACGTGGCGAGCAGCAGCACACAGCACAAGCCGCGCAGTCGAAACATGCAGACAGTCTCACAACAGGGCGCTTGGCGCCGGGAACAGCGGCGACCTTATCCGATCGATCCACCGACAGGCAAGACGAAAAAGTTCACACAGGACGGCCGCGCTCAGCGTGGCGGGGGCGGCGCGATGACCTTGCGATCGCCATTGTGCTCGGGCGGGGTGACGATGCCTGCGGCCTCCATGGCTTCGATCAGGCGTGCTGCGCGGTTGTAGCCGATTTTCAGGCGCCGCTGCACGCCGGAAATCGATGCGCGCCGCGACTCGGTGACGATCGCGACAGCCTGATCGTACAGCGGGTCGGACTCGTCCCCGCCGCCGCCGGCTTCAGGCAGTCCGGTCGGACCCACCTGCTGGCCATCGGCCAGCATCTGCACGTCTTCGAGCACACCCTCGAAGTAGTTGGGTCCGCCGCCCGCCTGCTTGAGGTACTGAACCACCCGGTGCACCTCGTCGTCGCTGACGAAGGCGCCGTGCACGCGTTCCGGCATGGCGGTGCCCGGCGGCAGGTAGAGCATGTCACCGTGGCCGAGCAGGGTTTCGGCCCCGCTCTGGTCGAGAATCGTGCGCGAATCGATCTTCGAGCTGACCTGGAACGCGATGCGGGTCGGAATGTTCGCCTTGATCAGACCGGTGATGACGTCCACCGACGGCCGCTGCGTGGCGAGGATGAGATGGATGCCCGCGGCGCGCGCCTTCTGCGCCAGCCGGGCGATGAGTTCTTCGACCTTCTTGCCGACGATCATCATCATGTCGGCGAACTCGTCGATGATGACCACCAGGTACGGCAGGGTCTCCAGCTGGCGCGGCGCCTCGCCCAGCTCGGTGTTCGGCGTGAACAGCGGATCCATCAGCGGATGGCCGGCGTCCTCGGCCTCCTTCACCTTGCGGTTGAAGCCCGCCAGGTTGCGCACGCCCACCACCGACATCAGCTTGTAGCGGCGCTCCATTTCGGCGACGCACCAGCGCAGGCCGTTCGCCGCTTCCTTCATGTCGGTCACGACGGGCGCCAGCAGATGCGGAATGCCCTCGTACACCGAGAGCTCGAGCATCTTCGGGTCGATCATCAGCATGCGCACGTCGCGTGGCGTGCTCTTGTAGAGCAGGCTGAGCACCATCGCGTTCACCGCCACCGACTTGCCGGAGCCCGTGGTTCCCGCCACCAGCAGGTGCGGCATGCGACCGAGGTCGGTCACAGTGGGCCGTCCACCGATATCCTTGCCGAGCGCCAACGCCAGCGGACTGCTGACCTTGTCGTATTCCTTGGAACGCAGGATGTCGCTCAGGTAGATCATCTCCCGGTGCGCGTTCGGGATCTCCAGGCCGATCACCGACTTGCCCGGAATCACATCCACCACGCGCACCGACTTGACCGACAAACCGCGGGCGATGTCCTTGTCCAGCGAACTGATCTGGCTGCCCTTGATGCCCGGCGCCGGCTCCATCTCGAAGCGGGTGATCACCGGGCCCGGAAACACGCCGACGACCTGTGCCTCGATGCGGAAGTCCTTGAGCTTGAACTCGATCTGCCGCGACAGCGTCGCCAGCGTCTCCTCGGAGTAACCCTGCGGCTGTTCCTTGGGTTCGTCGAGCAGGGACAGCGGCGGCAGGCCATCCGCCGTGCTGGTGGCACCGAACAGCGGAATCTGCTGCTCGCGCTTGGCCCGGTCCGAGCGTTCGGGCGGCGGCAGCTGCGGTTCGATGCGCACTGGCTCGCGTCGCGCGCGCTTGACTCGCTCTTCCTTGCGCAACTCTTCGCGCTCGGCCTTGGCTTCGACCGCCACCTGGCGTTCGGCCATGTCGCGACGGCGCTGCATGACCCAGGCGACCAGCCACAGTACCGCGCCGCCCAGCAGATCCATCACCCGAAACCAGCTCAGACCGGTGGCGAGGGTGATGGCGATCAGCAGCGCAGCAAGCAGGAACAGGCTGGCGCCAAGCAGGCCGAACAGATGATGCAGCCCCCCGCCGATCCAGTGCCCGAGCAGCCCGCCCGCCTGCGCCGGAAGTGCCGCACCGAGCTCGGGGGCTTGAAGGTGAGCCAGGCCCGCACCGGCAAGCAGACAGCCGACCGAACCGGTCAGGCGCAACGCCGGGGTCAGGGAGTGATCCTTCTGCCCGGGCGCCGGCCGCAGCGTGGTCCACAGCAGCAGCGCGACGAGAATCGGGAGCGCGTAGGAGGCGATGCCGGCCAGAGCGAGGGCCAGATCGGCGAACCAGGCCCCGGCGACACCGCCCCAGTTGGCGACCGTTCCGGTGACCGATCCGGAGTGCGACCAGCTCGGGTCGCTGGGCTGATAGCTCCACAGGCACGCGGCCAGGTAGACCAGCACCGGCACCAGGAGCAGGATCGATCCTTCCCGCAGCATGCGCTGACGCGGGTTGAGGTTCGGTTCGTCTTCGGTTCTCGCCCTGGGCACCGGCCGTTTGCTCGATCTCGTACTTGCCAATCTACTTCAGGAATATCTTATTAGGCACTGATTATAGGAGCTTTTAGAATGCGCTGAACACAGTCGGCATAGGCACATGTCCACGTGTCGGGGCACCCCGCCTTGAAACCTTTCGCGCCTGCCCGCATCCTCGCCAGCCCTGACCAGTCGCGTCGTTACCCCGGGCCACATCCTACATGAGCACCTCTCGGCACTGCCGACTTCTGATCCTTGGTTCCGGCCCCGCCGGCTACGCCGCTGCGGTCTATGCCGCACGGGCCAACCTCAAGCCGGTGCTGATCACCGGGCTGCAGCAGGGCGGCCAGCTGATGACCACGACCGAAGTCGACAACTGGCCGGGCGATGCGCACGGATTGATGGGCCCGGATCTGATGGCGCGCATGCAGGCACATGCCGAACGATTCGAGACCGAAATCGTCTTCGACCATATCCACAGCGCCGAACTCGGCGGCCGACCGTTCCGCTTGAAGGGCGACAACGGTGAATACACCTGTGACGCGCTGATCATCGCCACCGGCGCCACCGCCAAGTATCTTGGCCTGCCTTCCGAAGAGACCTTCAAGGGCAAGGGCGTGTCGGCCTGCGCCACTTGCGACGGATTCTTCTTCCGCGAGCAGGACGTCGCGGTGATCGGCGGCGGCAACACCGCGGTCGAGGAAGCGCTGTACCTGGCGAACATCGCGCGCAAGGTCTACCTGGTGCATCGCCGTGACCGCCTGCGCGCCGAAAAGATCATGCAGGACAAGCTGTTCGCCAAGGCGCAGACCGGCAAGATCGAGATCATCTGGGACCACGCCGTCGACGAGGTGCTGGGCGACGACTCCGGCGTGACCGGCATGCGCATCCGCAGCCTGAAGGACGAGAGCAGTCGCGACATCGCCGTGCAGGGCTTCTTCGTCGCCATCGGCCACACGCCGAACACCAGCCTGTTCGAAGGCCAGCTCGAGATGAAGAACGGCTACCTGTCGATCCGCAGCGGCCTGGAAGGCAACGCCACCATGACTTCGGTGCCGGGCGTGTTCGCTGCCGGAGACGTCGCCGACCAGGTGTACCGCCAGGCCATCACCTCGGCCGGCTTCGGCTGCATGGCGGCCCTCGACGCCGAGAAGTTCCTCGACGCCGAAGGCGGTCACTGAGTCGCGGCTTGTCCGCCTTCGACGCCCGATTCGTTTCGAGCGTCGGCGACATCGGTCGCGCGGCCTGGCAGGCCCTGCGTCCGGACGATCACCCGTTCACTTCCTTTGAGCTGCTCGAGTCGCTGGAATCCAGCGGCTCGCTCAGCGAGCGGCTCGGCTGGCGCGCCCACCACCTCGAGCTGAGCCTGGATGGCAACACGGTCGGCGTAGCCCCCTGCTATCTGAAAGCGAACTCGCACGGCGAATTTGTCTTCGATCACGCCTGGGCCGAGGCGTTTCATCGCTATGGCCGGCACTACTATCCCAAGCTGCTCTGCGCCGTGCCGTACACGCCGGTCAGCGGACGCAGAGTGCTGGCAGGACGATCGGACCCTTCCCGTTGTGATCTCGCGGCGTGTGCCGCGCTCGAATCGGAATGCGCGCGGCTGGGCCTGTCCGGCGCCCACATCAACTTCCTGCCCGACGGGCAGCGCGTGCCCGAACACTGGATCGTCCGCCACGACATTCAGTTCCACTGGCGCCGGGACGACTGGGAAAGCTTCGAGGAATTTCTCGCCGCGTTGACGGCCAAGAAACGCAAGAACATCCGCCAGGAGCGCGCCCGGGTTGCGCGCCAGGGCATCGGCATTCGACGCGTTTCCGGCGCCGACCTGACCGACCACGACATGCGGGTGATGTACGGCTTCTATCTGCAAACCTTCGATCGCAAGGGCAACTACCCTGCCCTGACCGAGTCGTTCTTCCTGCGCTTGCGCGAAAGCATGGCCGACCAGCTGCTGCTGACCTTCGCCGAGCACCAGGGCGAGACGGTCGCCGGCGCGTGCTTCCTGTTCGATTCGAGCACCCTGTACGGTCGCTACTGGGGCTGCAGCGAAGACCTGCCTGGCCTGCATTTCGAATTGTGCTACTACCAGGGCATCGAGTTCTGCCTCGAACGCGGCATCGGTCGCTTCGAGCCAGGCGCGCAGGGCGAGCACAAGGTGGCGCGCGGGTTCATGCCGGTGCGCACGCGCTCGGCGCACTACATCGCCGATCCAGCTTTCCGCGAGGCCATCGCCGATGCGATGCGACGGGAGCGCAGCTGGATCGAGGCGTACCAGCAGGACGTGCTGGCGCATGCACCCTATCGGGATACGCCGTGCACCGAATGATTGCCCAGCTCGGCCCGGATCCGCACGCGCCCTTCCCTTCGCCGGACCAGGCCCTGCGGCACCCGGATGGCCTGCTCGCCTTCGGCGGTGACCTCAGCGTGCCCCGATTGCTGCAGGCCTATGCGCTCGGCATCTTCCCCTGGTACTCCGAGGGGCAACCGATCCTGTGGTGGAGCCCCGATCCACGCATGGTGGTGGCGCCGGGCGCACTGCACGTCAGCCGCAGCATGCGTCGGTTTCTGCGCCGCAGTGCATGGCAGGTGACCCTGAACCAGTCGTTCGCGCGCGTCATCGATGCCTGCGCCGCGCTTCCGCGGGCAGGGCAAGGCGGCACCTGGATCACCGCGGACATGCGCGCCGCGTACCGGCAGCTGCATGACGAGGGATTTGCCCACTCGATCGAAGTGTGGCGCGACCGCCAGCTGATCGGAGGCATCTATGGCGTCGCGCTGGGGCGCATGTTCTTTGGCGAGAGCATGTTCTCGCTGGCGCCCAATGCCTCGAAGGTGGCCATCACCGCGCTCTGCCGCGCGCTGGTGCTGAGCGGCTCGGTGTTGCTCGATGGTCAGGTGAAGTCGGAGCACCTGGGCACGCTCGGCTTCGCGCCCGTGCCGCGCGCGCACTTTCTCGCGCTGTGCGCAGAACATGCATCCGGTCTGCGCCCATGGCCGGCGCATTCGATCGAGCCGGCACGCATTCAGCCCGCAGCACTGGCATCGCCGCTGCTGCCAGCCTCTGCCGCATGAGGCAAGCCGGCGAGAATCCCGAACCACCGCCCACCCCGCTGCGGTGGCGGACAACGCTCATCGTTCCACCGCTTCAGCGGCGGTGTGTCCCGGGGACCAGCGCGCGTGCCGGAACAGCAGTTGACGGTCGTACACCGCCACCCTGCCCCGTTCGGACAGCATCCACACCTGCCCGCGACCGTCCCAGGCCAGGCTGCGAATCCGATCGTCAACCAGCCCGTCCCGGCTGTCGAGGTGGCCAACGCGGCCGCCGTCGATGATGCGAAGACCGCGTCGGGATGACCACAGCGACTCGGCGATCCAAAGCATGCCTGCCTCGTCGACCGCCACGGCTGCGGGCTCGCCGATGTCCTGGCCGATCAGCCGGGGTGCGGAGCCATCCTCCTCGATGGCGTACAGCGGGCCATTGCTCACCAGCAGCATCCCCGTACGACCGGGAACCAGCGCGCGTGCCTGCACCGCCGACGACGCCCAGGACGGGGTCAATGGGCGCCAGCGATCGCCCTCCCATACATGCAGCGGCGCGATGCTTCCCCGCTCCGGCAACGGGTTGGATGCTGCGGGCTGCGAGAGCACCCACATGCGCCCGAGGTGATCCCCAGCCATATCGATCAGCTTGCCTGCGCCGCCCAGCCCGGTCGATTCGGCGTGACGCTCCCACGCGCCGTTCCGATATCGGAGCACTCCGTCTTCGCGGGTGCCGACCCAGACGCTGCCGTCGTCGGGCAGCTCGATCGCCATGCCCGGGGCCTCAAGCGGCAGCGGCTGCGGCGCGTCGAGGTCGATGCGATCGAAGCCCGACCGCGCGCCGGTGGACCGGGGCACAAACCACGACATCGTCCAACGGGCCAAGTGGGATTCGCGTGCCTCGCCGGCACACAGCACCCCGCACCGTTGAACGCCCCGATGCGCGTTGTACGGGATTCGCAGCAGAGCCCCGTCGGCCGGTCGACGCACGAAGAGCGGATCCGTTGCGTGGGCGAGAATCGGATCCGGGCACACCTGACGCGAGCGAAAAAACACCATCCTCCGCTCGATGCCGGCCTCGCGGCTTACCTGCCCGGACACGGCGCGCTGCAGAAGCTCGGAGTCGGCTGCCGCGCACGCATCAGGGTAGACGCGTGCATCGATGGCGGTGGGTATCGAGAGGTGCCCGACGGCCTCTGCCGCCGCCGCGGCGTCGATGGCGGCGCTGGGCGTGCCGGCCATCCACAGTTGTCGATCGGCAGTGAGCAGCAGATCGCGCCCGGAGTCGTCGGGCAAACCACTGGCGTAGTCCCAGCGGCGCCAGGAGCTGCCGTCGAAGAAATGCAGTCCATCACGCCATGCCGCCGCCCAGATGCCCGAACGGTCGATGGCCACGCCACGCACCCCTTTCAGCTCGGTACGCGCAGCGATCGGCCGACCCGAGTAGTCGACCACTTCGATACCGGACTCGTCGGCAATCACCACGCGCTGCGCGTCGGCGGCGAGCGCCACCGCATCCCCGCCTGGTCGCGGGACGCGCTGCCATGCCTCGTCACCCGCGCCAGTGAGCAGCAGCAACGCTCCCGGCGCGGAAGCGATCAGCCTTCCCGTTGTGCTCACCGCCAGCAGCCCAAGACCGGGCATGCCGCCACCGACCGGCAGCCAACTGCCGCGGCCATCCTGCTCGTGACGCGCGTAGACCGCGCCCGATCCCGCCAACCTGCAGACCAGCAGCACGCCGCCGTCGAACTCCAGCAACTGCACGGGCTCGCAGGCCAGCGGTGTGTCGATCCGCTCCCAGACCCCGTGGCGGTAGCGCACCAGAACCCGACTGCGGCCAAGCAGCCACAACTCGCCGCGGCGCGGCAGGAAATCGCGCACGCCGGCGTGCACCAGCGCCGTCAGCGCCGGGTGTTGCCGCGGCAGACTCACCTCGCCCCGAAGGTCAGGATCACCGCCGAGGTGGATGACCCAGCTGTTGAACCAGAGCGCCCAGACATGACCGCACGGATCGACGCGCAGCACGTCACCGCTGCCGCCCACGCGCCAGGTCGACATCGGGCCGCGTTCGACCGTCTCACCCGCGCCGCCGATGCGACGGGGCACGAGGCATCCGCCCGCGTCCTCGGCAAACCAACCGGATGCGGCGGCTGCCGCGACCGTCGTGCCGACGGCAGGCGCTTCGAAGCTCGATGCGCGATCCCGACTGTGCTCGAACAGGTACCAGACCGCCGCCAGCGCGCCGGCAACCAGCAGCAAAGCTCCGCGTGGCCAGGCCATGTTCCTGTCCCTCCGCGCCGGGCGGTGCACGCACCCCGCATGCCGAGTCTGCGCCACGCTGCCCGCAGGTGTACAGGACCGCGCCGAGCGCAGCCATTTGATCTTGCCCGAGGCCCCGCTATACTTCGCAGCCTTCGTGGGGCGGTAGCTCAGCTGGGAGAGCGCTGCGTTCGCAATGCAGAGGTCGGGAGTTCGATCCTCCTCCGCTCCACCACTTCATACCCTGCAAACGGCCGATCTCGATGATCGGCCGTTTGCGTTGGTGGACGTGCGTCACTGCTGCTCCGTGCCGGTTGCGCAGACCGGGCTACACGAGCCCGGCCGGGTCGAGCAGGCGGCGCAAAGTGGCTTCATCGAGGTCCGTCATCGCCCGGGCGACTTCCAGGACGGGTCGCCCCTCGGCATAGGCGGTCTTGGCGATCCTTGCCGCGGCCTCGTAGCCAATCACAGGATTCAGCGCGGTAACCAGGATCGGATTGCGCGCCAGCGCACGCTCCAGCACGTCGTCACGGACGCGGAAGCCTTCCATCGCACGTTCGGCGAGCCGGCGCATCGCAGCGGCCAGCCAGGCGATGGACTGCAGAATACCGTTCGCCACCAGCGGCAACATGGTGTTCAGCTGGAAGCTGCCGCTTTGCCCGGCCAGGCTGGTGGCGGTGTGCTGCCCCATGACCTGGGCACAGACCATGCACACGGCCTCGGGAATGACCGGGTTGACCTTGCCCGGCATGATCGAGGAACCCGGCTGCAGCGCCGGCAGTTCGATTTCGCCGAGCCCGGCAAGGGGCCCCGAGTTCATCCAGCGCAGGTCGTTGGCAATCTTCATCAGAGCCACCGCCAGGCTGTTGAGATGGCCGGACAATTCCACGGCGGCGTCCTGCGTGGCGATGCCGTAGAACAGATTGTCCGCCTGGCGAAATCGCAGGCCGGTGCGCTTCGACAAGCCCGCGATCGCACGCTTGGGATAGCGCGGGTCGACGTTGACGCCGGTGCCGATGGCGCTTCCACCCAGGGGCAGTGCGCAGAGTCGCGGCATGCCATCAGCGAAACGCTGCTCGGCGGCATCGAGCTGCGCGGACCATCCCGACAGTTCCTGTGCCAGGGTGAGCGGCATCGCATCCATCAGATGCGTGCGCCCGGTCTTGATGCTGCGGCGCAGTCGCCGCGCCTTGCTGTCGATCGAGCGCCGCAGGGCCCGCAGGGACGGCAGCAAGTCGACCTTCAGCTGCACGGCTGCGGATACCTGGATCGCGCTGGGGATCACGTCGTTCGAGCTCTGCCCGATGTTGACGTGGTCGTTGGCATGGACGGCCGTGGCGCCGCGGCTGGCCAGCGTAGCGATGACCTCGTTGACGTTCATGTTCGTCGAGGTGCCCGAGCCGGTCTGGAACACGTCGACCGGAAACTGGTCGTCGTGCTCGCCAGCAACGATGGCATCGGCGGCCGCCACGATCGCGGCGCCGATACCCGCATCGAGCAGACCGAGCGATGCATGCGCATGCGCGGCCGAGGCCTTGATGTGCGCGACTGCGTGGATGAAGACGAGCGGCATGCGCTGCCCGGAGATGGCGAAGTTGTCCACGGCGCGCTGGGTCTGCGCGCCCCACAGCGCATGCCCGGGCACGTCGAGTGCGCCCATGCTGTCGTGCACGCGACGGGATCGCTGTGCGCTGGCTGATCGCTTCATCGGCGTCGCTCCCTGCATATCGGCTACGTGTCGGCTGCGTGGCGACCAGTCTACGACCTGTCCCGTCGGCAGCTGACGCTCGGCGTTTCAGGCGGCGCTGCGCCCGACCAGGTGCGACACGCCGGGCACGGGGTGTTCGATGCGGCGCTGATTCAGCGCGCGAGCAGAGCGCTCGATCACCGCCTCGGGCAGCACGCCGTAGTTCAGCACCAGAAGGCTTGGCCAGCCGCGCGCCACCACCGCCGCGACCAGGCCATCGTGGATCGCCGTGCGCCCGCCCTTGGGATAGGCCGAGGCTGCGGGCATGCGGTGGTAGTAGTCGGCATCGCGACCCTCGTCGGTGTACAGATCGGTTTCCGATCCCCAGGGCGGGTCGCCGAAAATCAGGTCCGGCGGTGGCCGGCCCTGCGGCCAGCCGGACAGCATGTCGCTGTGCCACAGCGGCAGCTCAACGCCATGCAGGCTGGCATTCTCGGCCGCGAGTGACAGGGCATCCGCATCGATGTCGAGACCGCAGAGCGTCCACGCCGGTCGTTCGAGTTTCAGGGTGATGCCGAGGGTTCCTGCACCCACGCCGAAGTCGAGCACCTGTGGCGCGCGCCCGTACTCGGCTTCGAAGCGATCGCCCTCCATCAGCACCCGGTCGATCAGCGAAGACAGTTCGGGGTCGGTGACGTAGGCGCGCGGATCGCTGCGAAACCTGCGTCCGCGAAAGTACAGGAAGCCGGCGACGTAGGCCGGTGGCTCTCCCTGCTGCACGCGCTGCCGCATGGTCGCCAGAAGCCCGGCATTGCCGCCGGCCGCCTCGAGCAGCCAGTCTTCAGACATCGGGTCGATGGAACGTCAGGCTCAGGATGGTGATGTCGTCGGCCTGCGCGCAGCCGGCAGAGAACTCGTCGAGCGCTTCGAGTACGCAGTCCACCCACACGGCCGAGCTGGCCTCGCCTGCAGCGAGTTCTTCCAGCACCGATTCGAGTCGTGCCTCGCCGTAGAGTTCCTGGGTCTCGTTGAGCGCCTCGGTGACGCCATCGGAATACAGGAACAGGGTGTCGCCCTGTGCCAGCTGCAGGGTACCGACTTCGAACTCCATCTCTGGCATCACGCCCAGCGCCACGCCCTGCACCGCCGGAAGCTGCTTCGGCTTGCCGCCGCGCGGACACAGGTAAGGACGATTGTGCCCGCCATTGGCGAAGCGCACTTCGCCGGTGCGCACGTGCACGATGCCGGCAAACAGGGTGACGAACTGGCACATCGAGTTCGACTCTTCGAGCCGGTCATTGGTCTTGGCCAGAATGACGTCGGGCCGTTCGATCAGCGCGCTCGAAGCAAAACCGCGCAGCAGCGTGGTCGCCACGGTCATGAACAAGGCTGCCGGCATGCCCTTGTCCGACACGTCGCCGACGGCGAAGAACACATGGTCGTTGTCGAGATAGAAGAAATCGTAGAGGTCGCCACCTGCCTGTTTGGCGGGTTTCACGGTGGCGTGCAGGTCGAGTTGGTGGCTGCTTCGTTTTCTGCTGATGGCCTTGAACGACTGCGGCAGCATGCTCAGCTGGATATCGCCGGCGATGCGCAGCTCGTTGCTGAGGCGTTCCTTGGTGGCCGTCGTCTCGGTGAGCTCCTTCAGGTATGCATTGAGCCGTGACTCCATGGCCATGAAGGACTGCGCGAGCTGGGCAATCTCGTCACGATTGGCGGTGGGAATGCTCGCCACTTCGGCGCGCAGCACTTCGTCCTCGACCGGCTGGAAGTCGCGGGCCGACAGCTCGCGGGTGTACTCGGCAAGACGGGTGATCTTTCGCGACACCGCGGCGCCGAGATAGAACGAGAACAGGAACACGATGACGAAACTGGCGCCACCGACCAGGATGGACCGACGCAACGATTCATCCAGACGGGCGTACAGCCAGGAAATCGCGATGTCGGCGCCGACGATGTAGCGCGTGCCGGCCGCCGTCTTACGCGGACTGAAGAGGAAATAGACGCTTCCCCACTGGTCGTCCTCACTGGTCTCGCCAAACTGACGCAGGTTGTCGTCCCACGCCTTGCGCAGCAGCGGCTCGTCGTAGGTTTCCCAGTAGCGGGCGAAGCTGTCGTCACGAAGCTCGTCGGGCGTGCCGTTCGACGAAGTGGTACGGAACTCGCCATCGACGACGGTGTAGCTGTACAGGTAGATCAGCCCGGTGTCACGACAGTAAGCCGACAGCCGGTCGACGATGCGGCGGTACTCTTCCTCGGAAATAGCGCCTTCCGAAGTGGCACGATCGAGGTAACCATCGGGCAGCATGTCCGGCAGCGCGCGCGCGGCCGCCTCCAGGCGCTGCTGCACGCCATCGAAGATGTTGGCGCGTTCGGTCTGGTAGTGACTCCAGGCGAAGACCGCCGTGCCGATCAGGTTCAGCAGGGTCAACGCGAAGATGATCTTGAAGCGCAGCCCGAAACGGATGCGTTCCAGCGGAACGGGCGCCGGATGGGGCATCAGCTACGCACCTCCTCGTCGCACAGCCACAGAAACCCAGAGTACCGCTCACCCAGCAGGGATTCCAATTCGGCCGCCACGCGATCGATGGGCCGGTCGATGGACTGGGCGACGTACATGCGTGCGGTGTGCATGCCGGCTTCGTCGAGCGTTCCGAACAGCCGGCGATGCCGGGTCACCGGTTCGTGATGCGCTGAAGATTCCTCGCCACCACGGCCAAGCGTGAGCACACGGCAGACGCCCTCGCGCGTATCGACCACCTCGAGTTGAGCGCTGCGCAGCAGTGGATCCCCGCGCAGTGCGGCCTCGGCATTGGCCCCTGCGCCCAGACCGGTGCGCAGGATGTGCTGCGCCACCGCCTGGGCCAACAGATTGGCATCGAGCGTATCGGCCAGCGGCTCGTGCTCGCCCAGCGTACCGACCACGGCACACCAGCCCGAGTCGTCGCACAACCAGTCGAGGAAGTGCTCGGGCGGCGGTTCGCCCAACCTGCGCCATGCGGTTCCGGGTGGCCTGTCGCGCTGAAGCAGCGCCTTCCACTGCCGCTGAACGACGCGCTGGGCCATGTCGTGACGGGTGGGGATGGTTTCCGCCTTGAAGAAGCGCAACCGGGTCCGCTGCACGCCATCCTCGAGCAGACTGCCCATGGTCTGCAGGGTGCCGCCAAGATCGTTGATCTCCTGGATGCGACCCGGCTCCCAGGCTTCTGCGCTGCGGCCGCCTTCCAGTTCGCTGGCGGCATGGCACAGTGTTCCGAGTTCGCCCTGCACCATCCGGGTCAGCCACTCGGCCACCACGCAGGCGACCAGGAACATCGCCAGCGCCACGGCGATGAGTTTGCTGCGCAGGGCGGTGAGGGCCGCATCCAGCGAGTCGTCCTGCTCGGCCACGGAGACCAGCGCCACCGGCTGGTGCCCGGCATCGTAGGCCAGTGCAAAGCCCAGGATTTGATCGGGCGCGTCGCCCTCGCCGTCCGTGGCCCGCCAGGCGGCACCGCGTTCGCGCAAGGTCTCGATCTCGGTGTCGGAAGGCTGCGCTGGCAGCTGCATGCTCGCTGCCGCCAGCGCCATGCGCGGCGCGGCGCCGTCCAGCGGCCAAGCCTGCACCTGCAAGGCGGCATCACCCAGTCGCGCCAGCACGTCATCCAGCATGGCCTGCCGCCGGTCCGGCGACGCCGCTTCAAGCAAGGGAAGGAACTCCGCCACGCTCGTCGCGGCACCCTCGGCGCGCTGCTGCATGCCCCACTCGGTCTCGTTGGTCACCAGGCGAATCAACACCGCCGAACTGGCGAGCCCGAGCCCGAGCACCAGCGAGATCACCGCGAGGTAGTGGCGCCAGCGGAGCGTCATGACTTGCGCGTACCCAGGTAGTCGACGCCGAGCAGCGGCATGCGGAAGAACCCGACCAGCAGCGCCGGACATTCGTGGATGACGGTGAAGAACTTGGAACGCGGCAACACCAGGGCGAGCATGCCCTCCGGGCCAGCATGAATCGCAAACGGCGCCGGACGACCGGTCAGCAGAATGGTGGTACCCACCACCGGCTGCATCGGCGTGCCGGCCTCGTCGACGGCACATCCCTCGATGCGGATGTACAGCCGCTGGATGATGCCCTGCTTCGGGCACAGCAGGCTTCCCGGCGCAAACTGGCGCGCATGGGTCGCACTGGCGATCGTCATCAGCTCGTCCGGTCTCAGGCTCGAGAACGGCGCGACCCGGCTGAGCGCGAGCAACCGCTCGGAAACACTGAGCTTCATGCTTCGGTTCCTCGCTGCACGATCACTTCACCGTCAACCATGAGGACGCGCACCTCCGCGTCCAGCGCATGCAAGCCAGCCGCCAAGGTCTGCTCGCCACCCTGCGCATCGCGGGCATGCAGTGCCACCTTCTGGCTCTCCCATTGCACCTGCTGGCTGGCTGGATCCCAGATCAGCAGCCAGCGCAGCTGCGGCGTAGCGGCGAACAGCGCGTCTGCGCGCAAGGTTCCCAGTTCGGCCAACCGACGCGCGAGCACCTGCAGGCGACCCGCGGCAATGGCGTGTTCAGTCGCCCCGCCTTCGTGCAAAGCCGCAAACTCAGCCACCAGCCAGCCGCTGGCGGTCAGAACACGCACCCGCGACGGTTGCGACGGATCGGTCAGCAGTGATGCGCGCACGGCTTCGTCAAGCCGCCCGGTCAGCAGTTCGGCCTGCGATGCGCTGGAAGCTTCCTCTTGCTCGTGCAGGCGCAGACTGAGACGGTCTAGACTGCCCGCGAGGCGACCGATGTCGTCAGCGGTCGCATTCTGCAGCCGCTGTCCGTACTGCCCGGCAGCGATGCGCAATGCCGCGTTCTTGATGTCGCGCAGCGGCCGCGTGATGGTCTGGGCCACCGACAGCGAAACCAGGCCGCTGACCAGCATCAGCACGCCACCCACGCCGAGCACCGCAAACAGCGCGTTGCGGGTCTTGCTGCGGATCACGCCGATGTCGACGTCGGCGCCCGCCAACGCGACCACCTTGCCGGTGACGTCGCGGATGGGCGCAGCCGAGACTTTCACCAGACCCCAGATTTCCCACTCGCGGATGCCCGATACGAACGGTGTGCCTTCGACCTGGGCGCGCACCACGGCGTCGATATCCTCTTCCGGCACCGTATCGAGGTAGCCGGGCGGCGAGTGGTCGTCGCCGGTCGACCCGTCGAGCACGTAGCGGATCTGATCGCCGCCCAGGAACACCTCCGTGTACAGGAAGGTAAGCCGCGCGCGTTCGCGCAGCGATCGGTACCACGGCGCGTGACGGGCAACGAACTCGTCCTCTTCGTTGTAGTAGCCGGGAGAGAAGTCCTCCGCCAGCACGCCTTCGGTCCAGTCGTAGCGCAACAGCGCATCCGCGGCCAGATAAACCTGCCCGCCCTCCACGGCGAGACCGAAGACCGGTCGGGCAGCAAGGTCGAGGTCTGCTGATGCCTGCAGCACGCCATCGTCGCCAAAGGCGATCAGCCGCGATGCCGCCGCATTCCAGCCGATCCAACGCGCGCCGTCGATATCGCGGGCAAGCAGGCCCACCGGTTCGGGCGGGCGGAGCTCGGTCGGCTCCGTGACGCTGCCCTCCTCGCCCGCATTGCCGGCCGGCAATGCGGGACGCAGGATGCGTTCGCCGTCCCAGCGCAGCAGGGACTCACCGTCGGATACCCAGATGCCTTCGACGGGGCCAGCCTCGACGACTCGCTGCTCGGCGCCCTCTGACTCGGGCGCCTCGACCAGTTGGCCCTCCGGCGTCTGCAGCAGCAGTCGCTGGGTGGTATCGATCCAGACCATGGCGCGCGGACGCCAGGCCATCGGTCGCCGCTCGACCACGGCGGACGTGGCGAGGTCGATGCGCACCAGGGTGGATCGCGTCGCGCCCCAGCCCCAGGCACTGCCCTCCGGCCCGGCGACCATGCGCGTCACGGCATAGGGGCGCTGATACTCGGCGTGCGCCGTGCCGTCGGTCAGGGCACCAACCGTGCCACTGATGGCCAGAAGCTTGCGGTCGAAGCCGAGCAGAATCTGGTCGTAGACCGTGTTGTAGGCCAACCAGGCCAGCAGTCCTGTAGCGGTCACCAGGATGCTGGTGATCACACCGAGTACCAGCGAGCGGAAACCGAACGTGCTCACAAGGCGAGCGCCGGCTGGGTCTTGAACTGGTACAGGCCGACGCCGAGCGAGGGAAACACCTCGATGCCCCGCATCACCGTCGCCGCGCTCAACACCACGCACTGGCATCCGGACGTGGTGGCGAACTCCTGCCGCTGCTCCTCACCCATGAGCACGCGCTGCCCGAACGTGGCGCCGGCGCCGACGGTCTGCTCCCGACCTTCGGCCGAAAGCGTCACCTCGCCCCGCGCCAGCACGAACAAACTCTCCGCATCGTCCCCGGGGGCGTAGACCGTTTCACCCGCTTGCCAGGCCTGCCAGCTGCCGTGGTGAGCGAGAAACTCGATGGCCATGATCCGCGTGTCGCCGAAGAACGCCGCCTGGATGAGGCTGTGCAGGCGATGCAGCGGGTGTTCGCTTCCCCCGGTGCCGCGCTCGCGCTCGGCGAAGTACGTCAGCATCGAGACGAAGCACTCGGAGAGCCTGGCATGCGCCCGATGCTCCAGGCGCTCTTTCACCAATGTGGCGCCATCGGCCAGCCGCGCTTCGTGCAGGGAGAGAATGCCGGCGGTCACTTCCAGCGGCACGTCGCTTTGCGCGGCATTGCGCAGGATCTGCTCGGCACTCAGATGCGCGTCGCTCTCGACCACGACCAGGCCGCTGTCGGAAACGGTCGACTGGATCAGCCCCTGGATGCGCGCGAACAGACTGCGCGAACAGCTCTGCTCGATCGTCTCGATCGCATTGGCGCGGTCGCGCGGATTCGCGAACGAAAGCATCGCGCGAATCAACTCGAAGTCGGGCAGCTTGCCGATCAGGCTGAGCAGTTCCAGCACGAACTCCAGTCCCTCGGCCGCGGCATCGCGGTAGTAGCGCGACAGTACGGCCTGCCCCAGCCCGTCGCCGGCCCGCACGACCAGCGAGCGATGCGCAGCGAGCGCGTGCTCCGCGCGACTCAGCTCCTGGCCAAGCAAGTCATCGGCAATCAGCAGCAGCTGCGGCAGCGACAGTCGACTGAGGCTGCGCACCGCCAGCGAACGCGCGTGGAACGGCGCCGCCGGTTCACGGGCGACCCGGATGAGTTGCGGAATGGTCTTGAGCCCCATCTCGCGCAGCATCGATTCGAGTTTGCGATTCTCCGCGGCCGAGAAATGTTCCGCCGACCACAGCAGCTCGGCGACGCTGGATACGTCGCCGACCTTGCGTGCCACGTCGAGAATGATCAGTCGCTCCTCATTCTCGGCCACGCGCAGGATGGGCAGCAGCTGCTGGATGATGTGCGGCGTCGACGGCGAGGCGATCTTGTTCAGCGCGCGGAACGCTTCGACACGCGTGGCGCGGTCCTCATCGCGCAGGAACGGAAACACTTCCGCAGCGAACCGGGCTTCGCGGAAATCACCCAGCGCACGGATCCCCATGCGCCGGGACTCGCCTTCGCCGTTGAACAGCTGCTTGATGTGTTCGATGGCGACCTGCGAGTCGTCGATCTTCGGCCCGTGCCAGCTCGCAGCGGCAATCGCTGCACGCTGTGCCGGCTCCTGCGAACGCTGCCACTGCGCGAACTGCCGAACCGGAAACGCGCCCAGCGAGGTGAACGCTTCGAGCACGCGCGGGTCGTGTGGCGCCGCTTCGCTTTCGAGCCAGAGCAAGGTCTCGGCGAGCGCCTTGGTGTCGTTGTCGGTCATCAGCCCGGCGATGGCCGGGCGGAGCAGTTCGGCTTCCTGCGGCGTGGCGTCGGTAAGGAAATCGAGCAGCAGCACGCGCGCCTCGGGATCACCCAGGCGCCACAGCAGGTCGACGGCGAGCAGACGCTGATCGCGCGATGCCTCGCTCGCCAGGGCCCGCATGCGTTCGGCATCTTCCGCGGACCACTGGGTCAGCCACAGCTTTCGCGGGTTGGCGAAGTCCAGCCAGTCGGCGCGCAGGTTCACCGACAGCGATCGCAGGTAGCCGCCGCGGATCAGGCTGGCGATGCCGACGGCCAGCAAGGCGCCGAACATGCCGCCCATGGAGAAGACGCTGGTTTCCAGGTCGCCGGCCAGATAGAACAGCAGCACGCCGGCACTGGCTGTCGCCAACGGCTCGGCGAAAGCCTCGACGAAGGTGCGCAGCTGGCGCTTGGTCTGGTTCGGCAGCGCGTTGTACAGCAGGTTGATGTTGTTGTATTCGATCGAAACGAACAGGGTCTGGAAAGCGAAGAAGCCGAACACTGCGGCGGGCATGCCCGGCGCCAGGAAGAACAGCACGAACGCCGCGAGGTAGGCAGTGGGCACCACCAGCGCGGTCGACCCCACGCCGATCCAGCCGACCAGGCGGTTGAAGAAGAACAGGTTGATGACCAGCGTCGCCGCGCCAGCGATCGCATGCAGTCCGCCGAGCAACTCGGCCAGCTGCGCAGCGCCGCGCTGTTCGGCAAACACGCCCATCGCCAGGTACTCGATCACCGACGACAGCGCGACCATCGCGAAGCACACGCAGGCAATCAGCAGCGCAAAGCTCGATCCGGAAAGCGCCTTGCCCAGGCTGCGCAAGACCTCGAGCGGCGACGAGTCGCCCGAGTCCGGGGTGTCGTCCTGCCCGATCGGCTTGAAGCGGCGCAGCACCACCAGCAGGAAGGGCCAGGTCACCAGCGCGCTGGCTGCCCAGAGCAGAAACAGCTTGCCGGTGGGCACGATGCCGGCAAGCGCCGAGACCAGCAGTCCGCCGATCATCGCGCCAGCGGAGCTTCCCGCCGAGATCAGTCCGTACAGCCGCTTGCCGTCCTGGATGCTGAAGTAGTCGTCGGCCAGATTCCAGAACAGGGTGTACAGCGCGATGAACCAGAGCCCGGCATAGATGCGGGCGGCGAACAGGTAGATGCGCTGATCGCCCCACGCGTCGGCGCCCCAGCCGATCAGCCCGCCGCCAGCGACCAGCAGCACGATGGTGACCTTGAACAGGCCCGACGGGCCGAGCCAGGCGACCAGTCCCGAGTAGATCGGCGCGTACACGGCCATCACGATCGGCATGGCGATGAACACCAGCGGAAGCTGTGCCACGCCCAGCTGGCTCAGGAACATCGAGTCGGCGGCGACCATGCCGATGGCGACGCCCATCTGCAGCAGACCGGCAAGCAAGGCGAACGCGACGACCTTGCCGCCTTCGTCCGGAAGCACCTTGAAGAAGTTGGCGACGCTCACGCGGCGGAATCCGGGCTGGGCGACGGCTTGCCGATCAGGAACACGTGACTGGTGTGCTCATGGAACTCGTCGCGGAAGCCCGGGTGCGGCGGCTCCTCCCAGGTCACGTGTCGCTCGATCAGCACCTCAAAGCCATGCCGCTCCATCAGGGCGCGCGCTTCGCTCGGTTCGAAGAAGCGGAAGTAGTAGCGATCGCGATAGAGGTAGGCGTGGTCGCTCAGCGCCCGCATGTTGAGGCCGGAGACGCCGTCATCCATGCCTGGCACGTTGCACAGCAGCACGCCGCCCGGCTTGAGCACGCGATGCATCTCGTCCAGCACGGCATCGATGTCAGGCAAGGTCTCGAAGGTGTCGAGCAGGATCACGCCATCGAAGAAGGCGTCCTCGAACGGAGTTTGCCCGAGGCTGCCGAGATGCTTGTGCAGGTTGCCGTATCGGTCCGCAGCGATCTTGCCGAGGGCCGCCGAGGAGGCATCCATGGCGTGGATTTCGTTTGCACCGACCTGGGCCAGGAACGACAGGTTCCGGCCTTCCCCCGTCCCCGCGTCGAGCAAACGCGACGGCGCACGCAGTGCGCGGCGAAAGGCTTCATCGAAATCGGTCAGGAACGGCAAGGCATCGGCGCCCCACACCGCCTCGTCGCTGCTCGAGTACAGCCGCTCCCAGGCGCTGCGGTTCAACTCATCCATCGAGACCCCGGGCGACAGGTGTTCAGCGGGTCTTTCCTCGATCATGAGTTCCTTGAAACCGCCGCGGAGGCAGTGCTGGCTGGACATCGCCGAACCATACCCGCCGGCGTTCAGGAAGCACAACGTGTCATCCTCGCGAACCGGGCTGAGGGTCACACCCTCGGCCCATACATCCAGCGCCTCGTTGATGTTTCCCACGATGCTCACGCTGCGCGACGGACCCTCGCGCCACACCGCCGGCACCGCTTCGAGGGGCAACCCATAGAAGGCCGGCTCGGGGTGCACGTTGAATCCGGCATTCACGCCGACGAAGCACACGCCCGCCTTGTCTTCCACCTGGGTCACCTCGGCCAGCAGCACCCCCGCGTCCTTGACCAGATAGTCGCCAGGCTCGATCAGCAGCTCGACCGGCCGATGCCCAAAATGCCGGTGCACCAGTTCGGTCCAGCGATGCAGGTCGAGCGGCCGGTCGGCAGCCGTCAACGGAATGCCCAGTCCGCCGCCGAGATTGACCGCGCGGATGCCTGGCAATCGGTCCAGCTGGTCGGCGATGAAGCCGAGAATCCGATCGAGCCTGTCGAGCTGCGGGTCGAGATAGCCGCAGCCGGCGTGGCAGTGCAGCGCTTCGACGCGCAGACCCAGCGCATGCGCCTCATCGACCGCCGCCTGGATCTCGTCCGGATGGATGCCGAACTTGGTCGGCTTGGCCGCGCTGTACACCACACGGTCGTTGTCGGCGTAGCCGAGGCCGAGGTGCGGATTGAGGCGCAGTCCGAGCGCACGGCCGGGGCACAGTTCCGCCCAACGGCGCAGCGCCGTCCGGGAGTCGACGTTGACCCAGAGGTCGGGATGTGCCGCCAGCGCGCGGTGATCGTCGCGACTGAGGCAGCCTGCGGTGAACGAGAGATCCCGTTCAGCAAACCCGAGCGAGAGCGCGTGGGCGACCTCGCCCGGCGAACAGACATCGAGCCCGACCCCCAGCGCGCGCAAGTGCTGCAGCAACGGCGCGAACCGGTTGCTCTTCATGGCATAGAGCACGCGGATGTCGAGGCCGGCATCGGCGATGGCCTGGCGCAGCCGGGTCACGTTCTGGGTCACGCGGGCTGCCGAGTACACGTAGCTGGGCGTGCCCAGTTGCGCGACCAGCTCCGACACCTCGATGCCCCCGAAGCAGAATCGGCCTTCGGCGTCGTAGTGACGGTCTGCGCGTTCCCACCAGAATCTTGAATCGTGCTGCACGATTTCTCTCGGCCGGCCGCAGCCCAAGGACGAAGACTACACGCTGGGCGCCGCCACCCGAAAGCCGACATGGGCCCGAAAGCGCCCGCGAGCCCCCGCCTCGCGCACCGGGAGCGCACGATCGCGCCAATTTTGACCTGCCTGCCGCCAGCGGCGATGATGATTGCGGCGCCGATCCGAGGAATCGCTGTGTCGTGCGAAGCATCCGAGGTCATCCTGTTCATGTCCGCAGACGTGGTCGGCTCGACTGCGTTCAAGGGCGAGCATTCGGATGATGCCGGGGTGTGGCTCGGCGCCTTCGCGACGCTGTTCCGGGAGCTGCCGCTGGTCTTCATGGGCGAGTTGGGCATGGCCTTTCTCGACTCGGACACCGTGCCCGAAGCGGGCGTCTGGAAGGTGATGGGAGACGAAGTGATCTTCGTCACCGTGCCGCGTTCGTCGGAGGAGGCCGCGCTCGCCACCCAGGCTTTCGTGCGCACGGTGCGCGAGTACGACCGACGACTCGCCGAGCGATGGCCGCTGCGCATTCGCGGGGCCTGCTGGGCGGCCGAGCTGGGTGCCCGCAATCGCCAGATCGATATCCCCGAAATGTTCGGCGGCACCGACGGTCAGCCGTATCGCGATTTTCTCGGCCCCGACATCGACACCGGCTTCCGGCTCAGCGCGCATTCGGGCCACGGTGAAGTCATCCTCTCGCCCAATCTGGCCGAGTGCATCGCCCGACAGCAGCAAGGCGCCCCGGCCATCCGGTTCCACCACTTTGCCGACAAGCCCCTGAAGGGCGTGATCGCCGGGCAGCCTTTCCCGCTGATCATTGCGTCGGACATCGAATCGCCCGGCAGCAAGCGTGCAGTGACGCCGGACGGCGAGCTGTTGACCCATCTGCAGGCGCTTCGTACGACGCTGCAGCGCGACCACGGCGCGGTTCTGGCCCCTTGCCTGTTCGAGCCCGCATGAGCAGCGCACGCACCTTCGTCATCGATCCGAGCCGCGGTGCGGCATCGGAGTTCTCGGAACAGTTCGAAGAATGGGCCATGCAGCACGACGTGCCCGACCGCACCATTCGGGCCTTTCAGGTGGTATTCGACGAGATGCTGACCAACGCGATCGACTACGGCCTCGAAGGCAAGCCGGACGCGCTGCTGCAGGTCACCGTGTCGTACTACCCGGACCGGCTTACCGCGCTGATCGTCGACAATGGACTGGCCTTCGACCCGCTCGTGGAGGCAGAAGCCCCCGACACCGAAGCCTCGCTGGAGGATCGGCCGATCGGCGGCCTGGGCATCCACCTGGTGAAATCCCTGATGGACAGCGCCAGCTACGAACGCAGCGAAGACTGCAACCTGCTCTCTCTCAGCAAGCATTTTGAAGAGTGAACGCATCGCTGCAGCCAGACCATCCAAAACCGCGGAGTACCAGAACATGTTGAAGATCGATGAAGACAAGCAGGACGGCCTCGTCGTGCTGCAGCTCGAAGGCCGGCTGGACACCGCGACCGCGGCGGATCTGGATTTCGCTGCCGAGCCCTATGTCGATGAGCCGACCCGCCTGGTGGTCGACCTCGGCAAAGTGGCCTACGTCAGCTCGGCTGGCCTGCGGGTCTTCCTGATGATGGCCAAGAAGCTGCAGAAGTCGGAAGGCAAGCTCGTGCTCTGCGGCATGTCGCCGTCAGTCCGTGAGGTCTTCGACATCGCCGGCTTCAGCCGCATGCTGCAAATCGAAGATGATCAAGCTGCCGCCCGGGCCGCACTGGGCTGAGGACGCCGCAAGGAGCGAGAGCGCATCGGGCGGCGCATTGGCGCCCCCGGCGCGATTCGAACGCACGACCTTTCCCTTAGGAGGGGAACGCTCTATCCAGCTGAGCTACGGGGGCGAGGCGCGCATTGTCACACAGGAGTGCAATGCCGCGTCCATCATGCGTGGCCGGTGCACGGCCACGACGCCGCGGCCTCGCGCGAACCGAGGGGACGCGGCACAATCCTGATCCGACCGGCCCAGGCCTCGAGCCTGTCCATCGAACTGCGAGGATGACGTCATGGCGAATCCCGTGGAATGGCACGCAGCGACACAAGAACGTTGGCAGGCGATCCAGCCCTGGTTGACTGACCAGCCGCTGCTCAAGCGCCGCTTCATCGCCCAGCTGGCCGAGAAGACCGGTTGGAGCGCGGCGCGTCTCGAGCAGGGCGTCGAGGAATATCGCCGCTTCTGCCTGCTGGCCACCGTACTGGGTGGACGAGTGGTACCGAGCCCCGATGTCGATGAAGTGTGGCATCTGCACCTCACCTACACGCGCGACTACTGGGACGATTTCTGTCCGAGACGCCTCGGTTTGAAGCTGCATCACCAGCCGGCACTTGGTGTCGAAGGCGAACGCGAAGCCTTGCGACTCGGCTACGCGGAAACCCTGCACGCCTATGCGGCGCTGTTCGGCCCTCCCTCCGAATCCTGGTGGCCGTCGTTGCGCGGCCCGGCCCCGAAAGCGCCCTGGTGGCGCGCGGCGCACGCGCGCTGGCTGGCCGCGGCTTCGCTGTCGCTGGCGCTGTTCTCCGGAGTCGCCTGGGCCGACACCGGCAGCGCACTCGGGATCCTGGACTGGAAGGGCCCGCAGTTCCTGGCGTTGTTCCTGCCGCTGATTCCGGCGTCCATGGTGTTGGCCTGGATCCTGCGCTGGCGCATGCGCGCCGCATCGGCTTCACCGTCGCGAACCGTGGGCCAGCCCTCGGTCTGGGCGGTGGCGTGGCTGGCCGGCGGCGAGCAGCGGGTGATGGATGCCGCGGTCGCCGAATTGCACCGCCGGGGCGCCCTGGAGTGGAACGAAGGCTCGGGCACGCTGCGGTCGACCGGCGTCAAGATCGAAGACGATCCGGTATTGAATGCGGCGATGGTGGTGGCGGCACGCGACAAGGGCGTCGAGTTCAAGTCGGGTACGCGCTCGACCGCATTCTCGGGGGTGCGCAAAGAGTTGGAGCTGCGTGGATGGCTGCTGCCCGAACCGGTCGGACGCGGCATTGCCAGACTGTCGGCCCTGTTCCCGGGCGCCCTGCTGGCACTGGGCATCGTCAAGATCGGCATCGGCATCAGCCGCGACAAGCCGGTGGCGTTCCTGGTGATGGCCTGTATCGCGCTGCTGATCGTCACCCTGCTGTTCTTCTTCATCCGGCCCAAGATCACGCCGCAGGGACGCAAGGCGTTGAGCGAGCTGCGGCAGCAGAATGCCCATGCCATTCGTGCGCCGCGCCCTGATGACCTGGCCATGGCCGTGGCGCTGGGCGGGACCTTGGTGCTATCCGACACGGCGCTGGCCGCCTACCACCAGGCCAGGCACGCTGCGAATGGGCCCAGCGGCGGCGACAGCGGCAGCGGATGCACGAGCTGCAGCGGCGGCGGCGACAGCGGCGGAGGCGATGGCGGCGGCGGCTGCGGTGGCTGCGGCGGCGGAGACTGAAACCGCCTTCTCCGCCCGACCATGCCTTTCTGCACGGGTCCATCCATTGGGCTCCGGTTAAGCTTGCGACCCCTCGTCTGGAAGCGAAGCCCGGAAACGCCATGAATCGACGCCCACTCTATCTCGCCTGCCTGGTTGCCGTGCTGTCTGCCGGTGCCGTGTCCCTGCCCGCTCCTGCCCAGGCCGCAGGCTTCGAGTCCACGACGTCGAAGGATGCCGAGTCGATGAACCCGTTCTTCGAACCCAGCTCGCTGCAATTCGGGTACCCGCGTTTCGACCTCATCCGCGATGAGCACTATGCGCCGGCGCTCGAGCGCGGCATGGCCGACCACCGCGCCGAAATCGACGCCATCGCCAACAACCCCGAGGCGCCTACGTTCGCCAATACCATCGAAGCGATGGAGCGCAGCGGCGCCCTGCTGAACCGGGTCGGCAACGTGTTCGGCAATCTGTCGTCGGCCAACACCAACGATACCTTGCAGGCAGTGCAGCGCGAGTTCGCGCCGAAGTTTGCCGCCCATGGCGATGCGATCGCTCTCAACGACGCCCTGTTCAAGCGCGTCAAGACGCTCTACGACAACCGCCAGAATCTGGGCGTGGACGCCGAGGCGATCCGCCTGATCGAGCGCTACCACACCGACTTCATCCGGGCAGGTGTGCAGCTCGATCCGAAGCAGAAAGAGCGCCTCAAGGAAATCAACGCCGAAATGGCAGCGGCGCAGGCGGCGTTCGGACAGAACGTGCTGGCCGAGACCAATGCCTCGGCAGTGCATGTCAACGACGTCGCGCGACTGAAGGGCCTGAGCAAGGAGGCCATTGCCGCCACCCAGGCTGCGGCCAAGGACTCCAAGGACAAGGACGCCGGCGGTTACGTGATCGCCCTGCAGAACACCTCCGGCCAGCCGCCGCTGGCGTCGCTGGAGGACCGCACCCTGCGCGAGAAACTGCAGAAGACCTCGGTGGCACGCGGCAGCCACGGTGGCGAATACGACAATCGCGAGAACGTGCTCAAGCTGGTCAAGCTGCGCGCCGAGCGGGCCAACCTGCTCGGCTACCCGACCCACGCCGACTACATGCTCGAAGACCAGACCGCCAAGACCGTCGGCACGGTCAACAAGATCCTGTCCGATCTCGCGCCCGCAGCCGTGGCCAATGCGCGCCGTGAGGCTGCCGAGATGCAGAAGCTGATCGACGCCGAAGGTGGCGAATTCCAGCTCGCGGCCTGGGACTGGTCGTTCTACGCCGAGAAGCTGCGCCAGCAGAAGTTCAATTTCGATGCCGGCCAGCTGCGTCCGTATTTCGAAATGGAAAACGTGCTGAAGAACGGCGTGTTCTTCGCCGCCGAAAAGCTCTATGGCCTGACCTTCAAGGAACGCAAGGACCTCCCGGTCTACCACCCGGACGCGCGGGTCTTCGAAGTGTTCGATGCAGACGGCAAGTCGCTCGCCCTGTTCATCGCCGACATGTATGCACGCCCGAGCAAGCGCGGTGGTGCGTGGATGAACGAGTACGTGTCGCAGACCGGACTGCTGGGTACGCACCCGGTCATCGGCAATCACCTGAACATCCCGAAGCCGAGCGGCGACGAGCCGACGCTGCTGACGTTCGATGAAGTCACCACCATGTTCCACGAGTTCGGCCACGCGCTGCATGGCATGTTCTCGGACGTGAAGTATCCGCGCTTCGCCGGCACCAATGTGCCGACCGACTTCGTGGAGTACCCCTCGCAGGTCAACGAGATGTGGGCCACCTGGCCGGAAGTGCTGGCGAACTACGCCAAGCACTACCAGACCGGCGAGCCGATTCCGAAGGCGCTGCTCGACAAGGTGATCGCGGCCGAACAGTACGGCCAGGGCTTCGCCACCACCGAATACCTCGGCGCCTCCCTGATCGACCAGGCATGGCATCAGCTCAAGCCCAGTGAGATTCCGTCGGATGTCGTCGAATTCGAGGCCCAGACCCTGAAGCGCGTGGGGCTCGATTTCGATCCGGTGCCGCCGCGCTACCGGAGCACCTACTTCTCGCACATCTTTGCCGGTGGCTATTCGGCGGGCTACTACTCCTACCTGTGGAGCGAGGTGCTGGACGCCGACAGCGTGGAGTGGTTCAAGGAGAACGGTGGACTGAAGCGCGAGAACGGCGACCACTTCCGCAAGACCCTGCTGTCGCAGGGCGGCAGCCAGGAAGCGCTGGACCTGTTCCAGACCTTCCGCGGCCATGCGCCCGACATCAAACCCCTGCTCAAGCGCCGCGGGCTCGAGTCCGGCAACACCGGCGGCTGACCGCGACGGGCAGGCCGGCCCGCACGTGGTCGGCCTGTCCCATCCTGTCGCTCGCCACCTCTAGCCCGGGCGGGCGGCATGCGACCATGTATGCATGACGCATCCTGTTTCCGGGCCAGAGCAGACCTCCGCACCGCCGACCCCGACCGTTGCCGTAGTCGGCGGTGGCCCGGCCGGACTGATGGCTGCCGAAGCAGCCTGCGCCGCCGGCATGACGGTGCATCTCTTCGACGCCAAAGGGTCGGTCGGGCGCAAGCTGCTGATTGCCGGAAAAGGCGGCCTCAACCTCACCCACTCCGAGCCCTCGGAGCGGTTTCGCGAACGCTACGCACCCCGACAGGATGACGTAGCGCGCTGGCTGAGGGTGTTCGATGCCGATGCGCTGCGCGCCTGGGCGGCCGAACTGGGTGTTCCGACCATGGTCGGCAGTTCGGGCCGGGTGTTTCCTGTCGATCTCAAGGCCGCGCCGCTGCTGCGCGGCTGGGTGCGACGACTGAAGTCCCAGGGCGTGCACTTTCATGTGCACCACCGCTGGACCGGCTGGGCGGTGGATGGATCCCTGCAGTTCGACCACGAGCACGGTCCGCGGCACATGACGCCCGCAGCCACTGTGCTGGCCGTGGGCGGCGCAAGCTGGCCAGTGCTGGGCTCGGACGGGGCCTGGTACCCGCTGCTGGCCGCGCTTGGTGTCGGTCTGCAGCCCCTGCAGCCGGCTAACGTCGGGTTCCACTGCACCTGGTCGCCCTTCCTGCTCGAGCGCTTCTCCGGTGCTGCGGTGAAGCCCGTGGCGATGTCCGTGACGGTCGACGGCGCGCGCACCTCGCGCCAGGGAGAATTCGTGCTGACGGACTACGGCATCGAAGGCTCGCTGGTGTACGCCCTGGGACGACCGCTGCGCGGCGCTGTGGCCGCCGGCGCGGCAGTCACCTGCACGATCGATCTGATGCCGAACGAATCCATCGACACGCTGGCAAACCGACTGGCCAAGCCGCGCGGCAGTCGCAGCTTCGGCGAATGGCTGCGCCGGCAGACCGGCATCGGCGGCGTGCGCGCCGCACTGCTGCACGAGCTGGGTCGGCCGATGCCGGCCGGACCCACCGAACTCGCCCAGCGCATCAAGCATCTTCCCCTGCGTCTGACTGCCCCAAGGCCGATCGAGGAAGCCATCAGCACCGCCGGCGGCGTGCGATTCGATGCGATGGATGATGACAGCATGCTGATGCAGCGCCCGGGCGTGTTCTGTGCCGGCGAAATGATCGACTGGGAAGCGCCCACGGGAGGCTATCTGCTGACGGCCTGCATGGCCTCCGGCCTGGTGGCCGGCCGAGCGGCGGCAAGGCACGCCAGGCAGGCCGCAGCATGATCGAACCGTCCGGGCCTCGCACCTGTGTGCACCACGATACAGGGGTCTGCAGGAGCTGCAGCGGCTGGGCGCAGCCCTACGCCGACCAGCTCCATGCCAAGGACCGGTCCTGCCGCGACCTGCTCGCCCGGTTTCCGAACCTGCAGTGGGACGCGCCGACCGCCAGCGAGCCCGTGCATTTCCGCAACAAGGCCAAACTTGCCGTGGGAGGCACCAGCGCGGCACCGACGCTCGGCGTGCTGGGCGCGGACCTGCAGGGCATCGACCTGCCGCACTGCCGCCTGTACGTCGCCGCCATCGAAGCCGCCCTGCCGGCGATCCGCGGGTTCATCAGCGAGGCCAGCCTGAGCCCGTACGACGCGCGTGCGCGCGTCGGCGAGCTGAAGTACGTGCTGCTGACAGCTTCGCCGGATGGACGACTGATGGTGCGATGGGTGTTGCGCTCTCGCGAAGCGGAGGGCCGACTGCGCAAGCATCTGCCTTCCCTTCTGGCCTCCCTACCCGATCTGGATGTGGTGTCGATCAACCTGCAGCCGCAGCCGGCGGCGATCGTGGAGGGCGACGAAGAGGTGCTCCTGCACGGCAGCACGCTGCGCATGCGCATGCCGGGCGCGGACTTGCACCTGCGGCCCGGCGGCTTCTTCCAGACCAACAGCGACGTCGCCGCCGAGCTGTACACCACCGCGGCAACCTGGTCGGCAGCGCTTGGCATCGAACGGGTCATCGATCTCTACTGCGGCATCGGCGGATTCGCTTTGCACCTTGCCGGACAAGGGCGTTCGGTGAGCGGATACGAGATCCATCCTGCGGCAGTCGACGCCGCGCGACGATCTGCTGCCGACCTGGAGGGGCCAGCGCCCGAGTTCCACTGCGTCGATGCGACGACGCTGCCCGCGTCAGTGCTGGGTGCGGATCTCATGGTGGTGAATCCACCGCGCCGCGGCCTGGGCGCACGCCTGTGCGCCCAGCTGGCCGACGCCGCGCCACCGTGGCTGCTCTACTCCAGCTGCAATCCGCAGACCCTGTTGGCCGACCTGGAGCGATTGCACGACTACCAACCGGCGAGGGCGAGGCTGTTCGATCTCTTTCCGCATACGCCCCACGCGGAAGTACTGGTGTTGTCCCGGCGCGCGCCCGACCCGGCACATTGAGCCGGCCGCCGCCGACGAACGGCGCTGCGCCGTTCGGTACCGTCGGGCGAGCGATACGGCACGCCGAACTGCTACGATGGGTGCGCCCCACCCGATGCCCGCGAAGGAACAGTAAGGCATGGCTGACCACGAGCGACGCGCCTTGGACAAGAAAAGGGTCGCGGAGATGAAGCGGGACCTCAATCCTGCCCAGCTCGACACGCTGCGTGACCTCGAGATGCTCGGCTGGAGTCTCAAGTTCGTGCGCAACAAGCCGTTTGCGCCGGCGATGCCGGTGGTGGTCGATCCCAGCGGCGAGAAGCACGCGCTGTTGGAAGAGGACGGCACCCTCAACGAGCACCCGCCGTTCACGATCCGTCCCTGAGCCATCTTCGCGACCCGCAGCACGGGCGCCTGTCCGCGCCGCGCGAGTCTGACGACCTGCCGCCCCTCGACTCCTTCACCGCCCGACCATGCCCGGATATACCTACTACCAGCTCGACGTGTTCGCCCGCAGCAAGGGCGGCGGAAACCCGCTCGGCGTGGTGTTCACGCCGGAACCCTGGGAGGCCGCGCGCATGCAGCGTCTCGCGCGCTGGACCAACCTGGTCGAAACGACCTTCGTCGAGCCGAGCGACGATGCCGACTACCGCGTGCGCATCTTCACTCCCACCCGCGAGCTGCCCTTCGCCGGACACCCCAGCGTCGGCACGGCGCACGCCTGGCTCGAACACGGTGGCCAACCCGGTCAGGCCGGGCAGATCCTGCAGCAGTGCGGTGCCGGCCGCCTGCCCGTACGCATCGACGAAGCGGAGGGCCGGCGGCGGATCTCGGTGCAGGCGCCGGCGGCCACCAAGCTCGAGCCGCGTCCGCGCGACCTGCAGCTCGCGCGCGCCTGCGTGGAGAATCTGGCGCTGGGGTCCAGCGGGCTCGGCCTCATCGAGGGCGGTCGCCGCTGGTGGGTGGCCGAGCTCGCCAGCGAGGCGCAGCTGCGCGCCTGGACGCCCGATCACCCGCTCATTCGCCAGCTGGCCTACGCCACCGACAGCCTGGGGCTGTGCGTGTTCTCGCGCAGTCCCCACCCCGACTACGACGTGGCGGTGCGCGCCTTCCCCGCCGGTGTCGGCATCGTCGAGGACCCTGCTTCGGGCGCGGCCAACGGCCTGATTGCCGCATGGATCGCCTGGCACGATCCGCAGGACGCCCTGGTCGCAGGCTATCGCGTCAGCCAGGGCCGGGAAATGGGCCACGACGCCCTGCTCAACGTCAGCTACGATGACGCCGCGATCTGGGTCGGCGGCGCGACCGACACGGTGATTCGCGGCGAGATCCACTGGGACTGACGAGATGGCGGGTGGTCAATGCTTCTGTGGCGCGGTGCGCTTCTCGGCCGAACTGCCGAGCAAGTGGGTAGCGCATTGCCACTGCAGCATGTGTCGCCGTGCCCACGGTGCAGCGTTCGTGACCTGGGTCGGCATGGAGGAATCCCGCTGCGTCATCGACGACGAACAGGCCTGCCTGCAGTGGTACGAATCCTCCGCGGGTGCGCAGCGAGGGTTCTGCACCCGATGTGGCAGCACCGTGTTCTTCCGCTCCGAACGTTGGCCCGGTGAGCTGCACATCACCTTGGCGAATTTTTCCGACCCGGTCGATCGCGCACCGCAGGTGCACGCCTTCTGGGACACCCACGTTGACTGGGCCGCGGTGGATCCGCAGGACGGTCTGCCGCGCAAGACGCCGACCTGAGCGCCGACGGCACGTTGGCCCGGTGTAGTCCGCGATGTCGCGCATCCTCGTTTTCCAGCACGTCGCCGCCGAGCCCCTCGGCACGCTCGACGCGCTGATCCGCGCGCGCGGACACCGGATCCGCTTCGTCAATTTCGAGCGCGATCCCGACGCGCAGCCGGACATCGACCGCTATCAGGGGCTGGTGGTGCTTGGTGGCCCGATGAATGTCGAAGACCAGCGCGCCCGCCCGCACCTGAACACCGAGCTTCACTGCATCGACCGCGCCCTGCAGCAGGGCAAGCCGGTGCTGGGCATCTGCCTCGGCGCCCAGCTGCTCGCGCACGCGCTGGGCGCCAGCGTACGCCGCCACCATACCCAGGAGATCGGCTGGTATCGGTGGCAGGCCACCGAGCACGGAGAGGCCGATCCGGTGCTTGGCCCACTCGGTACGGAGGCGCCGATCTTCCAGTGGCACGGCTGCACCTTCGACGTGCCGCGCGAAGCGGTGCATCTGGGGCGTACGGCCACCTGCGAGAACCAGGCGTTCCGTTGGGGTGACGATGCCTACGGTCTGCAGTTCCATCTCGAGATGGATGTGCCGTTGATCGAACGCTGGCTGGCCCATCCGGCCTACCGTGACGAACTCGAGCAGGCCGGCCTCGGCCACGGCCCGGCAGAAATCCGCGCGGCGACCGGCGAGCTGATCGGCGACATGCAGCAGCGCGCCGAGCAGGTGTTCAGTCGGTTTCTTGACCGGGTGGGACGACCGCGACGACGCATCGTGCTGGGTTCGCGCGACTGAGCCGCCGAGGGTTTGCTGCCGCGAGCGCGACGAACCCGGGCGCGGCACGATTGCCCACTGCCCTGGCAGCCCGTAGAGTGCGGGCTCGTTCCTCGTGGGTCCCGACGTGCCGCTTTCTTTCCTGGTGGTGGACGACTTCTTCGACAACGCCGAGGCCCTGCGCCAGTCGGCCCTGCGTCTGTCCTATCCACCCGTCCAGGGCATGTACCACGGCCGCAACTCGGTCGAACGCATCGAGATTCCCGGCTTGTCGCAGGAAGTATCCCGTCTGGTCGGCGAGCCTGTGGTACCGATGCCTCCCTCCCAGGCGCACGCGAAGTGCCGCATCTCGCTCGCCGGTGAGCAGGGCACGGCCAACGTGCACGTGGACACGGCGCACTGGTCCGGCGTGCTGTACCTGAGCCGGCCAGAAGACTGCCGTGGCGGCACCGAGTTCTTCCGCCACCTGCCGAGCCAGACCGACCGTGCCCCCATCACCGACGAGGAAGCACGCCAGCTCGGTGGCACGACGGCCAAACAGTGGATCTACGACACGCTCACGTGTGATTCGACCGACGCATCGAAGTGGGAAATGACCATGCGCGTGCCGATGCGATTCAATCGCCTGATCCTGCTCAGGCCCTGGCTGTGGCATACCGCCGGCGAGAGTTTCGGCTCGACCATGGACGACGGCAGACTGATCTACTTGATGTTCTTCGCGTCGGCGCAGGAAGCTGCGCGGCAGCGCTGAGCCCCTGCCCCGCCTTGGACGCAACGACCTCGCCCCCTGCAATGCCCCATCCGCTGGAGTCAGCGCCCCAAGTCATTCACGGTGGTTGCCATTGCGGCGCGGTGTCAGTGCTCTGGCATGCCAGCGCCGCGCCTGCGGCATGCGCTCCCCGGGCCTGCGATTGCGTGTTCTGTCGCCAGCATGGCGCCGGCTGGTTCTCCGACCGGAACGGACGGGCGCATGTCGAGGCCAAGCCGGGCGACGCCCTGGCGCGCTATCGCCAGGGCGACGGTCTCGCGGATTTCCTGCTCTGCGGCCGCTGCGGCGTGGTGGTGGCCGTGGTGATCGAGGGGCCTGCCTCCCAGCTTCTGGGGGCACTCAATGCCGGGGGCTTCCCGTCGACCCGATTCGCCGGTCGCGTGGATACATCCCCGCAACAACTCGATCCCGCGAGCAAGATCACACGCTGGCAGTCGCTGTGGATGCCAGTGACACTATCCACGGCCGACTCCGTGTGCCAGAGCGACGAACTAGCCTGAGCGTCGGCGGAGCTTTCAGGACGCGACTGAGGATGTCGCGTTCGCCGTCAGGCGGCGCTGCATCGGTGCACCAGGTGCGGAATTGGGGCGGATCTGATCGCTTGCTTCTGTAGGCGGCGCGCACAGACTTCGGCGCCGCGAGCAGTCCCTACCCCCTTTGCGGCGAAGACGCATGTTCGGTCACTTACGGACATTGACGCAGAAGCCAGATCGAGAGTCAGCGGCCGAATACACGCCTTAACAAGCTCGAAGCCTGGCCCAACGGGTTTTCTCGGATCGCTTGCTCCTGCACGCCAATGTAGTGAAACAATCCGTCCAAGGCCTTTTCGGTCACGTATGCGTCCAGATCCAGATCGTCGGCATCGAGTAACCCTCCGAGACCGCCGCCGGCCTTCTCCACCAGCTTCTTGTAACTCTTGGTGACTCCCGCGGACTCGGTGGACTGCTGGATGATTGGCAAGAATGTCGCTCGCAACTCGTCTCCTGCGGTACGACGAAAATAGTCCGTGGCTGCTGTGTCGCCGCCGCGAACTAATCCGACGGCATCACTCACGCTCATCTCCCGGATCGAATCGCCCAGGATGGAAGCCGCCGCCGGGACTGCTTTCTCAGCGGCGCGGTTCATTGACACTTCAAACCGGTCTACGTACTTGTCAGCCCCGAGCTTGCGCGCAAGGTCGACGACGTTGCGCATCTTCTTGGGCGCGGCAATTTTCACGGCTTGATCAGCCAGAAACCCATCTTCGCGCCCAAGCTGACCGATGGCGCGTTCGACTCCCTTGGCCAGTGCCTCCCGAATGCCAGAAGAGGCTTCGCTTTCCGGAATAGACTTCGCAGCACCGCTTGCCGGTTCGGGCTCAGCGATGCCAGCGTCCTCATCAACCGGGCGCTTCTGCTCTCCTTCCAGGCGCCCCTTCGCCTCGGTTTTCAGTCCTTCTTCCAACTTCTTGAGACTCTCGTCGAGGGACTTCGAACCGGAGGTCGCCGAGAAGGAGACCACGCTGAGGGCGCTGCCAAGAAGCAGGGGCAAGCTTCGCATTGCGCGCATCGCCATGGTCATCTCCTCAAGACTGGAAGAGGTCTGAGCTTACCGTGCTTGCCGAAGCGCCGCATCGAGATCGCCGTGCCGCCATGTGCAGACGTGGGGCTCCATCAACGTTCGCCGGATTCGAACAGTGCGATGCCTTGGCTTCCGCCTACCGGGTGCGACGAGCAGGACGAACCTGTCGCCCGGATGGTGGTCCAGCGAACGTCCTCTTCGGGTCGAAAATGCCCAGGGCAGATTCGGCCAGAAGCGGTCGCTCAAGGCGGCGCTTCTCCTCGTAGAGCGCCCACGCCCTTGTAGGAGGGGATTCATCCCCGACCGAATCCTCTGGCCCGGTCTCGCCGAGACGCTTCCGTGCGCTGGGGTCGGGAATGAATTCCCTCCTACAGTCGATCGCAGGTGATCAAGAGTCCCGGGGGCGGGCTATCAAAAGCCGCTCAACGTCCGCTCTTGGTCGGAATTGCCAGCGGCAGAATCGGCCACGTTCAGACGTTGGAGTCGACGTCCACAGCCCCGGTCAAGAGCGCTTTGGGCGCCGAAAGTGGCAGTGAAGCCCAGGAACATAGCCGTCCGATCCAGAGCCGAAGCCGAGTGTCTGAGAACCGAGGCCGAATGAGGGGAGGCGGAAACTCAAGTCGTGATCCCGCTTGGTGCGATTTTCTCGCTACTGGCAACACCACCTTGGTAAGGCACGGGCCGTTCGCGTCGGCGCGCTTCCTACTGGGGCAAATGCAAGGGGGATCGAAGGTGAATCAGAATTTTGGTTGCAGGTACGCGTCCGTGCTTCTCATAGCGATTTTCCTGTTTCCGACTCATGCGCCGGCCTCCCCTCCCGGTCAAGCGGCGGATGAAGCCGTGTCTGCGCTGTCAGTTCGCCTGGGAATGACGGAGGCCGAAGTACGCTGGCATCTTGAGCGCCAAGGGAGCGCGATTTCGCAGGAGCTAGCAGTCCGCAAGGCACTTGGCAGCGACTACTCGGGCAGCTGGTATGACGAGCAATCGGGAGACTTGGTCGTAGCCACCACACGCCGCGATCGAACTGCACATTTTGAGGCTCCTGGGGTTCGTCTGGTCAGCGCCGCCTACACTCTTGAGGCATTGATCGGAGTCTTGGAAAGCCTCGTGGCTGAGGGCGCGATTCTCGGTTGGAAGGCTCATGTGTCGACCATGTACGTCGACGAAGTTCGGAATCGGGTGCAAGTGAACGTATTGCTGGGTTCAATGGCGCGCGTGGCAAGTGACGTGGCCCAATTGGGTCTGCCGCCACATTCAGTTGCCCTTGTACCGGTAAATGAACGAGTGCTCCCCTTTGCAGCGATCAATGGTGGAAAAGGGTTTGACAACGTTACATCACCCAACACTTGCACTATCGGGTTCTCGGTGCAGGGCGGGTTCATCACGGCAGCGCATTGCGGGTATGTCGGCCACAACCTCACGGCTGCAAATGGCTCGGCGTTGGGCACGGTTTCTGCTTCGACGTTCCAAAATCCACCGCCTCCTTGCACCCCGCCCAGCCCCGAAGAACCTTACCCGGATGCCTGCCCTACGAGCGACTACGCATTTGTCCAAACTACAGCAGGATGGACGCCCTCAGCCACCGTGGGCGTAGGTTCATCCATGCCAATCAACGTTCAGGCAGCGGCTACCGGCGGAGGCTTCGTTGGGCTGTATGTGTGTCGTTACGGCGCGACAACGGGAGGGCCACATTGCGGTAGAACTGTGAGCTACTACGGAATGTCCTACTTCAGCGCGTGGCCCAACATCGGGATACCGATCTATCCACTCGTCGTCGCTTCCGTGTGTGGCGCGCACGGGGATTCCGGTGGACCGTTGGTGAATCCGAACTTGCGTCTCGCCATTGGAATGTTGCACGGCGGTCCCGTTTCGGGGTGCCCCGGAAACCCGGATGCCTACCCAACCATGTACTCAAAAGTTACGGAAGCTCTGGCGAACTTCGGTCTCACTTTGACTGTGCAGCCTTAGCGGACATCATGGCTTGCAAACCAGCGGCGAATAAGGCCAGAGGAGGACGAACATGAACGCTTCAACCCAAGGTCCGCTACGAGCTACATTGGCCTGCGCCCTGACGATGGTCATCGCCCTGTCTTCCAGTTTGTCGAGCGCCGCTGCATTGTGTGATCCCTTCGTCACTCAGATTGATTCGAGCATCGATTACGATCGTGATATCAAGCCAATCTTCGACACCAAGTGCGGCGGATGCCACTCCCGGGAGAGTGCGTTTGCCGACCTGAGCCTTGAAGGCATCGACGCGCACGGGCAGCTCGTGGACCGGACCAGTTCACAGGACCCATCTCTTACCCGCGTGACTCAGTTTGAGCCGGCCTCAAGTCTGCTTTGGCTGAAGATCCAGTGCGCCCAACCGCCGGTGGGAGCTACCATGCCTCCTGGCGGACCTCAGCTTTCTCTTGATGAGCGACGAAAGATCTTCAGTTGGATCTCCCGCGGGGCTGCGGCCGGAATTGACGGGAGCACAGCATCGATCGAATTGACCCCGCAGCTGGCCGGCTCGTGGCAAGACCCTTCCGCTTCCGGACAAGGATTCGTCTTCGAAGTGATTCCAACAGAGCCGTTGCAGCTCGCGCTGTTCTGGTTAACGTTCTCGGATGAGCCGCTGCTTGCGAACGGCGACCGTCAGCTCGAATTGGAAAAGAGGTGGTACGTAGGCATTGGTTCCGCCGTCGAGGGCGACAGCCATGTCGACGTTGAACTCTTCAACTCGGAAGGCGGCTTGCTTGACAACGCGAACCTGGTGAGCCGATCGAACACCGTCGGCTCGGCCAGAATTCTTTTTCATTCGTGTAGCAGCGCAAGCATCAACTACATGCTTCAGCTCGACCCGGGCGGCGATGCGGACTTGATTGTTGGTCGGAGCGTGGCTCTCCGCCGACTCATGACCTCCAGCTCCTGCATGGAACAGTCGCACTAGCGCTGATCGAGGCAGATTCGCGATCAAAGTACTGCCCAGTCGTTCGCGCATCGGATCGCGGACGATCGATCTGCAAGGATCAGTCGGTTTATCGTGCGATCGGTTTCTTGGCCAAGGATTGATTTCCGCGCCTTACTATCTGAAAAAGGCCAAAGGCCTGACTCGACACAATATGAGCCATCGGAACCCGCTTCCTCAACCCGTTCCGGCACCCCCAAAGAGCCTTGAAGCAGAGTGCAGGACAAGGGGCGAAGACGAGTTCTCGGTGCAGCTTAAGGGTTGCGCCGTACCTGGTACGCTAGCACGCATGTCGGAAGGTGCTGAAGGTCCGCTAAGGGTCGAATGTGCTGGTTCACGACCAGCCACGCGCGGTGCACTCCCCGCGGCATCCACTGATTGCAGCCTCCGAACTCCGCATCGAGCCGCCGGCGATGCGCCGGGTGCCCGTCAGCGAGAGGAGTTGATCCAGCGGGCACGCCCGTGCACGCGAATCGGGCTGCCGGGCTGGTCTTCGATGTCGCCATGCAGGCGCGCAGGCACGCCCATGTCGACGCCCTGTTCGATCTGGATCGCGCCGCCGTGCGGCCATCCGAGGTCACGCAAGTATCCGGCGAACGCCGCCGCGGCCGCGCCGGTGGCCGGGTCTTCGTACACACCACCGGCGGCGAACGCATTGCGGGCGTGGAAGTCACGATCGCCTGCAGCCTGCACCAGCATGATGGTGATCCATCCCTGCTCGCGCATCAGCCGCTGGCCCGACGCGAAGTCGTACCGCATCGCGGCGAGCGTCTCACGCCGCTTGAGTGCGAGCACGAAGTGATCCGCGCCTGCGTGGATGCGGGCGGCCGGCAGGCGCTGATCCAGATCGGCCGCATTGAGCCCGAACAGGTCGAGTACCGCAGCCATCGCAGCGTGGTCTGCGGCCTGGCTGCGCGTCGGCGGCGACCACAGCGCCCCGTGCCAGGCATCGCTCTTCTGCCAGGCTTCGACGCGCACGGCAGCCGCATTCAGCCGCAGGTCGAAAGTGCCGGCACCGTGGGCACGCGCCAGGGCCGCGGACAGGGCCAGGGTGGCGTGTCCGCAGAACGGCACTTCCATGTCCGGGGCGAAGTAGCGCACACGCCAGGCGTCGCCCTCGGGTGCGGCGAAGGCGGTTTCCGAATAGCCGATCTGCGCCGCCAGTTGCTGCATCCGTCCGGCATCGGGGAGTCGGTCGGACAGCACCACACCGGCCGGGTTGCCGCCGGAGTCACCTTCCGAAAACGCTGCGATGCGCTGCAGGTTGATGCCTTGCGACGGCGCCATGTCCGAGGCGGCGTCGCCGCTCAGGCCATGCAGAAGAAGTTGAGTTTGTTGCCGTCGAGGTCGCGAAAGTAGGCGGCATAGAAGTTTCCGCCGCGGAGCCCGGGCGGCCCTTCGTCGGTGGCGCCCAGCGCCATCGCCTTGGCATACAGCGCGTCCACTTTCTCACGCTTGTCCATCACCATCGCCACCATGGTGCCGTTGCCCACCGTGGCAGCCTTGCCGTCGTAGGGCTTGATCACGCCAAGCGAGGGTTGCGTCGGCGACACCGCCCAGGCAATGAAGCGCTCGCCTTCCATGAATCGGCTGGCGCCGATCTCACCGAGCAGCGCGTCGTAGAACGCCGCTGCACGCGGCATGTCGTTGGTACCCAGGGTCACGTAACCGATCATCGCAGGCTCCGCGTGGTGAAAGACCGGGCGAGCTTACGCCACCCTCGATCAGCGCGCCTTGACGCGACGTGGATGACCCCAGCGAGTCGTTGAAACCTCTCGGGCGCTGCCGCCCCAAGTGAGCGGCGGCGGCAGGCACCTGTGGCATGCCGCTCGACAGGGGTTGCACAGTCGCGCCGGTTGCACCCCCAGGCGCGCTTGCGCACAGTGCAGGATCGACGGCCCAGGAACCTGACCATGATCGCGAAGAACTTCGTTGCGTTGTGCCTCACCCTGATGCTCTGCGGCAGCCTGCATGCGTCGGACGCGCGCGCCGGGGATGCTTCGGAGACGCGATCCGAAACGCTCTCGCTGCTGATCGGCGAAGTCCGCGTGGGCAGCCTGCAGGCGAAGACCCGGGGCAACGAGGTCACGATCGACTACGAGTACCGCAACAACGGTCGCGGACCCACGCTGAAGGAACACATCACGCTCGACGAATCGGGGTTGCCGAGTGCATGGACGATCCAGGGCCACACCACGTTCGGCAGCAAGGTCGACGAGTCGTTCGCGGTGCAAGGCAGCAAGGCACGGTGGAGCGACTCCACTGGCACCGGAGAGTCCGACGCTGCGCGCAAGCTCTACGCGGCACAGTCTTCCAGTCCGTGGGCGCTCGGCCTGTACGCGCGCGCCCTGCTGGCCGACGGCGAGTCGAGCATGGCCGCCTATCCAGCGGGCAACATCGCCCTTCAGTCTGGTGAAGAGATCACCCTGACCGGCAGCGGCGACAGCCTGACTGCGCGGGTGTACTCGTTGGGTGGACTCGATCTGAATCCCAGCCACATCCTGCTCGACGGCGATCGCCAGCTTGCTGCCTTCATCACCCCGCGTTTCGTCGCAGTGCGCGCCGGCTACGAGGCGGAATCGACACGCTTGCGCGCATTGGCTGCCGAGCTGTCGACGCGCCGTCTCGAGTCGCTGGCGCAGCAGACTGCGTTTCGCTTCGAGCAGCCGGTACGCATCAGCCCGGTGCGCATCTTCGACCCGCACACGCTTCGTCTGAGCGAGCCGCGCGCAGTGGTCGTGCACCGGAACACGATCAGCAGCGTGCAGCCGGTGGACACCCCGGCCTCGCCCGATGAAATCGCGATCGATGGCGGTGGTGGCACGCTGATCGCCGGCATGTTCGAGATGCACGGCCACCTGTCGCAGGAACAGGCAGCGCTGAACATTGCCGCCGGAGTCACCAGCGTGCGTGACATGGGCAACGCCAACGAAGTGCTCGATGGATTGATCCGCCGCATCGAACAGGGACAGGTCGTCGGCCCGCGCGTCGTCCGCAGCGGATTCATCGAAGGCAAGAGCCCGTTCAATTCGAACAACGGCATCCTGGTCGACAGTCAGCAGGCGGCGCTGGAGGCGGTCCGCTGGTACGCCGCGCGCGGCTTCTGGCAGGTCAAGCTCTACAACAGCATGGATCCGGCCTGGGCCGAAGCCGTCGTGGCCGAGGCCCACGCACTCGGCCTGCGTGTGGCGGGTCACGTGCCGGCCTTCGGCACCGCGAATGGCATGCTGGATGCCGGCTTCGACGAGATGACCCACATCAACCAGGTCATGCTGGGCTGGGTGCTGGAGCCTGGAGAAGACACGCGCACCCTGCTGCGCTTTACCGCCATGAAGCGCTTCCCCACCATCGACCTCGATGGTCCGGCCGTGCGCGCAACGTTTGACCGCTTCACCCGCCGCGGCGTCGCCATGGAACCGACCCTGGCCATCCACGAGCGCGGACTGCTGCAGCGTGATGGTGCCGAGCCGGTGGGCGGTGCGGGCTGGGTCGAGCACATGCCCATCGGTACCCAGCGCGACATGCGGCAGAGCTGGTTCGAGATCGCCACGCCGGAAGACGATGCCGGCTACCGGGCCGCCTACGCGAAGATCGTCGACACCCTGCGTGCGATGCATCGGTCCGGCATTCTCCTCGTACCCGGCACCGATCTCGGCGGATCATTCGCCTACCATCGGGAACTCGAGCTCTTCCAGACGTTGGGGATGAGCGCTGCGGAAGTCCTGCGCCGGGCGACCCTGGACATGGCCGTCCACCTCGGCCGCGATCAGTCCCTGGGCTCGATCGAGGCGCACAAGCTGGCCGACTTCTTCCTGGTGGACGGCGATCCGACCGCGGACCTTTCGGCGCTGAAACGCATTCGCCTGGTCGCCGCCGATGGAGTGTTCTACCGGCCTTCGGACATTCACGCGCAATTCGGCATCACGCCGTTCGTCGAGGGCGTCGCCTTGCCGGGTGCATCCAGGTAGTCGCACAGGCCGCCAGCAGCCCGCAAGGGTTGCGGTGAACCGGAACACTGGCCAGCGGATGCGCAGCCCTCGGCCTGCGCGCGCGAAGCGTTGGCGTCAGTCTGCGGTAGGCGGCGCACTGCCCGCGGGCGGCCACAGCACTTCATCGAGGCCATAGCGACCGGGCGGCAGAACGATGAGCTTGCGCGCTGCAAGCACGGCACCGCGCGCGAAGATGTGCCTGTCTTCTGCATGATGGGTCAGCGAAACGCGTTCGGCATGGCCGAACCAGTGCAAGGCATGGTCTCCGACCACGGAGCCACCGCGCAGGCTGGCGACGCCGATTGAACCGGGCTGGCGCGCTGCAGCGGCACCGATGCCGGCGAGCCGGTCGACCCAGGTGTTGGGCAGGTCGCGCGCCAGATTCACGGTTTCGATCAGCGTCAACGCGGTGCCCGACGGCGCGTCGCGCTTGCCGCGATGATGCGCTTCAACCAGTTCACAGTCCCAGTCGAGTCGGCTGGCCAGCAGGGCCGCCGCCTGCCGCATGGCTGCCAGGCCCACACTGAAGTTCGTCGCATGCAGCACGGGCACCACCTCGGCGGCAGCATCCAGCGCCTTCTCCAGCGCCGCGCCGCCGCCGGTGGTGCCGGAGATCAGCGGCAATCGATGTCGCGCGGAGAATTCCGCAACCTCGACCAAGCCCGCGGGGAGAGAGAAATCGATGATCGCCTGAACAGCGCCCGCAGAGTCGGGCCGCTGCACGCGCAGGTCCAGCGGCTCGAGCGCCAGCCCTGCCTCCTCGGCAGCGACATCCTGAATAGCGCGGCCCATGCGCCCACCGGCGCCATGTAGCCAGAATGTCGACATGCTTGGGGTCCGATAATGCGTCGGTGAATTGTGCAGCGTGTTCAGCCGCGAACCAAGCCGAGCGCGCGCACGTGAGGGTCAACCACGAATCAAGTGGTCATCTTTTCCCAGAAGGACTTGACGCTGTCGAGCCACGACGTCGTGCGCGGCGAGTGCGCCGCACCGTCACCCTCGAACGTGCCCTCGAACTCTTCCAGCAGCTCACGCTGCCGCTTGGTCAGCTTGACTGGCGTCTCCACCACGACCCGGCACAGCAGATCGCCGGGGCCATGGCTGCGCACCGACTTGACGCCCTTGCCGCGCAGTCGGAACAGCTTGCCGGTCTGGGTCTCCGCAGGGATCTTCACCAGCGCTTCGCCGTCCAGCGTCGGAACGACCAGATCGGAACCGAGCGCAGCCTGCGAGAACCGGATCGGCACTTCGCAGTACAGGTCGTCGCCATCGCGCTGGAAGATGTCGTGCTGGTGCACCGACACCTCGACGTACAGGTCGCCGGCGGGCGCGCCCGCAGGCCCCGCAGCACCCTCGCCCGCCAGACGGATCCGGTCGCCGTTGTCGACACCGGCAGGGATCTTCACTGCCAGGGTCTTCTCGCGCTCGATCCGGCCGGCACCACGGCAAGTCTTGCAGGGATTCTGGATCGTCTGGCCCTGACCGCCACAATGCGGGCAGGACTGCTGCACCGAGAAGATGCCTTGCTGGATGCGCACCCGACCCTGTCCGCGGCAGGTTGCGCAGGTGGTGACCTTGCCGTCTTCCGAGCCCGAGCCGTTGCATGGTTCGCAGGCCACCAGGGTCGGGACGTCGATCTGCTTCTCGAGACCAAATACCGCTTCCTCGAGCTCAAGCTCGACCACATAGCGCAGGTCGGCACCACGACGGGTTTGCTGTCGCGCTCGCCCGCCCCCGAAGATGTCGCCGAAAATGTCGCCGAAAATGTCGCCGACATCGGCGAAGCCCGGACCGCCTCCGCGACCGCCCATGCCCGCCTCGAAGGCGGCATGCCCGTGCTGGTCGTAGATGCGGCGCTTGGCCGCGTCCGACAGCACTTCGTAGGCTTCCTTGACCTCCTTGAAGCCCTCCTCGGCCTTGGCATCGCCCGGATTGCGATCCGGGTGAAGTTTCATGGCGAGGCGGCGGTAGGCCTTTTTCAGCTCGTCGTCGCTGACCGTCTTCGAGACGCCCAGCACTTCGTAGTAGTCGCGTTTGCTCATGGACCGGGGCTCGCAACTCGTAACTCGGGGCTCGCGTCATGTCCGAGCCAAGCACGGGGTTCGGCCGACCCGGATGCCGCGCGCGCCCGCGCGCTGGCCACAACAAGATCGGGGGAGCTGTCCGCCCCCCCGCATCCCGGGTTCCGGGTCCCGAATCCCGACTGCATTACTTCTTGTCGTCCTTCACTTCCGTGAATTCGGCATCGACCACATCGTCAGCCGCGCTTTCGGGCTCGGCCGACTCACCGCCTGGCGCCGATCCGGCCGCTGCCGAGGCAGCGGCTGCCTGCAGCGACTGCGCCGCGTTCTGCAGCGCCGTCGCCTTGGCGTCGATCTGCGCCTTGTCGTCCGACTTCATCGCGGTCTCGAGGTCGGCCAGGGCCGACTCGATGCCACCGATCTGATCGGCCGGCACCTTGTCGCCCACTTCCTTGAGGGCACTGCGGGTGGCGTGGATCAGCGCGTCCGCCTTGTTGCGCGCATCGACCAGCTCGTGGAACTTCTTGTCTTCCTCGCGGTGCGCCTCGGCATCCGCGACCATGCGCTGGATCTCGTCTTCCGACAGACCGGAACCGGCCTTGATCTCGATGCGCTGCTCCTTGCCGGTCTTCTTGTCTTTCGCCGAGACATGCAGGATGCCGTTGGCGTCGATGTCGAACGACACTTCGATCTGCGGCATGCCGCGCGGCGCCGAATCGATGCCCGCCAGGTCGAACTTGGCCAGCGACTTGTTGTAGCGGGCCTGTTCGCGCTCGCCCTGCAGCACGTGCACGGTCACCGCGGTCTGGTTGTCCTCGGCGGTCGAGAACACCTGCGAGGCCTTGGTCGGGATCGTGGTGTTCTTCTCGATCAGCTTGGTCATCACGCCGCCCAGCGTCTCGATGCCCAGCGACAGCGGGGTCACGTCGAGCAGCAGCACGTCCTTGACGTCGCCGGCCAGCACGCCGCCCTGTACCGCGGCGCCGATCGCCACGGCCTCGTCCGGATTGACGTCCTTCTTCGGCTCCTTGCCGAAGAACTCGGCCACGGCCGCCTGCACGCGCGGCATGCGCGTCTGGCCGCCGACCAGGATCACCTCGCCGACGTCGGACACGCGCAGGCCGGCATCATTCAACGCCACCTTGCACGGCTCGATGGTGCGCTTCACCAGGTCTTCCACCAACGCTTCGAGCTTGGCCCGGGTGAGCTTGATGTTGAGATGCTTCGGGCCGGACGCGTCGGCCGTGACGTACGGCAGGTTCACGTCGGTCTGCTGCGAGCTCGACAGCTCGATCTTCGCGCGCTCGGCCGCGTCCTTCAGACGCTGCAGGGCCAGGGCATCGTTCTTCAGATCGATGCCCTGCTCCTTCTTGAACTCCTCGACGAGGTAGTCGATGACGCGCTTGTCGAAGTCTTCGCCGCCCAGGAAGGTGTCGCCATTGGTGGCCAGCACTTCGAACTGCTTCTCGCCATCGACCTCGGCGATCTCGATGATCGACACGTCGAAGGTGCCGCCACCCAGGTCGTAGACCGCAATCTTGCGATCGCCGCCCTTCTTGTCGAGGCCATAGGCCAGCGCAGCCGCAGTCGGCTCGTTGATGATGCGCTTGACCTCGAGGCCGGCGATCTTGCCGGCGTCCTTGGTCGCCTGGCGCTGGCTGTCGTTGAAGTAGGCCGGCACGGTGATCACCGCTTCGGTCACGGCCTCGCCCAGATAGGCTTCGGCCGTCTTCTTCATCTTGCCCAGCACTTCGGCAGAAATCTGCGGCGGCGCCATCTTCTTGCCTTCGGCGGTCTGTACCCAGGCGTCACCGTTGTCGTGCGCGACGATGCCGTAGGGCACCAGGTCGAGGTCCTTCTTGACCTCGGCGTCGGTGAACTTGCGGCCGATCAGGCGCTTCACTGCGTACAGCGTGTTCTTCGGATTGGTGACGGCCTGGCGCTTCGCGGATGCACCGACCAGCGTCTCGCCGTCCTTGGTGAAGGCGACGATCGACGGCGTCGTGCGATCACCCTCAGCGTTCTCGATGACCTTGACCTGGCCGCCTTCCATGACAGCCACGCAGCTGTTGGTGGTGCCGAGGTCGATACCGATGATCTTGCCCATGTGGATTCTCCCAGATGATTCATCGCGGCCGGGGCGACCGCTGCTGCTTGGCTAGGTGGAGGTGGGTGCCGCGGGATTCAAGGGTTTCAACAGCCGGAGTGCGCGAACCCGAAACCGCCACCGGGGACGCGCAAGGGCCTTGTCCGCCCGGGAAGCGTTCTCATGGGCCCTTCCGCGCATCCGACGGACCGGAACCGGTTCCTGCCGGCATAGGGAATACAGGAGCCCCAAGCCTCTGTCTCCGAGCTATGGATTCTGACTACTTGGCTACGACGACCAGTGCCGGTCGCAGCAGGCGCCCGTTCAGCAGGTATCCCTTCTGCATGGCGGCCACCACGGTGTCCGCCGGATTCTCCGCGTTGGCGGGGGTGGTGCTGACCGCTTGGTGGTGGTCGGGGTTGAAGGCCGTTCCGGCGCCATCGACAGCGACCAGACCGTGATCCTCCACCACCTTGCGGAACTGCTTCAGGGTCAGATCCACGCCCTCGCGCAATCGCTCGAAATCGGTTCCCGACGCTTCCAGCCCGCGTTCGAGGTTGTCCAGCACCGGCAGCATCGACTCCAGCAGACGTTCGTTGGCGAACTTGCGGGCCTGCTCGACATCGCGCACCAGACGCTTGCGCTGGTTGTCGAGCTCGGCTCGCTCGCGCAGTTGATCGTCGCGCACCTGCAGCAGCGCCGCTTCGAGTTCGGCGATCCGTTGTTCGGGCGTGACCGGCGGCAGATCGCCGAAATCGTCGTCATCGGCCGTGTTCTGGGTCGATTCCATGTGTGGTCCTCAATGCTTGCGGTTCAGCCGGGCCGCGGCGACGTCGTCGTCGGGCCTTGGCGTGTGTGCGAACGATGTGCGGCTGTCGCGCCGCGACAGGATCCGCCCCGTCGGCTCACATGGGGGCCGTCCGGCCCCGCTTCAAGACTGGGTGGACAGCGCGTCCCCCACCGCCCGCGCGGTAGCCTGGACAATCGGAATGACACGCTCGTACGCCATGCGTGTCGGCCCAATCACCCCAATCACCCCGAGTACCCGCCCGTGGGCGGCGTACGGCGCGGTGACCAGCGAGCAAAGCTCCAGCGGGGCGACCCCCGACTCCTCGCCGATGAACAGGCGAACGCCGCGGGCGCGAATGCATCGCTGCATCAGCTGGACGAGCTCGCGCTTGCGCGAAAACGCCTCGAACAGTTCGCGCAGGCGCTCCAGGTCGGAGAGGTCGGTGACCCCCATGAGTCGGGTCTGGCCGGCCAGCAGCAGGTCGTCGTCCCCGGCAGGATCGCGGAACGCGGTTTCGGACAGTTCGACGGCGGTCGACAGCACACGCTCCATCGCGTCGCGGGTTTCCTGCAGCTCGCGCAGCAGCTGGGCGCGGATCTCCGACAGCGGCCGACCGCTGAAATGCTGGTTGAGGTAGTTGGCGGCCTGTTCCAGTTCGCCCGGCGAGTAGGGCCGCGGTACCTGGATGATGCGGTTCTGCACTTCGTTGTCGGTAAACACCAGGATGACCAGCACGCGGTTGGCATCCAGCGCCACGAAGTCGATGTGACGGAAGGCGAACTGCTCACGCTTCGGCACCGTGACCAGACCGACGAAGTGGGTCATGGCCGAGACCAGTTCGGACGCCCCGCTCAGCACCTGGTGCGTGGTCTGGCCCGAAGGCAGCTTGCCGCGCAGTGCAGCCACCTCATCTTCGGCCGGGCCACCGGTCTGCAGCAGCGAATCGACGAAGACCCGGTAGCCCTGCGCCGTCGGCACCCGACCCGCCGAGGTATGCGGCGTCGACACGAGGCCGATGTCTTCGAGATCGGACATCACGTTGCGGATCGTGGCCGGGCTGACGTCGAGACCCGCCTGCTTGGCCAGCGTGCGTGAGCCGACCGGCGCACCCTCCCGGATGTACTGGGCAATCAGGGCGCGCAGCAGCGCACGGGAGCGGGTATCGAGAGCGGGCATGTTCACGCGTGATTCGAGCCTCTGGATTCCACCCGGACGGTTCTCTGCCATGCGCAGTGCCGCGAAGAACGGCCGGGACTTGACCCCTAGATAATGCCTCCACCGGTGCGGCGCAAGAGTGCTGCGCCGCACCGATCGGGCGCATTGGCGGCCTGCCCGCCCCATGCTACCGTTCGCCGCCCCTATGCTCCTGCGCCTCTACCTCAGCGAATTCGCCATTGCCGACGAGATCGATCTCGATCTTCGCGTGGGTTTTGGCGTCATTTCCGGCGAGACCGGCGCAGGCAAGTCCCTGCTGGTCGACGCGCTGATGCTGCTGTCCGGCGCGCGCGCCGGGGCGGATCAGGTTCGTCACGGCTCGGCACGGGCCGAGCTGCAAGCCGAGTTCGGTCTCGGTGACAGCCCCGGCGCCGCCGCCTGGCTGCGCGAGCACGAACTGGAAGATGGCGACGCCTGCCGTCTGCGCCGCGTCTTGCGCGCCGATGGCGGATCAAGGGCCTGGATCAACGGCAAGCCCGCCAGCGCCGGTCAGCTCTCCGAGCTGTGCAGCTACCTCATCGAGATCCACGGCCAGCATGAGCACCAGGCACTGCTGGATCGCGCGCAGCAGCTGAATCTGCTCGATGCCATGGGCGGTCTGGAATCGATGCGCGCCCGCGTGTCCACGCACGCTCAGTCGTGGCGGCAGGCCCGGCGTGAGCTCGATCGACTCGGCGCGGCCGCCGAGCCCGGGCATGCCGAGTTCCTGCTCGCGCAACGCGACGAGCTCGACTCGGTCGACCTGACGCCGGATCGCATCGAGGGGCTGCAACGCGACATGCGCCGGCTGGATGCGGGCGACCAGCTTGCGCGCAATGTGCAGGCCGCGCTTGATGCCTTGAACGCCGAATCGGGCGGTGCGCTGACGGCCACGCATGCGGCGTTGCACGCCTTGCGTGACTGCGAGACTGCCTTCGAGGACTTTCCGGACGTGGCGCAGGCGCACCGTGCGCTGCAGGACGCCGTGATCCAGCTCGACGAAGCGGCCTCATCGCTCGAACGCGGCGCCGACGGCATGGAGGCTGACCCCGCGCGGCGCGAGGAGCTGGCCGACGAACTCGACCGCCTGCATGACCTGGCACGCAAGCACCGCACCAGCGTGATGCGGCTGCACGAGACCCGCGCCGAGATCGTCGAACTATGTGCTGCGCTCGACCGTGCTGCCGGTTCGATCGAGCGTTGTCGCCGGCAAATGAGCGAGGCACGCGAGTCCTGGCGACGCGATGCCGCCACCCTGCGCAGCGAGCGGCAGAGAACCGCTGAGCGATTCGCCGCTGCGACCACGACATGGCTGGCCAAGCTGGGGATGCCCGGCGGCGTGATCGAGGTGGCGTTCGATCTGGCGGACTTGGAGTCCGACCCATCGGATTCGGGCGCCGAGCGCATTGAACTGCTGGTGTCGGCCAATGCCGGCCAGCCACCCCGCCCGCTTCGACGGGTTGCCAGCGGCGGCGAGCTGTCGCGGATCAGCCTTGCCATCGAGATGGCCAGCCTGGGCGCCGATCGCACCCCGACGATGGTGTTCGACGAAGTCGACAGCGGCATCGGCGGCGCCGTCGCGGAAGTCGTGGGCCGCACGCTGCGCGCCCTGGCAGAGCGCTGCCAGGTGCTGTGCGTCACCCACCTCCCGCAAGTGGCCGCGCAGGCCCATCACCACCACTTCGTGAGCAAGCGCTCCGACGGCAGGCAAACCACAAGTGCCATTCGAACGCTCGACGACCCCCAGCGCGTTGAGGAGCTGGCGCGCATGCTGGGCGGCATCGACATCACCGAGGCGACGCGGGAACACGCGCGGCAGATGCTGCAGTCGGCTGCCCCGCCCACAGGCTGAGTCCCTGTCCGCCTGCCTCGGCCCGAGGCGCGGCAGGACGCTGTGGCCGCCGGTCGATCACCGCCCCGCGTATCATTCCGTCCAAGGGGAAGCGAGTCGGCAGGGCCAGCGGGGAATTCCCGTCGTCGGGCAACCTGCTTGGGGGTGACATGCGGGACACACCGAATGGGCTGAATCCAGAAGCGCTGCTCCGTGCGGATAGCGGCACCATGACGGTGCAAGGTATCGGAACGAGACGGCGAACCCATGTGTGTCGGGTCCAGGCCATGTCCCGAACCGTGCACGTCAGCGCACTCCTGGCCTCGGCATGCCAGCACACTGCACCTGCCTCTCGCAGTCCGAAAGCCATCGGTCCCGGTGGCGGGGCCAACCCGTACCGCAGACTCGACCTGACCCGCCTCCCCCATCAGAACGGAACGCAGTCACGCGGATGAGCAAGCAAGGTCGATTGGCCCTCTACTGTTGCAGCCTGCCCGTACCAGCCTTGGCCGCTCTGTGGTGGCTGCGCGACAGCTACGCCGTGTGGCCCTCTCCACTGCAGTGGGCTCTGGCCGTATGCGCCCTGCTGATCGTGTGGCACTTCGGCCTCCCTGCCGCCGTCGGCGGACTTCGATCCATGGAGCGCGTGCCACAGATCGCGTTGTTGCTGGTCGGCGGCCCGGTGCCTGCAGCCCTGCAGTGTGCGCTGGCAGCGGTGGCATTCCCGTTCACCCATGCGGCCTACCGGCAGAATTCCTGGCGCATTGCCGCGTTGCGCGCGCTGAACAACATGTCGATGCTCAGCCTGATGATGGTCGCTGGCTGGCTGGCCTTCGATGCATTGGGTGGACACTTGCCTCTCGAGGTGCCCGGCTGGGGCGATCTGTTGCCGCTCATCGGCATGATCGTGTCGATGCAGTCGGTGAACATCGTGATGCTGGTGGGCTATCACGCGGCTTCCGGGCGACCGATCGCGAAGAACCCAAGCGCCCTGATCGACGACGCCGATCTGCTGTTTGCACCGCTCGGCGTCCTGGCCGCGATGGTGTGGTTGCATCTCAACACCCTGGCCATGCTGCTGATGGCCGGCTTCGTCGGCATCTTCCTCGTCAGTCACCGGGCCAGCGGCGGGCTTCGCGCGAAGGCCGTGGCGAGCGCCACCGCGAAACGCTCCGCCGGCCTGTCGGGGGCACAGCGACTGGACCGCCTCGCCGAGCAGGTGCTCACCGAAGTGCGTGAGACCTTCGTGTTCGACGAATTCATGTTCGGCGTGCTCGACCGCAAGCTCGACCAGCTGGATTTTCGCGTGCGCCTCAACGGGCCCGAGCGTCTGCCGAGACTGCTGCGCCCGCGCGACCAGGGGCTGTTCGGCTGGGTGGCGGCCAACGGTCGATCGCTGCTGGTGGAAGACTTCAGCAAGGCGTCGCCAGCGCTGCGGGAGCGCACCCAGATCCTCGGTCAGGAACCCGGCAGCATGCTGATCGCTCCGATCATGGATCACGAGGAAGTGGTCGGCATCATCAGCGTGCAGCACTTCAAGGCCTCGCAGTATCGCGATCACGACCTGACTCTGCTCGAGGCGATGGCGCATCGCCTGGCCCGCGGCGTGGCCGACGCGCGCGCGTTCGAGGAGCTCGACGACCTCCGTCTCGACCTGGAAAACAAGGTGCGCGAGCGCACGCGCGAGCTCAGCGAGCTGGTGCGTGAACGCGACCGACTGCTCAACGAACTGCGCGAGAAGAACCGTGCGCTCGACCGGCTGACCCGTGAGGATCCGCTGACCGAGCTGGCGAATCGCCGTGAATTCGACCATGCGTTGACCCGCGAAATCGCGGCGGCAACACGACAGGAGCACAGTCTCTGTCTCGCCCTCATCGACCTGGACCAGTTCAAGCAGATCAACGACCGCTTTGGCCACGCGGTGGGCGACCAGGTGCTGACCCAGGCCGCCGAGGTATTCCGCGCGCACTTCCGCGGCAGCGACCTGGTGGCCCGGGTCGGCGGCGAAGAGTTCGCCGTGTTGTTGCCGGACTGCACGCTCGATGATGCCCGGCAGCGCTGCGAGAGCCTGCGCACTGCCTACGCCGCGCACGACTGGCGCAGCATCGAAAGCGAACTGCAGTCGACGCTCAGCGGTGGCCTGGTGCTGTGGCGCGGAGAAACCGGCTCACGACTGCTGGCCCGGGTGGATTCGTTGCTCTACGCCGCCAAGCAGGAAGGCAGAAACCGGATCGTCACCGAACCGGCTGAAGCCCCTGATCAGACGCGGGAGCGTCCCGTCGACGCCGAGGCCTCGATGTCCGACGCACACAGCCCGGCGTCCGGGGACTGAGCCCCGTCACAAGTCGAATTCATGTGGGCGCGCGCGCCGCGCGCGACTCGTCAGTCAGTGCGCTTCTTGCGCACGTACAGCACGAGGCTGTGTTCCTCGATGATGTAGCCGTGCTTGTCCGCCACTTCTTTCTGCAGCCGCTCGATCTCTTCGGAGACGAACTCGATCACCTTGCCGGTATCGACATCGACCATGTGGTCGTGGTGCTTGCCGCGGTCGAGCTCGAACACCGCCTGTCCGCCTTCGAAGTTGTGCTTCATGACCAGTCCCGCAGCCTCGAACTGGGTCAGCACGCGGTAGACGGTGGCGAGACCGATGTCTTCCTGCGCCTCGAGGAGCTGCCTGTAGATGTCTTCGGCCGTCATGTGCCGCGGACTGGCGTGTTCCAGGATTTCCAGCACCCGCATGCGCGGATGGGTCACCTTCAGGCCGGCCTTGCGCAGGTCTTGTGATTCCACCTCGAACTCCTTGCTCCGTATCGCGACCGTATCCCTGGATGCGCACCCCTCCGGGCCACCAGCTGAACGCAGGTCGCCCGCGGTCCTGAACAGCGGCGGGCTTAGTGTATCATCGCGGCCTGCTTGAATTTTCAGCCGGTCTGCATGCCTTCGATCCTTCGTTCCGCCCTGCTTGCCTCCTCGCTTTCGGCCCTCGTTGCCTGCGGCGCCATCTACAAGGTCGACGTCTACCAGGGCAACCTGCTGGAGTCCGCCAATGTCGAGCAGGTCAAGGTCGGCATGAGCAAGCGTCAGGTGCTGACCTTGCTGGGCAGTCCGTCGGTTGCCGATCCGTTTCATCAGGATCGCTGGGACTACCTGACTTCGCAGAGCCAGCGCGGCAGCGATGCCGAAGTGAAGAACCTGGTGCTCACCTTCGACGGCGATCAGCTCGCCTCCATCGAGGGCGACTACTTCCCCGAACAGGACGAAGCCCTGGTTCGGCGACTGGCGAAGCAGCGCTACGTGAATCTTCCGCGCGAAGAGAAGAACAAGCGCCGCGCAGGCCGCTGAGTCGCGGCAACCGCCTTCGTCGGTCGCATCGGGCACACCCCAGGCGGGTGAGCCTCACTTTCGCCGCTTGACCGCCTCGCCCGCGCGACGCCGCCTGGCCTCCATGGGGTCACAGCGCAGCGGGCGGTAGATTTCGACGCGATCGGCGTTTCTCAACGGCTGCTCCAGTTCGACCAGCGCTCCGAAGATACCCGCGCTGGGGGCCGAACCGATCTCGGGAAAGGTCGCCGCCACCCCGCTGGCATCGAGGGCATCCTGCACACATGCGCCCAGCGGCAGTACGCCACGCCAGCGCCAGCATCGATCCGGCAGAGCGAACACGACCTCCACCTGCAGCGCGGTTCCCTCAGGGCCCACGACGCGCCTCGCGCACGAATTCGTCCACGAGCTTGTCGGCAAGCGTCCTGAACCCGCCCGCCAAGGCGCTGCCCACGAAGCGACCGGCCATCTCGAAATCGAGTGCCAGTGAGACCTTGCAGGCCTCTTCCGTCAGCGGCTGGAACACCCAGGCTCCGGCAAGGCGCGAGAACGGGCCGTCGACCAGACCGAGATCGATGCGGCGGTCGGGCTCGAACCGGTTCCGCGTGGTGAATGACTGGCTGATCCCGGCCATGCGCAGATCCAGCCGCGCGACCAGCTCGTTTTCGCCACGCTGTAGAATGGCGCTGTGCTCGCACCAGCGAAAACGCCCGGGGTATCCCTCGACGTCGTGCACGAGCTGAAACATCACCGAAGCGGGACGACGCACGATCGCGCTTCGTTCGATCCGACTCATGATCGCCGGGCTCCGACGACCGCGGGGACGCATCGCAGTGTCGTCCGGCACCAAAGTAGATAGCTTGGCAAGGAAGCAGTGGCATGGCGGCAAAGAAGGCCAAGAAGGATAGCGAAACCGGCGGCACCATTGCGCTGAACAAGCGCGCGCGCCACGAATACCACCTGGGCGACCGGTTCGAGGCGGGCCTCTCCTTGCAGGGCTGGGAGCTCAAGGCCATCCGCGCGGGTCGGGCGAATATCGGCGAGAGCTACGCGACCATCCGCAATGGCGAGATCTTCCTGTTCGGCGCGCAGATCACGCCGCTGATCTCCGCCTCGACACACGTGGTCGCGGACGACCGCCGAACGCGCAAACTGCTGCTGCACCGCCACGAGATCGACCGTCTGATCGGCCGCGTCGAGCGCGATGGGTTCACGCTGATTCCCACCGCGCTCTACTGGAAGCGCAACAAGGTCAAGCTGGAGCTCGCCCTCGCGAAAGGCAAGCAGGAGCACGACAAGCGCCAGACCAGCAAGGACCGCGAGTGGGCGATCGAGAAGCAACGCGCCCTGCGCAAGCACAACCGCGACGCCTGAGCGCGAATCCGGAGGCAAACGCGCTTCAGATTCCTCTACATGACCATCAAATTCGAATCCTGGAAGTGGCTTCCAAGGCACCAGCCTGCGATAATCTTGTAGACGGGCACTCAGATGTCCGGGTGCTTCCCACAGCTCCTCCGAAGGTCAACACACATGTTGCGACTTATTTCGCTACTTGCCGGAATGCTAATTTGCCATGGCGCTGGAGCTCAGAGCCTCTACAAGTGCAAGGGTGCCAACGGCGTGACAGCCTATCAGGAGAAGCCCTGTAGCGCAGACGCGGACACCGTAGACCGGCGCTGGATTGCCGCCGAGCCTGACTCGGCGAGCAAGAAGGTCACAAGCGGAGGCAACCCTGTCACGCAATCCACACTTACGCAGCAATTCGGCGGATATGTTGCGCAGAATCGAATGCCGGGAACTGCCCCCACTCCTGTCGCACCGAACTCGAATGGTGACAAGTCGGTGGGCTACGCGTGCAGCGCCAACGGCAGTACGTGGTTCCAGGAGGAACCTTGTCCGAAGTTCAAGACCGCTCATGGCTACTGGGCTGACACCGGACAATCAGGCACATCGTTCACAACAGTGGAGCAACGCCCGGCCACCAAGAAGGACATGTGCTCGGGCAAGCTGAGCACAGGCTCCAGTGCGAGAGATACGTACGCAAAGAAGAAGATTCGCTGCTAGGTGCTCACGGTGCTCGCAGCAGACGCGGTAGGAGTGATCTGACTGATCGGCGCAACGGAAAATCCGGACATCGTCGCCTGAAGGCACTGCGGATTTGATCCTTACTCGCTACATGGAAGCTCAACGAGGCCGATTTGACGTTCGTCCTGGCGAATGGCAGCAGGAGCACGACGAGCAGCAGTCCAGCAAGCACCGCGAGTGGGCGATCGAGAAGCAACGCGCCCTGCGCAAGCACAACCGCGACGCCTGAACGCGAATCCGGTTTGCGGCGCGTCGTTTCGCCCTATTCGACTTCGACCGCGCGCGCATAGCTTCCACCGCCGCGGTAGATCGTCCCGGAGCTGCCCGGGCGTCACTTCAGCCGGTTGGTCCGATGCGGTGACCAGGGCCGGCACGTCCTGCTGCGTGTCGGGCCGGGCACCCGAAGTTGAACGGCGCCACCTCCCCGCAGATTGCGCCGCTTGAAGCGCACCGTCCGCATCCCCATACTGAAGACATCGGTGGACCACACTGCTTCCCAGTTTCCGGGGGTGTCCTGGCTTCGACGGGGGTGGCGAAATCGACCGGTGCATGCCGAGGGGGCAGCTTTCCTCGTTAATCCAGCGGCAAACAATCAGACGCCAACGACGACGTCTACGCTCTGGCCGCTTAAGGCCTAGCCCCGAACCGACTTGTGCCCGTGCTCGTCGGTGTAGGGTCATGATCACGGGATCGGCATCGGTGGCGACCCGTCAGCAGATGCCTAAATCAAAGCGGGTGTGGGTCAGGGTGTGCCTCGCACGTTGTGTTGCCCTGCTCCGAGACCAAACAACGAGCTAAGCATGTAGTGCCGGAGATGGAGTGCCTTCGGACGGGGGTTCAACTCCCCCCACCTCCACCAACCTGAAAGCTCGAGCTCGCTCGGGCTTTTTCTTTTTGCCAGGGCGAGCAGTCTCGGCGCAGCCCATTCGACCCCAGTTTGGGTCACATGCGCCTCGAAGCGGCGTCTCGTGGCGGTAACGCCGCAGCGGGAGACACGCTTTGGACTCGGTACCGTTCCACTTCGAAGCCTTCGGTGGCCTGGGCGAAGTGCTCGGCCTGGCTCGGGCCGATCAGGCCGGCCTGGTCCTGCAGTTCAGCACTCGCGATGCGCTGTTCGGCGTACTCAAGAGCCCCACGCGCAACCTGTGCATTGGGTACGAAGACCTGCTCAGCGTGCGATTCCGTTCCGGGTTTCTCTGGATGACGCCGCATATCGAGCTCCGGGTGCGCAATCTGGACGTGCTGGGCGACCTGCCCGAATCCAGCGAGGGAAGGGTCTGCCTGAGCCTGCGCTGGCGCGATCGCCGAGATGCCCAGGCGTTCGCGGCCGATCTTGATCAGTTGCGCGCGCATCGCCGGATTCTCCAACTCGATCGCGCCCTGGATGCCATGGGCGCCCCGCGTCCCTCAGATTGGAGGGAGCCGCCACCCCAGCCGGCATGCCTGGCCGATTCCACGCTGCCTACCGAATCCGCGCAAACAGGGTATCAGTCGCGCAAACGCCACGACCGCGTCGACTATGACGCCGAGAACCGCTTGTCGACGTAGTCGTCGATCAGCGCGACAAACTCCTCGGCAATCCGCTCGCCGCGCAGGGTTACGGCTTTCTCTCCATCGATGAACACCGGCGCGGCTGGGGCCTCGCCCGTACCCGGCAGGGATATGCCGATATGCGCGTGCTTGCTCTCTCCCGGCCCGTTCACCACGCAACCCATCACGGCGAGGGTAAGGTTCTCGGCACCCGGGTGACTGATTCGCCACTCCGGCATGCGCGCGCGAACGTGATCCTGCACCGTCTTCGCCAGCTCCTGGAAGAACGAACTGGTCGTGCGCCCGCAGCCCGGACACGCCGTCACCATCGGCGTGAATGCGCGCAGACCCATGGTCTGCAGCAGTTCCTGCGCGACCACGACTTCCTGCGTGCGCGACCCACCTGGCTCCGGCGTCAGGGAAATGCGGATGGTGTCGCCGATACCTTCCTGCAGCAGCACCGACAAGGCTGCAGTGGATGCGACGATGCCCTTGCTGCCCATGCCGGCTTCAGTCAGGCCAAGGTGCAATGCATGCTGGCTGCGACGGGCCAGTTCGCGGTAGACGCTGATCAGTTCCTGGACGCCGCTGACCTTGGCCGAGAGCACGATTCGATCGGGCGCCAGTCCCAGGGCTTCCGCGCGCGCCGCCGAGTCCACGGCTGAGCGGACCAGCGCCTCGCGCATCACCGCAGCGGCATCCCACGGTTGGGCACGCTGCGCGTTCTCGTCCATGAGCTGTTGCGCCAAGGCCTGATCAAGCGAGCCCCAGTTCACCCCGATGCGAACCGGCTTGTCATGCCCGATCGCGGTTTCGATCATCGCTGCGAACTGGCTGTCCTTCTTCTTGCCGAAACCGACATTGCCGGGATTGATGCGGTACTTGGCCAAGGACCGCGCGCAGGCTGGTTCGTCGGCGAGCAGCTTGTGGCCGTTGTAGTGGAAGTCGCCGATGATCGGTACGCGCACGCCCATGGTGTCGAGCCGTTCGACGATGTGCGGCACGGCGGCGGCGGCCTCGGCGGTGTTCACCGTCACCCGCACCAACTCGGAGCCCGCGCGTGCCAGCTCGGCAATCTGGCGGGTGGTGGCCGGCACATCGGCCGTGTCGGTATTCGTCATCGATTGCACGACGATCGGGGCGCGGCCGCCCAGGGTGACACCATCGACGTGCACCGCGTGGGCAGCGCGGCGGGGATGCGTCTCTTCGGAAATCATGCTGCTTCGCGTTCGGCGCGTGCGATCACGTATTCACCGGAGACCTCGAGCACACGCAGGTGATTCAAGGTCTCGCGCAGGGCTTCCGGCACCTCGAGATCACGCGATTCCGAGGCGCGCACCAGCTCCGCCTCGAGATCATCGACTTCCACACCGCTGCCCAAGGCCAGGTGGAGGGAGCCATGCGAGTCGTCGCGAACCGGCATGAACTGCACCGCACGTTGCGGCCTGGGCGCGCCCGCCTGCAGGCTGTCACGATCCCGCACCTTCACTGCAACCGCACGGGTCCGTCGGGCCAGCAGCTCCAGGCCCGCGTAGACCGTTCCATCCGGGTCATAGCGTAACCAGCGGATGCAGGCAAGCATCCACGGCGTCTGTTCATCGACCGCTTCGTCCGTGAGACCGAGCAGCTCGCCCACGCGTGCGCGGACCGATTCCTCGGTCGGCCAGCGTACGCGGTATCCGCCCAGGCTCTGGTCGAGCACCTCGGTGAGGTGAAGCGGAATGCGTCCCGAATCGATGCCCGACTGCGCCCACGTGGCGCGCCGGCGGTCCTGTTGGCTGTCCTTGGCGCCGGCCTGCTGCAGGAACCCCTCGAAATCGTGCTTGCCGGAAAGATGAAAATGCAGCCCGGCCAAACCGATGACCGCACGCAGCTGATGCGTCGCCGGCAGTCGCTGGTTGCGTCGCGTCGCCGAAGTGCCCCACCCGCCCCGGAGCTTGCGCAGCAGCTCGACGGTGGAGGCAACAGAGCGACCGCCACGCCCGCGCAGGAGTACCGGCCCGGACGCATTGCCCGACAGCGGTATCTCAAGCAGGTCACGCAGCGGCATCAGGTCGAGCCAAAGCAGCGAGCCGCTCTCCTGGGCGCGCTCCTCCGGCACGAAGCCAGGACCGGAGTCGGAGTCGGTGGGCAGCGCAAACACCTGGCCGCCGCCGCGGCTGTCCGACACCGACAGATGGCTCGCCAGATCAGCGGTGACCCGCCAAAGCTCTTCCTGCTCTTTCTGGCTGAACCGGTACGGGTTGGACAACGCGAGCAGGCTTGCCTGCGTATAGAGCTCCTCCACCGTCATCGGTTTCGGCTCACAGCTGTCCTCCACCGCCTTTTCCTGCAGTTTCACCGACCGCGCGAACAGGTACAGGCGATGCAGCAGGGTCCAGCGCCCCGAGGGCGGAGACTGGTAGATGTTGTAGGCATGGGTGAAGGTCTTGGCGGCGTGGTAACTCGCGCGCACCAGCGCCGTCGCGACGGCGCCGCCGCGCAGAAACGGCACGCTGCCGGCGGGCGCACAATGCTCGATCACCGCGAGGCGATAGCCCTCCGCCAACGCCATCTCGAAGTAGGTCAGCTGGTCGATCGCCCTCGCCTTGGCGGCCACCAACGGCACGGTGCCACCCTGCGCCTGCTGCTTGAGCGTTTGCATGATCTCCAGCACCGCCGGGCGAATGGCCTCAAGCACTGCCAGTCGCGCGCCACCCTCGAGGATGGATTGGGAGAGCTTCTCGAGCACCTCCATCAGCATGCGCAGGGTCACCGCCTGGTTGGCGCGGGGCAGTGCCTCGGCCCAAGTCTGGGCACGCTTGCCGTCCAGAGGCAGATCCGGATCGTTGGGTGCTTCGCGAGGAAGCAGACCCTCTTGCAGCAGACTGTACGCGGCCGTCATGCGTCTTCGCGAAAGCGGTATCCGCGCATAGCTTATCCGCTTTGAACGGCCGGCGGCGCGGCTTCCGCATGAGAACGAATCTCATGCGCTTTCGCAGCCGCTCGGTCGGGCACCCGACGGAGCAGCATCGCCGCCCCGTTCATTCGGCTTCGCCCCTGAAAACCAAGGTCCGAAGCGGCCTGCACGCCTGTGCCGCACAACCGATGTGTGGGGTCGTGGCGACGATTCTGATCTCCCCCGGGGTGAAAACGCGAAAGCATCGCTGCTATGATCCGGGCGACATTGGCGCCTTGGGGAGGCGCAGCATGGCGGAACGGTTTCGCATTGCTGTGGTGGGGTCGGGCCCGGGGGGGTTGTCGGCGGCAGCACGAGCGGCAGAACGTGGCATTTCCCACGTGCTGCTCGAGGCCGAGGCACATCTCTCGAACACGATCTACCGGTACCAGAAGGGCAAGCACGTCATGGACGAGCCCGGCATTCTGCCGTTGCGCTCGCCTCTGCCTTTCACCGCCGGTAGTCGCGAGGACATCCTTGGCGCGTGGGACGAAGGCGTCGCACAGCTCAAGGTCAATGTCCGCCACGGCTGCGAAGTCACCGGCATCAAGAAGCAGGATGACGGACATTTCGTGATCACCACGAAGTCCGGCACCTTCGAGGCCGACAACGTGGTGATGGGCATCGGACTGCAGGGCAACATCCGCAAGCTCGGCGTGCCGGGCGAAGACCTGCCGTTCGTGCAGTACCAGCTGGACGATCCTGACGAGTACTCGGGCGAGACCATCGTGGTGGTCGGCGCGGGCGATGCGGCGATCGAGAACGCTGTCGCACTGTCGAAGCAGAACGAAGTCATCATCATCAACCGTCGCGACGAGTTCGCCCGCGCGAAACAGGGCAACTTGGACTTGATCAACAAGGCGATCGAGGACGGCACCATCGCGTGCTACTGGAGCGCCGCACCGGACAAGGTCGAGACCCTGTCGGTCGGGCGCAAGCCCGGCCGCATGACCCTCACCACACCGAAAGGGCGTGCGCAGATCCTGTGTGATCGGGTCATCGCGCGTCTCGGCGCCACCGCGCCACGCGGATTCGTCGAGAAATGCGGTGTCGAGTTTCCGAGCAAGGACCCGGCTGCGGTCCCGGCCATTTCGCCGCAATACGAATCCAATGTGAAGGGCCTGTACATCGTCGGCGCCCTCGGCGGCTACCCGCTGATCAAGCAGGCGATGAACCAGGGCTACGAAGTCGTCGAGTACATTCTCGGCGAGAAAGTCGAGCCGGCGGACGAACCGCTGCTGCGCGAGAAGTTCGTGCCGATGCCCGGCTTCACCACGGTCGAGGCTGCGCTCGCCAAGGTGCAGCAGAATGTCCGACTGCTCTCGCACATCACGCCGCTGCAGCTGCGTGAGTTCATGCTCGACTCGGCCATTCTCGCTCCCGCGCAGGGCGCGCCGGTCTTCCGACGCAACGACTACACCAACTCGTTCTTCTGCATCGTCGACGGCACGGTGGAAATCGAGGTCAACGAAGAAACCGGTCAGCGCATCAGCCTCGGCAAGGGCGAATTCTTCGGCGAGATGAGCCTCATCTCCGGCCGCCGCCGATCGGCCAACGTGTTTGCCGGGCCCGGTTGCGTTCTGGTCGAGACCCCGCGACGCTCGATGAACAAGCTGATCAACTCGGTCGCTGCGGTGAAGCGCGAGATCGACATGGTGTTCATCGCACGCGCCCTGCAGCAGCGCTTTGCCTTGAAGGCCAACGCGGCGCAGCTCGCCGACATCGTCGCCGAGGCCGAGATCCGCAAGTACCAGGCCGACGAGATACTGTTCTCGGAAGGTGACGAAGGCGACTCCCTGCACCTGGTGCGGGTCGGCTCGCTGACGATTTCGCGCAATATCGGCGGCAAGGACATCGTTCTGTCCTACGTGCCTGCCGGCAACTACGTGGGCGAGATGGCTCTGCTCGGCGACTCCAAGCGCAGCGCCACGGTGAAGGCGGCGATCGCTACCGAGACCATCCGCCTTACCGCCGACGCCTTCAAGAAGCTGCTGGCGCGCGACGCCGGCCTGCGCCTCAACCTGCAGGCCGAGTACAAGCAACGCACCGCGGCCAATCTGGCCATGCAGGGTGCCAGCGGCGGGGCCGACATCATTTCCTTCCTGATGCGCCAAGGCATCGGTGAGGCGACCGATGTCCTGCTCATCGACGAATCACTGTGCGTGCGCTGCGACAACTGCGAGAAGGCCTGCGCTGAGACGCATGCGGGCACGTCGCGGCTGCACCGCGAAGCCGGCCCGACCTACGCCAACGTGCATGTGCCCACGTCCTGCCGTCACTGCGAACATCCGCACTGCATGAAGGATTGTCCGCCCGACGCCATCAAGCGTAATCCCGGCGGCGAGGTCTACATCGGCGACAACTGCATCGGCTGCGGCAACTGCGAGCGCAATTGCCCTTACGGCGTGATTCACATGTCCGGGCGCAAGGAGAAGAAGCCCTCGTTGCTGTCGTGGCTGCTGTTCGGCAAAGGCACCGGACCGGGCGAAGCGCCCTACGCCAAGGACAGCAAGGCCTCGGAAAAGAAAGCGGTGAAGTGCGACATGTGCAAGGACATCAAGGGGGGACCGTCGTGCGTACGCTCGTGCCCGACCGGTGCGGCGATCCGCATCTCCCCCGAAGACCTGGTCTCCTACGCGCAGTCGCGTAGCTGAGTGCCGCGGGACTAGGGAGAGAACCAGGCCATGCATTCCTCACTGCTGAACCACGCCCGCTACCGCTACCTTTGGGTCGCGCTCGTGCTGTCGATCGGTTCGCTGGCGGCGTACATCATCCATCGTCCCGAGGGCGCGCCGCCCAACGGCGGCACCTGGCTCGGCTACACGCTGGGCACGATCGGCGCGGTCCTGATCCTCTGGCTGACCTACTTCGGCGTGCGCAAGCGGCGTTATGGCAAGGGCATCGGCAGTGCGGTCGGCTGGTTGTCCGCGCACGTCTACCTGGGCACGTCGCTGATCCTGATCGCATTCCTGCACAGCGGATTCCAGGTCGGCTGGAACATCCACACGCTGGCATTGGTGCTGATGCTTCTGGTGATCTTTTCCGGGTTCTTCGGTGTGTACGCCTACCTGCGCTACCCGAGCCTGATGACGAAGAATCGCGACAACGCCAGCCGCGACGCGATGATGGAAGAGATCACCGAGATCGACCAGAACGCGCTGTCCCTGGCCGACGCGGTCGACCCGAAAATCCACTCCGTGCTGCTGCGCTCGATCGAGCGCACGCGTCTGGGCGGGGGGTTCTGGGCACAGCTCACGGCGCACGACGAATCGGAGTCCGCCTTGGCGAACCTGCGCGAGGCCGCAGCCTCGCACGAGAAGGAGGCCAGCAAGAAGCAGCGCACGGAGGCGAAGACCATGGTCGCCATGGTCGATTTCCTGGCCGGCGAAGCGGCCTCGGACAAGCAAGCCGAGGCCTTGCGCAAGCTCATCGACCTGCTGACCCGGAAGAAGTCATTGGCCGGCCGGGTTGCCCGCGACATCCAGTTCCAGGCGCTGATGGAGATCTGGCTGTACATCCACGTTCCGTTGACGCTGGGGCTGATCGCTGCGCTGACCGCGCACATCGTCTCGGTGCTCTTCTACTGGTGAGGTGAGCCATGCGCTGGTTAGTCAGGCGGGTCCACCGCAAGGGTAAGAGCCAGGTCAGCTTCGAGGACGACATCCACTTCGGTGACGTCCTCACCATTGGCCGCGCGGCCAATCAGGCTGTGTTTCTCACCGACATGCGTGCGGCGCTGGAACATGCGCGCATCACCCTGACCGATCGCGGTAAATACCGCATCGAATCGGTGCTGGATGCCGGCGTCCGCGTCAACGGCGCGATCGTGCACAACACGACCTCGGGCCCCGGCGCGCAGGTCGAGATCGGCTCGACCCGCATCACCCTGATCGACGCGCCGGAGGACTACGATGGCGCGGTCGAGATCTCGCAGATCGACAAGAGCGAGATCGCCGCCGAGGCCGCGGCCAAACGGCTGCCCACGACGCTGCGGGAAACCCGCCTGTCCAAGCGTGGTCCGGCCTGGGTGCTGTTCGCCGCCATCCTCGTGCTGTTCCTGGGCATGCCACTGTTGTCGCACTACGTACCGGCCCTCGATTCCGTGCTGAAGAGCACGCCCCTGCCCTCGCGCAACGCGTGGGAGGCCGGTGAGCTGGCTGGCGCGCACCACTTCTTCAGCAGTGAGTGCACTGCTTGCCATGAAGGGGATTTCAAGTGGGTGAAGGACGAAGCCTGCGTCGCCTGCCATGCCTCCACGCCTGCACATGCCGACCCGGTGACGTTCAACCTGCCCGAACTGGGTGACGCGCGTTGCGCGCACTGCCATCGCGACCACAACGGTACCAACGGGCTGGTGCGCATGGACCAGACCCTGTGCAGCGACTGCCACGTCGGCCTCACCGCCTCGACCCAGGGCGCCAGCAAGCTCGCCGATGTCGGCGATTTCGGCTCCGCGCATCCGCAGTTCCACGTCAGCCTGCCGGCCTGGGCGAAGAACGGCACGTTCGAACCTCAACGCGTCGAGCTGACTGCCGAACTGAAGGAAAAGTCGGGGCTGAAATTCCCGCACGACGTCCACCTGGCGGCCGAAGGCATCGCAGCTCCGGACGGCGATCGCGTGCTCGAGTGTGCGAGCTGCCACGTCCCCGATGCCGGCGGCGCGGCGATGCAGCCGGTGAACTTCGAGAGCATGTGCCAGGACTGCCACAAGCTCACGTTCGACATCACCGAGCCTGAGCGTGAGGTGCCGCACGCGCGTATCGCCGAAATCACCTACCAGCTCGAAGAGTTCTACGCCCGCCGTGCACTCGAAGGCGAGGTGAAGGACCAGTCCGCACCCGAGAGCCTGCGTGTGCGCCGACGTCCCGGACAGGGTGCGCAGGTCGACCCGCAGCAGCGCCAGCTCGCACTCACCTGGGCTCGCGACAAGGCGCGTACGGTCAGCGAGAGCCTGTTCCTGGGCCGAGCGTGCACGGTGTGCCACGGCGTCAGCGTGGGATCGACACCCGAAGAACCCTACACGGTGGCCCCGGTTCGGGTGTCCGGCGTCTGGTTCACCAAGTCCCGCTTCGACCATGGCAGCCACACGACCATGGAATGCGCCGATTGCCATGCCGCCAGCACATCGACCAGCAGCGAAGACCTGCTGATCCCCGACATTGCCAACTGCAGGCAATGCCATGCCGGTGAAAGCGGCGGTCACGACAAGCTGCAGTCGTCCTGCGTCAGCTGCCACGGCTACCACATTTCCGAACATCCGCTGAGGTCCGCCCAGTGATCGACCGTCGCGACCATCCGTCCAGCGAACGAACCTCGAGGAGGGTTCAGTTCATGCGCAAGCCCACACCCATCGTGCTGTCGCTCGCCCTGGTTACGTTTCTCGCTGGCTGCAGTGGAGGCAGCAACAGCGCCGACCCTGTGGGCACCGCACCGCCGCCGACCACCGGCTCGGGCGACCCGGGCTGCACCGGATCGTGCGTGACCGCGAGCTCGTTCCTTTCCAGCGCAGAAGTGCAGACCATCATTGCCCAGGCCGCGGCTGAGGCCAGCGCGCGCAACACGCCGGCGGTGATCGCCGTCGTCGACCGCGTCGGCAATGTGCTGGGTGTCTACCGCATGAACGGCACACGCGTGACCGTGCGCGTCGGCACGCAGCGTGGCGTGGTTGGCGGTCTTGAAGGCTTGCGCGTGCCCAGCGAGCTGGCCGCCATCGCCAAGGCGGTCACCGGCGCCTACCTGTCTTCGGAGGGCAATGCCTTTTCGACCCGGACAGCGAGCCAGATCGTGCAGGAGCACTTCAATCCGGGCGAGTTCAATGCACCGGCGGGCCCACTGTTCGGCGTGCAGTTCAGTCAGCTCAGCTGCTCCGACTTCGTCACCCGCGACTTCGACGCCGTCGGTGTCGGGCCGCACCGCTCGCCGCTCGGCCTCTCGGCGGACCCGGGTGGTCTGCCGCTGTACAAGGGCGGCACGCCGGTCGGCGGCATCGGCGTGGCCGCTGCCGATGACGATTACACGCTCGATCCGTCTATCAGCAACATTGACCAGGACGCCGACGAGCTGGTGGCCACCGCCGGTTCCTTCGGCTTCGCCGCCCCGGTCGATCGTCGAGGCGACGTGATCACCGCGGACGGCAAGACTTTCCGCTTCAACGACGCCGACTTCGACGACCTGCAGTCCACGCCCGGAACGGCGGGCAATCTGAGTACCCTCGGCAGCTTCCAGACCGTCCCCGCGTACTTCAATGGCACGCCGCGCAATGGCACCGTCTTCGGTACGGCGTCTTCGGGCTTCCGTCCCGACAGCACGCTGTATCCGGGACGTGACGCCTTCGTGCTGGTCGACAGCAGTGGAGCCCAGCGTTATGCCCCGATCGCCGGCACCGACGGCTCCGGCGCGATGACTGCCGAAGAAGCGCGCGTGGTCGTTGACGAAGCGCTGGCCATTGCCAACCGCGCCCGCGCGCAGATTCGCCGTCCCCTGGGCACCCAGGCCCGGGTCAGCATCTCCGTGGTCGACACCAACGGTGTCACGCTCGCCTTCGCCCGCACGCGCGACGCGCCGATCTTCGGCGCCGACGTATCGCTGCAGAAAGCGCGCACGGCGGCGTTCTATTCGGGCGACCACGCGGCGGGCGAGCTGCAGACCCGCGATCCGGTGCAGTACTTCAACGGCCAGCTGCTGCCGAGCGAGTCGGCACCCGACCGCTTCAACCTGACCGTGGTCGGCACGTCGGATATCGGCGACTACGTCACCCGTGCGCGCGACTTTCTCGAAAGCCCGACCGCACTGGCCGATGGAGCCTTCGCCTTCAGCGACCGTGCCGGCGGCAATCTCAGTCGTCCGTTCTACCCGGACGGCATCATCAGCGACCAGTCCGGTCCGTTCTCGCACGACTACGACAACTGGAGCCCGTTCCACGACGGCATCCAGCTTGACATCGTCTACAACGCCACGGCGTTCCACGTTGCGCACTACGTGAACCAGCTCGGCCTGCCGCTGTTCCTCGAAGGCGAGCTGCTGGTGGGCGCGCCGCGACCGGGCTTCGAGACACCGCTGCCCGATCCGCCGCCCGGAAGCTGCGGCGGCACCCAGCGCCTGGCCAACGGCATCCAGATCTTTCCAGGCAGCGTGCCGATCTATCGCGGCGAGCAGCTGATCGGCGCGATCGGCGTGTCCGGCGACGGCGTGGACCAGGACGACATGATTTCCTTCCTCGGCGTGCACAACGCAGGGGTCCGTCTCGGCAGCGGCCTCGGCAATGCCCCACCGGCGCGTCGCGCCGACCAGCTCGTGCCCCGCGGCGCACGCCTGCGCTACATCCAGTGCCCGCAGTCACCCTTCATCGGCTCGGATGAGCAGAACGTCTGCGGAGGAAAGTGAGATGAGAACCACTCTGCTCTGCACCGCCCTGGGCCTGGCATTGTCCGCCGGGGCCGCGCGCGCCGACACACCGGAGTCGATCGCGTACACGCCGATGCCCAACTGGATGCAGTGGGTCAATCTCGTGCCCGGCGCGAGCTACAACCCGGCCAATTCCAATATTCCGCGTCGGCGCCCCGGGCACCCCGCGGTGGTGATCCGCGACGACGTCGAGATCAACCCGGGTGCCGTCGATCCCGCGCCCGTCGACGCGGTCGGCGCCTTTGTCCCGTTGCCCGATCGCTGGCGCATCATGGAAGCGCTGGGGTTCAAGTTCCCCTGGTACGACCCGTACAATCAGAACATCTGGAAGGGCGACAAGCCCATGAAGATTCCTGGCTTGGACGGAGACGACTGGTTCTTCTCGCTGCTCGGCATCTCCGACACCATCATCGAGCCGCGCTCGATTCCGACACCGGTGGGACCGCAGTCCAGCGAAGACCCGGGTTCGATCGACATCTTCTCGGGCATTCATCAGCGCATCCAGGTCGAGACCATTCTCGCCGGCATCATCCTGTTCAAGGGCGACACCACGTTCCGTCCGCCGGATCACGAATTCCGCCTGACCCTGGGCCTGCAATACAACCGCGTCGACACCGAGGAGGTCCGTGCCCTGCAGATCGACCCGCGCCTGGGTAACACGCGCGACGACGGCTTCGTGGCGGTGCAGGAACTGTTCTACGACCGCCATCTGCGCAACGTGTCCGACCGCTACGACTTCGACTCGATTCGCATCGGCATCCAGCCATTCTCGACCGACTTCCGCGGCTTCCTGTTCCAGGACCTGCAGTTCGGCGTCCGCCTGTTCGGCAACCGTCACAACAACCGCGCCCAGTACAACCTCGCATGGTTCCGCCGGGTCGAGAAGGACACCAATTCAGGCCTCAACGACATCGGTGCCGGACTGCGCGACGACGACATCTTCGTCGCCAATCTGTACTACCAGGACTGGCCGCGGCTCGGCTTCATCTCGCAGGGCACGATCGTCCACAACCGCAATCGCGAGTCGGAGTTCTTCTTCGACGAGAACGGATTCATCTCGCGTCCGGCGTCGCTGGGCATCGAGCGCCCGCGCGAATATGACGTGACCTACATCGGCTACAACGGCGACGGCCACTTCGGGCGCCTCAATCTGACGGTTTCGGGCTACTACGCGTTCGGCAACAACGATGCCGTGTTCACCCGCAACGAGAACGACATCAGCGCCGGATTCTTTGCCGCCGAGGCCGGCGTCGACTTCGACTGGATTCGCACGCGCGCGTCGGTGGCCTGGGCCTCCGGCGACGACAATCCGCTCGACGACGAGTCCAACGGCTACGACGCGATCTTCGAGAACCCGATCTTTGCCGGCGCCGACACCAGCTACTGGATCCGCCAGAACATGCCGCTGATCGGCGGCGGTGGCGTCGCCTTGACAGGGCGCAACTCGATGATCCCCTCCTTGCGCTCGTCGAAGGAGCTCGGGCAAAGCAACTTTGACGGTCCCGGCCTGCGCCTGTTCGGGCTCGGCGCCGACTTTGACCTGACCCCGCAGTCGCGCGTGTCGGTCAACCTCAACCAGCTGTGGTTCGATGAGACCGCGTCGCTGGAACTGGCGCGCAACCAGGCGCCGATTCCGCGCGAGATCGGACAAGACCTTTCCGTGTCGTGGATATGGCGCCCCTACAACACGCAGAACATCGTGTTCCGCCTATCCGCCGCAGGGCTCAATCCGGGGGACGGTCTCGCCGAGCTGTACGGCAACGACGAGGTCTATTACTCGGTACTGGCCAACCTGGTTCTGACATTCTGAGGACGAACTGACATGACGAAAACCATTCAGCGCGCATCCTTGGCCAGAGCCAGTCTGCTCGCGCTTGCCTCGATCGTGCTTCTGCTGCCGGTCGCGCAGGCTTCCGAGGAGGAAGCGGTCGAGCGCGAGTACGTCACCCATCCGCCGGCACCGTCGTTCCAGACGGCCGAAGAAGCCGACGCCAAGTCAGCCGGATGCATCAGCTGCCACAGCGCGACCGACCAGAAGACCATGCACCGCAATCCGGCGGTCAAGCTCGGCTGCACCGACTGCCACGGCGGCAATGCTGGGGTGACTTCGCCGACGCCGGGTGAAAACCCGCAGCGGCATGCCATCGGCTCGATCAACCCGCTCGAGAAGGTGGACTACGACAAGCACCCCTATCCGCACGTCCACTCGCCCTACAGCGGGCCGTACCTGGACGCGATGGAATCGGCCCACGTGCTTCCCCAGTTTCCCGATCGCTGGTACTACCCGGCGAGCCGCAACCCGGAAGACAGCTATGCCGCGCTGAACGGCGAGTCGCCCGAGTTCATTCGCTTCATCAATCCGGGCGACCTGCGTATCGCCGACGAAGCCTGCGGCGCGTGCCACAAGCCGATTGTCGACGCCACTCGAACCAGCCTGATGGCGACTTCGGCCATGCTGTGGGGCGGCGCCAGCTACAACAACGGCATCCTGCCCTTCAAGCGTTACAACCTGGGCGAGTACTACACCCGCGACAACGAATGGGGCGCCATCAACAACCCCGTCGAAGTCACCGACGAAATGAAGAAGCGCGGCATCCTGCCTGTGCTGTATCCGCTTCCGGCCTGGGAGGTCATTCCACCCGCCGACGTGTTCCGCGTGTTCGAACGCGGCGGCCGCAATATCAACACGACCTTCCCCGAAACCGGGCTTCCGGGTTCGCTCGGCCTGATCCAGCGTCTGGAAGAACCCGGACGACCGGACATCAAGCAGTCCAATCGCGGACCAGGCACCGGTCAGCGCGTCGCCATCCCGGTGTTGAACATCCACAAGTCGCGCCTGAACGATCCGCATCTGTGGTTCCTCGGCACCAACGAGAACCCGGGCGACTTCCGCTCATCGGGCTGTACTGCCTGCCACGTGATCTACGCCAACGACCGTGACCCACGGCATTCCTCCGTGTACGCCAAGTTCGGCAACGAGGGCTTCTCGCAGCAAGCCGATCCGACCATTCCCAAGAACGAGCCGGGACATCCGCTCAAGCACGAGTTCACCCGGCAGATTCCCAGCAGCCAATGCATGATCTGCCACATGCACCAGCCGAACATGTTCATCAACACGATGCTCGGCTACATCATGTGGGACTACGAGCCCGACGCGGCAACCATGTTCCCGGCTGAAGCACGGCATCCCACCGACTCGCAGATCCGCGCCATCAACAAGCGCAACCCTGAAGAGGCCGCGATCCGCGGCAACTGGGCTGACCCGGAATTCCTGAAGTCGGTGGCCGAGCGCAATCCCAACCTCACTGCCACCCAGTTCGCCGACTACCACGGCCATGGCTGGAACTTCCGCGCTGTGTTCAAGCGCGACCGCAAGGGCAATCTGCTCGACAAGGAAAACAACCAGATTTCCAACGAGGACCCGAAGCGCTTCGAGAAGGCGGTGCATTTGTCGTCGATCCATGTCGACATGGGCATGCAGTGCGTCGACTGCCACTTCCAGCAGGATGCCCACTCGAACGGACACATCGTCGGCGAAGTCATGGCGGGCGTCGAAATCCAGTGCCAGGACTGCCACGGCACTGCCGATGAGTACCCCGCCCTGCGCACCACCGGGCCCATGGCGCCGAAGAAGGGCCACAACCTGGCGCTGATTCGCAATCCGGACGGCAAGCGACGCTTCGAGTGGGTCGGCGACAAGCTGATCCAGCGCTCGGCCGTGGTGCCGGGCCTCGAGTGGGAAATGAGCCTGATGCGCGACATTTCCGACCAGACCTCCGGCGCCTACAACGCCAAGGCTGACCGTTCGCACACCATGTCGCGCAATACCGAGACCTTCGAATACGGCAGCGACGTACCGAAGGACCAGCGTGCGCACGGCGAAGACACCATGATGTGCTACACCTGCCACACCTCGTGGACCACGAGCTGCGGCGGCTGCCACCTGCCCATCCAGGCCAACTTCAAGACCAATCGCCAGCACTACGAGGGCAATGAGTCACGCAACTACGCAACCTACAACCCGCAGGTCGCGCGTGACGACATGTTCCAGCTTGGCGTGCACGGCGAGATCAAGAACCACAAGATCGCCCCGGTGCGTTCGTCCTCGGCGCTGGTGCTGTCGTCGACCAACAGCAACCGCGAGCGCATCTACGTGCAGCAACCGCCGATCGCGGCCAGCGGCTATTCCTCGCAGGCTTTTGCGCCGCACTACCCGCACACCGAGCGCCGCGGCGAGACCAAGCAGTGCACCGATTGCCATGTGTCGGAGAACAACGACAACAACGCGATCATGGCGCAGCTGCTGCTGCAGGGCACCAAGTTCGTCGACTTCGTCGGCGTGAACGCGTGGGTCGGCGGCGAAGGCGAGATCACCGCGGTACCGGTCACCGAATGGGATGAGCCGCAGGCCGTGCTCGGTTCCTACCTGCACCAGTACGCCTATCCCGACCGCTTTGCCGAGCACAGGGAGCGTGGCAACAAGCTGCCCGCCGGATACAACCACCGGGCCGGTACCGCACAGTGCATCCAGCACCGCGGCGAGTACCTGTTCGTCTCCGAAGGCACCAAGGGCACCCGTGTCTACGACATCGCCAGCGTGCAGAACAAGGGCTTCTCGCTGCGTTTCGTGACCGCTCCGTTCTCCGAACTCGGCCACGACACCCATGTCGAGAGTGCGAACGCCACCTGTGTCGCGCTGCCGACCACGCAGCCTGTTGCGCCCGAGCGCAATCAGGGCGAACTGATGCGCGACGTCAACCTCGAGCAACCGTTCCATCCGATCTACCACTACGCGTTCATCGCCGACGCGGTGGAAGGTCTGATTGCGGTCAACGTGGACACCCTGGTCGATCTGGATCCGCGCAACAACTTCCTCGACCGCGCGATGACCTGGAATGAAGGCGGTGTGCTCACCGGTGTTCGTCATCTGACCATCGCCGGCCGCTGGTTCTACGCCAGTACGCCGAAGGGCGTCGTCGTCATCGACATGAACGACCCGATGAAGCCGGAGTACGTCACCACCATCGACGTGCCGGATCCGCGGGCTGTGCAGGTGCAGTTCCGCTACGCCTTCGTGACCACCGCGCAGGGCCTGCAAAGCGTGGACGTCAGCGACCCGCGCAAGCCGGTGGTCGTCGACGGCGGACTCGTGCCGCTGGCCGATGCGCACAAGCTGCACGTCGCGCGCATGTATGCCTACGTGGCGAACGGCCGCGAGGGTGTAGCCATCATCGACGTCACCAAGGCGGATCGTCCGGTGCTGAACCAGATGTTCAATGGTGGCGGTGCCATCGTCGATGCGCGTGACGTGGTGGTCGGCTCGACCAATGCATCGCCCTTCCTGTACGTCGCCGATGGCGTCGGCGGGCTGAAAGTGGTGCAGCTGACCGCGCCCGATTCGCAGCCGAACTTCTACGGCTATGCGGCCGAGCCGCAGCCCAACCTCGTCGCCAGCTGGCAGACCAAGAAACCGGCGCTGTCGTTGTCGCGAGGCCTGGAGCGCGACCGCGCGGTGGACGAGTCTGGCGGACAGGTCGCGGTGCTCGGCCGTGTCGGCGCCCGACCGTTCAATGCCGAAGAGATGAAGAAGCTGTACATGAATGCCGACGGCACGGTGTGGAAGGTGACGGACAAGGTCGATGGGCCGCGAGGCATCGAGTCCAAACCCCTGCCCTTCAAGGCCAATCGAATCTGGAGCATGCAACCCGAGGAAGCCCGCGAGTACTTCGAAGAGCTGCAGGCCGAATCGAAGGGGACCAGCCTCGACAAGGGCGAGCCGACCAAGATCGAACACCATGGCGAGGGCGATTCGCATCATGGGGACGGCAGTCACGCCGAACCGGGTCACGCCAAGCCGGCACACGGCGAACCCAAACACGGCGAGGTCAAGCACTGAGATCGGGCATCCGGCGCCCTCCGCACAGGGCGGCGCCGGACCCAGCCAGCGGCCGCAGCCCTGCCGTAGCACCAAGCGGCCACACCTCCACGACGGGGTGCAGCGCAGACCAACGCCACGACGCCAGGGAAGGACGTGCATCAGCAGCCAACAGCGCCGACCAGACTTCCACAGGCGCCCTGCCGGGTCCCCATTGCCGCGCGGCTATCCGGTGCATCGCGATGAACGCACCGGTGCGCAAGGTTCTCACGCCCTCCCAGCTGAATGCGCTGGCGCGCTCGCTGCTGGAAGATCACTTTCCGCTGGTGGAGGTCGAGGGCGAACTGAGCAACCTCAGCCGCCCGGCATCCGGGCACCTGTACTGCACGCTCAAGGACCGCAACGCACAAATCCGTTGCGCCCTGTTCAAGCCGCGCAGCCAGTGGCTGAAGTTCAAGCCCGCTGACGGTATGCAGGTGCTGGCCCGCGGTCGGCTCAGTCTGTACGAGCCGCGGGGTGACTATCAGCTGATCCTCGAACACATGGAACCCGCGGGTGAAGGCGCCCTTCAGCGCGCGTTCGAAGCCCTGAAAGCCAAGCTGCAGGCCGAGGGACTGTTCGACGCGTCGCGCAAGAAGGCACTCCCTTCGGCCATTCATCGCCTGGGGCTGATCACCTCTCCACGCGGCGCGGCCGTGCACGATGTGCTCAGCGTGATCGGCCGCCGGTTTCCCCTGCTGGACGTGGAGTTGCTCCCCGTACCGGTGCAGGGAACCGAGGCAGCCCGCGAAATTACCCGGATGCTCGATCGTGCCGACCGATCGGGGCGCTACGCAGCGATCCTCCTCACGCGCGGCGGCGGATCACTGGAAGACCTCGCCTGCTTCAACGACGAAACACTGGCCCGGCGCATCGCGGCATGCGCCACCCCGGTGGTCTCGGCGATCGGCCATGAAATCGACTTCACCATCGCGGATTTCGCGGCGGACTTGCGTTGCCCAACGCCTTCCGCGGCGGCCGAGACGCTGACCCCGGATGGGCACGCCCTGCGCAAGCAGCTCGATGCCGGGCGCGCACGACTCCAGTCCATGGCTGAGCGACACACCCGCACCGCGTCCCAAAGCCTGGATGCGCTGTGGCGACGACTGGACAGCCAGAGCCCGCACAACGCCTTGGTGCGCCACCGACGCCGCCTGGACGACGCGGCCGCGCGACTCCGGGCTGTGCCCGACATGCTGCGCCACGGGCGTCGACGCGCGCTCTCCGAGCTTGCCGCAAGACTGCAGGCCCGGCACCCTGCCAGAGCGATGGCGCGAACGGGCGAGCACGTCGCCGAGTTGCGACGCCGACTGCAGTGGCTGACGGTGCGCGGAGTCCAGCAGCGTGCGGCCAGCTTGAAGGCCGTTGCCGGCACGCTGGATGCGCTCAGCCCCCTGCGCACCGTTGCGCGGGGCTACAGCATTCTCAGCAATGAGCGCACCGTGGTGCGCTCGCATACGCAGGTCGCGCCTGGCGAACGCGTCCACGCACAGCTGGCCGACGGGTCGCTCGTTCTCGATGTCGTGGATACCCGCCCGGCACCATCCGATTGACCGCTCACCACCCCCGGCCGAGAATGCGGACGGGGATCACAGCAAGGGGAAGTAGATGAAAGCGTCCGACCTGTTCATGCGTGCTCTCGAAGCCGAGGGCGTCGAGTACATCTTCGGTATTCCGGGCGAGGAGAACCTCGACCTGCTCGAATCGTTGCGCACCTCGAGCGTCAAGCTGATCCTCACCCGCCACGAGCAGGGCGCGGGTTTCATGGCCGCGACCTACGGACGTCTGACCGGCAAGGCCGGAGTCTGCCTCGCCACCCTCGGCCCAGGCGCGACGAATTTCGTCACTGCGGCTGCCTACGCGCAGCTCGGCGCCATGCCGATGATGATGATCACCGGCCAGAAGCCGGTGAAGGCCAGCAAGCAGGGCCACTTCCAGATCGTCGACATCGTCGACATGATGAAACCGCTGACCAAGTACACCAAGCAAATCGTGTCTGCGGACAACATTCCCGCGCGCGTCCGCGAAGCATTCCGTCGTGCCGAGGAAGAACGGCCGGGGGCGGTTCATCTCGAACTGCCTGAGGACATCGCCGATGAAGAAAGCGACGCCATCCTGATTCCCAAGAGCCACGCCCGCCGTCCGGTCGCCGACGACAAGTCGATCGCCTACGCCGTCGAGGCGATCACCAACGCCAAGCGCCCCCTGCTGATGGTCGGCGCCGGCGCCAATCGCAAGACCACGTCGAAGATGCTGCGAGAGTTCGTCGACAAGCTGGGGATCCCGTTCTTCACCACCCAGATGGGCAAGGGTGTGGTTGACGAGACCCACCACCTGTGGCTCGGCAACGCCGCGCTGTCGGCCGGCGACTTCACCCATCGAGCGATCGAGAATTCGGACTGCATCATCAACGTCGGCCACGACGTCATCGAGAAACCGCCCTTCTTCATGCAGAAAGGCCTGCGTACGGTCATCCACGTCAACTACTTCGGCGCCGAAGTGGACACCGTCTACTTCCCGCAGGAAGAAGTCATCGGTGACATCGCGAATTCGGTGTGGCGCATGAAGCAGCGTCTCGAACCGCAGAAGCACTGGGACTTCAGCTACTTCGACAAGGTGCGCGACGCGCTCAATGCGCATCTGGCCGAAGGCGCGACCGACGACCGCTTCCCGATCTATCCGCAGCGCATGGTGGCGGATATACGCAAGGTACTTGGGCCGAAGGACATCCTCTGCCTCGACAACGGCATGTACAAGATCTGGTTTGCCCGCTACTACCGCTGCAAGGAACCCAACACCATGCTGCTGGACAACGCGCTGGCAACCATGGGCGCGGGTCTGCCCTCGGGCATGGCAGCGAAGATGGTGTTCCCGGACCGCAAGGTGGTCGCCCTCGCCGGCGACGGCGGGTTCATGATGAATTCGCAGGAGATCGAGACCGCGGTCCGCCTCAACCTCAACATGACCATGATCGTGCTGCGCGACAACGCCTACGGCATGATCAAGTGGAAGCAGGCGAACATGAACTTCGCCAACTTCGGCATGGATATGGGCAACCCCGATTTCGTCAAGTATGCAGAAAGCTACGGCGCCCGCGGCCATCGCCCGAACTCGGCCGCCGAGTTCGCGCCGCTGCTGGAGAAGACGCTGCAGGAACCCGGCTTCGACCTGATCGAGCTGCCGATCGACTACAGCGACAACGATCGGATCCTGAACAACGAAATCAAGGAGCTTTCCGCCAAGCTCTGAGGCTACTCCTGGCGCCGCTTCGGGGAAGACCCGAAGCGCGCCGCGCCTCATCTGCCTGCCTGACTCACACGGACGACGGAGATCGCGTCATGTTGAAGGACACCTACCCCTACTTCCTCGCCAACAAGGCGGTGTACGCCAACAAGGATCTCGAAGTCACCGACAAGTTTTCGGGCGAGGTCGCAACGCGCGTCGCACTGGCGAACTATCCGGTTATCGACGCCGCCATCGCCGCTGCCGAGAAAGCCCAGGAGGAGATGGCAGCGTACCCGCCCTACAAGCGTCAGGATGTGCTCAACCATTGCGTGAAGCGCTTTCAGGAGCGCTTCGAGGAAATCGCTCTGGCGCTGTGCATGGAAGCCGGCAAGCCGATCAAGGATGCGCGTGGCGAAGTCACCCGACTGATCGACACGTTCCGGGTCGGCGCAGAGGAAGCGGTGCGCATCGGCGGCGAGGTGATGAATCTCGAAATTGCGCCGCGCGCGAAGGGCTATCGCGGCATGTGGAAGCGCGTGCCGATCGGGCCCTGTTCGCTGATCAGCCCGTTCAACTTTCCGCTCAACCTCGCGGCACACAAGATTGCGCCGGCCATCGCTGCAGGCTGTACCTGGGTGATGAAGCCGGCCTCGCGGACTCCGATCGGGGCATTGATCATCGGCGAGATTCTCGCCGAGACCGATCTGCCTGTCGGTGCGTTCTCGATCCTGCCGTGCTCGCGCGATGGCGCTGACCTGTTTACCGTCGATGATCGCCTGAAGCTGCTCAGTTTCACCGGCTCGCCGGGCGTGGGCTGGGAGCTCAAGGCCAAGGCCGGACGCAAGAAGGTGGTGCTCGAGCTCGGCGGCAATGCGGCATGCATCGTCGACGCCGACCAGGCCGACCGGCTGGACCACGTCGTCGAGCGCGTGGTGTTCGGCGCGTTCTATCAGAGCGGCCAGAGTTGCATCAGCGTGCAGCGCATCATCGTCCATGAATCGCTGTATGACGCGTTCCGCGACAAGCTCACCGCCGCGGTCAAGGCGCTGCCGATGGGCGATCCCAAGGACGAAAACACGTTCATCGGACCGATGATCTCCGAGAGCGAAGCCAAGCGCCTCGAAGGCTGGGTCCAGAGTGCAGTCGCCAAGGGCGCCACCCTGCTTTGCGGCGGCAAGCGCGACGGCGCGATGCTCGAAGCCTCGCTGCTCGAGAACGTCTCGCTCGATTCGGACATCAACTGCGAGGAGGCTTTCGGGCCGGCCGCAGCGCTGTACAAGTTCACCGACTTCGAGAAAGCGCTGCGTCAGGTCAACGACAGCAAGTTCGGCCTGCAGTGCGGCATCTTCAGCCACGACATCCGCAAAGCCATGCGCGCCTGGGACATCCTCGACGTCGGCGGCGTGGTGATCAACGACGTACCCAGCTGGCGCGTCGACAATATGCCCTATGGCGGCGTGAAGGACTCCGGCCTGGGCCGCGAAGGCGTTCGCTACGCGATCGAGGACATGACCGAGATTCGCCTGCTGGTCATTCGCGACTGACCTGCGCACCGCCGCGGATTCATCCTACGGCGCCGCGCAGACTCGCGGCGTCGCGGAAACCTCGGGCTCGGTGACGAAGATCGAGTGCCGAACCAGCGCGCAAGCTGCGGACTTGGCTTGGTCGATATCCGTGCGTCCCACTCGGCCGCGGCAACGCACCTGAGAGGTGCCGACCGGCACGCTGCATCGGGCGTCGAACCTCGCAACCTCGAACGCAGTCCGGCCATGTGGCAACCGCGGTCGCCGTTTCGGAGTTGACGCCATGGCCTCGGGCCGCTCCACCGCCCCCGAGGTTCGTCGCGCTATTCGGGTGCTACCTGCGGGAGTTCGAGCACGAAACGCGTGCCCTTACCGAGTTCGCTTTCCACCCGAATCGTGCCGCCGAGCTTTTGCGTGATCAGGTTGTAGATGATGTTGAGCCCGAGCCCGGTGCCACCCTGCCCCCGCCGGGTGGTGAAGAACGGCTCGAATATGCGCGAGAGATCGTCCGCGGCGATGCCACGTCCGTCGTCCGCAAATTCCAGGAGCAGACGGTCGCTTCCGACGCGCACGGCGGTGATGCGCATGCGGCCTTCGCCCGACTCGCCGAACGCATGCAGCACGGCATTCTGAGTCAGGTTGGTGATGACCTGGCCGAGCGCGCCCGGAAAGCTGTCCAGCTCCAGATCGTCGGGGCAGGAAACCTCCATGCTGATCGCACGCCGCTTCCACATCAGCTCCAGGCTTTGCAGCACCTCTGCCAGAAACGGCCGCAACCGGAAGTTGCGACGGCCATCCGAGGTCCGATCCACCGACACCTGCTTGAAGTTGGTGATCAGCTGGCCGGCCCGATCGAGATTGCGCTCGATCATCGCGGTCGACTCCTCGGCGGTTTCCATGAACATCTGAAGATCCGATTTGCGCAGTTCCCCGGACGAGAGTTTCCGGGCCACCAGCCGTTCGGAATCACGGAGGTGCGTGGCGGCAGTGATCGCCACGCCCAAAGGCGTGTTCACTTCGTGTGCGACGCCGGCGACCAGCTGGCCCAATGCGGCCATTTTCTCCGAGCGAACCAGCTCCTGCTGGGTGGCCTGCAAGGCATCAAATGCCTGCTGGGCACGATTGCGCTGCTCCTCGAGGGCGCGGCTGCGATCTTCCAGATCGACAGTGCGCGTCGCCACCAGTTGCTCGAGCCGCTTCCTCTGCTCGGAAACCTGGCGCATGCGTAGCGTGTAGAGCCCGGAAACCAGGCCGGCGAGCAAGACGGCGCCCAGCAGCCGCGCCCAGAACGTCTGCCACCAGTAGGCATCGATGTGCAGATCCAGCTGGCGCTCCGCGCTCCAGGGCATCTGTTGGGCCTGGGTACGAAGGCGCAGCCTATAGCTGCCCGGAGCCAGGTTGGTATAGGTGGCCAGACGGCGTTCGCTGCTGGAGGACTTCCAGTCGAGATCGAACGGATCCAGACGGTACTGGAACTCCGGACGGGCCTTGCTGACTGCATCCATCGACGCGAAGCGGAACGTCAGCGAGCGGGAGGCCTCGGCCGGCACCGTCAGCAGGCTGGGCTCGAGCGCCGCTCGCCGAAACGCTGTGTTCAGCTCGGCGAGGCGCGCCGCGTTGCGCACCTCGCCCCATTCCACTTCCACGACGCGCGGCGTGGTCGATGCCAGGCGCGGTCGCGACGCCACCCGCTCGGGGTCGAAGACGGTGAACCCATCCATGCCGCCGAAGCTCAAGCGGCCATCGTCCAGACGCGCTGATGAAGCATTGATGTAGTCGCTCTCGAGCGCACCCGCCCAAGGGCCGAAGTTCTCGAATCGACCGGCGCGGGCATCGAACATGGAAATGCCACGTGTGGTGCTGATCCACAACCTGCCGTCCGCGTCCTCCAGCAGAGCCTTCAGCATGCCGTTCTCGAGGCCGGCGGCTTCGAAGTACCAGCTGAACCGGGCTTCCGCGGGACTGGCGCCCACCGCCAGATCCAGACGCGCCAGTCCGGCACCATTGCTCGCCATCCAGGTGGTGCCGCGACGATCGATATGCAGGTCCATGGGCGCCATCGGCAGCAGCTCGGGGGACTGCTGTTCTCCCGGCTTGGCGAGTCCGTGCACGTAGCGCTCGTTGCCCTCGTTGTCGAACCAGTACAGTCCACCGTAGCTGCCGACCAGCACCCAATCCGGCGTGACACGCTTGATGAAGGTGACTTGGCGATCGAATGGAATGTTCTTGATCACTGCCTTGCTGTGCCGGTCCAGCACCACCAGACCGGTAGGGTCGGCCGCCAGCCAGATGGTGTCCGATTCCACCAGAAGTCGGCGAATGATCGAGCGCTGCATGAAGGATGGCAGCGGTTCCACCGTCACGGTGTCACCGTTCTGCGGTGCCGACAGCACGCCACGCCCGGTTCCGGCCCAGAACCGGTCGTCGAGCAACGCCGCCGAGTAGAACACCAGGCGCCCGGTATCGGGTACGGGGGTCAAGGTGCGCGTCGGCAAGTCGAAGAAATACGCTCCGTCGCCACTGCCCACCCACAGCCGCTGACCGAGCCCGAGCAGGCTGACACTGGCAGGATTGTCCATGCCACTGAGCATCGGCAGGTCAGGCGTGTACGATTCGAACAGGTTGCCGCTCTCGCGCAACGCCGAGACGCCACCGTTCCAGCTGCCGAACCAGATGTTGTTGCGGCGATCCTCGAACAGCGACGAGATGCGTCCCCCGCCGATGCTGGCCTTGTCGTGGCGATGATGGCGAAACTTGCTCGCCTGCAGGTCGTCGGGATCGTCGACATCAACGCGCACCGCCCCGCGGTCGGTGCCAAACCAGATCACCCCGCTGCGCCGTTGCAGCATGGCGTGCACTTCGCCCATCTCGAGCACGTTTTCCAGCGGCGCGCCGCCCGACTTGACCTGCTTCCAGGGCCCGTCGTCGCGCTCGCGGCAAAACACCCCGAGTCGCCCGACGCTCGCCCACAGTCGTCCCTTGGTGTCATACAGCAACGCACGCAGCTGACCCCGCGCAAACGGTACTTCCGTCACGTGCCGGAGCTCCTGCTGCGCAGGCGACCACTCGAACAGTCCGCGCATCGACCCGGCCCAGACACGACCGTCCGGCGCGCCAGTCAGCGCAGTGAACCGCTGCTCAAGCGTTTCGAATGCGCCGCCCGCCGCAGCCGACCAGGTACGAATCTGCCCGTCGTCGGGCTGCATGCGGCTGAGGCCACGCTCGGTGCCGATCCAGATGGCGCCATCTCCGGCCACCAGCATCGTGCGCACCTCGTCCGACGCAAGCCGGTCGGATCGACCTTCTTCGGCCTTGATCAGGGTGAAGCGATCGAGAATGGGATCGTAGCGATTGAGCCCCTCCAACGTGCCGATCCACAACACGCCTGCCCCATCGACGACCAGTGAGGAAATGAAGTTGTCGGAAAGTCCGCCGGCGCCTTCCACCTTGGGCCGGTAGACCACGGCCTCGTCGCCATCCAGCCGGGTCAGCCCGTTCTGGCTGGCGACCCAGACAAAGCCGTAGGTGTCTTCGTTGACCGAAAGCACGGTGTTCTGCGCCAGTCCGCGCGACGTGTCGATGCGGGTGAAGCGCGCGGTGTCCGGATCAACCCGGGGATGCGCGTTCGAATCTGCAGGCGTGGGCGCCGCCGCATCCTCGGCGACAGGGACCTTGGCAGCCTGACCGCCTGCACCTGGCGCGTCGGCGAGCGCCTGCCCCCACCACCCCAGGCACAGGGCGGCCAACCCGCAGAGCCGCAACAGCTGGTTCGCCCGGATTGCCCCCACGCGCGTTCGCCCTCGCCTTCTGCGACCGTATGGCAGGCAGTGTAACCGCTGAGCACTTTTCCCAGGCGACGCCGAAGCCGTCCACTGCGCGCGTGCGATTCGGATGTCGCGCTCACGCCCGTGCAAGGTGCACCAAGCACATCGAGTCGACCCGCGCCGGCGTCGAATCGCTCGACCCCGAATTCCCGCATGCTGCGTTTCACCGGGTATGCTCCTTGCTGCCTTGCCATCTTCGCCTGCTCCGGGCATTTGCTACGCTCGCACCGTGAGCGCGCCCGAGTCCGACGAATCCCTGATGCTCCGCTACGCGGCGGGCGAAGCGCGCGCCTTCGACGAACTCTACGCCCGCCATCGGCGCACGCTGTACGCCTTCCTGCACCGCAGCCTTGGCCAGTCGGCCCAGCTCGACGAGTGTTTTCAGGAGGTCTGGACCCGACTGATCGCCGCACGCAGCCGATACCGTCCGGATGCCAAGTTCCGCACCTGGATGCTGCAGATCGCCCACAACCTGCTGGTCGACACCTACCGCCGACAGCGGCCCGAAGTCGAGCTCGATGAGACCACCCTTCCCGTCGAAGACGACGGACCTACGCCAGAGCAGGAGCTGAGCGTGTTCGAACGCCGCCGGCGACTGCAGATGGCAATCGACGAACTGCCCGAGGAGCAGCGCGCGGTGGTCGACCTGCGCTTGCGTCAGGAGCTGACCCTGGAGGAAATCGCCGAAATCGCCGGCGTCGGACGCGAAACGATCAAGTCGCGCCTCCGCTACGCCATGGACAAGCTCCGCGGGAGACTGCGCGCATGAGTCACCCCAACGACCCGCTCAACCACGACGAACAGGCGCTTGCCGGGCGTCTTGCCGAACTGCGTCTGCCCGAGCCACCCGCCGAGCTGGACGCCCGCATCCGCGCCCACGCGCACGCGGCAGTGAGGCCGCGCGGGCCTCGCTGGCATTGGGGAATGGGCACCGCCGCCGCAGCGCTGCTGGCTGCGGTCGTCCTGCATCGCACCCTGGATTCACCGGACATGGCGGGCGCACCGCCGGCAATGGCACCTGCGCAGCCGGACGAACCCGGCCGTGCGGAACATGCAGATGCGCGGCGGCCCAGCGCCGAGCAGACTGCGATCAGCGAGGAAGCATCAGGCGCCTCGTCACCGCAAGGGGAGTCCGCGTCATCCGCGGCACGGGATGCAGCATCTGCCGGGGCAGCCGCCGACGCTGCGATGCTCGATGACGCCACGCCGCAGGGTAGCGCCCCCCAGCCGGCCATCCGGCCGACCGCCACTGCGGCTGAGCGGACAATTCCGTCACCAGCAAGGCCGGAGCCTGCCAAGCCGACGGGCTACGCCGAGGCGTTTCCGGCCCGCCCCGCCGAGAAGCCCGCCGCCGCATCGCCAGCGTCACCACCTGCCGCAACCGAGGCGCCGCCGCGCGAGGCATCCGAGCTGTCGGCCAGTCCGCTGGCACAGCCTGCGCCCGCAGCCGCGCCGGCCGCGAACCGCCCTGCCCCGAGGCTGCCCGAGGTGCGTCCTGCTGCGCCCACCGAGGATGCATCCATGCGGTCACGACGCGCGCCCGCGCCGGAGCCTGCGCCGTCGAAGCAGGAGGCCATGCCCGCACCGCCCCCACCGCCTGCCCCGGCTCCCGCTCGCACCGGTCCGCGACTCGAACCCACGCCGCTGGGGCGCATGCAGGACGGCGCTACGTCCAACTTCGTTGCACCCAAGTCTGCCGCGGGCGGCAAGGCTCTGGCAGACCAAAGCGGCGATCTCAGCGAGGAAGAAACGCTCGATCGCATCGAGGTGACCGGCAGCCGGATCAAGCGCGCCGACGTCGAGGTGGTGTCCGAGTTCGAGTCGTTCGAGCAGGGCGTTGAGCAGGTTCGCGCGCTGCTGGAAGCAGGGCGTCGTGACGAGGCCCGCGAGCGATTGCAGGCCTTGCGCAAGCAGTTCCCGCGCGAGCGCCTGCCGGCGGATCTGCGCGTGTTGCTGCAGGGCACGCGGTGAGTCGTATCACCCTGGCAGCGCCCCACGCCCATGGCATCGAGGTCAAGAAGAGCCGGTTCCTCGCCCAGGCCCTGCCCTGCGTCTCGCCCGACGAGGCCCAGGCGCAGATCACCGCGCACGCCGATCCCGACGCCACCCACAACTGCTGGGCCTGGCGCATTGGTGAGGGCTACCGCAGTTCGGACGATGGTGAGCCCGCCGGCACGGCGGGGCGGCCGATTCTGGCTGCCATCGACGGCAGCGGGCTGGACCAGGTCGCGGTGGTGGTGACGCGCTGGTACGGCGGCATCAAGCTCGGAGCCGGCGGCCTGGTGCGTGCCTACGGGGGAGCCGCTGCCGAATGCCTGCGGACGGCGCCCAGGCTCGAGCTGCCCGATCTTGCGACGGTCACGCTGCGGGCCGAATACGACCATACCGGCGCGATTTACTCCCTGCTCTCGCAATTCGGTGCGATCGACCCCATCTCTGAGCACGAAGCCCAGGGTGTTGTCGTGCACTGCCAGCTACCGGTGAATGTGCTCGATGATTTCTCCGTGACCTTGCGCGACGCCACCAGGGGTCGCGCCATCCTGCAGCGCACCGACGAGGCACCGTGACCGACACTGCACTGCCTGGCGAAGCCGGCAAGACCCGATTCGCCGACAACTGGCGCACGCTCAAGACCCTGCTGCCGCTGCTGCGTGCACATCGTCGCCTGCTGGTCGCATGGCTGGGTTTCCTCGCCGTGTCGTCCGCGGCCACGCTGAGCCTGCCCTTCGCGGTGCGGTTGATGATCGACCATGGCTTCAGTCAGGCCGAGTCGGGGGCAATCGACCGCTGGTTCATCCTGTTGTTCGGCGTGGCCGCGGTGCTCGCGCTCGCAACCGGCGGGCGCTTCTACGCCGTCAGCCTGCTCGGGGAGCGAGTCGTCGCCGATTTGCGCCGCCGCCTCTATGAGCACCTCCTCTACCTTGACCTGGCCTTTTTCGACCGCAATCGCAGCGGCGAGCTGGTCTCGCGACTATCGGCCGACACCGAACAGATCCGCAGCATGGTCGGTTCCAGTCTGTCGATCGCGCTGCGTTCGATTCTGACTTTTCTCGGCAGCGCGACGATGTTGCTGGTGACCAGCCCACGATTGGCGGCGATCGCCGCGCTGGGCATTCCGCTGGTGGTGCTGCCGATCATCGTGTTCGGACGCCGCGTACAGTCCCAGTCGAAGCAGAGCCAGGACCGCATCGCCGATGCCAACGCCCAGGCCGCCGAAGTGCTCGGCGCGATGCCGACGGTGCAGAGCTTCGCCCGCGAAGCGCACGAATCGCGCCGCTTCGACCAGGCTGTCGAGCAGGCCCTGAAGACCGCGCGCAAGCGCATCCGCATGCAGTCGCTGCTCACCGCCAGCGTGATCCTGCTGGTGTTCGGCGCGGTGGTATTCGGCCTCTGGATGGGGGCCAAGGCAGTGGTCGGCGGGCAGATCAGCGTCGGCGTACTCAGTCAGTTCGTGCTGTATGCGGTGCTTGGCGCCGGATCGGTGGGAGCGCTCAGCGAGGTGTGGGCCGATGTGCAGCGCACGACCGGCGGCATGGCGCGTCTGCGCGAACTGTTCGATGAGCGCAGTGCCGTGGCGGCGACGGCGAATGCCGTACGGCTGAGCCATCGCGCGCGCGGCGACGTCGTCTTCGACAACATCACGTTTCACTACCCCTCGCGTCCGAACGCGGCGGCGCTGGACGGATTCTCGCTGCATGTGGGCGCCGGCGACACCGTGGCTCTGGTCGGACCATCCGGCGCCGGCAAGAGCACCGTCCTGCAGCTGCTGCTGCGCTTCTTCGATCCACAGGCCGGCAGCGTGCGCCTCGACGGCACCGACCTTCGCGAACTCGACCCGCAATCCCTGCGCGAGCAAATCGCCGTGGTGGCCCAGCATCCGGTCATTTTTGCGACCAGCGCCATGGAGAACATCCGCTACGGCCGACTCGATGCCACCGATGAGGAAGTCCGGGCGGCTGCCCGGGTCGCCGAAGCGCACGAGTTCCTGACCGCCCTGCCCGATGGCTACCAGACCCAGCTCGGCGAACGTGGCGCCCGCCTCTCCGGTGGCCAGCAGCAACGCATCGCCATCGCTCGCGCCGTGCTGAAGGATGCACCTGTACTGCTGCTCGACGAAGCCACCAGCGCGTTGGACGCCGCCTCGGAGCGTGCCGTGCAGACAGCGCTCGGTCGTCTGATGGAAGGGCGCACCACTCTGGTGGTGGCCCACCGACTCGCCACGGTGCGGCACGCGGATCGCATCGTGGTGATGCAGGAGGGTCGTGTGGTCGACCAGGGCGATCACGAATCGCTGTTCGCCCAGGACGGGCTCTACGCCGAACTGGCGCGCCTGCAGTTCCAGGCCGACTAGGTCGGCCACCATGCGTGTGCGCCGCGCTGGCCGGACACGCCGGCGGGCCTCCGTTCAGGCGCCCGCTATGTCCGAGTCAGTGGCGTCATTCGTACTCACCGCCAGCGGCGGAAAGACGCAGAACGCGCGTACCTCGCGCCTCTGCAGTGCGAGGTTGATCAATCCGTCCATGCCGTAGGGGCGAATACGGCGATTCTGGCCGATCAATTCGATGTCGCCCTCGCCGCCCAGCGGACGACAGACTTCGAGCAGACGTCGCCCACCCTCTGGCGACACGGCGCAGCACAGGGTGCCCCAGACCTGGTGGCAGCGGATCAGGGTGGAAGGCAGGGCCCGCATTCGGCTGAATCGCTCGAAGTAGTCCGGTAGTTGCTTCGCCGAGCCGTCGAAGTACAGCAAGGCCGAGAGTCCATCGCGGCTCTGAACGCAGGTGATGGCATCGGTGTTGTAGCCGAAGTAGATGATGTCCCAGCCCACGTCGATCTCGGCGAGCACGCGACGCACCTGCTCGACGAAATCGCCACGCAGACACGCGTCGTCTTCGCAGAACAGCACGGGCGAGGAAGCGTCGGCCGCATCGTTCCAGAGTCGGCGCTTCGACAGAAGATTGCCCAGCGAACCCGCGGTCTGCGCGTCGGGATCGCCGACCAGAAGGCCGGCGCGAACGAGGGACTGGCGGTTGACCTCGCGACCATCGACGGCCTCGACAAACGCAAGCTCCAGTCCATCACGGGCGTTCCAGGCCATGAATTGCGCCTTGCGATCGGCACGCCTGAGCAGATTGATCACGCTCAGGCGCATGCATGCGCTCCGCGGCCATGGGATCGCAAAGCAGGCGCCACGATCATGCGGGAACCACGTCCGAATCGGCGACGGCGTTGGCGCTGACCGCAATCGGTGGAAAGGCACAGAATCCGCGCACGCGACGATCCTGCAGCGCCAGGTTGATCATGCCGTCGAGGCTGTAGGGCCGCAGCCGCGCCTGCCGACCGGCCAGCTCGATGTCGCGCTGCCCGCCGAGGGGAAAGCAGGCCTCGAGCAAGCGTCGAGCCCCTTCGGCCGACACCGCATAACACAGCGTTCCCCACATCTGCTGGCAGCGCAGCGGCGCCGGTGCCGGCGCCCGCGTTCGGCTGAAGCGCCTGAAGTAGTCGGGACGGTGCTTCGCCCCTTCGTCGAAGCTGACCACGCTGACCAGCCCGTCGCGCATGTGCAGCGGCATGAACGCATCGGTGTTGTAGCCGAAGTAGACGATGTCCCAGGGCACGTCCAGGCATGCCAGCAGCGCCTGCGCCCGCTCCACGAAGTCGCCACGGAGGCAGGCATCGTCTTCACAGACCAGGGTCGCATCGCGGTGCTGCGCCGCGCGCTGCCAGATCGCGAGGTGCGACAGCGCATTGCCGATCGCGCCCGCGGTGAATCCCGCATGCTCGGCGTCCAGCAGTCCCGATGCCTGCAGCTGTGCCCGATCCAGCGACGCGCCATCGACGGCATCGACGAAGTCCAGCTCCAACCCTTCGCGCGTGTTCCATTTCTCGAACTGTGCTCGGCGGTCGGCGCGGCGCGGCAGGTTGATCACGAGGAGGCGCATCGACTCGAACCGCCGGCTCAGCTCGACTGCGTGTCGATGGCATCCGACGGCGACGCAGACGGATGCGGGCTGTCGGCCTCGGGGAGCAACTCCATCACAGCAGGCGTCGTGCGCAACATCGGCAGGAAGTGCGCAGGCGCCACCACCTGGCTGCTGCGCCGGGTCAGACGCCAGGCGGTGTAGGCAGCAAGCGAGCCCTGCACCAGCGCCAGATAGGCAAGCAGCGAGGCCGACCCCAACGACTCCATCAGCATGCCTGCCAATGCCGGGCCGATCGCGGCGCCCAGCCCATTGACCATCAGCAGCGCAGCGCTGCCACCCAGCATCACATGCGGCTCGAGCCGATCCATCAGGTGCGCCACAACCAGCGGATAGACCGCAAACGCCAATCCTCCGTAGAGAAACACGCCCGCGAACAACATGCCGCTCCACCCGTGCCCGAGGAGCAGAAGCGCGGCAGCCGCCGACGCGCCAGCGCAGACCATCACCAGCACGCGGCGACGGTCGCGCCGATCCGACCAGTGTCCGATCGGCCACTGCATGACCGCACCGCCCACGATGGCAACACTCATGAAAGTGGCCACCGATGCCGGCGCCAGTCCGTTCCGCGCCGCGAACACCGGCGCCAGTCCCCAGAACGCGCCCATCGCCAGCCCCGACATCAAGGCTCCGACGGCTGCAGTCGGCGCCGCCTGCAGCAGGCGCCTGACGCCGAACGGGGCGCGTTCGGGCAAGGCCGGCTGGGGCAGACGGGTCCAGGTGACCGGCATCAGCGCCAGACAGGTCAGCAGCGCCACCAGACTGAACAACTCGAATCCCTGCGGCGCGGCCAGGCGCAGCAACTGCTGGCCCATCGCCAGCGACAGCAGATTGATGACCATGTACGTCGCGAAGACCTGCCCGCGGCGCTCGTTTGGCGCCTGCGCGTTCATCCAGCTCTCGATCACCGTGTACAGGCCCACCAGGGCCATGCCGATCAACAAGCGCAGTACGCCCCACGCCCAGGGATTGACCAGCATCGCGTGCAGCAGCGCGGTAGCAGCTGCAGCCGCAGCAAAAAAAGCGAACGCCCGAACATGACCCAGTCGGCGAATGAGCGGCGGGCCGGCGTAGGTGCCGAGAAAGAAACCGCAGAAGTATGCCGACATCATGAAACCCAGCGCCGCAGCGCTGAATCCCTCGCTCGTGCCCCGCACGGCGATGAGCGTGCCCAGCAACCCGCTGCCCATGAGCAACAGCGACACCCCGAGCAGCAGGGAAAACAAGGGACGAATCAGCGCAAGCATGCGTGCACGGCGAACGAGCGGTCGATCGTCATGCTAGCCAATGTGGACGGTCGATGCAGACTCCGGGCCATCGCCCACCGCCATGACACCCCCCCGGAACGCTTTGTCGACTGCGACAGACCATCGGCTCCGGTAAGCGAAGCAGCGCTAAAAAATAGGAATTTTCTGATAGCACGACCGACGCAGGCGTCTTATAGTCGCCCCGCTCATGCGCCCGTCTGCACGGCAGACGGGTCTTCCGGCGATCACGACCCGAAGCCCGCAACCGCGCACCGACCGAAGGGAACACCAGGCGCCCGCAGCCACATCAGGCACCGCGAGTGCCCTTGCCATCCGAGACCCAGCCTTGTCAGACCATCCCACTGCACCCCATTGCAGGCACACCACCCACCGACCAGCGCGACACCCGACGCGGGGCCGGAATACCGTCGGGTGGGCACCGCGGTGTCCCGAATTGGTTCGCTGGGCTGCGATGGCTGCCCTCGCCGTCGCCGCCGGCCTGTCGACCGCAACCGCGGCCGAACTCGAGGGGTTCCGCGTCGAAACGCAACCTGCATGGATCAAGCCGGTTGATGCCGACCTGAACGCCACGCCTCCCGCTGCCCAAGTCAGCCAGGGTCGATACTTCCTGCTCGCCGACTACCAGAGCCGACTGGTGGAGGCACCGGCCGAGCACTTCGTCCACATCGCCGTACGCGCGCTCGATCAGACCGGCGTCGAGGAGATTGCCAGCGTCCAGGTGTCCTTCGACCCGACGTACGAATCCCTGGCCTGGCATCGCCTCGATGTGGTCCGCGACGGTCAGCGGACTTCGCGTCTGCAATCCGCGCAGTTCCGCATGCTGCAGCGTGAAGAGGAACTGGAGTATCAGATCTTCGACGGCAGCCTCACCCTCAGCGTGGTGCTCGATGACGTGCGCAGCGGTGACATCGTCGAGTACGCGTTCACCCGTCGCGGCAGCAATCCGGTGTTCGGCGCGCGTGTGTTCGGCGGCTTCCTGCTGCAGTGGGGCGTGCCGCTTCAACGATTGCACGCGCGGCTTCAGTATGCCGCGGACCGACCCTTGCAGTTCGCGCTGCGAAACACCGAAGCGCAGGGCACCACCTCAGGCGTCGGCAAGCTTCGCGAGCGCAGCTGGGACCTGCAGGACTTGAGCCCTGTGCTCTCGGAACCCGACGCACCGGGCTGGTTCAATCCCTATCCGCGTGTGAACTGGAGCGAATACGCCGACTGGACCGCGGTCGAAGCCTGGGCCCGCCTCATGTTCACTCCGCCAGCACAGCCGGGCGACGAAGTCGTGAAGCTGGCCGAGCAGATCTTGGCAGAGCACGACGCACCTGCTGAGCGCCTGCATGCGGCGCTCCGGCATGTCCAGTCCGACATCCGCTACCTCGGCCTGGAGATGGGGCCCGGCTCGCATCAGCCCACTCCGCCGGCGATCGTTCTCGAACGCCGCTTCGGCGACTGTAAGGACAAGACCCTACTGCTGCTCACCCTGCTCGATCTCATGCACATCGACGCCCATGCGGCCCTCGTCAACACGACGCGCCGCGCCGGCTTGAACGACATGCAGCCGTCGCCGAGTGCATTCAATCACGTCGTCGTGCGCGCCGAGGCCGAGGGCGTTCAGTACTGGCTGGATCCGACGCGCTCTGACCAGGATGCGCCCCTGAATCTTCTCTACCAGCCCGACTTCGACCTGGCGTTGGTCATCGACGAAAGCGGCAGCGGACTGCAGAAGATGCACACCGAGCCGCCGAGGCTCGAACGGCGCGTCAAGGTCGAACTCGATTCGACCGGCGGCTACGAGGAGCCGGCCCGGTTCCAGGTGGAGACCACCAACCTCGGCGGCCTCGCCGAGAGCGCCCGTTTTCGCCTCTCGGCGACCAACAAGGAAGAACTGCAGAAGGACTACCTCAACTACTACGCCAACTTCTTTCCGACCGTGCGCGCCACCGCACCGATCGACATGGCGATCGACCCGCCGTCCAACCGGATCGTCACCACCGAGCACTACGAGATCGAGGGATGGTGGAGTCGTTCGACCAAGGAAGCACGATGGGTCGCCTCGGTGGCTCCGTTCGACATCCAGGATCAACTGAACGCACCGGACTCGCTCGTTCGCCATGCGCCGCTGGCCGTGTCCTATCCGTTCTCGCTGGAGATGACCACCAACGTGCGCTTGCCCGAAGCATTCTCCATCAAGGAGGAACAGTGGGAGGTGCGCGACAAGCATTTCAGCTTCTCCAGGCAGAAGAAGCCCACTGAGTTCGGCTTCCAGATGGTCGACCGCTACGAGTCGTTGCAGGACCACGTCTCGGCCGAAGACATGCCCTCCTACGCGGCAAAGCTTCAGGAGGCGCGCAATCGCCTTGAGATCACCTTGTGGAGGGGAGACGATCCGCCTCCACCCTCGGTGTGGGAACGCATCAATTGGCAGGTCGCCTTGCTGATGCTGATGGGCCTGGGTTTTCTGATCTGGACCGCGAAGAAACTGTACCGCTGGGATCCAGCCGGGCCGCTTCCCCCCCCGCAGCCGCAGCTGGTCGGGCTCGGCGGCTGGATGATCATTCCCCTGCTCAGCAGTCTCGCCAATCCCTTCCTGCTGCTCTCGACCATGAAAGAGATCGCCCCTGTCCTGGAGCCGGAGTTGTGGAACGCGCTGACCGTACCGGGCGGCGAGTCCTATCACCCGCTGTGGGCGCCCGTCATGCTCTTCGAGGTTTTCGCCAACCTCGCGTTGCTGGTGTTCTCGGGGCTGATCATCGCCTTGCTGTTTCAGCGCCGCCGCAGCCTGCCAGCGATGTACATCAGTTTCCTGCTGCTCAACGCCGTCGTCCTGATGGTCGACCAGCTGATGCTGTACCAGATGCCTGGATTCACCGAGCAGGACATCGCTCAAGGCTGGCCGGATGTAGCACGCGCGGTGATTGGCGCGACGATCTGGGTGTCGTATTTCAGCGTCTCGGTACGCGTCAAGTCGACCTTCACCCGACGATGGCGCGACCACCATCGCCAGGTCGTCGCCAAGCAGGCGACGGGCGGACACGATGACGCTGCGATGGAATCGCCGTCCGTCGCTCCCGCGGCGGAAGGCCATCAGGCCTGAGGCACAAGGCCTCTCGGGGTCCGGCCGCGGCGCTTGCCGGCAGCGCGCCGGGGACGGGCCCAGCACCGCGGCGCTGCGCCGATCTGTCGGAAAGTCGGGCGTCGCAGCCGCGTATCCGCCGCGCCGCGACGATGGATCGGAACGGATCGGGCCGGCGGTGTCGCTGCGGTTCGACCTGTTGGTGGCGTCGCCGCAAGCTTCGGCCTGCGCCGTGGCCGCGCGCAGCGTCGGCCTCGATGCGCACCGCACCAGAGTCAGCGTGAGGCGGGCATGCGGTTCGTCCCCTATGCTCCTGCACGCGTGCGGCGCAGCTCGCCGACTGACCTCACACGGTCAGGCAACTGTCGGCCGACCGGTTCCATCATCGGATAGGCCGCCGATCACCGCGCGAGACTCCCGACGCGCGCACCTCACGCGTGCTCGGCGTGCCCCGGATTGCGGTAGACCAGCTTGCGCCAGCCGTGATGCGAGAACGGACTCCAGCGGTCGGGGTGCTGCGCGAGGCGGTCTGCGATCACCCACAACACCAGCGGGTTCACGCCCATGCCGAGGTGACTGGCCGGCACCTCCACGTTCTCGGCGCGCGGGTGGTTCTTGACCAGGCTACTGCGCCAGTGCACCACGCCGTCGTAGCGGCTGAGGATGGAGGTCAGCGGCACGTCGGGATGACCGCCGATCAGCTTGCGCACGTCGGCGTGATCCGGGTCGAGCCCGCTGACCAGTTCGAACACCTTGCGCGCGTTGGTTGCGTTGGCTTCGGCGGCCAGCGGCGATCCCAGCGTGAGCACCGAACGCACGTGCTCGGGCATTTGCCAGGCCAGCGCCCGGGCCATCAAACCGCCGAGCGACCAGCCGATCAGACTCGGCTTCTTGCCGTGCAGCTGGCGAATTTCAGCAATGCGCTGCTGAAGATGCTCGAGCATGCCCGGCTTCGGGCCGTGATTGAAGCCAAGCTCCCACGGGTAGGCCGTGTAGCCGAGATGCTCGAGAAACTTGCGCAGCGGCCAGGTGCTGCGGTCGCTGGCGAGCAAGCCCGGAAGCACCAGCACCGGGTGTCCATCGCCGCGACCGGCCTGGGAGAACCACGGCCGCGCTACCAGCCAGGATGCCCATTCCATCCAGGCCCTGCCTTCCATCGCGAGCAGAAACAGCGAAGGCGGCGCCATGTCGCGCGGGCGCGCCTCAGACGCCGGCGACGGCGCGATCGATCGCGCCTTGCTGCGCACGGCGCTACGCCTTGCCGCCATCGGCAAACTCCTTTCTTCGCGCATCCAGGGCGCGCTGCATGCCGCGCAGCAGCACCTCGGGTCGATCGCAGGCCTCCCGGGCCGTCACCACACCGACTTCCAGCGAACCTGCGTAGCTGACAAGGGTGATGTTGAGCGCCAGGCCATGGGTGACGATCGAGACCGGATAGAAATGCTCGATGCGCATGCCGCCAAGATAGAGCGGTACTGGCACACCAGGCACATTGGACACCACCAGGTTCGCCAGAGGCGGCAACTTCTCGGAAAGCTTGCCGCGCTGCCAAAGCCGACTGAGACCGGACACCCAAAGCGGTGCGGCGAAGCCCGGGAAATCAGTCGGAATCAGATCCTTGAACGCGGCGACTCGTCCCTTGATGGTTCGCGTGGCGGCGACGATGGCCTCACCGCGCGCGCGGCGGTTCGGCTCGTCGGTGGCCAGCGGACACTGCACCATCGAGACTTCATTGCCTTCCTGCGAGCCTTCGGCACGCACCGACACCGGCATGGCGGCGATCAGCGGTTTCTCGGGCAGTTCGTTGCGCCGCTTGAGCCACTCGCGCACGGCATCGGAGACCAGGATCATCACGCCATCATTCAGGCTGCCGCCGTACGCCGCGCCCAAGCGCTTCACGTCCTGCATGGGAAACGAGGCAAACGCCACGCTGCGCGCTTCGCCAATGTTGTGATTGAAGCGGGTGCGCGGCGCCATCCACAGCGACGCGCGCAGGCTCGACCAGGACGTTTCCTGCACCTTCTTGCCCAACTGGCGAAGCAGGTCGGGGGCCTCGCGCCACCACTCCGACAGCTGCCGCGCCGACAGTCGCAATGCTGCGCGCCGCGCGCCGCGTTGTGATGCCGGCCGATCCTCATCGTCGGCAGCATCGCTGGCCCCCATGGGCACTGGCTGCAGGTCGACCAGAGCGGAAGTGACCTTGACCCCGGCCTGGCCATCCAGCAAGGCGTGGTGCGAGCGCAGGTACAGCGCCAGCCGGCCGCCTTTCAGGCCGTCGATGACCACGGCTTCCCACATCGGACGATCGCGATCCATCGACTCGGCGTGCCACTCGGCGATCGCTGCACGCAGTGCCGCGTCGTCGCCGGGACGGCGCAGTGTGCGCACGACGACGTGCTGATCGAAGTCCACCTTGGCGCGCTCGCGCCACACCGGATGACCCAGCCCCAATGGCGCCTCGACCAGCACCCGACGCAGCAGGCCCAGAGGTCGAAGCCGCGCAATCAGATGGGCACGCAACGCTTCGGCGGCAGGCAGCCTGGTTCCTTTCACCGGCTTCAGCACGATCAGGCTGCCGGTGTGCATCGGATTGCCCGATGACTCCAGATAGAGGAACAGCGCGTCGAGCCCGGTGAGCGGTTTGAATCCCTTGGGCAAGGCAGATTCCGCGTTGGGAAAGGGAGAGCATAGTGAATCCGGCCGCTACCGCCATGCTGCGTCGCGTCATGGCGCGTCCAAACGGGGCGAATGCAGGTCTGCGGCGAACTCCTCGACCTCGATCCGGAACCTATCCATCGCAACGGCACTGGGTATATCCTCCCAGACAACAGCGGACTTGGTTCGACTCTTCGGGGGAAGGCATGAGCAATGGTTCGAGCGGCATCGGCCGCATCCTTGGCGGTCTCGGCTCGATGCTGGGCCTGGGCGGTGGAACGATCGACCCCGACCGGCAGATGGTGCTGGAAGTGCTGTTCGGCCTGCTCGGCTATCTGGCCAAGCTCGACAGCCTGATCACCAGCCACGAGGCCGACTACATCAACCAGCTCATGGACGAGATGAAGCTGTCCATGAAGGAGCGCGAGATCGCCAGCACGTCGGCGCAGCGCGGCAAGAATCGCGAAATCGACGTCAAGGCCGAGCTGTCGCGTTACCGCCAGCGGTATCCCTATGGCACGCAGGAATGCGAGAAGCTTTACGCCGCGCTGGTCGAACTGGCCGCGGCCGACGATCGACTGCGGCCGAAAGAGCGCCAGTTCCTGGAGACCGTCACTGTCGAACTGGGCTACGAGCTGAAGGATCTCGACGCGCGCCTGGCAGACTAGGCCGTACCTGGGGTTGGGCGGTGGATGACGACCGCCCCTACCCGGAGCAACTGAACCTCCCACCGCGCACAGGTTTCGGCGCTGCCGACTGCCGTTGCACCTTGCCGAACTTGCGCCGTCGCCGACAGCGCACTGAGCGCCGCAGCCCGATCCCGGCAGGCTACTGCTCGGGCTGGGCGCTCTCCCAGTCCGTCAGCCCGTAAGGCTCGAGGATCTTTCCGAGCTCTCCGCTCGCGCGCAGCTGGCGCGTACCTTCCTCGAACATGCTGGTGAACTGCGCGCCGCGCAGGTTGGCCTTGGTACAGGCAATGAAGATCGGCGTGGGCTCTTCATCCACCACCACCTGGGCCTTCAGGCGTCCGACCATGTCGAGCTGCTTCAGGTTGTGGGCGATGACGTTGCGGTCTTCGACGAACACATCACCCAGTTTCGCCACCAGCTTGGAGATCGCGCTCATGGCGGCGCGCCCGCCGCTGGTCACCGGCACGACCACGGCCGGGTTGCCGGCATTCTGTTCAATCCACGGGTCGAGCTCCTCACCGTAGGAGTAACCCGGAATATAGATCAGCCGCTTGGCCTTGATCGCCTCGATCGAGCCGATCACCTGCTTGCTGCCCTCAAGCGTGTAGGCCACGTTCTGCGACGAGCCCCAGGACAGGCCCGGCAAGACCATGCCCTCGGCCTCTTCCTCGTTGGCACCCACCACGCAGTCGAACTCGCCCTTCTTCACCGCGGCGAGCGCGTCGTCCCACGGCAGGTGCCGATAGTCGATGGTGTGCCCGTGGTCCTTGGCGATGCGCATCGCCAGGTCGATCATGTAGCCGGCCGGACGCAAGGTGGAGGGGCCGTTGTACGGCAGCCACTCGTCTGCCCGGATGGTGATCGTCTCCGCCCTGACGGACGCGGAGATCGTCAACGTTGCCAACAACAGCCCGATGCACAGCATGCGACGCATGGTCCTGCCTCCGCTCGTTGTCTGCCTGGCATGGTGAACCCGAACCGCCACCGCGGCAAGACGCACGACGAGCCCGATCCGGGTGCGTCTTGCGTGCTCACGGGTTATCGCAAGGCCCGGGCCGCTCGCCGCGCTACGACCACTCGGTCAGCCCCTCGCGCCGATACAGCTCGGCAAAGCTCGGACGCGCCTTCATGCGCTGCGCAAACTCGGCCAGCGGCGCCCAATCCGTTGCCGGTCGGGGCATGTTGCGCGACCAGCGCATGACCATCGTGAGATAGAAGTCCACGGCAGAAACCTGTCCGCCGAGCAGGTAGCCGCCGGCCGAACTACCGATCCACGTCGACCAGCGATCCCACTCGCCTTCGATCTGCGCCCGCACCTTCTGCTTGACGGTATCCGTGCCGGATTCGTCGGTGATGTCCTGCGGATAGAACCAGTGCCGGAACGGCGGCTGGAGACCGTTGGAAATGCGGAACATCGCCTGCAGGAAGGCCGGATAGCGCTCATCCGCGGCACTCGGCATCAGCGCCTTGTCGGGATGGCGGGCCGCCAAGAGGGCGACGATGGCGCCGGTTTCCACCACGGGCTTGCCATCGACCAGCAGGGTCGGAATGACCCCGGCCGGGTTCAGGGCGAGGTATGCAGGTTGCTTGTGCTCGCGCGCGTCCACGTCGAGGCGCCTCGCCTCGAATGGCACGTCGAGCTCCAGCAGCAGCCAGTGCACGACGAGGCTGGCGGCCCCCGGGGCGTAGTAGAGCGTGTACATGCTGGTTTCCTGGTCGATGGCAGAGTCGCACCGGCGCGAGAGATCACCTCACGGCCGGCGCAGGGGCGGGTGTCATCCTCGCATGCGCGAGGCAGGCAGATCGCGTCCCTGCCCTGGTCCTGATCACGCGCGCTGACGCGATCAAGGATAATGCGCGTCCCTCGCGCCCCGGTGCGCCCGCCCTCACAGGCTTCAGGAACCACTCGCTTGCCACTGCTGTCGCTTCAACGCATCGACTACTCGGTCGGCGGCCCACCGCTGCTCGACGGCATATCCCTGCAGCTCGAACGCGGCGACCGCGCCTGCCTGATCGGCCGCAACGGCGCCGGCAAATCGACCCTCATCCGTCTCGTGTCGGGACAGATCCAGGCGGAGGGCGGCGAGATCCGTCTCGAACCCGGCGTCCGCATCGGCGTGCTCGCCCAGGAAGTGCCGGCCGGCCTGCCCGGAAGCGTCTACGAAGTAGTGGCCCACGGAGCCGGTCAGATCGGCGACCTGCTCGCGGACTACGAACTGGCCCTGCACGCTGAACCGCTCGACGAGGCGCGGGTGCAGCGGCTGCACGACGCCCTCGACGCACAGTCCGGCTGGACCCTCGATGCCCGCATCAAGCAGGTGCTGGATGTCTGCGAGTTGGACGGGACGCGCTCGTTTGACGTGCTTTCGGGTGGCATGCGCCGACGGGTCATGCTCGCCCGGGCCCTGGTCATGCAGCCGGACATCCTGCTGCTCGACGAGCCGACGAACCATCTCGATCTTCCGGCCATCGAGTGGCTGGAACGACTGGTGATGGACTTTGCCGGCGCGGTGCTCTTCGTGACCCACGACCGGCGCTTCCTGCAGCGCGTGGCGAACCGCATTCTCGAACTCGATCGCGGACAGCTGACTGACTGGCCGGGCGACTACGCCAATTACCTGCGTCGCCGCGAAGAGCGCGACCACGCGGAGGCGCTTGCTTTCGCCGCCGAGGATCGCAAGCTCGCTGCCGAGGAAGTGTGGATCCGCCAGGGCATCAAGGCCCGACGCACGCGCAACGAGGGGCGCGTGCGTGCGTTGAAGGCGATGCGCAACGAGCGCGCGGCGCGACGAGACCAGCAGGGCAAGGTCAAGGCCGAACTGCTGCAGGCCGATGCTTCGGGCAAGCTGGTGTTCGAGGCCGAACAGGCCGGATTCGAAGCCGAGGGACGGCGAATTCTCCTGCCCTTTTCCACCCGCGTGCTGCGTAGCGACCGGTTGGGCGTCATCGGTCGCAACGGCTCCGGCAAGTCCACCCTGCTGCGCCTGCTGCTCGGCGAACTTGCACCGAGCTACGGCAGCATCCGCCGCGGCAGCCAGCTCGAGGTCGCCTACTTCGACCAGCAGCGGGCGCAACTGCGCGAAGACTGGAACGCGCTCGACAACGTGTCGGAGGGCGCCGAGTTCATCGATACGCCGCGCGGGCGCAAGCATGTGTTGGGGTACTTGCAGGACTTCCTGTTCACGCCGGATCGCGCCCGCGCGCCGATCACCATGCTCTCCGGCGGCGAGCGCCATCGACTGCTGCTGGCCAAGCTGCTGGCGCGCCCCTGCAATACCCTGGTGCTCGACGAGCCGACCAACGATCTGGATATCGAAACGCTGGAGTTGCTCGAAGACATGCTCACCGAGTTCACCGGCACGCTGATCGTGGTCTCGCATGACCGCGCCTTGCTGGATGCCGTGGTGACTTCCTTGCTCTACGTCGACGACCGCGGTGTCGTGCACGAGATGGTCGGCGGCTACAGCGAATGCAGCGCCGAGATGGCGGCAATCAACCGCGCTGCCGCGCCGGCCGCGGTGAGCGAAGTGCCCGCACCACCCGCACCGACGACCACTGTTTCGCGCCCCGCCGCCACGCCGAAGCCGGCCAAACTGGGCTATCGCGAACAACGCGAGCTGGCCGAATTGCCGCAGAAGATGGCAGCGCTGGAGTCGGAGATTGCGGCGCTGCAGGAAAACCTGAGCGATCCGGCGACCTATCGCGACCGGCCCGAAGCCGTGGCAGAACTCAACCGAAGCCTGGCCGAGCGCCAGGTCGAGCTGGACGCAGCGCTCGAGCGCTGGGTCGAGCTCGAGTCCCGCACCGAATGAGGCCCTGAGCATGCCCTACTGCCCCATCGTCGCCACGCTCGGCTATGTCTTGTCCAGCGACGGCAGACACGCACTCATGATCCATCGCAACGCGCGTCCCGACGACCATCACTTCGGCAAATACAACGGCCTCGGCGGCAAGATGGATGATGGCGAGGACGTCGCCGCCTGCATGCGTCGGGAGATCCACGAGGAGGCGGGCATCGATTGCCGCGCCATGACCCTTCGGGGCACCGTCAGCTGGCCGGGGTTTGGTGCGCGTGGCGAAGACTGGCTTGGCTTCATCTTCCTGATCACCGCGTTCGAGGGTGAACCGCTGACGAGCAACGCCGAGGGCGCGCTGGAGTGGGTGCCGATCGATGCGCTCGGCGAGCTCAACCTGTGGGAAGGCGATCGCCATTTCCTGCCCATGGTCTTCGACGGCGACCCCAGGCCTTTTCACGGCGTGATGCCCTACCGCGAGGGCAAACCCCTCAGCTGGTCGTTCAGTCGCTGATGACCTTGGCGGTTGCAGCGCTCGTGCAAACGAAAACGGCGCCAGGGAGTGACCCCTGACGCCGCTTCAGGCTCGGACCGGCAAGCCAGTCCGCGGTTGGGCCCGATTACTTCTTGCCGCGCTTGGCGGCCTTCTTCGCCGCCGGCTTGGCAGCACCCGACTTGGCGCCACGCCCGAACTTGGCGCGATGCGCTTCGACCAGTGCCACGCGATCGGTGGTACGCATTTCGCGGGCCAGGCTGGCGAGCTGGAATGCCTTGCGCTTGCCGAACAGCGAGCAGGAGAAACGCACCGTGCGGTCCTTGCCGTTCTCACGCCAGGATGCCACGTACGACTCGCGCGGCTCGCCGTTCGCAGCGGTGCCTTCACGGGCCAGGCGCACGCCCACCACGCCGCTGCTGTTGCGTTTGCTCATCGCGCCTTCCGAGGTCTTCGGCGACGGCAACGAGCCGACCAGTTCCTGATAGCGGTCGCGCGCCGCCCGCTGCGAGGCGCGCTTGCCGCCCCAGGCCGCGTCGGAGAAGAACTCCTGCACGAAGACATCGCCGCGACGGATACGCATGAGCCAGCCCACCGCGCCGTTCTGCGGGCGGTCGACACGTGAAGCGCCAGTCGGATTTCGCTTTCTTGCCATGTTCGCCCCCCTTTATGAGCGAGTGGATTGTGACAGCGCGAATGCTATCGGCCGACGGATCCTTTGGCTATGGAAATCAGGCGCCACACGGGGGCCTGTGACAATCTTTGACTTTGTAACCAGCTTAACGCCCACTCTCGCCGCCGATCGGTGGATCGAGTGGCTGGGAAGCTGTGACGCCGTTCCGGTTTTCTTGCGCCGGCGCGCACACGATCGGGTCGTCGAACCTGATGGCTGAGTGTCCGCATCGCCATCCGGCCCGCCGGAGCTGGGTGTGAAGTGCCGGGGACGGCCCCGGGATGAGCAAGCTCAGAACCAACCGTAGCCGATCTCGTCGAAGCTGACGGACCAGGCGCCGGTTTCTCCTCCGCCGCGGGCGAGCACGATCAGGATGCCGCTGGCCTCGATGACAGGGTGGGCATCCGAGTCGCGGACACAGGCGATCCGGCTTGTTGCCGTCTTGTCGTCTTCATCGAGCCAGGCCGAGAACCAACGGTCGATGCGGGCATGAATGTGCACAAAATAGTCACGCCCATCTTCAAGCGGCGCGTCGAGCGTCACCGCGTCGCGGTACAGGAAATTGCCGCCGGGCCAGAAGCTCTCCAACACCATGCCCCGCGCCCCGCCGAAACCCGGATGGCCCAGGGCGTGGGTGTTCGATTCGCTGGCGAACGCTTCGATGGTGTTGCCCAGCGCAATGCCGCGCCCGGACAACGCGCTCGGCCTGCCGTGCGCATCGCGCACCAGGCGGGCCTGGAGGATGACCGCGAAATGGGAACCCGGGGAGTGCCGCGACAGCCCCTCGGAGCGAAACCGGAAGCTCAGCCACTGCGTGGCAGCGCCTGCGGGCCTGGCGACGTCGGCAACTTCGTAGAAATGGCTGGTCGGCTCGTCGTCCGAGTCGATGCGGAAGGAACGGATCGCTGTCTGCGGATCGTCGCTCCGGGCCGACGGCATCTGCGGGGCCTTGCCGTTCCGGGCTGGCTGACTGGCCCGGGAATCAGTCGTGGTGATGTCCGCCCGGGCCGTGCACGTGACCGTGCGCCGTTTCCTCTGCCGTGGCGGCGCGCGTGTCGGTCACTTCGATGTCGAAGTGCAGGGTCTCTCCGGCCAGCGGATGGTTGCCGTCGACCGTCACCACATCACCTTCAATGGCGGTCACGCGCACTTCCATCACCCCCTGTTCGCCGCTGGCCTGGAAGTGCATGCCCACCTCCAGCTGCTCGACGCCCTGGAAAGCTTCGCGAGGCACCTGCTGGGTGAGCTGCTCGTGGTGCACCCCATAGCCCTCTTCCGGCGCCACCGAGACGGAAAACTTGTCGCCGACACCACGACCCTCCATGGCCTTCTCGAGGCCTTCGACAATGTTGCCGACACCGTGGAGGTATGCGAGCGGCTCGCGACCCTGCGACGAGTCGAGCACCTCGCCCGCGTCGTTCTTCAGGGTGTAGTGGAAGCTGGCCACGATGTTTTCGCCGATACGCATGATTGTTCGAACCTCGATGTCGATGCAGAGTCTGGATCGCCGCATGGCCCGGTGATCCCGGTGCGGCAGCGTGCGCGCATGGTTGCACATTGGCTGGGGTGCTCCAAATCGCGCGCCGGCGGGCACCGGACGTCCGAGTACCACGCCGAGCGTCCGACAGCGTTCCGCGCCAACGCCATGCGCGTGGCCCAGCACCCGTCCGACTGCAGCGGCCCCGGCCCCACCCGCAAACTCGGGCGGGGGCAAAATTTGCTAAACTTCCGCGTCTTTTTCCCGGCACTCTCCCTTTCGCCCCTGCAGGTGCGCGAGAGCGCCCGTCATTTCGGAGTCAGCATGTCGCAGTCGATCCTATCCGCGCTCGGTTTGTCCGAGCTCAATTCGGGCACCTATCTGGGCAACGGCGAGTGGTCCAAGACCCAGGACGCCGGCGTGATCCACGCCAACAACCCGAGCACCAACGAGACGATCGCGAGCGTCTACGCCAGCAGCCAGGCCGACTACGAGCTGCTGGTCCAGCGCGCTCAGGAAGCGTTCAAGATCTGGCGCACCACCCCTGCCCCGCGCCGCGGCGAGGCCATCCGCCTGTGTGGCGAGGCGTTGCGCAAGCACAAGGATGCGCTCGGCACCCTGGTGAGCATGGAGATGGGCAAGATCAAGGCCGAGGGTGACGGCGAAGTCCAGGAGATGATCGACATCGCCGACTTCGCGGTCGGCCAGTCGCGCATGCTGTACGGCTTGAGCATGCACTCCGAGCGCCCCGGCCACCGCATGTACGAGCAGTGGCATCCGATCGGCCTGGTCGGCATCATCTCGGCGTTCAATTTCCCGGTCGCGGTGTGGGCCTGGAACAGTTTCATTGCGGCCGTCTGCGGCGATATCTCGATCTGGAAGCCGTCTCCGAAAACCCCGCTCACCGCGATCGCGTCGATGAAGGTGTGCAACGAGGCGCTGCGCGAAGCCGGTTTCCCCGACCTGTTCTTTCTCTTCAACGATGCCGGCCACGAGCTGGCCGAACATTTCGTCAACGATCACCGCGTGCCCCTGGTCAGCTTCACCGGCTCGACCCGGGTCGGCCGCCAGGTCGGCGAGCGCGTGTCGCAGCGCATGGGTCGCTCGCTGCTCGAGCTGGGCGGCAACAACGCGATCATCGTCGATGAAACCGCCGACCTGAAGCTGGCGATTCCCGCGATCGTCTTCGGCGCGGTCGGCACCGCGGGCCAGCGCTGCACCACCACGCGCCGCCTGTTCGTGCACCGCTCGCGTTTCGATGAAGTGGTGGAGAAGGTCTGCGCTGCCTACAAGCAGGTCGAGAAGAAAATCGGTGACCCGACCGACCCGGCCACCCTGATGGGTCCGTTGACCGACCAGGCCTCGGTGCAGCGCTTTCTTGCTGCGATCGAGACAGCCAAGCAGGCTGGCGGCAGCGTGCGCACCGGCGGCGCCGCGCTCAGCGACCGCCCGGGCAACTTTGTGCTGCCGACGGTGATTACCGGTGTGGCCAACGAATGCACCGCGGTGCAGACCGAGACGTTTGCGCCGATCCTCTACGCGATCCCGTTCGACACCCTGGACGAGGCCATCGCGATGCAGAACGCGGTGCCACAGGGACTTTCCTCGGCCATCTTCACGCTGAATCTCCGGCACGCCGAACAATTCCTCTCCGCTGCCGGCTCCGACTGTGGCATCGCCAACGTCAACATCGGCACCTCGGGGGCCGAGATCGGTGGTGCGTTCGGAGGTGAGAAGGAAACCGGCGGCGGCCGCGAATCCGGGTCGGATGCCTGGAAGGTCTACATGCGCCGGCAGACCAACACGATCAACTACTCCGACGCGCTGCCGCTCGCCCAGGGCATCAAGTTCGAGTTCTGATCGATGAACCAGCCGGCCAACCCGAATGCGCCCACCAGCACAGCCGCCGTGCTCAGCCTGGTGTTCGGCATCATCAGCTGGCTGATCCTGCCGCTGCTCGGCGCGCTCGTGGCCATTGTCTGCGGCCACGTGGCACGTGCCGACATCCGGCGCGCCCAGGGCGCGCTGGGCGGTGACAGCCTCGCCCTGATCGGACTGATCCTCGGCTGGGCGCAGCTCGGCATGCTGGTGCTGCTGTTGCTGTTCTGGGTCGGCGTGGTGGTCCTGTTCGGGACCTCGGCCGTGCTGTTCGGGAGCTGACGCTTGCTCTATCCACTCGCCCGCCCCCTGCTCTTCGCCCTCGACGCGGAGAGTTCGCACGAGTGGGCGCTCTCGTCGCTCGACCTGGCCAGCCACCTCGGCCTGCGGCCGCTGCTCGCGCGCAAGCCGAAGCCGCTGCTCACCAAGGTCTTCGGTCTGGAGTTCAGCAACCCGGTCGGCCTGGCCGCCGGGCTGGACAAGAACGGCGAGCACATCGACACCCTGGGCGGTCTGGGTTTCGGCTTTGTCGAAGTCGGCACCGTCACCCCGCGGGCGCAGATCGGCAATCCCAAGCCGCGGCTGTTCCGGCTGGCAGCGCAGCAGGCCATCATCAATCGCATGGGATTCAACAACCACGGCGTCGATGCCCTGGCGCGCAATCTCGAGCGACGCAAGTACAAGGGCATCGTCGGCGTGAACATCGGCAAGAACGCCGACACGGCCGCGCAGAATGCGGCGACCGACTACCTCTTCTGCATGCAGCGCGTGTACCCGCTGTGCGACTACATCGTCATCAACATCTCCTCGCCCAACACCAAGGGTTTGCGCGACCTGCAGCACGAGGACGCGCTCAAGCGCCTGATCGGTCGCCTGCGCGAGGCGCAGGAGTCGCTCGCAGCGCGACACGGACAGCGTCGACCGATGATGGTCAAGATCGCGCCCGACCTGTTCGACAGTGAAATCGACATCATTGGCGAAGTGTTGGGCGCCGCGAAGATCGACGGCGTCGTCGCCACCAACACCACGGTCGACCGAAGCCAGGTGCAAAGCTCGCGCTTCGCCCAGGAAGCCGGCGGACTGTCGGGCCGCCCGCTCTACGGGCACTCCACCTACGTGCTGCGCCGCCTGCGCGCGCACCTGCCCGGCTCGATCCCGATCATCGGGGTTGGCGGCGTGCTCTCGGGCGCCGAAGCCGCGGGCAAGATTGCCGCCGGCGCTTCGCTGGTCCAGCTGTACTCCGGGCTGATCTATCGCGGCCCGGGCTTGATCCGCGAATGCGTGGATGCGATCCGCCGGCGCAAGGAGGCGCCCAGCAGCACCGGATGATCGGCTATCAGCTGCTGGAGCGCGCGCCGCTCCGTGCCCGCAACACCTTCGGCGTCGAGGCCACCGCCGCACTGCTTGCCGACGTGCGCAGCCCCGCAGCCCTTGCCGAGCTGCTGGACTATCCACTGGTGCGGCAAAGCGAAGTGCTCATCCTGGGCGAAGGCAGCAATCTGCTGTTCGCCGGCGACTTCGACGGCGTGGTGATCGCCCCGGCGACGACGGGCATCCAGATCATCGAAGAGGACGCTGACCGCGTGCGCGTGCGCGCCGAGGCCGGCGAGCGCTGGGACGACCTGGTGCGCTGGTCGGTCGGCCGGGGCCTGCACGGCCTGGAGAACCTTGCCCTGATTCCGGGCTCGGTCGGCGCGGCCCCGATCCAGAACATCGGCGCCTACGGTGCAGACATCAGCCAGAGCCTGGCCTTCGTCGAGGCCTTCGACCGCGACCAGCACGTTCATCGCACACTCGCCGCGGCGGACTGTGTGCTCGGCTACCGCGACAGCCTGTTCAAGCGCGAAGCGCAACGATGGGTGGTGACTGCGGTGGCTTTCGATCTGCGACGCAGCGCCGATCTGCGCCTCGACTACGCCGGCGTGCGCGAGGAGATCGCAGCGATGGGGGTCGAGTCGCCACGTCCGCTGCACGCCGCCGAAGCGATCAGCCGGATCCGCGCGCGCAAGCTTCCGCTGCCCTCACTGCTTGGCAACGCCGGCAGCTTCTTCAAGAATCCTTCGGTGCCGAGCGCCCAGTCGGAGGCCCTGGCTGACCGCTTTGCGGAGTTGCCGAGCTTCGCCGACGGTGACGGCAAGCAGAAGCTCTCCGCGGCGTGGATGATCGAGCATTGCGGCTGGCGCGGGTTTCGCGAGGGCGATGCCGGCGTCGCCGCGCAGCATGCACTGGTGCTGGTGAACCACGGTCACGCCAGCGGCGCGCAAATTCTCTCCGTGGCGCGCCGCGTGGCCGATTCGGTCGAGCAGACCTTCGGCGTTGCCCTTGAGCCCGAACCCCGGATCATCGGAGCGCGCTGGTAGTCGCCATGCAGACCGGTCCGTCGCGTCGCGTCGAGATCAGTGCACCCCTCTGGATGCTGATGAGCGCCGTGCTGTTTGCCTGCATGGTGATCACCATTCGCCTCGCCTCGCAGACCCTGCACGCATTCGAAGTGGCCTTCCTGCGCAACCTGTTCGGACTGCTGTTCGCCCTGCCCCTGCTGTGGCGCGCCGGCAGCGGATTGCTGCGCACCGACAAACTTCCGCTGTACTTCCTGCGTTGCGTGATCGGCCTGCTGTCGATGCTCTGCGGATTCTGGGCCATCGCCCACCTGCCGCTGGCCCAGGCCGTGTCGATCTCCTATTCCACGCCGATCTTCGTCACCGTGGGTGCCGTGCTGGTACTCGGCGAGGTTGTTCGCATGCGCCGGTGGTCGGCAGTCGCGGTGGGATTCATCGGCGTGCTGATCATCGTCCGGCCCGGCAGCGCGGCGTTCAGCTTCGACTCGGTGATCGCGTTGACCGCGGCCATCGCCAGCGCCTCCGTCGCGATCAGCATCAAGATTCTCTCGCGCACCGAACCCGCCGACGCGATCGTGCTCTACACGACTCTGATCTGGACGCCCCTTTCCCTGCTGCCCGCCGTGTTCGTCTGGCAATGGCCAAGCCCGCTGGCGTGGCTCTGGGGTGCCATGGCGGGCCTGCTGGGTACCGCCGCACACATGTGCTGGACCCGGGCCTTGGGCGCCGGTGAGGCCTCGGCACTCACCCCGATCAGCTTTGTCCAGTTGCCGGTCGTGGCGCTGCTGGCCTGGTGGCTGTTCGGCGAATCGGTCGACCGTTACACCGCGATCGGTGCGGGCATCATCTTCGCGTCGACGGTCTACATCGCCCATCGCGAGGCGGTGCTGACGCGCAAGGTGGCTCGGGATATCGCCGCCAGGCAGGACTGACCGCCGACGTCGCCGCGGCTACGGTATCTCCCTACCGGTTCAGCCACCAGAACGCTGCATTCAGCACCAAGGCAAAGCTCACCCAAGCCAGATAGGGCGCCAGCATCCATCCCGCCGCCCGCGAGTGCGGCTTGAACAGAACGATGGTCCGCAGAATGGCGACCCACAGCAGGGCCATCTCGACCAGCGCGACCCCGCGCCATCCCAGGCCGAAGAAGAGCGGCGTCCAGACAGCGTTGAGCGCCAGCTGCACGTACCACATTCGCATCGGCGGCCCCCACCAGCCAACGCGACGCCAGACCAGCCAGGCCGACCACGCGATCAGGCCGTACAGCACCGTCCAGACCGGCCCGAACAACCAGTTCGGCGGTGCGAAGAAGGGACGCTGCAGCTGGGCGAACTCGGCGCCGGTCGGGAACAGCGCGCCGCCGAGTGCCGCAGCGAAACTGAGTGCGAAGAAGGCGGCGAGTGCGGGAAGGAAAAGTCGTGCGTGCGATGTCATGGCGCGACACACTGCCGCTGCGGCCGTGGCCGTCGCGTGAAGTCTCGCGGGAGACCGTGCACGGAACGAGGCGCTTCACACCCGCAAAGCGCTTCGAACCGGCATCGCCTCGCAGAGACGGCGAGCGCGCGCCATGACGCGCGCCGACCTCAATGCGTGTGCTGATTTCCTTTCGGACAGTGGCATGGCGCCGTCGGCCCGTACTCCAGGCCAAAGCTGCGTCCGGCGCGGTGGCGCTGCCAGTGGAAAATCGGCTCCGGCGCCTGGCCGCCCCCCACCTCCGCCATGGTGTCGGTGCGGAACAGACGCCCATTGACCATGACGTACACGGTGTCGGCGGTGGCGCGTGGGTTCTCCAGCGGATTGCCATCGACCACCACGAGATCGGCGCGCTTGCCCGCTTCCAGAGAACCCAGCTGCTTGCCAAAACCGATGTAGTCGGCGCCATCGATGGTGGCTGCGCGCAGCGCTTCGAAGGGGGTGAATCCGCCCTGCTGCAGCATCCAGATCTCCCAATGCGGGGCGAGCCCCTGCATCTGCCCATGACCACCGACCTGGATCTTCACCCCGGCATCCCGCAGCACCTTGGCCGCCTTGGCCACTTCGATGTGGTAGTAGTCCCACTCGGGCGCAATCTCCCGACGAATCGATTGCGCGTCGAGGGTTTCGCGCGGGAAGAAACGGTTCAACTTCGCGTCGTCGAACACGTTGTCGCGCGCGTAGAACCAGCGCTCGCCGGACAGGCCGCCATAGCTGACCACCAGCGTCGGCGTATTGCGAACATCCGTGCCGGCCATCAGCTGCACGACATCCTTGTACAGCGGCGCGATCGGCAGGTTGTGCTCGATCCCAGTCACGCCGTCCAGCACCATCGGGATGTTGTGGAAGAAGGTAGCTCCGCCCTCCTCCACCACCAGCATGCCCAGCTCGCGCGCGGCCTGGTTGATCTGCTGGTGCTGGTTGCGCCGCGGCTGGTTGTAGCTCTTCACCGAGAACGCACCGAGCGCCTTCATCCGACGCAGGTGCGAGCGCGCGTCGTCGAGCGAATCCACCACCGCCTTGAAGTCGTAGTCGGCGCCGTACAGAATCGTGCCGGTAGAGAAGATGCGCGGCCCCACCATCTTTCCGGCCTCGACCAGCTCGGCCTGCGAGAACACGAACTCGTTGGTTGCCGAGGGATCGTGCACCGTGGTGATGCCGAACGCGAGATTGGCGTAGTACGCCCAGTTCTGCTGCGGGATCACTCCGCCACCGAAGTGATTGGCATGGGCATGCACGTCGACGATACCGGGATAGATGGTCTTGCCAGTGACGTCGACGACCCGCGCCCCATCGGGCACGCGCACGTCGGCGCGCGAACCGACCGCCACGATGCTGTCGCCCTGAACCAGCACCACGCCGTTCTCGATGACCTCCTGGGTGTGCTCGGCATCGCGCATGGTGATGACGCGAGCGCCCACGAAGGCCACGCGGTCGCTCGGGGCGAAGACCGGCTGACGCAGGCCGAGGTCAATGCCCTGGGCATCCTTGGGTTCGGGCAGGTCTTTGGGCGACCCCGGCAAGAAGGCGAACGCGTCCTTCAGGTCTCGCGAGAAATAGTCGTTGCCGACCACCCAATGCACGGTGTTTGCATCGCTCCAGTGCAGATAGGAACCGGCGTCGCGGCTGACGCGGGCGATCGGGAAGCCCTTGCCGTCCTTGCTGATCTCCACGCTGCCCCCGGTAACCGGCACCGGCGCCACGTAGGCGTTGTACAGCTCGGTGAATGCCACCCATTTGCCGTCCGGGCTCAGACTGACCTGGGTCGGGTACTTCATGCTGAAGACCTCGCGCGGCTCCTCACCGGCAAGGCCGACGCTCATCAGCTTCTTGCCCGCCTCCTTGTCGCTGAAGCCGCCGGTGAAGTAGTAGACGCGACCGCCGTCACCCGCGAACTGCGGCTCCTCGCCGTCCTTGGACAATCGAACCGGGGTGTGCGAGCCGGCGCGCAAGAGGTAGATGCCCGGATCGCTCGACCAGATCTCTCCGGTCATCTCGCTGCCTGATGACTTGGCGTAGACGATGTCGCGCCCGTCGGGCGAAAAATGCGGCGCGTAGAAGAACCCGCTCCCGGTGGGCAGCGTGCGTTCGCTACCGGTGGCGAGATCACGCTCGACCACGCGGACGAGATCGGCGTCGTTCCAGCTCGTGTAGAGCAGCTTGCTGCCGTCCGCACTGAAGCTGGGCTGGTATTCGAAATCACCTTCGTGGGCCGTGAGTCGCTGCGGCTTGCCGCCGGGCAGCCCGCGCGTCCAGAGTTTGCCGACCGCGTGAAAGACCACGCTGCGTCCATCGGGCGCTGTCGCCACATCGCGGATCATGCGCGGCGCAAAGGTGCCACTCGCCAGGGTGTTGTCGAAGCGCAGCGGCTCGGCCACCTTCTGTTCGACGTCAGCGGTGAATGGAATGCGGCTTGCGGCACCGCTGGAGGAATCCACCCGCCACAGGCCGCCCTGCGCCCAAACCACCAGGGCCGAGCTGTCGGGCAACCAGTCGTAGTTCGGGTACGGCCCGAAAATCGCCCAGCCTTCCTGCTGGTCGTGACTCAAGCCGTCCCACAGTGGTCGAATGGCGCCCGACGCCAGATCCATCAGATGCAGCACGCTCTTCTCGCGCACACGGCGCACGAACGCCAGGGTCTTGCCATCGGGCGAGGGCTGCGGCCGCACCGCTCCGCCGGCCACCTGGACGAGATTGTCGACGTCACCGGTCTTCCGGTCGAGGCGGCGGATGGCATAGATCAGCCCGTGCGGATCCTTGTTGTACTGGAAGAACGGGCCCGGGCTGACATCCTCCGAGAAGTACAGATAGCGCCCGTCCGGACTGAGCGCGGGTTCGCCCTGGTCCTGCTGGTCGTTCTTCTGCTTGGTCAGCTGCAGGCCCGACTGACCGCCCGACGCGTGGTACATCCACAGCTCGCCCGCACCGGCAGAACGCATGCCGGTGAAGTGCTTGCGTCCGATCAGGTACTGGCCGTCCTCGGTCCAGATCGGGTTGTTGAGGAGCCGGAACTTCTCGTCGCTGACCTGGACAGCGTTCTTGCCGTCCACACCGATGCGCCAGAGGTTGTTGCCGCCGCTGCGATCGGAGGTGAACGCCACCTGCCTGCCGTCCGGAGAAAAGCGCGGCTGCACGTCGAAAGCGCGACCCGAGGTGAGCCGCTTGGCTGCGCCACCCTCGATGGGCAGCAGGTAGAGATCACCGAGCAGATCGAACACGATGCGCTTGCCATCGGGCGAGACATCGAGATTCATCCAGGTGCCTTCCTCGGTGCTGAATGCCACCGTCCTGGGTGCAGCGAGGCTGCTCTCCACCGACCAGGCATCCTTGTCCTTGTCGCCGCCCGGTTTCGCTGCGGACACCGCGAGCGGAAGACAGCAAAGCATCAGCGGCAGGACTCGCATGCGGGCACTCCGGAAAACGGAAAGCCGCAAGACTACCCAACCCGTCCGTGAAGCGCACGCGAACCGGTCCGCACAAGAGCACACGGCCCTGGAGAAACCGCGCATGCAGGACCGACGCGGAACCGGCTCAATCCTGCGGAGGGGGCTCCGTGGTCTCGCCGGCATGCTCGGCCATCGACGGCCAGGACGCGCGCAAGTACAGGTAGCCCGACCACAAGGTCAGTGCCGCGGCCACGGCAAGAAGCATCGCGCCGATCAGGAAAACCGGCAGATCGAACAGCGGATCTTCGTACAGCAGCATGACCAGCGCCAGCATCTGCACGATGGTCTTGACCTTGCCGACGCCGGCGACGTTGACCCGAGCGCGCTGGCCGATCTCGGCCATCCACTCGCGCAGCGCCGAGATCGTGATCTCACGCCCGATGATCACCGCCGCCACCAGCGCGAACCACATGCTGGGATGTCGCTGCAGGATCAGGATCAGCGCAACGGCGACGGCAAGCTTGTCGGCCACGGGGTCCAGAAAGGCGCCGAACTTCGAGTACATGCCGTAGCGGCGCGCGATCCAGCCATCCAGCCAGTCGGTCAGCGCTCCGAGCGCAAAGACGGCCGCCGCGGCGAGGTGCGTCCACTGGTACGGCAGGTAGAACACCACGATCAGGATCGGGATGCTGACGATGCGACCGAGCGTGAGGATGGTCGGAATGGTCAGGGGTACGCCGGCAGCCAAGCTCAGACCCCCGTCTCGCCGTGCAGCGCGGCGTAGATGCGCTTCGCCAGCGCTTCGTTGATGCCTTCGACCCGCGCGATCTCCTCCACGCCTGCTCCCTTCAAACCAGCCAGTCCACCGAAGTGTCGCAGTAGCTTAACCCGTCTGCGCGGACCGATGCCCTCGACGTCCTCCAGCGCACTGTGGGTGCGCGCCTTGCCGCGACGCCCGCGATGACCGGTGATCGCAAACCGGTGCGCTTCGTCACGCACATGCTGGATCAGGTGCAGACCGGCCGACAGCGGTCCGGGCGCCAGCTCGCGGCCGTCCGGGAGAATCAGCGTCTCGCGGCCAGCCTTGCGCTCCGGCCCCTTGGCCACGCCAACGACCACCGTGCCCGCCACCTCCAGCGCGCCCAGCACCGCATGGGCCTGGGCGACCTGACCCTTGCCACCGTCGATCAGCAGCAAGTCCGGCAATACGCCCTCGGCCACCCCGCGGGTGAAACGGCGCCGCAGTGCCTGCTGCATCGCGGCAAAATCGTCGCCCGGGGTGATGCCCTCGATGTTGAACCGCCGGTACTGCGCACGTACCGGCCCCTCGGCGTCGAACACCACACACGACGCTACGGTGAGCTCGCCCTGGGTATGGCTGACGTCGAAGCATTCGATCCTCGTCGGTGCCTGCTCAAGGCCGAGCAGCTGCTGCAGATCTTCGATGCGGCGGCTCTGCACCTCACTGCTCTGCAGCGCGCTGGCCAAGGCCGCATCGCAGGATCGCTGCGCGGCCTCGACCAGCCGCTGTCGAGCTCCGCGCACCGCGCTGCGCACTTGCACGCGGCGCCCGGCCTGCTCGGTCAGCACTTCGGATATCAGCTCCGCGTCCTCGATCGCGCGCGCGAGCAGCACTTCACGCGGCGGCGTCTGCGCCAGATAGTGCTGGGTGACGAAGGCGGCAAGAATGCTTGATTCGTCGTCTTCACCATTGAGTTTCGGGAAGTAGCTGCGGGTGCCATGGTTCTGCCCGCGCCGGAACGACTGCACCAGCACACAAGCCTGTCCGCCACCGAAACGCACCGCAATCACGTCCGCATCGTCGCCACTGCCCTCGACGAACTGTTTGGCCTGTACCGTGCGCAGCTGGGCGATGAGGTCGCGCAACCGGGCAGCCTGCTCGAAATCGAGTGCCTTGGCGGCCTGCTCCATCTGCGCGGTGAGATCGTCCAGCAGGTCGGCACTGCGACCTTCCAGCAACAGCGTGGCCCGGCGTACCGACTCCGCATAGGCCGCGGCATCGATCAGGCCGACACAGGGTGCGCTGCATCGACCGATCTGATGCTGCAGGCAGGGCCGCGTGCGACTGCGAAACACGCTGTCTTCGCAGGAGCGCAGATGGAACAGCCGGTGCAGCAGATTGAGCGTCTCGCGGATCGCGCCAGCGCCGGGATACGGGCCGAAGAAGCGGCCGCCGGCACTGCGTGCACCGCGGTAGAACATCACCCGGGGAAAGCGATCCGGTGTCACCCGGATGTACGGATAGCTCTTGTCGTCGCGCAGCAGCACGTTGAAGCGCGGGCGCAACGACTTGATCAGCTCGTTCTCGAGGATCAGCGCCTCGCTTTCGGTACGGGTGACGGTGAACTCCATACTGCGGGTGCGCGCCAGCATGAGCGCGATGCGCGCCGACTGCGGACGCCCGCTGAAGTAGCTCGCCACCCGCGCGCGCAGCGCCGAGGCCTTGCCGACGTACAGGACGGCGCCTTCATCGCCGAGCATCCGGTACACGCCGGGCGTGGTAGGCAGTGAGCGGGCGAACGCCTTGCCGTCGAACTCGGGAACAGGCCGATCGGCGGGGGACGACGGTGCCGAGGTCATTCCCCGATCGGCAGGCGCTTGACCTGACGCGTTTCGACGTCGACGCGAAGAATCTCGTGGGCGTTGGTGTTGGCGATCCAGAGCACGCCGTCACTGGATGCGACCGCCGCCGGCTGACGCAACGGGTAGTTCAGTTCGTAGCGCTTGAGCTCACCGCCGCCGAGACGGAGCGTCTTGATCTGGTTGTTGTAGGTGTCGGCGATCCACAGCTTGGGGGCCTTCACGTCGAGCGCGAGCCCGGTCGGGTACTGCAGCAGGGCGACGTGTCGCGCGCCTTCGTGGTCGCCGAAGTCGTACACACCCTGGCCGATCAGGGTGTGCGTTTGTCCGCCCAGGGTGTGCACGCCGCGAATTGCGGACGCGGCCGAGTCGGCCATGTACAGAGTCTGCTGGATCAGCGCCAGTGCGGCCGGTTGGGCAAGCAAGGTGCGTTCGCCCGAGGCATCGGACAGGCCGAACTGCCCGGTGCCCGACAGCACGCGCATGCTGCGCTTGACCTGATCGTATTCCCAGATCTGGTGGGCCCCGGCCATGGCGATGAACAGCTTGTCGAAGCTGCCGGCCACGGCCCAGGGTGCGTCCATCGGACACTGCTCGGGCGGCAGGTTGGCATAGCCGTCGAGCCCGCCGCGCTGGCCGTTGCCAGCCAGCGTGTCCGCCTCGCCGTTGAGCAGGGCGATCCGGCGCAGTGCGTGGCTTCCCGAGTCCGCCACGTACAGGGCGTCGCGGATGATGCACAGGCCGCGCGGCATGTTGAAGTGACTCTCCGCCGTGTGACCATCGACCAGACCGGGGTTGCCGGTGCCGAACTGGCGCAGGATGCGTCCGTCGTGCGTGCACTCCAGGATGCGGTGGTGCCCGGTGTCGGCGACGTAGAGATGGTTGGCCGTGACCGCGAGACCGCTGGGAAACGCCAACGGCAGCCGTGGCTCGGGCTTGAACACCGGCGGGTGATTCTCGTACTCGCGCTCGTCCGGCCCCAGCTCGTCCAGCATGCGCGCCACCGCATGATCGAGGTTGCCTTTCTGGTCATCGCCGACCAGCGCGCCGGCGACGCTGCCCTTGTGATCGAGCAGCACCATCGTCGGCCAGGAGTTGACGTCGAACTGCTGCCACAGGGCAAAGCTGGGATCGTGCGCCACCGGATGCCGGAAACCGATGCGGTTGACGGTCTTGAGCACGACGCCGGCATCGCGCTCGGCCTCGAACTTCGGCGAATGCACCGCAATCAGGGTGGTGCTTTCGGAGTGTTTGGCCAGCACCTGCTGCACTTCCATCATCAGGTTCTGGCAATAGGCCGAGCCGGCGCTCCAGAACAGCAGCACCACGATCCGACCGCGCTGGTCTTCCATGGTCAACGGTTCGCCGTTGATCCAGTCGAGCTCCTCGGGAAAGACCTTCAGCTGTTCGATGCTCATCGCGCGCTGGAATTCCTGTTCGGTGCGGAGCCGTGACGCCCGGGCCGCTTCGGCATTATGCCGAACTTGTCACACGGCGCAGCACCTTCGCGCAGGCGCCGTCGAGCAGATCGAACACCGCCTCGAAAGCCGACTCGTCCTCGTAGTAGGGGTCTGGCACCTCGATCGGGCTGGACACCCCGGCGAATTCGAGCAGCAGCTGGACGTGCTCGCTGCCGCCGAATCTCGCCTGCAGCATGCGCAGATTCGTCCGGTCGGCGGCGAGAATCCAATCGAAGCGCTCGCGGTCGCTGTCGTGGACCTGACGGGCCCGGAGATCGTCGATCGGCAGACCCCGCGCCCGGCACACCCGGCGCGCCCGCGCATCCGGCGGTTCGCCGACGTGGTACGCATGCGTGCCGGCCGAGTCGATGTAGAGGTCGACCCCCTCGCGACGGGCGTGGTGGCGAAGCAGGCCTTCTGCGATCGGTGATCGGCAGATGTTTCCCATGCACACGACAAGCACGGAGGGACCGTGCCGCTCGACGCTCGAACCGCGCCCCAGCGAAACGCTGCTCATCGGAACATCCTCCGCACCCGTTCCAGGTCGTCCGCGGTGTCGACGCCGGCCGGAATCGGCACCGGCGCAGCCGTGACCGCAATCGGCCACCCGGCTTCGAGGGCGCGCATCTGCTCCAACGCCTCGATCTGCTCCAGACGACCCGGCGGCATCGCGGCGAACGCCCGCAGGGCCGAGGCGCGGTAGGCGTACATGCCGACGTGCCGCCAGGCACGCTGCGGCAGGGGCGACACCCGGTCGCGCTGGAGGCGATCGCGATGCCAGGGAATCGGCGCCCGGCTGAACAACAGCGCACGGCCATGACGGTCGAACACCACTTTCACGCAGTTCGGGTCGAACAGGGTCTCGGTATCGTCGAAGGGCACCGCGAACGTGGCGATCGGTGCATCGGCCTCCACCAGCCAGCGTGCGAGCGTGCGAATCGCTTCCTCGGGAACCAGCGGTTCGTCGCCCTGCACGTTGACCACCACGGTGTCGTCGGCCCAGCCGAGCTTGTGCACGCACTCGGCGAGGCGATCGGTGCCCGACAGATGGGCTGTGGACGTCATGCAGACTTCGATCGACTCCCCGGCCAGGGCATCGGCAATGCGTGCGTCGTCGGTGGCCACCACCACTTCGCGGGCGCCCGCCCGCAGAGCGCGCTCGACCACCCGGGCGATCATCGGCCTGCCGGCGATGTCCAGCAGCGGCTTGCCGGCCAGTCGCGTCGAGCCGTAACGCGCGGGAATCGCCACGACGAACTCCGGCCCTTGCTTCATCCCCTGCTCCTGGATCCCATGGTCAGCAGCCTCGCGTGGATCAGTTCGACCAGTCCGTCGGGCACAGCTACCGCCCAGCGTACCTGCCACCAGTCGGCGCCGGCGAGTCCGCCGAGCTTGACCGCGTCTTTTTCCGTGGTCAGCACCGTGGCGTCGCGCAACGATGCCAGTTCGGACGCCTCGTAGACATGGTGGTCCGAATAGGCATGTTCAATGATGTCGATCCCTGCCTGCCTGAGCCCGTCGAAGAACCGCGCCGGGTCGGCGATGCCGGCCACGGCATGAATCGTTCGCCCACGAAACGCCGCCAGGGTGCCCGCTACGCCGTCATGCAGACGTGACGTGTCGCCCATGCTTCCTTCGCAAACCCAATCCACCGCCGGCGTGGCCGGCGCGGCGAGCATGCCGACCACGCCGTCGCAGCGCCGCAGACGTTCCGCGCGCTCGCGCAGCGGCCCTGCCGGCAGCAGTCGACCGTTGCCAAGGCCCCGCCGCCCGTCGATCAGGGCAATCTCCAGATCACGATGCAGCGCGTAATGCTGCAATCCGTCGTCGGCGATCAGTACGTCGACTTCGCCGGACTGCGCGAGCAGGCGAGCGGCCTCGACGCGCCGAGACGCCACGGCCACCGGCAGCCCGGTGCGCTGCGCCATCAGCAGCGGCTCGTCGCCAACCTCGTCAGCGGCCGATTTGCCATGCACGCGCACCACGCCAGCCAGACGCCGTCCATATCCCCGACTGACGACGCCCGGGCGCCATCCGCGTGCGCGCAAGGCCTCCCCCAGGGCCATCACGAACGGCGTCTTGCCGCTGCCGCCCACGGCGATGTTGCCGACCACGATCACCGGCAACGATATCCCGTGGATGCGCAGCAGGCCGAGGCGATACAAGCCGCGGCGCAGTGCGCTCAGCGCAGCGAACATCCCGGCGAGGATCCGCGTCCACCACGGCGGTCGCGCTCCCGCATACCAGACGCGCTGCAGCCGGGCTGCGAGATCATTCTGCGCCGCCATCGCCGTGCTCACGGAACTGCATGCGGTGCAGCGAAGCGTACAGGCCGTCGCGCGCCAGCAGCTCGGCGTGGGTGCCCTGCTCGACCAGCCGACCCTGATCCAGCACCAGCACCTGATCGGCGTGCTCGATGGTACTCAGTCGATGGGCGATGACCAGGGTGGTTCGCTCCGAGGTCGCACGGTCGAGTGCCTGCTGAACCAGTCGCTCCGACTGCGGATCGAGCGCCGCAGTCGCTTCGTCGAGCAGGAGGATGGGCGCATCCTTGAGCATGGCGCGGGCGATCGCCAGTCGCTGTCGCTGGCCGCCGGACAGCTTGCCGCCCTTGTCGCCGATCGGCGCATCCAGCCCGCCCGACAGCTCGGCGACGAAATCCGCCGCCTGGGCGTGTTCGAGCGCCTGCTGCACAGCCTGACGATCGGGCGACGATTGGCCCAGCGCCACGTTCGAGACGACCGCATCATCGAACAACACGACCTGCTGGCTGACCAGCGCCATCTGCCGACGCAAGTCGGCGAGACGCACGTCGGCGATCGGCACCCCATCGAGCAGAATGCTGCCCGAGCTGGGTTCGTAGAAACGCGGCAACAGGCGCATCAGGGTGGTCTTGCCCGAACCCGAGCGCCCGACGATCGCAGTGACCGTGCCAGGCCGGGCGGTGAAACTGACCTCGTGCAGCGCCGGCCGCTCGCTCTCCGGGTACGTGGCGCTGACCGCGCGAAACTCGATCAGGCCCTCGGCTCGCTGCATCGGCACCGGGCCGGCATCAGCCTCTTCCACTTCATCGAGCACCGCAAAAATCCGCTGCGCCGCGGCAATGCCGCGCGAGACCTGGGACTGCACCGTGGTGATGCGCTTCAGCGACGGCAGCAGCGCCATCATCGCCATCATGAGTGCGACGAACTGGCCGGCACTCAACGCGCCGTGGCTGGCTTCCGCGCTGGCCACGTAGACGATGACCGCAAGCGCCAGCGCCGCCAGCACCTGCACGATCGACGACGACGACGCCCGCGTGGTCTCGACCTTGGTGTACAGACGCAGCAGGCGGTCGGCCATGCCCGCATAACGGCCGGCTTCACTCGCCTGCGCGGCATACACCTTCACCTCCTGCTGCGCACCGAGCGTCTGTTCGGCACGGTGGGCCATCGCGCCGACGGCGTCCTGGATCTCGTGGTTCAGGCGCCGGTAGCGCTTGCCGACCACCGACACGATCGCACCGATCACCGGCCCCAGCACCAGCATGGTGAGCGTCACCTTGGGGCTGTGCCAGAACATCGTGCCAAGCAGGAAGACGATGTAGAGCGAGTCGGTGACGATCACCTTCAGCGCATCGCTGCTGGCGTGCGCCACCTGCTCGGTGTCGAAATTGAGCCGTGACACCATCGCAGGCACCGGCTCGCGATCGAAGTAGGCGGTGGGCAGCCGGAGATATTTCTCCAGCAGACTCTGACGCAGGTCGCGGACCACCGAGCGGCCGGCGCGGGCCATGCCGTAGTCGGTGGCGAAGGTGGCGACGCCGCGCAGCAGGAACAGGCCGACGATCACCAGCGGCAGCTGCCATCCGGCCTGGCGGTTCTGTTCGACGAACGCCTCGTCGACCAGCGGCTCCATCAGATTGATGAACGCAGTACCGCAGGCAGCGTCGATGATCATGCCCAACACCGCGATCCACAGCAGCGAGCGGTACCGATGGGCGTAGCGCAGCAGACGGCGATAGGCGGCCCAGGCCGGCGAGTCGGCGGCGTCGGTCACGGTGCGCGCGCTTCCTCCGCCGCGACCGTGGCGATGGAAATCCGCGAGAAACCCAGCTGACCGAGTACGTCGAGCGCGGTCACCACGGCCTGGTGCGGCGTGTTGGCATCGGCGCGCAGCACCACCGGCTGCTCCCGATCTTCGCCGATCACTTCCTCGATAGCCTGCCGAAGCGTCGCCGCATCGCGCTTCAGCACCTCGTTGTTGCCGATGTAGTAGCGCCCCTGCGCGTCGATCGCGAGGGTAATGGTCTCCTTCGGCACGCTGGCCGCATCCGGCGCAGCCTTGGGCAGGTCGAGCTGCACAGCGCTGCGTTCGTCGAACGTCGTGGTGACCACGAAGAAGATGATCAGGGTGAACACGACGTCGATCAGCGAGGTGAGGCTGATCTCCGGTTCTTCTTTGAACCGGCTCGAAGAGAAGTTCATGACCGGCGGCGGCCCCGCGCGGTGGGTGCTTTCGGCGTTTCGCCTTCCAGCGTATCGAGCAGGGCGATGGCCTGTTTCTCCATGTCGATCACGTACTCGGCCACGCGGCCACGAAAGTACCGATAGAACATCAGGGCGGGAATGGCGACGCACAATCCGGCCGCCGTGGTCACCAGGGCCTCGCCGATGCCCCCGGCGAGGCGGCTCGCATCGCCGACGCCCGACTTCAGGATGCCCAGGAACATCCGGATCATGCCGAATACCGTGCCGAGCAGGCCGAGCAGCGGGGCAACGCCGGCGATCGTACCCAGCGTGTTCAGAAAGCGCTCGAGCTCGTGGGCGATGTGGCGACCGATGTCCTCCACGCGCTCCTTGATCTGTTCACGCGGGCGATGGCGTACCTCCAGGGCAGCCGCGAGCAACTCGCCGAGCGGGGAGTTCTGCTTCAGCGCCTCAAGATGGGCAGGGTCGAGCCGGTTGCTCGCCGCCCAGTCGCGAACTTCCTGCCCCAGGCTGGGCGGGATGGCGGAGCCGCGCCGCAGCGTCCAGAAGCGCTCGAGAATGATGCCTACAGCCAGCACCGCGCAGCCGAGAATCGGCCACATGACCCAGCCACCTGCCTTGAATAGCTCCCACACGCGGTTGCGCTCCCGGTTTGTCGTGGAGGCGAGAGTTTAGAACCTAAGACCTGACGGCGCACACCGCGGCGTCAATCGGCGGCGTTCAAGCGCTCGTGCGGGCGCACGCTCCTCGCGCTGCGGGCGCGGGCTGCCTGCGGGCGGGATCGAGCCGCTCCAGGGCTCGGTATGGCAGGGCTTGTTGCCCCGCAGTCACTCGGGGAGCCCGCACGATGTCGATACCGCACGCGTGCCCGTCGATGCTAGTCCGCGCGCCACCAGCGCCGACGGGTATCGCGCCAGGACTGCAGTGCCGGCGTTGCGTCCACCGCGGTTTGCCAACTGAGCATGCCGGTCTCCGCGGTCAGCATCACCCTGGCGCCCGAGTCGCGCAGTCGTGCCACGACGTCGGGATGCGGGTGGCCGAAGCGATTCTGGAACCCCGCCGACACCACGGCCACGGTCGGCCGAACCGCGTCGATGAAGCGCCGACTCGAGCTCGACCGGCTGCCGTGATGAGCCACCAGCAGCAGATCGCTGTCCAGATCGCCGGATTCCCGCAGCAGGCGCTGCTCTACCACCTCGCCGATATCGCCCACCAACAGCGCGCTGTGACGGCCGTTCGAAATCCGCAGTACGCACGAACTGTCGTTGCCGAGCTCGGGAAAGTGCTCGGGTGGATGCAGCATCTCGATGCGTACGCCGTCCACGGTCAGCGGCTGCACACCGGAACAATGCTCCGATGGCACGTCGAAATCATCCCGCAGCGAACGCGGCTCTCCGCTGACCACCCTCCCGGGGCGAAACGCTCGCCATACCGAGCGTGCGCCGCCCGCGTGGTCGCCATCGGCGTGGCTGATCACCATCACGTCGAGCGAACGAAGCCCCAGTCCGCGCATCGCCGGCACGACGACCTGATCGCCCATGTCGCCGCCGCTGCGGAACGCCGCGCCGGCGTCGTACAGCAGCTGGAACCCATGGGTCTGCACCAGCACCGCCGTGCCCTGCCCGACATCCAGCACGCGCAGCCGAAACGCGCCGGGTGCCGGCGCATCGTCCGCGGGCCACAACAACGGCACCAGCAGCAGCACAGCCATCGGTTTGCCCGGCGTGCCGCGCGGGGCAAGCAGCCAAGCCACGCCGACCAGCACAACGAGCAGCGTGACCACGCCAGGTTCGGGCAAGAACAGCTCGGCATGATCGAGAGCCGCGGCCCGTTCGGCGACCTGCCACAGCGCGGCCATGCTGCGATCGGCGGCCCAGAGCACGGACTGACCCAGCCACCCCGTCCCCTGCAGCACGGTCGCGGCAAGCGCCAGCGGCACGGTCGCCAGGCTCACCCACGGCACCGCCACCAGGTTCAGCACCGGACCGACCAGCGAGGCTTGGCCGAAGAACGAAACGGTCAGGGGGAACAAGCCCAGCAGCAGCACTCCCTGCGCGCGAACCAGCTGCAGGAACCATCGGCGCGGCGCCTCCGAACCGGCAACAGGCAAACACAGCACCAGCCAGGCGACGCCGAGAAACGACAACCAGAATCCGGCTCCGAGCATCGCCAGCGGGTCCAGCGCGACGAGGCAGAACGCTGCGAGCAGCAGGACATGCGTCGCCCGCATGCGCCGACGGAGGGCGGCCAGCAGACACACCAACGCCAGCATCAGCAAGGCGCGGAGGGTTGGCAATCCGAGTCCTGCCAGCACGGCATACGCGGAACCGGCCAACCAGGCGCCCAAGGCGGCGCCCTGCACCAACGGGATGCGCGTCGCCAGCGCTGGAACCACGCGATAGATTCCCCGCACCAGCCATGCGGCCAGACCGGCGATCAGGCCGACATGCAGACCGGAGATGGCGAGCAGATGCGACAGACCCGTCGCCCGAAGCGTCTCCCAGTCACGATCATCCAATCCGGTGGTATCGCCCACCGAGAGTCCGCGGAGGAAGCGCGCCGTGGGCACGCCGGACTCGTCGAATCGCCGCGCGACTCCCACGCGCATGCGATCGAGGCGCTGCTGCAAGGCCATCGACCACGCAACCGGATGCTCTGCCGGCTCCGCTCGAGTCACGATGCCGGTAGCGACCAGTCCGCGTTGTGCGGCGTAGCGCTCGGCATCGAAGCCGCCCGGGTTGGCCAAACCCCGCGGCGCCCGCAAGCGTGCGCGGACGGCCCATACGTCACCAGGCATCGTGGTCCAGCCCTCGTCGTAGCGGACGAACCGGATGCGTTCACCCAACAGGCGCGCGGGCGCCGTGCCGGCGTCCAGCACGCGGGCTTCGAAACGGGTGGATTGCTCGTCGTGGCTGGGCAGCCCGACGACAGCGACGACGATCCGGTATTCGCCAGCCTCGTCCGCACGCAACCGCGCGTCGAGATAGCACTGCGCGTGCAGCACGCACAGCGCCGCACCCAGCAACCCCCAGCCAACCCCGCGAACGCGCGACCACAGGATCAGCAGGGGGGCGATCAGCAGACAGGCAAGGACGACCCGACTGTCGGGCAGCTCCGGTAGCGCGATGACACTCGCCGATCCAGCGAGGAATGCCATCAGCGCAAGGCGATCCAGTCGCGTTCGGGCTACAACGCTACCGAGCCCACGCGCGTCCGACTTCCCCTGCGCGACCCCGGCCACGGCGTCAGCTGTCGAGCACCCGAAGGCGGCCTTCGAACAGCTCGAGCCTACGATCGAGTCGTGCGGCCAGCTCGCGATCGTGGGTGACCAGCACCAGTGCGGTACCGATCTCGCGATTGAGTTCCTTCATCAGTTCGAACACTGCCGCGGCGGTCCGCGCGTCGAGGTTGCCCGTGGGCTCGTCGCCGAGCACGCAGGCCGGGCGCGTGACCAACGCACGTGCCACCGCGCAACGCTGACGTTCGCCGCCGGAGAGTTCGCCAGGCTTGTGCATGAGGCGCTGTTCGAGGCCCACTCGCCCGAGCAGTTCGGCCGCGCGGGCTTCGGCCTCGGTGCGCCCTGCCCCGGCGATCATCAGCGGCATCATCACGTTCTCGACCGCGGTGAACTCGGGCAGCAGATGGTGAAACTGGTAGACGAATCCCAGCGCGCGATTGCGCAGCCTGCCCCGATCGGCATCCGACAGCGACGACATGCGCTCGCCGGCGACCCACACCTCGCCTGCGCTGGCGCGATCGAGCCCGCCCAGCAGGTGCAGCAGGGTGCTCTTGCCCGCACCCGACGCGCCGACGATCGCGATGGTTTCGCCCGCGCGCACTTCCAGCGAGAGTCCTTCGAACACCCGGGTGTTCAAGCCGCCCTCGTTATAGGTTTTCGCCAGTCCTTCGCAGCTCAGCACCACAGTCTGGGCAGGCGACGACGCCGATTTCGCCACGGCTCGATCCCCGCTATTCATAGCGCAGGGCCGCTGCAGGGTCGGTACGCGAGGCACGCCAGGCCGGATACAGCGTCGCCAACCCGCACAACACGAACGCGACGAGCGCGGTGATGGCGACGTCAGCGCCTCGTAGCATCGTCGGCACACCAGAGATGTAGTAGACGTCGGCTGGCATGAACTCGAAGCCGAACATCGATTCCAGTGCCTTGACCACATGCTGCAGGTTCAGCGTCAGCACCACGCCGCCGACCACGCCGATGCCGATGCCGATGACACCGATGAGCGCGCCCTGCACCACGAACACGCGCATGACCTGTCCGGGCGTCAACCCGAGCGTGCGCAGGATGGCGATATCGGCCTGTTTGTCTGTCACCAGCATGACCAGCGACGAGACCAGGTTGAACGCAGCGACGCCGATGATCAGCGACAGGATGATGAACATCACCGTCTTCTCGGTCTTGATCGCGCGAAAGAAGTTGCTGTGCTCGCGACTCCAGTCGCGCACCCGATAGAACGATCCCAGCTGGTCGCCGAGGTCGCGTGCGACGTGCCAGGCCTCGAACATGTCGTGCAGCTTGAGACGAACGCCGCTGACACCGTCGCCCATCCGCAGCAGCCTGCGCGCGTCGTCGATGTGGATCACGGCGAGCCCGAGGTCGTATTCCTGCGCCCCTGCCTCGAAGATGCCGCTGACGGTGAAGCGCCGCATCTGCGGCATCGCGCCCAGCGCGGTGGTCTTGAACTCGGGCACGAACACAGTGACCTTGTCGCTGACGTCGACCCCCAGCCACAGCGCCAACTCGCGACCAAGGATGATCTGGAACTGCCCGCTGCGCAGGTCGTCGAGCCGACCGACCACCATCTTGTCGGCCAGCTCCGACACCTTGGGTTCGAGTGCCGGCTCGACACCGCGAATCATCGCGCCCTGCACCTGCAGGCCCTGCAGCATCGCCTCGCCCTCGACGTACGGCGCAGCGCCCACCACCCGCGGATCGGCCTCGGCGCGCTCGACGGCGAAGCGCCAGTTGTCGACGGCCTCTCCGGCTCCGCTCACCGTGGCGTGCGACACCATGCCCAGGATGCGCGTGCGCAGCTCCTGCTCGAACCCGTTCATCACCGAAATGACGGTAATCAGCGCGAGCACGCCGAGCGCGATGCCCAGCATCGATACGGCCGAGATGAAGGAGATGAAATGGTTGCGACGCTTGGCGCGCGTGTAACGCAGACCGATCGCGATGGGCAGTGGATGGAACATGTCGAGTCCTGTCGAGCGCGCGAAGCTTACACGCTCGCAGCCGGCGCGCGGGCCAGTTCGCGGCAATGCAGGCTGAACAGGCGTCGATCTGCTTCAGGCCAGAACGCAATCAACGCGACGACGCGTCGACGACCGACCTTCATGACGCGGAGCGGGCCCCAGGCGCACACCGATTCGACGTCACTGCCCTTGCCGTCCCCCCAGCGCACGCAAAGCACACCCTGATCGATCAGCAGGGCGTGCGGCGCGAGCGCCGAGCGAGCGGACACGACCGACCACGTCGCGGCGGCCAAGCCGACCGACCCCGACCACAAAGCAGGCAGATCGCTCGCCCACAGCGCCCACGTGGCGATCACGGCCAGGGAGCCGAGCACGCCGGCCCAGAGCCGCGACTGACCCTCACGGCGGAAGCTGACGGATCCGCTCAACAAGGGCTCCTACAGCATTCTCGGGCACCGGCTCGCGACCCATGAACCAGCGCCAGAGCTGGTCGTCTTCCATGGCCAGCACCGCGTCGAACGTGGCGCGCTCTTCGGGCGAGGCATCGAGCCAGTGTCGATCGAGGTAACGCAGCATCAGCTGATCCAGCTCGCGCATGCCGCGTCGGCAGCGCCAGCGCAGGCGGGACAGCTCCGCAGCATCGCCGGGCACGTCGATCACCAGCGAGATGCCCGATTGAACCACTGCCACGCCCGGTCGGAGACGCGACCTGTCAGGGCCACGCCGCTGAACATCCAGACCATGATCAAGCAGAGGACGATGACCCCTGCATCCTCAAGCATGCCCCAACCCGGTGCCCATGCACCCTGCCACCAGCTCCTTAGCTGCGCACCCGCGGCCAAGGCTCCCAGCGCCACGAACAGGCCGGCTGCGATCCGGAACGGCCATCGCGCATGGGGCGCAACAGCCTGATCGAGTCCCGGCAGATCGGCCTGATCTGCTTCCTGTGCGGCAGCTCGCGCTCCATCGTCTGGATGCTGCGGCACCTCGTTGCCCATCGAAGACCACCACAGCTTCCACAGCCGATCCGGCACGCGTCCGGTGAAAGCAACCCAGGCAAAGACAACAGTGAAGAACAGACTGGTTAGCGCCGAACCGAGGTCACCGAACGCATCCCAGAATCCCTTGGAGTCTCCGGCAAGCGCGTCGCGCGTGACGCCGTAGCCGACGAGCACGGCGCAGCACAGAAAGACCATCGCGAGCAGCCGGAACGGCCAGCGTGCCGCCGGCTGGTAGAACGCGGTCGGAAGCGGGAGCGTGTCGCGCCCCGTCGTGCCCTCGCCCCGCTCAGACGCCACGGCGCTCCAGCATCAGCTTCTTGATCTCGCCGATCGCCTTGGCAGGGTTCAGTCCCTTCGGGCAGGTGCGCGCACAATTCATGATGGTGTGGCAGCGATACAGGCGGAATGGATCTTCGAGGTCGTCCAGACGGCTGCCGGTGTCTTCGTCGCGGGAATCCACGATCCAGCGGTAGGCCTGCAGCAGGATGGCCGGGCCCAGATAGCGGTCGCCATTCCACCAGTAGCTCGGGCAGCTGGTCGAGCAGCAGGCGCAGAGGATGCATTCGTACAGGCCGTCGAGCTTCTTGCGATCCTCCGGCGACTGCAGGCGCTCACGGTCCGGCGGCGCGGCGCTCTGCGTACGCAGCCACGGGCGGATCGAGGCGTATTGCGCGTAGAAGTGGGTGAGATCGGGAACCAGGTCCTTCACCACGTCCATGTGCGGCAGCGGGTAGATCGGCACCGATCCGCCGCGGCAATCGTCGATCGCCTTCGTGCAAGCCAGCGTGTTGGTGCCGTCGATGTTCATCGCGCAGCTGCCGCAAATGCCCTCACGACAGGAGCGGCGGAAGGTCAAGGTCGGATCGATCTCGTTCTTGATCTTGATCAGCGCGTCGAGAACCATCGGGCCGCAGCTGCCCATGTCGACTTCGTAGGTATCGACCCGCGGGTTCTGGCCATCGTCGGGGTTCCAACGATACACCTTGAACGTGCGCACCTTGCCCTTGGCATCCTTCGCCGGGAAGTGCTTGCCCTTCTGGACCTTCGAGTTCTTAGGAAGCGTGAATTCGGCCATGGTTGAAACCCGGGGTTAAGTAGTGACGAAAACGGTGATCGTGCGCGACAACGCCCAGGCTCGTGCGCTTGCCGCGACGAGCCCCCAACCCATCCTCAGTACGTCCTCGCCTTCGGCGGCACGACATCCACGTCCTTGGTCAAGGTGTACATGTGCACCGGACGATAGTCGATCGTCGTGGTTCCCTGCTCGTCGATCCAGCACAGCGTGTGCTTGTGCCAGTCGGCATCGTTGCGGTCGGGGAAATCCTCGTGCGCATGCGCGCCGCGGGACTCCTTGCGGTTGTCCGCCGACACCAGCGTCACCACCGCCTGCGACAGCAGATTCTGCAGCTCGAGGGTTTCGATCAGGTCCGAATTCCAGATCATCGAACGATCGCTGATACCGATGTCCTCGAATCCGGCGTGGATCTTGCGGATCTTCTCCGCACCTTCCGACAGCGACTCGCTAGTGCGGAACACCGCAGCGTGATTCTGCATGCAGCGCTGCATCTGGTTGCGAAGCTCGGCCGTCGGCGTGCCGCCCTTGGCATTGCGCACCTTGTCGAGGTTGGCCAGCGCCTTGTCGCAGGCCGAGGCCGGCAGCGGCTTGTGCGCGGCCTTGGGCGTGATCGTCTCGGCGCAGCGGTTGGCCACCGCACGCCCGAACACCACCAGGTCGAGCAGCGAGTTGGACCCGAGTCGGTTGGCGCCGTGCACCGACACGCAGGCCGCTTCGCCGATCGCGTACAGGCCGGGCACCACGGTGTCGGGATTGCCGTTCTTCAGCGTCACCACCTCGCCGTGGTAGTTGGTCTGCAGACCACCCATGTTGTAGTGCACCGTCGGCAGCACGGGGATCGGCTGCTTGGTGACATCCACACCGGCAAAGATCTTGGCCGTCTCGGCAATGCCGGGCAGCTTCTCGTGGATGACCTCGGGACCGAGGTGCATCAGGTTGAGATGGATGTGATCGCTCTCGGCGCCGACGCCGCGGCCCTCGCGAATCTCGACCGTCATCGAGCGGCTGACCACGTCGCGCGACGCCAGATCCTTGGCGTTGGGCGCATAGCGCTCCATGAAGCGTTCGCCCTTCGAGTTGGTCAGATAGCCACCCTCGCCACGCACGCCTTCGGTGATCAGACAGCCGGCACCGTAGATACCGGTCGGATGGAACTGGACGAATTCCATGTCCTGCATCGGCAATCCCGCGCGCAGCGCCATGCCGCCGCCATCGCCGGTGCAGGTGTGCGCCGAGGTGGCGCTGAAATACGCGCGACCGTAGCCGCCGGTCGCCAGCACGACGCCCTGGGCACGGAACAGGTGCAACTCACCACTGGCCATGTCGACGGCGAGCACGCCGCGGCAAGCGCCTTCCTCGTCCATGATCAGGTCGAGCGCGAAGTACTCGATGAAAAACCGCGCATCGTGTGCCAGCGACTGCTGGTAGAGCGTGTGCAGGATGGCATGACCGGTGCGGTCGGCCGCGGCGCAGGTGCGCTGCGCGGTGCCTTTGCCGTAGTGCGTGGTCATGCCGCCGAACGGACGCTGGTAGATCTTGCCGTCTTCCGTGCGCGAGAACGGCACGCCGTAGTGTTCGAGCTCGATGATCGCGGGTATCGCTTCGCGACACATGTACTCGATGGCGTCCTGGTCGCCGAGCCAGTCGGAACCCTTGATGGTGTCGTAGAAGTGGAATCGCCAGTCGTCTTCACCCATGTTCCCGAGCGCAGCGGACACGCCGCCCTGGGCGGCCACGGTGTGCGAACGGGTCGGGAAAACCTTGGTGATGCAGGCAGTGTTGAGGCCCTTGGCGGCCAGGCCGAACGTGGCACGCAGCCCGGCGCCGCCGGCGCCGACCACCACCATGTCGTACTTGTGTTCCGTGATCTTGTATGCGGACATGATTCTTCGCTTATCCGGTGAAGGCCATGCGACCGATCGCAATCAGTCCGGCGAGCGTGGCGAAGCCGTAGAGGAACTGGATCGCGATCTGCAGCGTCACTTCCAGCCATTTCACGTGGATATAGTCCTCGACGACGACCTGCAGCCCGAGGCGGGCGTGCCAGCATGCCGCGACGACGAACATTCCCATCAGTGTCGCGTTCCTCGGTGTACCGATCGCGGCGACAAGATCTTCCCGGCTCATGCCGATATGGGTCACGAGGAAGTAGATGAACCAGGGCGAGAGCAGCATCAGCATCACTGCGGTGGTGCGCTGAACCCACCAGTGATGGGTGCCCGACTTGGCGGACCCCAGCCCACGGACATTCGCCAACGGATCGCGCAGATGCGTGCTCATGCGCCGCCTCCCTTGCCCATCAGCGCGAAGAAGATGACGCCGGTGATGACCAAGGCCAGCACGATCACGGTCCACCCGGTCGCATAGAGCTTGGGAATCTCGTAGCCGTATCCGACATCCCACAGCAGGTGCCGGATTCCGTTGAGAAAGTGGTAGACCAGACAGGCGCAGAAGCCCAGCAAGGCGACCTGCATCGGCAACCCGGTCGCCAGCCCGATCACGCCCTCGAACAGTCCGAGCCCGCCGGTCAGAACGAGAAGCCAGGCCACCAGCACCAAGGTGCCCGCGGCAAGCGCCACGCCGGTCGCCCGGTGCAGGATCGACATCACCATGGTGATCTGCCAGCGATACACCTGAAGATGCGGAGACAAAGGTCGCTTTCGTGGAGTGCTTGTCACGGTCTCACTCTCGGCTCGTTGGCTTGAATGGATGGGCCGCAGGATCGGCCGCCTCGGCCATCCGACCCACTCCCCCGTGGTCGACCCGCAGGGCCGACCGTCGTGGCGCCTGCATCAGAAATCGATGCAGCGTCCGTTTTTCTCCCAGTCGCCGAATCGCGTCGGTTCGGGCCCCTCCCGACCGCCGTACTCGCGCGGCTGGACTGCTCCCGCATCCGGCTCGCGTCCAGTCCCCTCGTCCTGCGCAGAAATGTCGGACTCGTTGGGCGCGTCTTCGTGCCCCGGGTTGGCTTGTCCTATCATTTCCGACTCCTGACAAAGCCAGCAGAGGTTAATACGCCCCCCCATGGCGAGCAAGACGGAAGCCTACGCTGATCGCGCGACGAATCCCATTGCGCTCGACCACCTGTGCATCGAACGCATCGTCGGCGCAGACGCCTTGGGCTTCATGCAGCGGCAGAGCATGAACGACGTAAACGCATTGCAGCGCACCGGCGATGCGCAATGGTCGGGCCTGCTGAGCGCCAAGGGGCGCGTGCTGCATCTCTTTCGTCTGGTGCGTGGCGAGAACGGCCTGCTGGCCATTCTTCCGCGGCGCGAGCGCGAGGTTTTTCGCGATGAACTGCTGAAGTTCCGGCTGCGCTCCAAAGTCGAAATCGAAAGCGACGCGCGTTGCCCCCAGGGGCTCTGGCGAGGCCCGGGCGATTCGGATTGGGCGGGCGCGCGAGCGCTTCGATTGTCCGCTCCAGCCGTCGAAACGGACGACGCTGCCCAGCAGGCGGGCCTGGTGCGCTGGTGCATCGAAGATTGGGCGTCGCACATCATCTGGATGGACGACGCGTCCCGCGACCGCTTTACGCCGCAGATGATGGGACTGCAGCGGCTGCAGGCATTCAGCCTGAAGAAAGGTTGCTATCCGGGGCAGGAAGTGGTCGCTCGCACGCACTACCTCGGCAAAGGCAAGCGCAGGTTGATTCGTGTCGAATCCGACGCGCCACTGCGCTCGGGCGAGGACGTCGAATGCGCTGGGAACACCATCGGCACACTGCTCGGCGTCCTGGACTTCGATCGCCGCAAGGCATTTGCGGTGATCCCGGAGACGGGCGACGGCGCGGCGTCTCTGACCTTGCAGACTCACGCCGGGGCGACGCTGCGCATGGTGGACTTCGCATCCGCGCCGCAGGCCTGACCATCGCTCATTGGCATGTTCGGTCTTTTCTGATATAGCTCATCCAGGCTTCAAGGAGGCTGCCATGAACCCATCGCGTTGGATCGGACGTTGTGCAGGTGCGCTGGTCGTTTTGCCGTTCTGCACGGGACTCGCATCAGCCGCGCAGTACACCTTCTCCGTCGAGCCCTCCTACCCGCCCGAGCAGGCCGTCGAAGTCTACGAGCCGCTGCTGAACTATCTGAAAAAAGAGACCGGCCACCAGTTCAAGGTGCAGGCCGTTCGCAACTATCACTTCTACTGGCGCGATCTGCGTCAGGCGGCGAAGACCGACTTCGCCTTCGAAGAGGCCCACTTCGCCGACTACCGCATCAAGCGCAGCGGATTCATACCGCTGGTGCACCGGGTCGAGCCCTCGGTGTACGTGCTGATGGCCTCGGTCGACTTCGCCGATGGCGGCACCAAGGGACTGGTGGGTCGCAGAATCGTCTCGATGCCCTCGCCCAGCCTGGGCTTTGCGGAAGTGGCGCAGATGTACCGCAATCCGATTGCGCAGCCGGAAATCCGCTCGGAGGCGACGACCTGGCGAGACGGCGTGGAGCTGGTGTTCTCGGGCGACGCCGAGGGAGCGATGGTGCCGGCGTTCGTGGCTGAGCAGTATCCCAACCTGGTGGAAATTGCCCGATCCAAGGAGCTGACAGGCGCCGCGGTTACCGCTGCGCCGACGGTGCCGGAAGATGTGCAGCAGGCGGTGAAGGACGCTCTGCTCAAGCTCAGCGAAGATCCGGACGCCTTCGTGATCCTGGCCGAACTCGGCGCGACGGGCTTTGTGGAGGCGACCGCAGACGACTTCGACGGCGCTGAACGCCGGCTTGCGGCCTTCTTCGGCTATCGTCCGCCCGCAGAGGCTGCAGCTGAGGACGCCGCCGCCGCGGAAGCAGCCGCCGCCGAGGCTGCAGCCGCCGAAGAAGAAGCTCCGGCGCCTGCAGAGTAAGCGCCTGCGCGGCGCCCAGCGCGCGCTCAGCCGACGAACGCGGCGTCGCCCGAACACGCCGAACGAGAATCTCCTGCGTCCATCCGTGGATTCGTGGCCCCGCGCCGCGAATTGCCGGGATCAGGCAGGCGATCGAGCGCGCACACTCGCCGATGGGCCTTGATCCGCAGGGCGCTATTCGAAAGCGCGCTTGAGCTGTTCGTAGGCCTGGCGCTGCTCATCCGTCGCGGGTGTCGGAATCTGCACTGCCACCTCGACGTACTGGTCTCCGGGCGGCGCGTCCTTGCCACTCGCTGGCAAGCCGCGTCCTTTCAGGCGCAGTCGCTTGCCACTGCCGGACCCCGCAGGTATGCGCAACATCACCGCGCCGCCCAGCGTGGGTACCGACGCCTCGGTGCCCAGACCGGCCTCCCAGGGCTGCAGCGGCAGGCGGTAGGTCACATCGCGCCCCTCCACCGCGAAGTCAGGGTGACGGCGGTAGCCGATCTCCAGCAGCAAGTCGCCGCCGCGCTGGCCCTGTCCAGCCAAACGGATGTGCTGGCCTTCGCCGATGCCCTTCGGAATACGCACTTCAAGCAGCTTGCCGCGCACCGAGACACGTTGCGTGCCGCCCGTGTAGACGATGTCCAGATCCACTTCGATGCGCGCTTTCTCGGCCTCCTTGCGCGCTCTCGGAGCTTCTCTTCGCGCGCGACCAAACAGTGACTCGAAGAAATCGCTGAAGCCCGAGCCGCCCGCGGCACCCTCGTCGAACTCGAAGTGAAAGCCGGATCCGAAGTCGGGCGGCGGACGAAACTCCTCGCCCGGCCGGAAGCCCTGCGCGCGCAACTGGTCGTAGGCACGACGCTTCTCTGCATCGCGAAGCGCCTCATACGCTTCGTTGACGGCCTTGAACCGCTCCTCGGCCTGTGGCTCCTTGCTGACGTCGGGATGGTACTTGCGCGCCAGCTTGCGATAGGCAGCCTTGACCTCGGCATCGTTGGCCGACGGCGATACACCCAAAGTCTCGTAGTAGTCCTTGAACTGCATGGAGGGACCCGTTTCGGTATGCGGCAAGTAGAACCGAATGTGGAAGGCGGCGCGAGCCCCGTGCACCGAGGGAGGTCGCGCAGTGGTCAGAGCGTGGGCCACCCAGCATGGACGCGAACGGCCCGCGCACAGTCGGAATCCTGCCTAGCACCTCTGGCGCAGACGATCTGGTCAGGCGCGTGGCGTCAGCGCGGGCACCGAAGTCACGCCAGCGCGTTCTGCCCGGGCCCGCACCCGCCGGTTTGCCACGGGAGACGCGCGCTCAGCGCACGGCGGGCGCCGTCCCGAGATGATGCATCGGACGCGCACTGTCGTCCTGTGGGCAGGACGACAGTGCGGTGCCGTGGCTCAGTTGGCCGATACCGCAATGCGACGCGGCGTGGTCTCCGGTCGCTTCGGAATGCGAATCTCCAACACACCATGCTTGCCGCTGGCGGTGATGCCCTCGGCATTGGCACTGTCGGGCAGGGCGAAGCGTCGATAGAACACCCCGTGGCTGCGCTCGACGCGCGAGTAGCGCTCGGTGTGGTCCTTCTTCTCAGCGTGGCGCTCGCCCTTGATCGACAGAATCCCCTTGTCCATGTGGATTTCGATGGCGTTGGGATCGACCCCGGGAATGTCCGCCAGGATCACGAAACTGTCGTTCTCTTCGCGAATGTCCACGCGCGGCATCCACTGGCTGGTCACCACGTTCGACTGGTCGGACTCGGTGTCGCCAAGAAAATTCTGCAGCACGTTCTTGAGTTCGTCCTGCAGGCCGGCATGCTGGGTCCAGGGGGTGAAACGATTGATGTTCATGGCTGCTTCCTCGAATCGGGCGGCCCAACGCGGGCCCATGCTGCACAGATGAGGACAGGTCGCCATGATTCAAGACCCGTCGCACGTCGCCGCAAGGAGGGATACGCCGCGCACCGGTTCGGTCAGGCAGCGGGATGGGCGAGCCAGAGCGAGTGCGCCCGGGGTTTATTCGCCGGCAAGTCCCGGGAATAATGCGCGAGGCCAATCAGGAGCAAAGCCGTGACCATTCAGGTGGGAGATCGACTCCCGGAAGCGCAATTCAATGTGTTGAAGGATGGCGTGCAGGTGCTCTCGACCGAGGACATCTTTGGCCAGGGCAAGGTGTTGTTGTTCGCCGTACCGGGCGCATTCACTCCCACCTGCTCCGCCAGGCACCTGCCCGGCTATACCGACCAGACCCGGCGTTTCGCCGAACTGGGCATCCGTCTGGTGTGCATCGCGGTCAACGACGCGTTCGTCATGGATGCGTGGGGCAAATCGCAGAACACGCCCGATGACATCCTGATGCTGGCCGACGGCAACGCCGAATTCACCCGTGCTCTGGGTCTCGAACTGGACGCCAGCGGGTTCGGCATGGGCATCCGTTCGAAGCGCTACGCCCTGTACAGCGAGGACGGTACGGTGAAGGGCCTGTGGGTCGAGGCGCCCGGCGAATTCAAGGTGTCGGCCGCGGAATACGTGCTCACGCAGTTGACCGGCTAGGCCTCCGGAAACCGGGCCGACGGCCTCGGCCGTCCGGCCCGCGCAGAGGGGGCCGAGCGTGCCCGTTTCAGCTGGCCGCAGTCAGTTGGCCATCGATTGCCGAACGCGATCGCCTTCGAACTCGACGAAAACGGACATCCGCCGGGTCTCGTAGGGACTCATCGGCACGTCGCGGTATTCCCAGACTTCGGTGCCGTTGAAGATCTTCTTGGCGTCCGGTTCACCGAACCGGCGTGACAACGCCACCTTGCTCAACCCGCGAATGTCTTCGCCCGTGGCGTAGAACTTCTGCGCACGCGGTCCCGGTGCCGGGCTCCAGTCCCCGATCTCGCGCGCGATCTCGATGGTCGACTTCATGACCTCTTCGGACAGCCAGTTCACCTGGGTGCCGCGCCCCTCATTGACCAGCAACTCGATCAGCTGACGCTGACCGTTCTGGGTCCGGCCGACCTGGTCGTACAGCCAGTACTCGGCTGTGTCGACGCGGTAACGCGCCGCGGGTGCGCCCAGTCGGGTCAGCACTTCGTCGATCGGCCCGGTGGCCTTGACCCACGCCTCTTCGCCGAGATCGAGAAAGTCCTTGTCTTCATCGTCTTCTGCAGAAGCTTGCTCGTCCGCCGGCTTGGCAGGCCCCATCTCACGCTTCTCGGCGTCCTTGCCGCATGGATGCTGGCTGAAGGTCACGCCCTTGTCGGTCTTGCAGCGATAGACCGTCTGCCCCAGCGCCGGCGACGCCGCACCGAGCAACACGAGGCACGCAGCCCACACGAACGTGGTGTTCGATCTCGATTCCATCTTCTTTCCGCGCGTCGAGCAACGGTGCCAGTGTACGTGCTTGCCCGTCCCGGCCGAACCCGTGCGCAGGGCAGACGGCCGAAACCGCCTGCTGCGCGGTCGACTGCGCGACATCAAGGGAAACCGGAGCGAAGCATCAGATGGCAAGCACGCGCGAGAAGCCGGACGGCAATCCCGGCTGCGGCCAGACCGGCAGTGGGCGCGATGCCGCGCGCACCGGGCATGCCTGGCGGGACATCGCGGACCAGCAAGCATGGGCCTGCATCGGGAGCAGCGCATGGTGGCCGGGCGTAACGCATGGGGCATCCCGGAAAGAAGCCTCACGCGGCACACCATCTGCCGTTCCGCTGATCCGACGCACGGCAGGTGCACGGCCGAGCCTCGTCCCGCGCGACGAAGTGCCGCAGCGCCCTGATGGTGCCCTGATGCCGACGCGGTGGGGTTACGCGACCGCGAGTGCGGGGTTACTCCGCCGTCGGCGCCACGCCGTCCCCCGCCTCGCCGTCCGCGGCAGCGTCAGGCACCATACCCTCTGCGCCCTCTGCACCCTCGAGTGCATCCTCGTCATCCTCGAGCGATTCGACGGTGACGACGCCGACCAGTTCTTCGTCGTCGGGAAGCCGGATCAAGGTGACGCCCTGCGTATTGCGCCCCACCCGCGCGACCTCGTGAGCCCGGGTGCGCACCAGGGTACCGGCATTGCTGATCAGCATGATCTCGTGGGTCTCGTCGAGCTGCACCGCGCCGACCAGCGCACCGTTGCGTTCGGTGGTCTGGATGCCGATGACGCCCTGCGTGCCGCGGCCCTTCTTGGGGTACTCGTCGAGCGGTGTGCGCTTGCCGAAGCCGTTCATGCAGGCGGTGAGGATGTCGCCCTCGCCTTCCGCAACGATCATCGACACCACGCTCTCGCCCTCGGCCAGACGCATGCCGCGCACGCCCGTGGCGGTACGTCCCATCGAACGCACCTCCCCCTCGTCGAAGCGGACCGTCTTGCCGTTGGACGCGAACAGCATGATGTCGCGCTCGCCGTCGGTAATCGCAACGTCGACCAGCGAGTCGCCCTCATCCAGATTGATCGCAATCTTGCCGCGCTGCAGCTGGAATTCGAATTCCTTCAGCGGCGTCTTCTTCACCGTGCCCTTTGCGGTCGCGAAGAACACGTACTTGTCATCGGGGAAGTCGCGCACCGGCAGCACCGCCTGGATCTTCTCTCCGGGCTCGAGGGCCACGAAATTGATGATCGGCCGGCCGCGAGAATGCGGACTTGCCTCGGGCAGCTGGTAGACCTTGGGCCAGAACACCTTGCCGTTGCTGGTGAAGCTGAGCAGCACATCGTGCGTGTTGGCGATCCACAGACGCTCGATGAAGTCTTCTTCCTTGGTCGAGGCCGCCGAGCGACCCTTGCCGCCGCGGCGCTGCGCGCGATAGGTGCTCACCGGCTGGCGCTTCGCATAGCCCTGGTGCGACAGCGTGACGACCATATCCTCGGGCGCGATCAGGTCGAGAATGTCGAGGTCTTCCTGCGACTCGCGGATCTCGGTGCGACGCGCGTCGCCGAATTCGTCCTTCAGGCTGCGCAGCTCGGTGCGGATCACTTCGAGCAGCACGTCGGGGTTCTCGAGAATCTCGATCAGGCCGCGGATGGTTTCCAGCAGCTGCTTGTACTCGTCGGTCAGCTTGTCCTGTTCCAGCCCGGTCAGGCGGTTCAGGCGCATTTCGAGGATTTCTTTCGCCTGCACCTCGGACAGCTGGTATCCGTCCTCGAGCAGCCCCAGGCCCGGAGCCAGATCTTCCGGACGCGAGGCATCCGCCCCCGCAGCGCTCAGCAGCGCGCGAACCATGCCCGCGTCCCAGCGGCGCGCAAGCATGCGCTCCTTGGCTTCGGCCGGGCTCGGCGACGTCTTGATCAGCTCGATCATTTCGTCGATGTTCGCCAGCGCAACGGTCAGGCCTTCGAGGATGTGGGCCCGGGCTCGTGCTTTGCGCAGCTCGAAAATGGTCCGCCGGGTGACCACTTCGCGACGGTGACGCACGAAGGCCTCGAGCATTTCCTTGAGGTTCAGCAGCTTCGGACGGCCGTCGACCAGGGCCACCATGTTGATGCCGAACACCGACTGCATCGGCGTCTGCTGGTACAGGTTGTTCAGCACCACATCGGCAGCTTCGCCGCGCTTGACCTCGATGTAGATGCGCATGCCGTCCTTGTCGGACTCGTCACGCAGTTCGGAGATGCCTTCGAGCTTCTTCTCCTTGACCAGCTCGGCGATCTTCTCGATCAGCCGCGCCTTGTTCACCTGGTAAGGCAGTTCGGTGACGATGATCGCTTCGCGTCCGCTCTGCTCGTCGAGCTCGACATCGGCCTTGGCGCGCATCAGCACGCGTCCGCGACCACCGTGGTAGGCGGCGTGGATCCCCGAGGAGCCGTTGATGATGCCGGCGGTGGGGAAATCCGGTCCGGGGATATGCCGCATCAGCCCGGCGATATCGATTTCCGGCTCGTCGATCAGCGCGATCGTGGCGTCGATGACTTCGGAAAGATTGTGCGGAGGAATATTGGTCGCCATGCCCACGGCGATACCGGCCGACCCGTTGATCAGCAGGTTCGGCGCGCGTGCCGGCAGGACCGTCGGCTCGAGCTCCTTCTCGTCGTAGTTGGGCTGAAAATCGACGGTTTCCTTGTCGATGTCGGCCATCAACTCGTGGGCGAGTCGCGACATGCGCGCTTCGGTATAACGCATGGCGGCAGGCGCATCGCCATCGACCGAACCGAAGTTGCCCTGCCCGTCGACCAGCATGTAGCGCAACGAGAACGGCTGCGCCATGCGCACCAGGGTGTCGTACACCGCCGAGTCGCCGTGCGGATGGTACTTACCGATCACGTCACCGACGATGCGGGCGGACTTGTAATAGGGCTTGTTGCTGTGGGCGCCGAGCTCGTTCATCGCGAAGAGCACGCGTCGATGGACCGGTTTGAGGCCATCGCGCACGTCGGGGAGTGCGCGGCCCACGATCACGCTCATCGCGTAATCGAGGTAGCTCTTGCGCATCTCGTCTTCGAGGTTGACCGGGATGATTTCCTTGGCGAGATCGGACATCCAAAAACCTTATGCAAAACAACAGTTTGACCGCAGCCCGAAGGCTTCGGCCGATTCCCGTGACAGGGGGTCGCCGCCGGGTCGGCGGCAACGCGCGATTTTAGCACGTCGGGCGGGACGGGAGGGCTCCGACCGGACTCCAGGACGCGACAAGGCCGGGCGGCACCGCCTTCCCTGCCCCCAAGAATCAGTTCGCGCGGTCCGGCGCTGACGAAGCAGCGCGAAACCGACTTGGCGCCGCACCAGCCGCGTGATGCGGGGTGCCGACGCAGGCCCGGGAGTCAGTCGCCCTGTTGCACGGCCAGCTGCATGTCGCGCTGGCGCCGGCGTTCATCGCGCCACATCATCCACCAGCCGATCAGCGCTGCGGTGCTGACGACGAGGATCATCAGCGCAGCCAGCGCGTTGACCTTCGGGCTCACGCCCAGGCGCACCGAGGAAAACACCTTCATCGGCAGGGTCGTCGACGAGGGGCCGGAGACGAAGCTGGCGATCACCAGGTCATCGAGAGACAGCGTGAACGCAAGCAGCCAGCCCGACATCAGCGCTGGGGCGATGATCGGCAGGGTGATCACGAAGAACACCTTGACCCGGTTGGCGCCCAGATCCATGGCCGCCTCTTCCAGCGAGCGGTCGAGTTCGGCCAGACGCGAGGAGATCACCACGGTCACGAAGGCCATGGTGAAGGTCACGTGTGCCGCCCAGATCGTCGCCACGCCGCGCGTCTGCGCGATGCCGAACAGGTCGGACAGGGCGACGAACATCAACAGGATGGACAGGCCGGTAATCACCTCGGGCATCACCAGCGGCGCGGTGATCATGGCGCCAAACATGGTCTTGCCGCGGAAGCCCCGCATGCGCGTCATCGCCAGCGCCGCCATGGTGCCAAGCACCACCGAGGCACAGGCGGTGTAGAACGCCACGCGGATGCTCACCCAGGCCGCATCCATCATCTGCCGGTCGCGGAACAGCTCGCCGTACCACTTCACCGAGAATCCCGACCACACCGTGACCAAGCGCGATTCGTTGAAGGAATAGATGATCAGGCTGAAGATCGGGATGTACAGAAACGCGAACCCCCCCAGCAGCAGGGTCAGTGTGAACGGCGACATCCCCTTGACCAGCTTCACGAGAGCTTCCCTTCCAGTTCCTTCGACTGGTAGTGGTGGAACACCAGGATCGGGATCAGCAACAGGATCAGCATGACGATGGCGACCGCCGATGCCACCGGCCAGTCGCGGTTGTTGAAGAACTCCTGCCACAGCACGCGGCCGATCATCAGCGTCTTCGGATCGCCAAGCATCTCCGGGATCACGAACTCGCCGACCACCGGGATCATCACCAGCATCGAGCCGGCGATGATGCCGGCCTTGGACATCGGCAGGGTGACACGCCAGAAGATGGTATGCGGCTTGGCGCCCAGATCGGACGCCGCTTCGAGCAGACGCAGATCTAGCTTGACCAGGTTGGAATACAGCGGCAGCACCATGAACGGCAGATAGGCATAGACGATCCCGATGTAGATCGCCGCGGGCGTGTACAGGATCTGCAGCGGTTCATCGATGATGCCGATCCACATCAGCAGGTTGTTGAGCAGGCCGTTGTTCTTGAGGATGCCGATCCAGGCATAGATGCGAATCAGGAACGAAGTCCAGGACGGCAGCACCACCAGCATGATCATGATGTTGCGCGAGGCGGTGTCCATGCGGGCGATGGCGTAGGCCATCGGATAGCCGATCAGCAGACACAGGAAGGTCGAGATCACCGCGATCTTCAGCGAGCTCAGATACGCCGAGGCGTACAGCGAATCGCTGAGCAGGAACAGGTAGTTCTGGATGTTCAGCTTGATGTTGACGATGTTGCCGGTCCAGTCGACTAGGTCGCTGTACGGCGGCATCGCGATCATCGCCTTCGCGAACGAGATCTTCAGCACGATGATGAAGGGCACCGCGAAGAACAGCAGCATCCACGCGTAGGGCACGCCAATCACCAGCCAGCGCGATCCGGGAATCCGGTCGCGCAGCCAGAGGCCGACGGACGCGAGCTTCATGCGGTAAGGACCACGCCAGCCTGGTCGCCCCAGCTGATCCACACCTCATCGTTCCAGGTGAAGTTCTCCGAGGCCCATCGACGCGCGTTGATCGCGTTGACCAGCACCTTCTTACCGCTGGGAAGCTTCACGTGGTAGACGGAGTGACTGCCGAAGTAGGCAATGTCCTCGATGATGCCTTTGGCCTTGTTGCACAGCTGCTCGGGCTCGTCACGGTGGATTCGCACCTTCTCGGGGCGGATCGCCAGCGCGACCTCCATGTCCTCGTAGCCGGTGACGCCGTGGCCAACGTAGATCTGCCCCTCGATGTCGGGCGAGACGATGGTGATGTGGTCCTTCTCGTCGTCCTTGATGCGTCCCTCGATCAGGTTCACCGACCCGATGAACCCGGCAGTGAAACGTGAATTCGGCTGCTCGTAGATCTCATCGGGTGAACCGACCTGGCGGATGCGCCCCTGGTCCATGATTGCGATGCGATGCGCCATGGTCATCGCCTCTTCCTGGTCGTGCGTGACCATGATGCAGGTGACGCCCTGCCGCTCGATGATGTCGGCCAGCTCGAGCTGCATCTGCGAGCGCAGCTTCTTGTCCAGCGCGCCCATCGGCTCATCCAGCAGCAGCAGCTTCGGGCCTTTCGCCAGTGAGCGGGCCAGGGCGACGCGCTGCTGCTGTCCACCGGACAGCTGATGCGGCTTGCGCTTGGCGAAGCGGGCCATCTGCACCAGCGCCAGCATCTCCTCCACCCGGCGCGCAATTTCGTCGCGCGGCATGCGCTCCTGCTGCAGGCCGAAGGCGACGTTCTGTTCCACGGTCATGTGCGGAAACAGCGCATAGGACTGGAACATCATGTTCGCCGGCCGCCGGTAGGGCGGCAGGCCCACCATCGGCTGGCCGTCGAGATAGATCGCGCCGAGGCTGGGCTTCTCGAACCCCGCCACCATGCGCAGCAGGGTCGACTTGCCGCAGCCCGAACCACCGAGCAGGGCGAAGATCTCGCCCTTGCGGATACTCAGCGTGACGTCATCGACGGCGAGAAAGCCGTCGAAGTCCTTGCTGACGTCCTCGATGCGGACGTATCCGTCCTCGCCGAGATGATCGGTGCGGGCGGCGCCCGGCCCGCCCAGCGTCAGTCCTTCTGCCGCTTCTGCCATGCGCGCCCCCGATCGGCTGTGTGTGGTTCCGTTACTGGCCGGTCTTCAGGCGCGTCCAGGAGCGGCTGTAGATGCGGTCGACATCAGGCGGCACGACCTTGAAGGTGAACAGTTTGGCCTTGGCCTCTTCGGTGGGATACACACCCGGATCGGTGCGGATCTCTTCGTCCACCATGGGCATCGCCGCCTTGTTGCCGCTGGCGTAGGCGACATAGTTCTGGATGCCCGCCATCACTTCCGGCCGCATCAGGTAGTCGAGGAACTGATAGGCCTCGTCGACGTTCTTGGCATCCTTCGGCATGGCCAGCATGTCGAACCACATGGCCGCGCCCTCCTTCGGAATCACATAGCCGACCTCGACGCCGTTCTCGGCCTCTTCGGCACGACCGGCGGCCTGCAGCACGTCACCCGACCAGCCCACGGCCAGGCAGATGTCGCCGTTTGCCAGGTCGTTGATATACTGCGAGGAGTGGAAGTATGTGATGTGCGGGCGAATCGATTCGAGCAGGGCCACGCCCTTCTCGATGACCGCCTCATCGAAGCTGTTGGGGTCTTCGCCAAGGTAGTTCAGTGCGGTCGGAATCATCTCCTGCGGAGTGTCCAGCACGGCGACACCGCAGGCATGCAGCTTGGCGATGTTCTCGGGCTTGAACACGATATCCCACGAGTCGATCTCGACGTCGTCGCCCAGCGCCTCCTTCACCTTGGCCACGTTGTAGCCGATGCCGGTGGTGCCCCAGAGGTAGGGAATCGCGTGCGCATTGTCGGGATCGGTCGTGGCGATCCGCTGCAGCAGTTCCTCGTCGAGGTTGCCGTAGTTCTTCAGCCGCGCCTTGTCGAGCGGCTGGAACACGCCGGCCTGGATCTGCCGACCGAGGAAGGACAGCGACGGCACGACCACGTCGTAGCCGGTCGAACCCGCCACCAGCTTGGCCTCGAGCACTTCATTGGAGTCGAACACGTCGTAGACCACCTTGATGCCGGTTTCTTTCTGGAAGTTGTCCAGCGTGTCTTCAGCGATGTAGTCCGACCAGTTGTAGACGTGAAGCGTCTTTTCCTTCGCTGCCGGCGGCGCGGCAGTCTGCTCAGGAGCGGCTTGCTCCCCGCCTCCCCCACAAGCTGAAAGCGCGAAGGTCGCGGCGCACACCAGGGCGAGATGCTTCAACTTCATGGGGAACTCCTCATGGTCGGTCAGGGCCACATCCTAACCCGGATGCGGCAGGTTGGCAGAAGGGCAATCTAACCCGAAACGGCCGCCCGATTGCGGAACCCGAACGGGCGCGCGACGTGTTCACCGGCCCAGCGCCCGTTGGGTGTCGTCGAGCGCACGCCACGCCTTGTCGATCAGCTCGTCGATCTCCGACTTGCTGATGACCAGCGGCGGCGACAGGAGCATCGCGTCCCAGGTCGCGCGCAGGATCAGTCCATGGCGCAGGGCGATGTCCCGGCACACCCCTCCCACGCGGCCACGGTCGTCGAAAAAACGTCTCGAAGGCTTGTCGGGCACCAGTTCGATCGCACCCACCATGCCGGCGATGCGTGCCTCGCCGACCAGCGGGTGCTCGGAAAGCGCCATCCAGCGTTCGGCGAGATAGGGCCCGGTCTCGATGCGACACCGTTCGACGATGTGCTCTTCTTCGAGAATGCGCAGGTTCTCCAGCGCCACCGCGGTACAGACCGGGTGCCCCGAATAGGTAAAGCCATGCGCCAGCTCTCCACCCTGCTCGCGCAGCACGTTCGCCACGCGGTCATTGAAGAGCACTGCGCCCAGCGGGATGTAGCCGGAAGTCAGGCCCTTGGCGACCGGCATGATGTCGGCGTCGATACCGAGGTACTGGGAGCCGAACCACTCACCCGTACGGCCGAACCCGCAGATGACTTCGTCGGCGACCAGGAGCACGTCGTACTGTTTGCAGATCCGGTTGATTTCGGGCCAGTAGGTCGCAGGCGGAATGAACACGCCTGCAGCGCCCTGAATCGGCTCGGCGATGAAGGCGGCTACCCGATTCGCGCCCAGTTCGAGGATCTTGCTCTCGAGTTCTCGCGCCCGCTGCAGCCCGAACGCTTCGGGCGACAGGTCTTCGCCCTCGCCGAACCAATAGGGCGCGCGAATGTGATGGACGCCGGGAATCGGCAACCCGCCCTGCTTGTGCATGGCGCCCATGCCGCCGAGGCTCGCACCGGCGACGGTGGAACCGTGGTAGCCGTTGTGCCGACCAATGAAAACATCCTTCTCCGGCTTGCCCTGCACAGCCCAGAAGTGACGCACCATGCGCAGCACGGTGTCGTTCGCTTCCGAGCCCGAGTTGGTGAAGAACGCGTGGTTGATGTCGCCGGGCGCAAGCTCGGCCAGCTTCGCCGCCAGTTTCACCGTCGGCTCGGTGGTACAGCCGAAGAAGCTGTTGTAGTAGGCCAGCCGATCCATCTGCGCCTTGGCCGCCTCGCCCAGCTCCGGGCGCCCGTAGCCGATGTTGACGCACCACAGCCCGGCGAAGGCATCCAGCAGCTTGTTGCCGTCCTGGTCCCAGACGTAGACGCCCTCGCCGCGGGTCAGCAGGCGCGTTCCCTTCTCCGCCAGCGCCTTGTTGTCGCTGAAGGGATGAATGTGGTGTGCGGCGTCGAAGGCACGCAGTGCATGGAGGTCAGGCAGGGTCATGGCAAGCCTGTACCCGGGATTCGGCCGCTGCACGACCACCCGGGCAGCGCCAGTCGCGCCGTCGCCCGGCTCGGTCGGAACCCAGGCTGCGGCCAAGCCGTCCTGCTACGCATCACTGCACCCATCACCGGCACTTTCGTTCTTGCTCCTGTCCACGCATCGTGCTGCGAAGCCGCTTCCGCCCCGTTTCGGTTTCCTCTGCGCCACGCGCCATGCGTCTTGGGTCCCAAGCTGCGCACCCTGCCCCTCACACGTTGAGCAGCAGGAACTCCCGCTCCCAGCTGCTGATGACGCGGAAGTAGGTCTCGAACTCCTTGTGCTTGACCGAGGTATAGGCGCTGACGAATCGCGTGCCGAGCAGGCTGCCCAGCTCTTCGCAATCGCTCAGCAGCTGCAGTGCCTCATGGAGCGACTGCGGAAGGGTGAATCCGTGCCCATGCGCGCTGCCGCTGAGCGGCTCGGTCGGCATCAGCTTTTCCCGAATGCCTAGGTAGCCACACGCCAGCGTGGCGGCGACCGCCAGGTAGGGGTTGGCGTCCGAGCCCGCAAACCGGCTCTCCACGCGGCTGTTCTCGAGGTTGTCGACCGGCACACGCAGCCCGCAGGTGCGGTTGTCGTATCCCCATTCCACGTTCTTCGGCGACACCTCGCCGAGCAGCAGTCGGCGGTAGGAATTGACGTTCGGCGCAAAGAACGCCATGGCTGCCGGCACGTACTTCTGCAGCCCGGCCAGGTAGTGCATGAAGATCTGGCTGTGCTCGCCGTACTGCTTGCCGGCAAACACGTTGCGCCCGCTCTTGCGGTCGACCAGGCTCTGGTGCAGGTGCATCGCGCTGCCCGGCTCGTGCTCCATCGGCTTGGCCAGGAAGGTTGCATAGACGTCGTGACGCAGTGCCGCCTCGCGCATGGTGCGCTTGAACAGGAAGACCTGGTCGGCGCGCGACATCGGGTCGGCGTGCGCGAAGTTCACCTCGAGCTGGGCGGCGCCGCTCTCGTGGATGAGCGTGTCGACATCGAGTTCCATCGAGTCGGCGTAGTCGTACATCAGATCGAGGATCGGGTCGAATTCGTTGACCGCGTCGATCGAATAGGATTGACGCGCGGTTTCCGGACGACCGGAACGCCCGGCCGGCGGAAGCAGGGGAAAGTCCGGGTCGGTGTTCTTCTGCACCAGGAAGAACTCGACTTCGGGGGCGATGATCGGCTGCAGCCCGATGCCCTCGAACGCGGTGAGCACGCGCTTCAGCACATTGCGCGGCGCCAGCTCGTGCGGCCGGCCGTCCCGGGTGTAGCAGTCGTGGATGACCTGGGCGGTCGGGTCGGTTGCCCAGGGCACCAGTCGGCGGGTCTCCGGGTCGCCGCGCAGGTACATGTCCGAATCGGACGCGGACACCAGATCGTCGTAGTTGTCGGGATACTCGCCGGTCACCGTGGTGACGAAGATGCCCTCGGGCAGGCGCGTGCCGAACTCGGACCAGTACTTCGACGCCGGCACGATCTTGCCGCGTGCGTTGCCGGTGAAATCAGGCACCAGGCACTCGACCTCGGTGATGTGGTGGTCGCGGAGCCAGCGCTTGAGCGCGCTTTCCTGCTCTGGACGTTCGGGCGTTGCTTGCGGTTTCTTCTTTGCCATGCGTTGCGAGCCCCAAAACAGCTGATCGAGCCGATCAAGCCGGTCCATTCATCCGGTGCACGTCCTGTGCCGTGGTCGGGCGACCCGATCTGCCCTGGGCCGCGTCGTCCGGAGCGTCCACCGTGCACGGTCCGCTCCGCTCCCGGTCGCTCGGTGCCGCGATGTCGTGCCGGCGACGCCCCGTCGAGTCAGCCATCCTCCAACGGAAGTCGGCGGATCCGCCCGGGCATCATCGGGCACACAGGCCCGAATCGCCACACTACCCGCGGCGTTTTATTTTTACAACACAGCACCCGGAAATGGCGCTCCAACGACACTTTCGACACCGTGGCGTTCGCAAAACGGTGAATATTCTTGACACCTCGGGCATTCTGCTAGCATTCCGCAACCCGACCCGGATGTCTGCGCCATGACCGAGCCCGCCCCCCACGATGCCGATGCTTCGGTGCTGGCGGCGCATCCCGAGGCGCAGTCGGTCGACCTGATTCTTGCCGACATGAATGGCCTGCTCCGCGGCAAGCGGATCGCGCGCTCGGCGCTGGAAAAGGTGCAGCAGTCGGGGGTGTGCCTGCCGATGTCGCTGATCGCCACCGACATCACCGGCAACACGGTCGAAGAAACCGGCCTGGGCTACGACATCGGTGACGAAGATCGCGTCTGCAGGGTCGTGCCGGGCAGCCTTCGCCACGTACCCTGGACCGCGCAGCCCACCCTGCAGGCCCTGCTGTGCATGCAGGACATGCAAGGTCAGGTCTTCGCAGCGAACCCGCGCGAGGTGCTGGCGCGCGTGGTCGAACGCTACCGGGCCCGGGGACTCACTCCGGTCGTGGCAGTCGAGCTGGAGTTCTACCTGCTCGATAGCCTGCTCTCCGAGGATGGACGACCCCGCACGGCGATCAATCCGGCGACCCAGCGGCGCAACGATTCGACCCAGGTCTACTACCTGCAGGACTTGAACGACTTCCGTGTGTTCACCGATGCGGTCGCCGCTGCCTGCGCGGCCCAGTCAATTCCTGCCGACACTGCGGTGGCCGAATACGCCCCCGGCCAATTCGAGATCAATCTCAAACACCGGGCCGACGCCGTGGCCGCCTGCGACGACGCGCTCTACCTCAAGCGCGCCATCAAGGCCGTGGCAGCCGACCAGGGCTGCCAGGCCAGCTTCATGGCCAAGCCCTTCGTCGATCAGGCCGGAAGTGGCCTGCATGTGCACGTATCGGTGCTCGACGAACAAGGTCGCAACATTTTCGCCTGCACCCCGGAGCAACCCGTCGACGTTCTCCGTCACGCCATTGGCGGACTGCAGCAGCGCGCCGACGACTGCATGCTGCTGTACGCGCCGCACGCCAACAGCTACCGCCGTTTCGTGCTCAACGCCTTTGTGCCGCTCAATGATTGCTGGGGGTTCAACAACCGCACGGTGGCGATGCGGGTGCCCTACAGCGATGCACACAATGTGCGCATCGAACACCGCATTGCCGGTGCCGATGCCAATCCGTACCTGGTGACGGCGGCTGTGCTGGCGTCGATGCTGGATGGCATCGAGCGCCGCTGCGACCCCGGCCCGCCGGTGGTTGGCAATGCCTACGAACAGACCGAGACACGCGCCCTGTACTGGCGCGACACCATTCGTGACTTCCAGGCCAGTGATTTCGTGGCCGAACAGCTCGGCCGCGATTTCAGGCACTTCTACGGCCAGCAGAAACTCAAGGAGTTCCTCAGCTTCAACCGCGAAGTCACCACCCTCGAGTACGAGTGGTACCTGCGGCATGTCTGAGGCTGCGCCGCACGTCGCCTCGTGGTACGCGGCGACGGCGGAGTGCCCTGAACCCCGAACTTCACTGCAGGGCGACATCGAGGCTGATGTCTGTGTACTCGGCGCCGGCCTGACCGGCCTCACCGCGGCACTGGAACTCGCCGAACGCGGGCGGCGCGTGGTGATGCTTGAAGCCGAGCGCGTCGGCTGGGGAGCTTCCGGGCGCAACGGCGGCCAGGCGATCTTCGGCTACAGCTGCGAGCAGGCCAAGCTGGTCCAACTGCTCGGTCGCGAGCCCGCGAGGCAGCTGTTCGCCTGGTCGATCGAGGGGTTGGAGCGCATTCACGACTACTGCCGGCGGTATGGCATCGACTGCGACTGGCAGGCCGGTCACGCCCACGTGCCGATCAAGCTTCGGCAGGAGCACGAACTGCGCCGTTGGCAGGAAGAGCTCGAGCGCGAATACGACTACCCGCTGCAGTGGTGGAGCAAGCCCGAGCTGGAGTCGCGCCTCGCCAGCACGCGTTACCGGGGCGCCCTCTTCGACCCACGTAGCGGTCATCTGCATCCACTCAAGTACGTGCTCGGCCTGGCGCGTGCAGCGCGTGAACTCGGCGTACGGATCTTCGAGGCCAGCCGGGTGCTGCGTGTCGAACGCGGCGAGCCGCTGCAATTCGCCACCGCCTCGGGCTCGGTGCGCGCGCCGTTCGGCGTACTGGCCGGCAACGTGCTCGTTCGCGGCATCGCGCCGGAGCTGGATCGGCGGCTGATGCCGGTCGGCTCCTACATCGGTGTCAGCGCACCGCTCGGCGCAGAACACGCGCAGTCGCTGATCCGCAACGGCATGGCCGTCGCCGACGTCAACTGGGCGGTCGACTACTTCCGCCTGACCCCCGACCACCGGCTGCTGTTCGGCGGCCGCGCCTCCTACTCCACCCTGCCCCCGCCCAGCCTGCTGCACACGATGCGCGCGCGCATCCGCAAGGTATTTCCCCAGCTCGGCGCCATCGATCTGCCGTTCCTGTGGGGTGGCATGATCGACATCAGCCTGAACCGGGCGCCGCACTGGGGCCGGCTCGGCGACAACCTCTACTTTGCCCAGGGCTTTTCCGGGCATGGGCTCAATACGACGACCCTGGCGGGGCGGGTGATCGCCGAAGCCATCGTCGGCCAGAGCGAGCGACTGGATGTATTCCGGCGCATCCAGCATCACCCGTTTCCCGGCGGGCGTCTGCTGCGCACGCCGCTGCTGACCGCGGCGATGGCCTGGTACAAATTGCGCGACGCGCTCTGGTAGCGAACGCGGGCGTTTACGGCGCGAGTTCGCGGCGCGAGTTCACGGTGAAGACGGCGCAGGATTCCCGGCTGCCATCGACAGAGCGATCCCGGCCGTTCCCGTTCGGGCAGGTCCGCGCGCTTCGGCTACAGGCCGCGCCGTCCCGTCCCGTCCCGTGCCGCTCCAGCTCGGCGACGCGCGCGGGCCGATTCGATCGCGACACATCGGTGTGTCATCCGGACGGGAGTTCGCGCAGTTGCGGTAGGCTCTGTCCAGGCCCTCGAGGAAACCGGCGACGCGCATGACCAGCGGTCACGACCTGCTGCAGAGTCTCGGCATCGCGATCTGCGTCGCGGCAGCGACGAGTTATGCGTCGATCCGCCTGCGCCAGCCTCCGGTGCTGGGCTACCTGCTGGCAGGCCTGATCGTCGGGCCCTATCTGGGACTTCCTCTGGTCAGCGACCAGAACACCATCACCGCCCTGTCCGAGCTGGGCGTCATCCTGCTGATGTTCTTCCTCGGTCTCGAATTCAGCCTGCGCCACCTGATCCAGGTCGGGCCGCGCGCGTTCGTGATCGCCTTTCTCGAAGTCGGCGTGATGATCTTTGCCGGCCTGTCGCTGGCGCGTGCGTTCGGCTTCTCGGGCATCCAGTCGCTGTTCTTCGGCGGCGTGGTGGCGATCGCGTCGACGACGATCATTGCCAAGGTGTTCGAGGAGCAGCGCGTCGAGCGGCCGCTGCGCGAGCTGGTGCTCGGCATCCTCATCGTCGAGGACCTGCTTGCCGTACTGCTGTTGGCGGTGTTCAGCGCAATCGCCAAGTCCGGCCAAACCGAAATGGAGGATCTCGGCGCGACCGCGCTGCGTCTCGCCGGCTTTCTGATGGTGCTGCTGCTCGCCGGCATGTACGTGGTGCCGCGCCTGATCCAGCGCGTCGCCCGACTCAACCGCCCGGAAACGACGCTGCTGGTGAGCATGGGTGTGTGCTTCGCCATCGTGCTGGCGACCGCGAAGTTCGGCTACTCGGTGGCGCTTGGCGCATTTCTGGCTGGATCGCTGGTCGCCGAATCGGGCGAGGAAAAGCGGGTGGAACACCTGGTTCGGCCGATGAAGGACCTGTTCGCCGCGGTGTTCTTCGTCGCGGTCGGCATGTCGATCGACCCGGGAGTGCTGCGCGACCACTGGTTGATCGTGCTGCTGATGACCGCCACCGTGCTGTTGCTCAAGCCCATCGCGGTGGCTTTTGGCGGGTTCGTCGCCGGCTTCAGCATTCGTCGCTCCGTGCGTGCCGGCATGGTGATGAGCCAGATCGGCGAATTCAGCTTCATCATCGCGGCGCTGGGACTGACGTTGGGCGCGGTCGATCCCTCGCTGTACCCGATCGCCGTCGCGGTGAGCGCGCTGACCACGCTGACGACGCCGTGGATGGCACGGACCTCCGATCGGGTGGCGCTGCGCTTCGAGGCCTCGCTGCCGCGTCCGCTGCAGACCTTCGCCACGCTCTATGCCAGTTGGATCGAGGATCTCACCCGGGCACGTGATCGGGGGGCGCTCGGACACGGCGCGCAGATCCGCCGCATCACCGCGCTGCTGCTAGTCGACGCCGCCCTGGTCTGCCTCGTCGTGGTCGGCGCGTCGGTGTATGGGCGCAGCCTGCTCGCGATCGTGGACGCCTGGCAGCCGCTCTATGAAATCGGGCCGAGCCTGTTGTGGATCGCGGTCGCGCTGATCGTCGCGCCGCTGGTGCTGACGTCGGTGCGCCTGGCGCGCGCGCTCGGCAGACGGCTCGCCCGGCTGGCGCTTCCGCAGGCCGCCGAGGGCGTCGACTTCGCCGCGGCGCCGCGGCGCGCCATGACGATGACGCTTGAGATCGCGATCGTCGCCGGCGTGGGCATTCTGTGCCTGCTGGTCACCGCGCCCTTCCTTCCCCCGTTCGGCGGCGCCGCGGTGCTGGCGCTGATCGTGCTCGCCCTCGCGCTCGCGCTGTGGCGCAGCGCCACCAACTTGCAGGGCCACGTGCAAGCCGGCTCGCTGGCCATCCTCGACGCCCTGGGCAAACGTGCACCGGGTGCCGGTGCCGGGCACGAAGCCCTGGCCATGGAGCAGATCCGCGAGCTATTGCCGGGCCTGGGCGACCTGCAGCCTTTCGAACTGCCAGCCGAGTCGCGCTGGCATGGCCGCAGCTTGAGCGAGGTGTCGCTGCGTTCGCGCACCGGCGCCAGCATTCTGGCGATCCGGCGCGCGCAGCAGTTGATCAACGAGCCTAATGGTCAAACCGTGCTGGAAGCCGGCGACGTGGTCGTGCTGGCCGGCTCGCACGCTGCCGTGGACGAGGCACAGGGCTGGCTGAGGATGCGCGACGAGATCGACGAGGACGCGCCAGACGACCTCGAACGCGATGAGGAAGTGCAGCTCGGAGAGGCGACCGACAGAACGTCTGGCTCCTGATCGTCGGGCCTTGCGCACCGATCAGTCGGCGAGATTGATCCAGGTCGCCTTCAGTTCGGTGTACTTGTCGAACGCGTGCAGCGACTTGTCGCGGCCATTGCCGGACTGCTTGTAGCCACCGAACGGCGCCGTCATGTCGCCGCCATCCCAGTAGTTCACCCACACGCTGCCGGCCCGCAGCCGACGCGCCATGCGGTGCGCGCGGTTGAGATCGCTGGTCCAGACGCCGGCGGCCAGACCGTACGGGGTGTCGTTGGCGATGCGCAGCGCCTCGTCTTCACTGTCGAAGGGGATCACCGACAGCACCGGCCCGAAGATCTCTTCGCGCGAAATCGTCGCCTCGTGCGCCACGTCGTCGAAGATCGTCGGCTCGACGTAGCAGCCTCCCGCCACCGGATGCACACGGTTGCCACCCAGCACCAGACGCGCGCCTTCTTCCTGACCGCGCTCGATGTAGGAAAGCACGCGCCCGGTCTGGTCCTCGTCGACCATCGCACCCATCGGCGCCCCGGGCTCGAACGGATGCCGCGGCTGCATGCGCTGTCCGAACTCGACGACCTGCTCGATAAACGCGTCCTTGATGCTGCGGTCCACCAGCAGGCGCGACGCCGCCGTGCAGACCTCGCCCTGATTGTAGAAGATGCCCGACGCCGCGGCCTTGGCGGCATGGCGCAGGTTGTCGGCATCGGCAAACACGATGTTGGGACTCTTGCCGCCGCATTCCATGTAGGCGCGCTTCATGTTCGAGCGTCCGGCGCACTGCAGCAGATGTTTGCCGACCGCGGTCGAGCCGGTGAACACCAGTCCGTCCACATCCATGTGCAGCGCCAGCGGCTCGCCGGCGGTCTTGCCGAAGCCGGGCAGTACGTTGAAGACGCCGTGCGGCAGGCCCGCTTCGATCGCCAGTTCGGCGAGCCGCAGCACCGACAACGGAGACTTTTCGCTGGGCTTGAGGATGACGCTGTTGCCCATGGCGAGCGCGGGCGCAAGCTTCCAGCTGGCCATCAGCAGCGGGAAGTTCCACGGCACGATCGCCGCCACCACGCCCAGCGGCTCGCGAGTGATCAGGCCCAGTTCGCCCGGCCCGGTCGGCGCCACCTCGTCGTACACCTTGTCGATCGCCTCCGCCGTCCAGGTGAGGCAGCGGATGCTTGCCGAGACATCCACGTGCAGCGCGTCGCTGACCGGCTTGCCCATGTCGAGCGACTCCAGCAGGGCCAGCTCCTCGGCGTTGTCCTGCACCAACTGGGCGAGGCGCAGCAGGATGCGCTTGCGCTTGGACGGAGACAGATTCGACCAATGCCCGGCGTCGAACGCGGTGCGCGCGCTGAGCACCGCGCGGTCGACGTCTTCGGCCGCGCAATCGGCCACCTGGCCCAGTACCCGGCCGTCGATCGGACTGATGCAGTCGAACGTCTTGCCCGACGCGGCATCGACGAATCGACCATCGACGAACGCTTGCAGTCGCGGGCGCAGGAGATCTGCCCGCTCCTGCCAGGCCTCGAAGGTATCGGTGCTGCGCATCGGCGTTCTCTCCTCAGTCGACGGTGTTCATGATGCCATCCGATGTGCGGCCGGGGCGCCACATCCGTGCCTCACCCGCCGGCAACCGGGCCCGACACGACGCGCCGCTGACGCATTCGGCAGCCTCGGCACGGCTCAGAACGTCGGCGGCGTGTTCGCACTCACCAAGACGGCCTCGCCGTCGCCCACGTTGCGGAACCGGTGTGGCGTGGTGCTCTCGAAATAGTAGGCATCGCCGGGGCCGAGTACGCGCACGGCATCGCCCACGGTAACCTCGACGCGCCCAGAGACCACCACGCCGGCCTCTTCGCCCTCGTGACGCAGCATCGATTTGCCGGTGTCGCTTCCCGGCGCCATCACCTCGCGCAGCAGGCACATGCGTCGCTGCGGACGACGCTTGCCGACGAGGAAATACTGCAGGCCCGCGTTTCCGACGTCGGGCTGCTCCAGGGCGGCGTAGAACGGGCTGTCCTGCTCGGATTCACCCAGATCCAAGGTGAAGAAGTCGGCCAGCGAAATCGGAATGCCGTCGAGCACCTTCTTCAGCGAACTGACCGAGGGACTGACCTTGTTCTGCTCGATCAGCGAGATCGTGCTGTTGGTCACCCCGACCCGCTTGGCCAGCTCACGTTGGCTCAGTTGCTTGGACTTGCGTACAGCGGCGAGGCGCGCACCGATATCCATGCTGGCGGTCTCTGCGGCGGGTCGATGCAGCTATGTAGCAGCCACGGCAAATGGGGTCAATAAAATTGACAGCACGACGGCGGAACACTCAGGCCAAGCCTGAGAAATTTTCCGCATAAACATCTATGTATCAGATGGTTATGAATGTTTATTAAAGTTAGTTATCCGATCACTTCGGACACTCGGCCCGCTCGAGACCCATATCGTTTGTAAAGTTTTTTCAACGCTGATAGCGTGTGCCTGCCCCTTCCCGCGCCGGAACGCATCATGCCCGCTGCCGATTCGACTGCCAGCCAGGCCGCCTTCTGGATGCCGTTCACGGCCAACCGGCAATTTCGCCAACGCCCGCGCATGCTGGTCTCCGCCGAGGGCATGTTCTACCGCACCGACGACGGCCGCTCGGTGCTCGACGCGACCGCCGGCCTGTGGTGCTGCAACGCCGGTCATGCGCGACGTCGGATCGTCGATGCCATTGCGTCCCAGGCCGCCACGCTCGACTTCGCCCCGACCTTCCAGATGGGGCACCCGCTTGCTTTCGAATTCGCCGAACGCCTGGCCGCACTGGCCCCGGATCCTCTCAAGCATGTCTTCTTCACCAACTCGGGATCCGAGTCGGTGGATACCGCGCTCAAGATCGCCCTGGCCTGTCAGCGTGCGCGCGGCGAGGGACAGCGCACCCGCTTGATCGGCCGCGAGAAGGGCTACCACGGCGTCGGCTTCGGCGGCATCTCGGTCGGCGGCCTGGCGAACAACCGCAAGGCCTTCGGGCCATTGCTGCCTGGCGTCGACCACCTGCGGCACACGCTCGACCTCCCACGCAACGCGTTCTCGCGCGGCCTGCCGGAACACGGCGCCGAACTCGCCGACGATCTCGAGCGGTTGATCCAGCTGCACGACGCCTCGACCATCGCCGCCGTCATCATCGAACCGATCGCGGGATCGGCGGGTGTCATCCTGCCGCCGAAGGGCTACCTGCAGCGCGTGCGCGAACTCTGCGACCGCCACGGCATCCTGCTGATCTTCGACGAAGTGATCACCGGTTTCGGGCGCGTCGGCGACGCGTTTGCGGCCAGTCGATTCGGCATTACGCCCGACCTGATGACCACCGCGAAGGGGTTGACCAATGGCTGCGTGCCCATGGGTGCAGTGTTTGCGTCCGAAGCCATCCACGACAGCTTCATGGGTGGACCGGAAAGCCTGATCGAGCTGTTCCACGGCTATACCTACTCCGGTCACCCCTTGGCCGCGGCAGCCGGCCTCGCGACCCTGGACGTGTATCAGGAAGAACAACTGTTCGAGCGCGCCAAGACGCTTGGCCAGACATGGGAAGACGCCGCCCACGCCCTTCGCGGCCTGCCGCACGTGGTCGACATCCGCAACTACGGCCTCATCGCGGCGATCGAGCTGGCGTCGCGTGCCGGCGCACCCGGGACGCGCGCATACGAGGTGTTCACCCGCTGCTTCCACGACCACGACCTGCTGATCCGGGTCACCGGTGACGTGATTGCGCTGTCGCCGCCGCTGATCCTCGAGCCCGGCCACATCGACCGGATTTTCTCGACGCTGGCCGATACCATACGCGGCGTGGCCTAGGGCCGGGGCCGGATGCCCTACCCCTCGGCCCGAGGCAGCAACTCCAGAACACAACACGGCACCGCCCCGGGAGGGCAACCATGCTTATCGGCGTACCCAAGGAAATCAAGAATCACGAATACCGCATCGGCCTGACTCCGGCCGGCGCGCGCGAACTGATCCAGCACGGACACGATGTCATCGTGCAGCGCGATGGCGGCAAGTCCATCGGACTCACCGATGAGCTCTACGAGAAGGCCGGCGCGACCATCATCGACACCGCCGAGGAGATCTTTGCCCGCGCCGACATGATCATCAAGGTCAAGGAGCCGCAGGCAGTCGAATGCGCGATGCTGCGCCCGGACCAGGTTCTGTACACCTACCTTCACCTTGCGCCCGATCCCGATCAGACGGCCGCGCTGGTGAAGTCGGGGTGCACTGCGATCGCCTACGAGACCGTCACCGACCGCAAGGGCGGATTGCCGCTGCTGGCGCCGATGAGCGAAGTGGCCGGACGCATGTCGATCCAGGCCGGCGCGCACGCGCTGGAGAAGGCCCAGGGCGGTTCCGGCGTGCTGCTCGGCGGCGTGCCCGGCGTGAAGCCGGCCAACGTCCTGGTGATCGGCGGCGGCGTGGTCGGCATCAATGCCGCACGCATGGCCATGGGCCTGAATGCCCGAGTCACCATCCTCGATCGCTCGCTCGATCGACTGAAGTACCTCGACGAGCTGTACGGCGACCGGATGACCACGCTCTATTCCACCGCCGATGCGATCGAAGAATGCCTGCGCTACGCCGACCTGGTCGTGGGCGCGGTGCTGATTCCCGGTGCTGCGGCGCCGAAGCTGGTCACACGCGCGCAGCTGGCGCTGATGAAGCCGGGCTCGGTACTGGTCGACGTGGCCATCGACCAGGGCGGCTGCTTCGAAACCTCGAAGGCCACCACCCACCAGAACCCGACCTATGACGTCGACGGCATCGTCCACTACTGCGTGGCGAACATGCCCGGCGGCGTGGCGCGCACGTCGACCTTCGCGCTGACCAATGCCACCCTGCCGTTCGCCGTGCAGCTCGCGAACAAGGGCGCCAAGCGGGCGATGCTCGACGACGTGCACCTGCTCAATGGCCTGAACGTGCACGCCGGACAGATCACCTACGAAGCCGTCGCCCGCGACCTCGGCTACAGCTACGTGCCCGCCGCCAAGGCGCTGGGCTGAGCCCGGGAGCACCGCGCCCATGAACGCACAGGTCGAGCAGCCTTCCACGCTCCATGCGATTCCACACCTCATCGGCGGCAAGGAATCGTTCGGAACGAGCGGCCGCTGGTCCGGTGTGTACAACCCGGCTACGGGTCTCGCCAGCGGCCGGGTTGCGCTGGCCTCCAGCGCCGAGGTCGGCCAAGCGGTGGGCGCGGCGGCGGCGGCGTTTCCGGCATGGGCGGCCACGACCCCGTTGAATCGGGCGCGGGTGATGTTCCGGTTCAAGGAGCTGGTCGAGCGCCATGCCGACGAGTTGGCCGCCCTCATCACCAGCGAGCACGGCAAGGTGCAGGCGGATGCGCGCGGCGAGGTGACCCGTGGACTCGAGGTGATCGAGTTCGCCTGCGGCATCCCGCATCTGCTGAAGGGGGAACATTCGCAGAACGTCGGTCGCGAGGTCGACTCGTGGTCGGAGTTCGCGCCGCTCGGCGTGGTGGCCGGCATCACGCCTTTCAACTTCCCCTGCATGGTGCCGATGTGGATGTTTCCCGTCGCCCTGGCCTGCGGCAACACCTTCGTGCTGAAGCCGAGTGAGCGCGACCCGTCGACCGCCAACCGGCTGGCTGAACTGTTGCGCGAAGCCGGATTGCCCGACGGCGTGTTCAACGTCGTCCACGGCGACAAGGAAGCGGTGGACGCCCTGCTCGATGATCCATGCGTGGAAGCGGTGAGCTTCGTCGGATCGACCCCCATCGCCGAGTACATCTACGAGCGCGGCGCACGCGCCGGCAAGCGCGTGCAGGCGCTCGGCGGGGCGAAGAATCATCTGGTGATGATGCCCGACGCCGATCCGCAACTCGTGGCCCAGGCCCTGCTGGGTGCGGCGTACGGTTCTGCCGGCGAACGCTGCATGGCGATCTCGGTGGCCGTCTGCGTGGGCGACGCGGCGGCCGACGCCCTGGTGGCGACGCTCAAACCCATGGTGGAGACGCTGCGCATCGGCAACGGAGCCCGCGGCAACCCCGACATGGGCCCGCTGGTCACTCGCCAGCACCTCGATCGGGTGATCGGATACGTCGATCTGGGCGTCGCCGAAGGCGCGCAACTGCTCGTCGATGGACGCGGCATCCGCGTCGAGGGACATCCGGGCGGCTTCTTCCTCGGCGGTTGCCTGTTCGATCACGTGCAACCGCACATGCGCATCTACCGCGAAGAGATTTTCGGTCCGGTACTGTGCGTGGTTCGAGTCCCGGACCTGGCTCGGGCGACCGCCCTGCTGGATGCGCATGAATACGGCAACGGCTGCGCGATCTTCACCCGCGACGGCGGCGCGGCGCGCGAGTTCGCCCACCGCGTGCAGGTCGGCATGGTCGGCATCAACGTGCCCATTCCGGTACCGATGGCGTTCCACAGCTTCGGCGGCTGGAAGCGCTCGCTGTTCGGCCCGCTGCACATGCACGGCCCGGATGGGGTGCGCTTCTACACCCGGCTGAAGACGATCACCGCGCGCTGGCCCGATGAGGTCCGCGCGGAATTCGTCATGCCGACGATGAAGTGAGCGCATGGGGACCAACTTGCACCCGCTGATCATGCCCCTGCTGTCGATGATGCTGCTGACCCTGCTGGTCTGGTGCCTGATGTACTGGCGCCGCATCGGCGAGATGCAGCGCAGGAAGATGAATCCACAACAGCTCGCCATGCCCGAGGCCCGAACCCTGCTCTCTGAACGGGCCCAGCAGGCATCGAACAATCTGACCAACCTGTTCGAGCTTCCGGTGCTGTTCTACGCGCTGTGCTTGCTCGACGTCGGTATCGGCCGCGTCGACCCGGTGATGACGGCGCTGGCCTGGGTGTTCGTCGGCTTCCGGGTACTGCACTCGGGGATTCACTGTTCGCTCAATCACGTCTGGTCGCGCTTCTCGTGCTACGTCCTTGCCGCGCTCGCGCTGTGGGGCATGTTGCTGCGGCTGCTCTGGCTGGCGCTGTAGCGATGGCACGCCGATCGTGAGCACCGACAAGCCCTCCGCACCCGCAGCGGGCGCGCGCGCCGTCGACCTGGCCTTCACCCGCGCCGACCCGTACGGCACCACGATCGAACCTACCTACTCGGGCGCTACCAGTTTCCTGCGCCGTCGTTACGGCAAGGATCTCGCCGGCGCCGACGTGGCCGTGGTCGGTGCACCGTTCGATCTGGCTACCACCAACCGGCCAGGCGCCCGCTTTGGCCCGCGCGCGGTGCGCGCGGCCTCGGCCTCGCTGGCATGGTGCAAGCCCTACGCCTGGGACTTCGACCCGCTCGACCGATTGCACGTCATCGACTTCGGCGATCTCGACTTCGACCCGGGGCGGCCGCAGGAAGTGCCGGAGCGGTTGTACAGCCAGTTCCAGCGCCTGGTCGAGGCCGGGGTGGTGCCCTTGACCCTGGGCGGCGACCATTTCGTCAGCTTTCCCGTCTTGCGGGCACTGAGCGAGAAGCACGGCCCGCTTTCGCTGATCCATTTCGACGCCCACTGCGACACCTGGCGGGACGACGAGGGCCGCATCGACCACGGGACGATGTTCTTCCATGCGGCGCGGCTGGGCTACGTCGACCCGGCGCGATCGATCCAGCTCGGGATGCGCACCCACAACGCCGAGCAGCACGGCTTCAAGGTGCTCGATGCCCGCTGGATGCACCACCACGGCATGGTGCACTGCGCCGAGCTGATTCGCGCCCGAGCGGTCGAGCACCCTTGCTACATCACCTTCGACGTGGATTTTCTCGACCCGGCCTTTGCCCCGGGAACCGGCACACCCGTCGTCGGGGGCTTCAGTACGCACCAGGCCTTGCAGATCATTCGCGGGCTCAGCGGGCTCAACGTGGTCGGCATGGATGTCGTCGAGGTCGCCCCGGCCTACGATCACGCCGAAGTCACCGCCCTCGCCGCCGCCAGCATTGCGCACGAACTGCTGTGTGTGCTCGCCGCCCGGCGTCCGTCGCGCTGAACGGGATGCTTCGCCGCCGTCTCAGCGTTCCATGAAGCGAACCCGGCGGGTGATACCGCAGGTCAGCTCGTAGGAAATCGTCCCCGCAGCCGCCGCCACTTCTTCCACCGGCAGTTGCTTGCCCCACAGCTCGACGCGGTCGCCTACCTGCACCTCGGGCAGCGCGGTGACGTCGATGGCCAGCAAATCCATCGATACGCGGCCGACCGTGCGCGTGCGCACACCGCGCACCACGACGGGCGATCCTGAGGGCGCAAGTCGCGGATAGCCATCGCCATAGCCAATCGCCGTGATGGCGATGCGCATGGGGCGGTCCGCCACGAAGCCGCCGCCGTAGCCGACGGCCGCACCGGGCTCCACGCTGTTCACCGCAATGACCCGGGTGCCGAGCGTCATCACCGCCTCGAGGCCGAACTCCGATGCCGGGCGCCCGGCCACGACCGAGAGACCGAACAAGGCGCCGCCGGGTCGCACCCAGTCGGCGTGCGTCTGCGGCCATCCCAGCACGGCCGCCGAGTTGGCCAGCGAGCGCGGGCCGTCCAATGCCGCGGTCGCCAGCTCGAATCGCGCGCACTGTTCCAGCGTGAATGCGCTGTCGAACTCATCCGAGCGCGCCAGATGGGTCATCAGGCAGATCTCGTCACCGACGATGGGCAATGCGCGCAGTCGCGCATGGGCTGCGCCAGCCGCGTCGGCGGGAAAGCCGAGGCGGTTCATGCCGGTGTTCAGCTTCAGCCAGGCTTGGATGCGACCCTGATCGGGCAGCAGGCTGGCTGCCTCGAGCATGGCCAGCTGCGACTCGTGGTGCACGACGGTATCGAGGCGCAGGCGCTGCAGCAAGGGCAAGTCGCCGGGCTCGACGAAGCCCGACAACAGCACGATGCGCTTGGCGATGCCGGCGGCACGCAGGCGCTCGGCATCGCTGATGGCGGCGACCCCGAACGCATCGGCGCCTTCCAGCGCATGCGCCACGCGCTCCAGACCATGTCCATAGCCATCAGCCTTGACCACGGCCATGACCCGCGATCGCGGCGCCAGCTCGCGAATGCGCAGCAGGTTGCGGCGCAGGGCGTCGAGGTCGATACAGGCGGAAGTCGGTCGGCTCATGCGTTCGGTGTCGGTTCCGGGGCGGGCCAGCAATGCCGGAGCCTGAGCGCGGATGCTACTCGAACGATCCGCTGTACGACTCCGACGTGTAGTTGTCGAACCGGGTGAACTGGCCCTGGAAGGCCAGTTTCACGGTACCGGTCGGACCATTACGCTGCTTGCCGATTATGACTTCGGCGAGGCCTTTGTCGGGCGAGTCCTGATGGTAGTACTCGTCGCGGTAGATGAAGACGATGACGTCGGCGTCCTGCTCGATACCCCCCGACTCACGCAGGTCGGACATCACCGGGCGCTTGTCGGTGCGCTGCTCCAGCGAGCGGTTGAGCTGCGACAGCGCCAGTACCGGCACATTGAGCTCCTTCGCCAGGGCCTTCAGCGAGCGCGAGATCTCGGCGATCTCGGTGGCTCGGTTCTCCTTGTTGCCGGGCACCTGCATGAGCTGCAGGTAGTCGATGACGACCAGGCCCAAACCTCCGTGCTCACGCGCGAGTCGCCGGGCGCGCGAGCGCAGTTCGGTCGGTGACAGCGCCGGGGTGTCGTCGATGAAGATCTTGGCGTCGGCCAGCAGGGTAATGGCGTGGCTCACGCGCGACCAGTCCTCGTCTTCGAGACGGCCGGTGCGCAGATTCTGCGCGTTGACCCGACCCAACGAGGAGATCAAGCGGAAAGCCAGCTGCGAGGCGGACATTTCCATCGAGAACACCGCCACGGCCCGCTTGGTCTTGAGCGCGGCAAACTCGGCCATGTTCAGCGCCAGCGCGGTCTTGCCCATCGACGGGCGCGCGGCCAGGATGACCAGGTCGCCCGGCTGCAAACCGGTCGTGCGATCGTCGAAGTCGGTGAATCCGGTGGGCACGCCGGTGACCTGCCCCTGGTTCTCGAACCGTTCCTGGAGAATCCGGAATGCGTCCTTCACCGCCCCGCGCATCGCCACGAACTGCTGGCGACCGCGACTGCCCGCTTCGGCAATCTCGAATACGGCCTTTTCCGCGCTCTCGAGCAACTCCCTGCTTTCGCGTCCTTCCGGCTGGAAGCCGTCGTTGGTGATCTGGGTGCCGACGTCGATCAGCTGCCGCAACACCGACTTCTCACGCACGATCTCGGCGTAGGCGACGATGTTCGCCGCACTCGGCGTGGTACTCGCCAGCTCGATCACGTAGCCCGCCCCACCGACCTGTTCAGCCAGCCCCTGCGCCTCGAACCACTCGCCCAGCGTGACCGCATCGCAGGGCATGTTCTTCTCGAGCAGGTTGCCGATCGCGCGAAAGATCAATGCGTGATCGCGCCGGTAGAAATCCTCTTCACGAATCTTGTCGGCGATCTGGTCCCACGCCTTCTCGGCCAGCATGAGCCCGCCGAGCACGGCCTGCTCGGCCTCGATCGAGTGCGGCGGGACGCGCAATGCATCGATGCGCGAGTCGGAAGACTGACCGCGAGGACGCGGAAAAACGGCTGCCATGGATCTCGGAGTGCTCTTCTTGTGTTCGACCGATCCGTACAGGTGCGGTTCGGCCGGTGTGTCGGGGCGAACGGTGGATCATACGTGCAGCGGCCACCCAAGCGTTGCGCGTAAGCCTGTGGATAGCCGGTTGAAATCTCACCGGATGAGACGGCGATGAATCGTTACCGAACGAACCTTCTGAACCCGTGCTCACTGACCACCAAGAAGAACGAGGCGACCCAAACGAAAAAGGCGCCTTGCGGCGCCTTGTTCGTTCGTGCCTCGAATGCCCGAATCAGGCTTCCGGCACCACGTGCACTTTCACCGTGGTCTCGACATCGGCGTGCAGGTGGATCAGCACGTCGAACTCGCCGGTCTTGCGGATCGGGCCCTCGCCCATCACCACTTCCGACTTGTTGATTTCGAAACCGGCGGCAGTGAAGGCCTCGGCGATCTCGCGCGGGCCGACCGAACCGAACAGCTTGCCTTCGGTCGACGCATTCGCGGCGATCGTGACTTCCTGGCCTTCGATGCGCGCCTTGCGACCTTCGGCGCCATCCAGCTGGGCCTTGGCCTTGGCCTCGTAGTCGGCACGACGCTGCTCGAACTCGGCGATGTTCGCGGCCGTGGCCGGAACCGCCTTGCCCTGCGGCACCAGGTAGTTGCGGCCGTAGCCGGGCTTGACGTTCACGCGGTCGCCCAGGGCGCCGAGGTTGGTCACTTTCTGCAGAAGAATCAGTTCCATGTACGACTCCGTATTCGTTAGCGACGCAGCACGCCGCAACTGTTTGCTGTCCGAACGGACGGGTTGGAAGCACACCCAATCGAAGCGGGCTTCAATCAGCCCCCTGAGTCAGGGGGCGATCATCGGATGACGCAAGTCAGCCGATGATGGGGGTCTGGAAGCATGATCAGTCCAAGCGGAGCCCAGAAACCCGGGCTCCACTCGCACTGAATACCTCAATGGTTGTCGCAGTACGGCAGCAGGGCCAGGTAACGCGCGCGCTTGATCGCGGTGGCGAGCTGGCGCTGGTACTTCGACTTGGTGCCGGTGATACGCGACGGCACGATCTTGCCGGTCTCGGTGACGTACTGACGCAGCGTGTTCAGATCCTTGTAGTCGATCGAGGTCACGCCTTCGGCGGTGAACTTGCAGAACTTGCGGCGGCGGAAGAACTTGGACATGTTCGGATTCCTTGAGCGGTTGATCAGGCGGCTTCGTCGGACGACGAATCGTTCGAGCTGTCATCGTCACGACGACGACGCTCCGGCTTCTCGTCCTTGCTCTTCATGATCAGGCTCTGTTCGGTCTCCGGACCATCCATGCTGATGACCATGTGGCGCAGCACTGCATCATTGAAACGGAAACCGGCAACGAGCTCGTTGAGCGCGTTCTGGCCGATTTCGACGTTCATCATGACGTAGTGGGCCTTCACCAGGTTCTGGATCGGGTAGGCCAGCTGACGGCGGCCCCAGTCTTCCAGACGGTGGATCACCCCGTTGTCGCCCTCGATCAGCGCCTTGTAGCGCTCGATCATGGCGGGGACCTGCTCGCTCTGGTCCGGATGGACCATGAACACGATTTCGTAATGACGCATGTTCGCTCCTTGTGGATACCCCGGACAGGATTGTCCGCGGCAGCCTCCCGCGGCGCGGTGAGGCAAGTGCTCCGTCCGGTCTGGACGAAGGGCGCGGCATTCTACGCGCGCAGCGGCCGCACAGCAAGCCGGCCGCGGAAGCAGCGCTCTCGCGGCCGGCCGGCCAAGGGGCGACGGGGCTCAGTCGGCGGGCTCGACGGCACCGCTGCGTGCGCGCAGTCGCTCGGCATAGGTGTAGTTGGCCAGTACGCCGGGGACCACCTGAGCGTTGATGAACGAAGTGAGTCGCACGCCCACCACGGGCAGCCCGTGCAGCACCACGGGCTCATCCGTGTCACCGATCAACGTCGCCGAAATCGCGCGCGTCCCGGATCCGCCGAAATTCATCAGGCTGACGCCTTCGTCATCCGGCCCGAAGTCCAGGCGGTTCACCTGGGCGCACAGCTCGGTCTCGACCGGACCGCCGGCCTTGACCGTGCCATCGGCACGCTTGTCGGTGCGCACCACGGTCTCGCAGGCACCTTCGGCGTCGAAGAAATCGGCGAACGGGGGCGCCGCCATGCCGTTCTGCGCAAGAGTCCCGGGCTGGGCGGAAACGTAGGCCGCCTTGGTCGGGAAACTCAGGATCCAGCTCGTCGCTGCGCCGAGTCCCGGTGCCGTGTACACCTCGCCGCGCGTCGACTCGGACATGAACAGGCTGCTGACTGCATCCGCGCCGCGCGCAACGTCGAAACGCAGCCGCCCGCGCTCGGATTGCGTCACGAAATCCACCGCCCCGGATTCCGGAATCGGCGTGAAGAACCGATCGACGGGCTCGGCGATCTTCAGCTCGGTGCGCGGCTGGCCCACGAACCCCTGCAACGCCACACCCGGCACCGAGAAGATGCGCCCCTCGGTTACCGAGACCACCTGCACAGTCGCCTCGATGTCACCGCTCGGAGCGACCACCTGACCGGCGCGCGGGTTGCTGTCGAAGTTCAGGTAAGCCTGCACGAGGTCGGCGCAAGCCTTCGCGATGGTCAGGTTCGCGAGGTCGCCCGACAATCCGCCCCGCTCGATCACCTCCACGGCACCGTTGCGGGTCCGCGCCAGGCCGCTGGAACCGCCGTCGGCGTAGGTGTCCGCGTAATTGAAGTTGCGCAACGCCACACCCTGAGCCGGGATCGCCGGTACGGTGCACACCGATGAGTTGGAATTCAGGACCGCACCGTCGCTGCCTGAGCTGACCGCCGCCGTCCAGGTCGAGTCAGGCGGCAGGAATACGTCGAAATACAGCGTCGACTGTCCGTTGTTCGCTTCGGAGATGATGACCCGCGCGTAGCTCGGCGTCGCGGCGTGATTGCTGACCGAGATCAGGCTGTCGTGCCCGTCGTCGACGGTCAGGTAGGGGACGTACACCGCATCGCCAAGTCCGTTTTCCGAAATGCGCATGTCCGCATGGACCTGGGTCGCCCCGAACAGCATCGCCGCGGCGAGGCTCAATGTGCATTGTTTCACTTTGGTCACTCCAGTCATTGTTGTTGTTCGCACGATCGCGGGATCGCGCGTACCGAGTTATAGCGGCTGACCAAGGACTTCACAACATACACTTTCACCTAATGAGTTCTTAACCGGCGACTAACCGGAATTGAACGGACCACTGCAGCACGCGGAACATGAGAGCCGATGGGATCACCGACCCGTATGTCGCTGATCGCGCGGCCCTGGCCGCCCCGAGTCGAGGGTTTCGCAGCCGGTTTTGCGCGCGGCGCACCGCGGGGGAACGCCCCGGAATGCGCCGGAACGCGCCGCCATATCCGCGCCATCTGCCGGTCACACAAGGGCAAACGGGGCGCGACGGCGCTGGGGGCGCGGCGCCGCCGTGTCGTGTCAGCGAGTGATCTCGTAGTAGACGGTCAGGGTCTCTTCCGGCGCACGCATGTCGATGCCGCACATGTCCGCGTGCAGCGATTCGTTGAACCTGCTGTCGTGCAACTGCATTCCCGCCTGCTCCACCACCGCGGCAAAGGTCGGCCTGTCGTAGACGAACGGTCCCACCGCGCGCAGGCCGACGTTGAACACCTCGGCGGCCGTACCGGTCAGCAGGGGAATGCCGACGTGCTTGTTCCAGATCGCGACCAGCCATTCCGGCCGATGCAGATACGCATCGACGAATCGTTCCAGGCCCGGCATCAGCACGCGTACCACGCCGCCGGGCTTAAGCACGCGCCGGCACTCGGTCAGGAATGCGACGCAGGCTGCCGGCGGAATCTGGGTCAGCACTTCCTCGCAGAAAATGCACGCCACGGAATCATCGGGCAGCGGCAGCGGTCTGGCGATGTCGGCGACGATGTCGGGCTGCAGCGCCGGATCGATGTCGACGTGCGTCCAGCCCTCCATGCGCCGCAGCCCGGCGCCAATGCTGAGCTTCATGGCGCGCCCGCAGCCGTCTGGGCGGCGATCCAGCGGTCGACTTGCTGCTCCAGCACGGCCAGCGGCACCGAGCCGGTGCCAAGCACCTGGTCGTGGAACGCACGCAGATCGAAGCGCCCGCCCAAGGCCTTCTCGGCACGCGCGCGCAGCTCGAGGATCTTCAGCTGACCGATCTTGTACGCCAGCGCCTGACCTGGCCAAGCGATGTAGCGATCGATCTCGTTGACGATGTCCTGCTCGGTTTTCGGCGCGTTCGCCTTGAAATAGTCGATCGCCTTCTGTCGCGACCAGCCCTTCGCATGCATGCCGGTGTCGACCACCAGGCGCACCGCACGCCACATGTCGTAGGTCAGCTGACCAAAACGGTCGTAGGGATCATCGTAGAGCCCCATTTCGTAGCCGAGACGTTCGGCATACAGCGCCCAGCCCTCCCCGTACGCCACCACATAGGCGGTACGCCGGAACATCGGCTGCTCGGGCAGCTCCAGGCCCAGTGCAAACTGGAAGTGGTGTCCGGGCACGGCCTCGTGCAAGGACAGCGCCATCATCTCCCACTTCGGACGCGCCTCCGGCTTGTACAGATTGACGTAGTAGTAGCCGGCACGGCTGCCGTCGTTGGCTCCGGGCTGGTAGTAGGCGGTATAGGTGTGCGGCGCGAGCGCTTCGGGAATCCGCCGCACGCCGTAGGGCATTCGTGGCAGCTTGCCGAAAACCTTGACCAACTCGGGATCGATCCGCTTGGCCACATCGCGATAGCCCTTCAGCAGTTCCGCCGGGTCGCTGTAAAAGAACTTTGGATCGCTGCGCAGGTGATCGAAGAACGCCTGAAGGTCGCCCTCGAAGCCGACCTCATCCTTGATCTTCAGCATCTCGGCACGAATGCGCGCGACCTCGTCGAGACCGATCTGGTGGATCTCGTCCGGCGTCTTCGGCGTCGTGGTGAAGCCCGCGGCGAGCCAGGCGTAGTAGTCCTTGCCGTCGGGGAGTTCGGTCGCGGCGATGCTGTCGCGACAGGCCGGGAGGTAGACGTCGTCGAAGTAGCGTTGCAGCGCGCGGTAGCCCGGCAGCACATGCTCAGCGATGGCCTGGCGCGCTTCGCGGCGCAGACGTTCCTGTTCCGCATGCGGAATCGCGTCCGGCAACGCTGCGAAGGCCTTCCAGAACGGACTGTCTTCCGGCTTCTCGACCACCTGGTTGGCGATCTGCCTGGAGACCCTTTGCATGACCACGCGCGGCGGTAGCCAGCCGGTCTCCACACCTTGCTTGAGCAGCTCGACGGTCTGTGCGATGTGACGATCGAGGCCGTTGAGGCGTGCGATCCAGTGCTCGAAATCGGCGACCGAACGCAGTTCAACTGTCTCCAGCACGGTGTCGAAGGTCTGAATGCCGCCTTGCTGGTCGAGCGGCATCCAGCGCCCGCCGAAGCGCTGCCCATCGACGGCGCGCTGCATCTCCCAGATGAACATGTCCCGGTTGAGCCGCGCCTGATCGTCCAGGTCGCTCGCCGGAATCTGCCGGGCCCGCTCCAGCGCGGCGCGGTCCGCGGCCTCGCTCTTTGCCAGCGCCTCGGACGACAGGTCGCTCAGCATGGCATCGAAGCGGTGATCCCCCGCACCGCTCGCCGCAACGGGGTGCTCGCGCAGCCCGCGCTCCCACTCCGATTCGTAGAGGGCGTTCAGGTCGTCCGCAGCGCCCGCGGCAGCGAGCCGTGCGGTGCCCAACAGCAGTAACAGGGGGAACGCTCGGCGCATGGCACGACTCCGGACCAGAAAGACCACGAGTCTAGTGCAGAGTCCCGGCCAAATTGCCACACGACGCCCGGGCACGGTGCGTCTCTCGGGATCACGATCGCATCGGGGCGACTGCAAGCGCCCCACTGTGGGACCTGCCCCCGTGCGCCCGGAAGGCGCCCGATCCCGATTGCAGGGATGCTGATCTGCGGGCCCAATCACGTGGGCTCCGATCACACGGGCTCCGGCCAACTTGGGTGCCCATGACGCGGCGTGCCGGTCACACGGACTCAGGTCCGATGGCATCGCTTGGAAGCGCGGCGACCAGCGCTCTGCCGCTCAGTCCGGCTCGCGCGGACCCACCGCCCGGCCAGAGCCAGGCCGATGAAGACGCCCTGCAAGTCGATCACCCTTCCGTTTGCGCGCCGCCCTTGCACACCACCGGCCCGGCGGCCACGCCCCCGATCACACCTCGGCTTCGACCTCGGTGGTAAAGCTCTCGCCGCAGCCGCACTCGGCCTTCGCGTTCGGATTGCGGAACACGAACTCGTGATTCAGTCCGCGACGGACGAAGTCGATTTCGGTGCCGTCGACCAGCGTCAGGCTGTGTGCGTCGACGACGATGCGCACGCCATCCTGCTCGAAGACCTGGTCACCGTCGTCGACGGCCGACGCCAGATCGATCTCGTAGCCCCAGCCCGAGCATCCGGTCTTGCGTACGCCGAAACGCAGCCCGATAGCGTCCGGCTGGCTGCCCAAAAAGTCGCGGGCACGTTGTGCGGCGGTGGCAGTGAGCGTGATGGCCATCGGGTTCGAAACTCCTTCGCGGGAACGGCAAGGCGCGACCGTTGTGCCTGTTCCCGGGGATCAGGCCGCATTATCATGCCGGGCTTTGCGTGAACATTGGGCCACGAGCCCGGAGAAACAAGCATGTCAGTGGCAAGCGCGTCAGTGGTCAGTGTGCAGCAAGTCCTGGGCGGCAGCCTCGCCGAGGGCGCCGAGGTAACCGTTCGTGGCTGGGTACGCACCCGTCGCGACTCCAAGGCCGGACTGTCCTTCGTCAACCTCAGCGACGGTTCCTGCTTCGCGCCACTTCAGGTCGTGGCCCCGGCGGCGCTGCACAACTACGAATCGGAGATCAGGAAACTCACCTCCGGCTGCGCCATCGTCGCCACCGGCAAGCTGGTGCCCTCGCAGGGCCAGGGCCAGTCGTTCGAGATGCAGGCGAGCGCCATCGAGGTGGTCGGCTGGGTCGACGATCCGGAAACCTACCCCATCCAGCCCAAGCCGCATTCCCTTGAATTCCTGCGCGAGGTCGCGCATCTGCGCCCGCGCACCAACCTGTTCGGCGCGGTCACCCGCATCCGCCACTGCTTGGCCCAGGCTGCGCACCGCTTCTTCCATGAGCAGGGCTACTACTGGATCAGCACGCCGATCATCACCACCTCCGACGCCGAGGGCGCGGGCCAGATGTTCCGCGTGTCCACGCTGGACATGGCCAACCTGCCGCGCACCGACAAGGGTGAGGTCGATTTCTCGCGTGACTTCTTCGGCAAGGAGACCTTCCTGACCGTATCGGGCCAGCTGAACGTCGAGGCGTACTGCCTGTCGCTGTCGAAGGTCTACACCTTCGGTCCCACGTTCCGCGCCGAGAATTCCAATACCACGCGCCATCTGGCCGAGTTCTGGATGATCGAGCCGGAAATCGCGTTCGCTGATCTCGCGGAAGATGCCGACGTCGCGGAAGCCTTCCTCAAGTATCTGTTCCGCGCCGTGCTGACCGAACGTGCGGATGACATGGCCTTCATCGCCGAGCGCGTGCAAAAAGATGCCGTCACGCGCCTCGAGACTTTTGTAAACGCACCGTTCGAGCGCATCGACTACACCGAAGCCGTGTCGTTGCTGCAGAAATCCGGACAGAAGTTCGACTTTCCGGTCGAATGGGGTCTGGACCTTCAGACCGAGCACGAGCGCTGGCTGACCGAGCAGCATGTCGGACGCCCGGTGGTGGTGATGAACTACCCGGAGCACATCAAGGCGTTCTACATGCGCCTCAACGATGATGGAAAAACCGTCGCCGCGATGGACGTGCTGGCGCCGGGCATCGGCGAAATCATCGGCGGCAGTCAGCGAGAAGAGCGTCTCGACGTGCTCGACCAGCGCATGGCGCAGTTCGGGCTCGATCCGGCGCACTACGGCTGGTATCGCGACTTCCGTCGCTACGGCACCGTGCCCCACGCGGGCTTCGGACTCGGCTTCGAACGCCTGGTCGTCTACGTCTGCGGACTGGCCAACATCCGCGACGCGATTCCGTATCCCCGTGCTCCGGGCAACGCGGAGTTCTGATCGCGATGGATCTGCTGCCGATGTTCCTGCTGCTGTTCACCACGGGCACTGCGGTGACCGGCTTGACGGGCTACCTGATCTTCGGGCCGCTTAGCTATGTGCAGGCGCGCGACCGCGGTATCCGTCTGGGCGCGCACTGTTTCACCCCCGACTTCCTCAAGTGGATCGTGGCGGGAAGCTTCCGAAGCACGCAGGATCGGGCGATTACCGGGCTGGCGACGCCGGCGCAGCTTCTCGCGTGGTGTTTCATTGTCGGCACGCTGGGCAGCGGCGTGTTGCTGCTTCCCTATCTCTAGAGCGAGCACCATGATCAATCCCGTGCGCACGGAATGGTGGCTCACCCAGCTCGGCAACCTGCTGATCTGGGCGCGCCTGGACGTCGGCGAACATGGCACGGCCACCGTCTTCGACTGCGACGGCCGCACCCTGCCCTACGACAGCGAAGACACCGCGCGCTCGGCCTTGTTGGACGCCAACTTCCGCGCACTCGACGGGCTTGATGAAACCGACGCCGCGGAAATGGGCCTGGACCTTGCCAGTCTCGCGCCGCCCAAGGCCGACTCGGAGGAAGCGCTGCGCGCGCGGATGACCCAGCAGCTGCTGCGCCAGCAATGAGCGACCGCGGCACCAGCGTGTACCTGCCGACGCGATACCGCGAATCGGACCTCGGCAGGCTCGACGAACTGCTTGCCCACGATCCGTTCATCACCCTCATCACGGCGGCCGGGTCGGCCCTGCCGCAAGTCACCCACCTTCCGGTGCTCTACCGGCGCGACGGCGACACGGTACGACTCGAAGGACACTGGGCGCGCGCAAACCCGCAATGCCGGGCATCGGGCCAGGCACTGGCCATCGTGCACGGCCCGCACAGCTACATCTCGCCGCGCTGGTACCTGCAGCCGCAGGACCATGTGCCGACCTGGAACTACGCGGTCGCCCACCTGTCCGGCCCGCTGCGCACCTTCGAGGATGCCGATGCCCTGCAGGACCTCGTCACCCGCCTGGCCTCACGCTTCGAGCCGCCGCCGCCAAGCGGATGGCAGGCGGAAACCCAACACCCAGAGTTTCGTCGCGACCTGCGCGGCATCGTCGGCTTCGACATGGTGGTCGAACGCGTCGACCTGAAGTTCAAATTGAACCAGCACTATCCTGCCGGTGACCGCCGCGGCGTCGTGCACGGCCTGCGCGGTCAAGCCGATGCCGACGCACGGCACATCGCCGACTGGATGCAGGCCAGGCTGGACGAAGAAGGAGGACCGAGCGATGACAGCTGAACTTGCGGGTCGACACGCCTTGATCTGCGGCGCCACCGAAGGCATCGGCCGCGCCACTGCCTTGGCCCTGGCTGAGCGTGGTGCCACGGTGACTGCCCTGGCGCGCCGCGAAGACGCGCTGCGCGCGCTGTGCGAGGCACTGCCATCCAACGGCGGACAAGTCCATGGGCATATCGCCGTCGACATCGGCGATACTGATGCCCTCCGTGAGTCCATCGCAGCCCTCGCGTCCCGGACACCCGTGCACATCGTGCTCAACAACACCGGGGGGCCGGCCGGCGGCCAGCTCGCCGACGCTTCGGTCGACCAGTTGAGCATGGTGTTCCGCCAGCACGTGTTGGCGGCACACACGATCCTGCAGGCCGTCCTCCCCGGCATGCAGGCCGCGCGCTGGGGCCGCATCGTCAATGTCATCAGCACCTCGGTGCGCGAGCCGATCGCCGGATTGGGCGTGTCGAACACCATTCGCGGCGCCATGGCCAGCTGGGCCAAGACCCTGGCCAGCGAGCTGGCGGCATTCGGCATCACGGTCAACAACGTGCTGCCCGGGTTCACCGAGACCGGCCGGCTGTCGGGGCTGATCGCCGCCAAGGCGCGCGCGGCCGGCGTGGACGAACGGTCCGTGGCCGCGGACATGGTGTCTGGCGTGCCCGCCGGACGCTTCGCCCGCGCCGAAGAGCCCGCCGCCCTGATAGCCTTCCTGTGCAGCGAAGCGGCGGGCTACATCGACGGCAGCAGCATCGCGGTGGATGGCGGCAGAACACGTTGCATCTGAGCCGGCAGCGGCACCCGGCATGAGTGAGGAGAGGCGGCCATGAACCAGACCTTGCAGCACTGGATCGACGGCAAGGCTGTGTCCTCCCCGGCCACGATGGACGTGTTCGATCCGTCCACCGGCCAAGTCATCGCACAGTGCCCGAAAGGTGGCGCGGCGACGGTGGAACAGGCCGTGCGCGCGGCAGAACGGGCGTTTCCGGCTTGGTCCCAGCTGCCCCACAGCGAACGCGCACGCTGGCTCGACAAGCTCGCCCAGGCCCTGGCAGACCGCGTCGACGACTTCGCGCTCGCCGAGTGCCGCAACGGCGGCAAGCCGCTGGCGCTGGCACGCACGGCCGAGATTCCGCGCGCACTGCAGAACCTCCGCTTCTTCGCCGCCGCCGCCACCCAGTTCGCCAGCGAGTCGCACCACGGCGAGGCCGGACTGAACTACACATTGCGTTCTCCCCTCGGTGTGGTGGGCTGCATCAGTCCGTGGAACCTGCCGCTGTACCTGTTCACGTGGAAGATTGCGCCTGCGCTGGCCGCCGGCAACTGCGTCGTCGCCAAGCCGAGCGAAGTCACGCCGCTGACCGCATCGATGCTCGGCGCGCTGGCGGCGGAGATCGGCTTTCCCCACGGGGTGCTCAACATCGTCCAGGGCACCGGCCACGACGTCGGCGAACCGCTGGTTGACCACCCTTCGGTCAAGGCGATCAGTTTCACCGGGAGCACTGCGGTGGGACGCCGCATCGCCGAGCGCTGCGGCCACGCCCTGAAGAAGGTCTCGCTGGAACTGGGCGGCAAGAACCCGACCCTGATCCTGGCCGATGCCGACGTCGACGCGGCATTGCCGACGCTGGTGCGTTCGCTGTTCCAGAACAGCGGACAGATCTGCCTGTGCGGGGCCCGCGTGCTCATCCACCGCAGCCGCTACGACGAGGTTCGCGATCGACTGGTCGCCGCCGCCAACGATCTCGCGGTCGGCGATCCGCAGGATCCCACCACGCGCATGGGCCCGGTTGTGTCGGCGGCGCATCACAAGAAAGTGCTCGCCTGCATCGAGCGCGCCCGCGACGAGGGCGGAAGGGTGCTGTGCGGCGGTGAAGCGCTGTATCCCGATGGCCCCTGCGCGGGTGGCTGGTTCATTGCGCCCACTTTGATCGAGGGTCTGGCCACACCGTGCGCGACGCTGCAGGAAGAGATCTTCGGTCCGGTGGCCACGCTGCAGGCGTTTGACGACGAGGCGGAGGCGCTCGATCTCGCCAACGGCACCCCGTACGGACTGGCGGCGAGCATCTGGACGCGCAACCTGGATTCGGGGCATCGGCTCGCCGCCGGTTTGCGCTGCGGAATCGTCTGGATCAACACATGGCTGATGCGCGACCTGCGCACGCCGTTTGGCGGAACCGGCCACTCCGGCATCGGTCGCGAGGGCGGCTTCGAAGCCATGCGTTTCTTCACCGAACCCAAGAACGTCTGCATCCACATCGGAGTGCCGCATTGAGCCCGAACGAACCACCCGAAGACCTGAGCCCGGCATCCCTGCTGCGGCGCAATCGCGCCTGGGCTGAAGAAGTCCGCCGCAACGACCCGGATTTCTTCAAGCGCCTGTCGCGCCAGCAGGCGCCCGAATACCTGTGGATCGGCTGCTCCGATTCGCGGGTGCCGGCCAACCAGGTCACTGGCCTGCAGCCGGGTGAAGTGTTCGTCCACCGCAACGTCGCCAACGTGGTCTCGCACGGCGACCTGAATTGTCTCTCGGTGATGCAGTTCGCCGTGGACATTCTCAAGGTGCGCCACGTGATCGTCTGCGGCCACTACGGCTGCGGTGGCGTGCATGCGGTGCTGCACGGCACCCGTGTGGGTCTGGCCGACAACTGGCTGCGCCACGTCGGTGACGTGGCCATCGCCCATCAGGATCTGCTGCAGACCTCCGACCTCGAATCGCTCCGCCACGCCAAGCTCTGCGAACTGAACGTGGTCGAGCAGGTGGTGAACGTATGTCAGACCACAGTCATTCAGGACGCTTGGGCGCGCGGACAACCGCTGTCCGTACATGGATGGATCTACGGTCTGCTGGACGGGCGCCTGCGAGCCCTGGGTTCGCCGATCAGCGCGCCCGAGGACCAGGCCGACTCCTACGCCCGTGCGATGGAAGAGATTCGCGCCGGCCGCACGGCTCCCTGAGCCTGCCGCGCCACATGCGCACTAGAGGACACGCGCCATGACCCGCCAGACCATCCACAGTGACGCAGCACCCAAGGCAGTGGGTCGCTATCCGCATGCGCGCCGCGTCGGTGACCTGCTGCTGCTTTCGGGCATCGGTCCACGCTCGGCGCAGGACAACAGCATTCCCGGCAACGTGATCGACGATCAGGGGCGCCTGGTGCGCTACGACATCGCCGCACAGACGCACTCGGTCTTCGCCAATGTGCGCGCGGTGCTGGAAAGCAGCGGCGCCTGCTGGGAGGATCTCGTCGACGTGACCGTCTACCTCACCGACATGGCCGCCGATTTCGCCGCCTACAATGCGATCTGGGCGGAGTACTTCCCCGACGTCGAAACTGCGCCGTGCCGAACCACCCTCGGCATCACCGCGCTGCCCACGCCGATCGCGATCGAGCTGAAGTGCATCGCCCACTGTCCACCACGTTGAGAGAACCGACATGCTGAACCCGGCGTTCAACCTGCAGGGCTGGATCGACGAGCACCGCCATTTGCTCAAGCCTCCGGTCGGCAACAAGTGCATCGTCGCCGGCGACTTCTTCGTCATGATCGTCGGCGGCCCGAACCAGCGCACCGACTACCACGTGGAGGAAGGCCCGGAATTCTTCTACCAGCTGGAAGGCGAAATGGTGCTACGCGTGCAGGAAGACGGCCAGGCGCGTGACATCCCCATCCGTGCCGGAGACATGTTCTACCTGCCGCCGAAGGTGCCGCACTCGCCGCAGCGCATGGCCAACTCGGTCGGTCTGGTGATCGAGCGCAAGCGACTGGAACATGAAGAGGACGGCCTGCAGTGGTATTGCCCATCCTGCAACGCGCTGGTGTATGAGGAGTACTTCCCGCTGCGCGACATCGAGAAGGATTTTCCGGCGGTGTTCGACCGCTTCTACGGGTCCGAGGCGCACCGAACGTGCAAGCAGTGCGGCACGCTGCACCCGCGTCCGGCCCCGAAACACTGACCACGCGTCGCGGACCGACTCAGGCCTTGACCACCCGGTTGCGGCCCTTCTTCTTGGCCCGGTAGAGCGCCTGGTCGGCCGCCTTGAGCACGTCCTGGGCGTGCTTGCGCTGGGCGTTGCGCTCGGCCGTGCCCGCACTGATGGTCACCCGCACGCTCTGCCGGCGCGGCGCTCGCGATGACTTCGAACTCGCCGGCCTCGGTTTCGCTGCCAACGACTTCGCTGGCACGTCGATCGTGCGCTGCTCGATGATGCTTCGCGCGCCCTCCAGCCCACGCTCCGCACGCGCGGTGTCGGTGCCCGGATAGACCACGCAGAACTCCTCTCCACCGTAGCGGAACACCTTGCCGTCGGCATGCCGCGCCAGCAGCTGAGCGACCTCGCGCAGCACCAGATCGCCGGCGTCGTGCCCGTACTGGTCGTTGAACTGCTTGAAATGATCGATGTCGACCATGGCCAGCCGGAACTCTCCGGACAGCCGGTGCAGGGTTTCGTCCAGGGCGCGGCGATTGGCGATGCCGGTCAGGGGGTCACGAAACGCCATGCGGTAGTTGCCCCAAAGCAAGCCTGCCAGCAAGCAGGCGCCCGCCGCCGACAGCAGCCACGACGTCGCAGTCGGCCCGCCGCAGGCCAGCGCTGCCAGCACCAGTGCTGCCGCGGCCCCCGCATCGGATGCCTGACCCTGGCGCCAGACGCGCCCGGCTGCGACGACGGCGGCGATCAACCACCACAACATGGCGACGTTGCGATGGCCGTCGATCGGCAGCGGGCCCGCCGCGGCATCGGCCATCGAGTGAAACAGGCGCTCCGGCGCGTCAAGGGTCACGCCGACCGCGAGCAGCAGCAGGAAGAGCCAGACCAGATGCCTGCGCGACAGCAGCCGCCCTTCCGGCAGCGCGGCGGACAGCAGCCCAAGCAGCGGCAGAAAGCGGCAGGCGCCCTCCTCCCAGCGCAGCGAGGTGGCGCCCAGGGCCTGGCCGAGCACGAGCAGCAGGATGCCGACTTGCGCGGCACGGTAGCGATGAAAGCCCAGCGCCAGCAGCGTTGCCGCGGAAAGCAGGGCGATGTGCACCATCTCAGGGGTCATGCGGAAACAAGCAACACCAATCGGAGTTCGGGGCCGCCGCGCATGGTATCCGCTCGGCACTCGGCCATGAATGACGCCCGTCGCACCTGGCGGCGATGCCGACGTACTCGTATCAAGCCATGCAAGGGCGTGACGCCGTCTTGTGCGGCCCCGTTCGCACGGCTCAGTTGGAATCGCTCAGCACGTCCTGCAGGCCCACGGCGGTGAGCACGTCGCGGTACAGGACGGTGCCCCGAATCGGCGCCAGCAAGGGATCGAAGCTGGCCTGACGCACGAAGTAGTCGCGCTCCCTCAGCGCCCGCCGCAGGGTCGCCTCGGCCTCGGCGATCTCACCGCGCTGGACATGCGCGGCCGCCACCCAGAACGTGGGCGCATCGGACATGGTCACGAGGCGGCGCATGGCCTCATCGCCCGCCGCGACCTGCCCCAGCCTCGGCAGCACCATCGCCTCGCCACACAGTCGCAGCGGCTGCTGCTCCGGCAGCTTGCGGAAGATCTCGAGTGCCCGCGCGGGTTGCTCGTCCAGCAACTCCACCACAGCCAGGTTGAACAACGAGGCGACCCGATTCGGGGTGATCTGCAGGGCGCGCCGCAACGCTTCGCGCGCGCCAGCGTAGTCGCCGGATGCGGAGCGGAAATAGCCGAGGTTGTTCCAGGCTGACCCGGACTCCGGGTCGAGACGGGTGGCGCGAACACTGAGTTCGATCGCCTCGGCAAGACGGCCGCGGGTAGCCAGAAGCAGGCCGTAGCGTCGCTCGGCGTCCGCATCCGCCGGGTCGAGATCCAGCGCACGGCGAAAGTCCGCCTCGGCACCTTCCCAATCCCAGGTCAGCGAGAATCGCAGCGTGGCACGCGCGGCGTAGGCCGCGGCCAGACCTGGATCCAGCTCGATGGCACGATCAGCGGCGCGCAGTGCGCGGGCCTGCACTTCAAGCTCGTCCCCGACCGCCTCCTTGAACTGCAGGCTGGAGACCAGGGCCGAAACCAGCCCCGCGTGCGGCTCGGCCCATCCCGGGGCCAACGCGATGGCCTCGTCGAAGGCCTGGACCGATTTCGGCAAATCGGCAGGGTTCGAACGCGCCAGGTACTGTTGACCCAAGGCGAACCAGTGGCGCGCCTCGGGCCCGACCTCGATAGCAGCTCCTTGCGCAGGCGGCGCCTGCGCCGAGTCAGGCGCCGCGTCGGGCGTCCGGGTGGTCGCCGCGGGTGGTTCCCCGTGCCGGGCCGACCAACCCATCCAAACGATCGCCGCCAGCAGCACACCCAACAGCGAGAGAACCCAAGGGCGCGACCCTGCGGGCGCGCGCAGTGACAGGCTTTCCGCCGACGTCGGAACGAGATCGGGGTCCTTGCCTGCAATGAGTGCATCGAGTTGGCGCACCACGACGCCGGCGTTTGCCGGCCGCCACGCGGAATCCTTGGCCAGCAAGCCATCGACCAGACCCTGCAGGTGCCGCAGCTCACCCGGCAGCCTGGGCACGTCGCCGTAGAGATGCTGCAGCCCGGTCGCCCATCCATCGCGACCACCGAAAGGAAGCCGTCCGGTGAGCAGCTGGTACAGCACCACCCCGAGGCTGTACAGGTCCGCGCGGCCGTCCAGAAGCTCGCCGCGCAATTGTTCGGGGCTCATGTATCCCGGCGTGCCAACACTCGTGCCTTCACGCGTCAGTGCGCCCTGCTGCGCCATCGCCGAAGCGATGCCGAAGTCCGACAGCAGACAGCTGCCATCGCGGCGGCAGAGAATGTTTTCCGGCTTCACGTCGCGATGGATGACACCCTGCTCGTGGGCGAACTGCAGCGCGCTGGCGACGTCGCGGGCGATACGCAGCGCGCGCTCCGCCGGCACCGGTTCCACCAGCAAGTCGGCAGCGGTGCCGCCGGGCTCGTAGGCCATGGCGATGTACGCCATGCCCTCATGCTCGCCGACGTCGTGAATCGCCACGATGTTCGGATGATGCAGCTGGGCGGCCAGGCGGGCCTCGCGAAGAAAGCGCTCGCGGTACACCGGGTCGCTCGCCAGACCCGGCAGCAGGAGCTTGAGCACCACCTGCCTGCGCAGCGAATGCTGTTCCGCAAGCACGACGCGCGCCATGCCCCCTTGCCCCACGGGTCCGAGCAGGGTGTATCCAGGAATTTCGATCTGGGATTCGGCTGACATGCGGTGAGGGAACCGTGACGATCGGTGCGAGCTTACCCAAGCACGGCGGGTACGGCATCGGTCGCCGGGAACGCCGATGTAGAATGCGCCATGCTCAAGATCGACACGCACGCCCATCTGCTGCCGCGCGATTGGCCGGACCTGGCGACCAAGTACGGCGACAACCGTTTTCCGGTGATCCACCACACCGACGACGGTCGCCATCGCATCTACAAGGACGGCAAGTTCTTCCGCGAGATCTGGCCGAATACCTGGGAACCGCGGCAGCGCATCGACGACTACGCCAAGTTCGGCGTGCAGGTACAGGTGCTGAGCACGGTGCCGGTGATGTTCAGCTACTGGGCCAAGCCGCACCATGCGCTCGAGTTGCACCAGCAGCTCAACGAGCACATGGCCGAGCTGTGCCGCACCTATCCCAGGCACTTCGCCGGCATCGGCACCGTGCCGCTGCAGTCGCCGCGACTGGCCATCCAGGAGCTCGAACGTTGCATCGACCAGCTCGGCCTGCAGGGCGTGCAGATCGGTTCGCACATCAACGACTGGAACCTCGACGCCCCCGAGCTGTTCGCGTTCTTCGAAGCGGCCCAGGACCTCGGCGCGGCGATCCTGGTGCATCCCTGGGACATGATGGGACGCGAGAGCATGCCGAAGTACTGGCTGCCCTGGCTGGTCGGCATGCCCGCCGAACAATCGCGAGCCGCCTGCTGCCTGATTTTCGGCGGCGTGCTGGAGCGTCTGCCGCGCCTGCGCGTCTGTCTCGCCCACGGCGGCGGCAGTTTTCCCTACACCATCGGTCGCATCGAGCATGGTTTCCGCATGCGACCCGACCTGGTCGCCACCGACAACCCGCGCAACCCGCGCGAGTACCTGCCACGGCTGTACTTCGACTCCTGGGTCGCCGATCCCAAGGCCCTGCGCTACCTGATCGATACCGTCGGCACCGAGCAGGTGATGATGGGAACCGACTACCCGTTCCCACTCGGCGAGCAGCGGCCCGGTGCAGTCATCGATGCACTCGATCTCGACCAGCCGGCGAGGCAGCGACTGTTCCATGGCACAGCGCTGGAGTGGCTCGGCCTGCAGACCCAGCGTTTCACTGCCTGATTCGACTTCAGCTACGCGAAGGAACCGCCACGTGGATCCCCTGTTCGATCGCGCCCGCGCGCTTGATGCCGCCGACCCGCTGCCCACCCGGCGCGAAGCCTTCCACGTGCCGAAGCACGAGGGTGTCGAGCAGCGCTACTTCTGCGGCAACTCGCTCGGGCTGATGCCTCGCTCGGTACGCGAGGCCATCGACATCGAGCTCGATGACTGGGCCAACCTCGGCGTAGAGGCCCACTTCGCGGGCCGCAACCCCTGGATGCCCTACCACGAGCTGCTGCGCGAACCGCTCGCCCGCCTGGTCGGTGCGCAGCCCTCGGAAGTGGTGGCGATGAATTCGCTGACCGCGAACCTGCACCTGATGATGGTGAGCTTCTATCGACCGACAGCGGCGCGCCCGGCGATTCTCATCGAGGCCGGAGCGTTTCCCTCCGACCGGCATGCCGTCGCCTCGCAGATCCGCTTTCACGGTTTCAACCCGGACACCGACCTGATCGAAATCGCGCCGGATGCCCCGGGCGGCACGCTATCGATGCAGGCATTCGAACAGGCCTTTGCGGCGCATGGCGCACGCATCGCGCTGGCGCTGCTTCCGGGCGTGCAGTATCGGACCGGGCAGGCCTTCGATCTGGCAGCACTGACCCGACTCGCCCACGCGCAAGGCGCGCGGATCGGCATCGACCTTGCCCATGGTGCGGGCAATCTCGTGCTCAACCTGCACGACGACGGGCCGGATTTCGCCGTCTGGTGTCACTACAAGTACTGCAACGCCGGGCCCGGCGCGGTGGCCGGCTGCTTCGTGCACGAGCGTCACGCCCGAACCGACCTGCCACGATTCGCCGGCTGGTGGGGACACGACCAGTCCACTCGCTTCCGCATGGGGCCGGAGTTCGTGCCCACGCCGGGGGCCGATGGCTGGCAGCTCAGCAATCCGCCGATCATGGCGCTGGCGCCGCTGCGGGCATCACTCGCACTGTTCGATCAGGTCGGCATGTCCGCGCTGCGCGCCAAGTCGCTTCGGCTCACCGGCTTCCTGCAGGAATGCATCGAGGACCGACTGAACGACGTGCTCGAGATCATCACGCCGATCGATCCGACCCAGCGCGGCTGTCAGCTCTCGCTACGGGTGCGCGGCGGCCGCGAACGCGGGCGCGCCCTGTTCGAGCATCTGGCCGCACAGGGCGTGCTCGGCGACTGGCGCGAACCCGACGTCATCCGCATTTCACCAGCGCCGCTCTACAACACCTTCGAGGACATTGCCGGCTTCGTGTCCAGCACTGCAGCGTGGAGAAAGGCGGCGTGAGAACCGATCGTCGGCTTACACTGATCGGAGCTGGCCTGGCCGGTTCGCTGCTCGCCACCCTGCTGTGCCGACGCGGCTACGACGTCGAGGTGTTCGAACGACGGGGCGACCCGCGCATCCGCGGCTACGCCGGCGGGCGCTCGATCAACCTGGCGCTGGCCGAGCGTGGCCTCAACGCCCTGCGCGCGGCCGAACTCGAACAGGAGGTGCTTGCGCAGTCGATCGTGATGCGCGGGCGCATGGTGCATTTCGCCGAGGGCGGCACCCAGCTGCAGCCCTACGGACTGAATGAGCGTGAGGTCATCCGCTCGGTACACCGCGCACGATTGAATCTTGCCCTGCTCGATGCCGCAGAGCGTGCCGGGGCACGCATCCATTTCGAGCAGGGGCTGGACGACGTCGACTGGTCAGACCGTCTCATCGTGCTGCGCGATGCCGATGGCATCGAACGCCGCCACGCCTTCGATCATCTGATCGGCTGCGACGGCGCCGGATCGCGCTTGCGCGAATCGATGCAGCGGGAAGTCGAGCTGGGCATGCGCGTCGAACCGCTTGGACACGGCTACAAGGAACTCGAGATTCCGCCGAGTGCCGAAGGCGGATTCCGGATCGAGCCGAACGCCCTGCACATCTGGCCACGCGGCGACTTCATGTGCATTGCGTTGCCGAATACCGAACACACGTTCACGGTGACCTTGTTTCTTCGCCACGACGGTGCCGATCCCAGCTTCGCCACGCTTGCCGACACGAAGTCGGTCGAGGGCTTCTTCGAGCGCTACTTCGCCGACATGCGCGAGCTCGTGCCCGATCTGCTGGCGGACTTCAGCGGCCATCCCACCGGCGAGCTGATCACCACGCGGCTCGATCGCTGGCAGCTCGACCGCCGCGCAGTGCTGCTCGGCGATGCGGCGCACCCGATGGTGCCGTTCCACGGCCAGGGCATGAACTGTGCGTTCGAAGACTGCGTCGCCATGGAACGCGCGCTGTCCGAGTACGGCGACGTCGGCGACGCCTTCGAGGCCTTCTTCACCGAACGTCATGCCAACGCCGACGCCATCCAGACCATGGCGGTGGAGAACTACTACGAGATGCGCGATCGCGTCGATGACGCCGACTACCTGCTGCAGCGCGAATTGGAGCGGCTGCTCGCACGCCGGCACCCCGGCTGGTTCGTGCCGCGCTACAGCATGGTCAGTTTCACCAGCGTGCCGTACGCCCTGGCTTTCTCGCGCGGCATCATTCAGCGCGAGCTGCTGATCGAAGCCACGCGCGGATGCTCAGCGATCGAGGACGTCGACCTTGTTGCACTCGACCGGCGCATCGAAGCACGCCTGCCGCGACTCTGACGCCAACGCGCTGCAGCACCCCCCACCCGCGCGCCGATCTGACGCAGCGCACAGCGCAGCGTTCCGATGCGACCGCCGGCCGCCGCAGCTCGCCGACCGTCGCAGGCCCGGCCTGGTGGAAGTCAGTCCACCGCGGTTCCGCGCGCGAACCAGCCGAACGGGACGCGCACGGCGCGGCCCATCAACCGACCGGTACCCAGTCGCAGGTCGTCCAGCAGCGCGTAGATGGTCGGCAGGAAGATCAGGCTGACCAGGGTCGAGAACGCCAATCCACCGGCGATGGCCCGCGCCATCGGAAAGTATGCCGGGCCGTCACCACCCATCTGCGTGCCGCCGACGCACAGCGGCATCATGCCGAGAATCGTCGTACCCATGGTCATCAGGATCGGCCGGAAGCGTTCGCGGGAACCCTCCACCAGCGAGTCGACGCGGTTGTAGCCTTCGCGCCTCAGATTGTTGATGTGCTCGAACATCACGATGCCGTTGTTCACGACCACGCCCATCAGCACCAGGATGCCGATCGACGCCATGATCGTGAAGGTGGTCCCGGTCAGCGCGAACAGCCAGAACACGCCGAGTGCCGAGAAGAAGATGCTGGTGATGATCGCCGCGGGCATTAGCAGCGACTCGAACAGCGCAGCCATCACGATATAGACCAGGCACAGCGCGATCAGGGTATTGAAGGCCATCTGCGCACCGGCCTCATCGTTGCGCTCGAAGTTGCCGCCGAGACTCCACTTGTAGCCATCGGGCAGCGTCACGCCGCCGAGCACTTCCTCGATCGCCTTGCGCGCGTCCTCGGTGGACTTCTCGGGCGCCAGGTCCGCCTTCAGCACCAGCGATATCTGTCGATTGTTGCGACTGATCTGGGTCGCGCCCTTGCGAACCTCGACCTTGATGATCGACATCAGCGGCACATCGGTGCCGTCGGCGCGACGCAGGTTCAAGGCGCTGAGATCCTCCACGCGGAATTGCTCCGAACCGGCAAAGCGCACCCACACAGGAATCTCGGAATCACCCTGGCGGAACTCACGCAGCGGTGAACCGCGCAAGGCAATGCCGATGTAGCGCGCGACTTCCTGCGCACTGAAACCGAACGCCGCGGCGCGCTCGCGATCGACCTGCACGGTGAGCTCGGAGTTCGCATCGCCGGTATCCACACGCACATCACGCAGCTCTTTGCGAGTGGACAGAATGGGTATGAGCGAAGACTCGGCCAGGTCGGCGAGTACCTCGCTGGAGTCGCCGTTGAGGAAGACCTGGATGCCTTTGTCGTCACCGCCGCCGCCACCGCCGCCGCCGCCATCGCCGTTGAAGCCGATTTCGGCGCGCGCCGAAGCAGGAATCTCCTCGCGCAGCATCTCGCGCACCTGCTCGGAGGACAGCAGATCCGCCTCGTGGTTGCGCATCATCAGCCGGTCCCACAGGCTCGGGTTCGGGTCGCGCAGTTTGACCCGCGTGCCCGCCCAACCCTGCTCGCTGAACCAGGAATAGATCTGCACGACCTGGTACTTCTCACGGTTGGCGTCGATGAACTCTTCGACGCGACGCACCTCCTCCGAGATCGTGTCGAGGCTGTAGGCACCCTTCCACTGGTAGTAGAACTCCAGTTCGCGCCCGGCGTTGTCCTGGAACATGTCGAACTTGGTGAAGCTGGCCGGGATCATGCTGACTGCGATGACCAGCATCATGCCCAGAACGGTCCAGCCGCGATGCGCCAGTGTCCAGCGCAGCAGGCGCGCATAGGCTTCGGTCATGCGCGGAATCAGGCCGGTCTTCACGCCGAGATTCTTCGGCGTCTGCAGCCGCGCGGAGATCATCGGAATCAGGCTGACAGCGACGATCCAGGACGCCAGCAGCGCGATCGTGATGGTGATCGCCACCTGCCCCAGGTAGATGCTGATGAAGTTGCGCGCACCGAAGATGTTGGGCGCGAACACGATGATGCTGGTCAGGGTGCCGGCACTGATTGCGAGCTGCACGCCACGCGTGCCCTCGATCGCGCAGCGCACCGGATCATCCGGCCATTTCTCCCGGTACTGATAGATGCTCTCCACCACCACGACCGCGTTGTCGACCAGCATGCCGATGCCGAGCAGCAGCCCCATCATGGTCAGGATGTTGAGCGTCATCCCCATGAAGTACATGCCGCCCAGGGTCATCACGATGCACAGCGGAATCGCCAACGTCACCATGAAGGTGGATGGCCAGTGACGCAGGAAGTAGAACAGCACGAAGACCGACAGACACGCACCCACCACGCCGGCGTGGATCAGCTCGGAGATCGAACTCGACACGCTCTCTGCCTGGTCGCTGATGATCTTGACCTGCACGCCCTCGAAGTCGGGCAAGGCCATGATTTGCTCGACTTCGGCAAGCACGTTGTGCGACACGTCGACCAGGTTGCTGGTGCGGTCGCGGAAGATGTCCAGGCCAACGGCGACCTTGCCGTCCAGCCGCCGTCCGAAGTCGACGGCCTGGTTCTTCAACCGCACGCTGGCGATGTCTCCCAGGCGCAGGCCGGTGTCGTTGATGACCAGCTCACGCAGCTCGTCCAGCGAGCGCAGCTCGCCGATCGGCTGCACGCGAATGCGGCGGTTGCCGTCGTCGATGTCGCCGGCCGACACCGAGAAATTCAGCGTCTGCAGGCGACTCGCCAGCTCGTTCAACGCGACGCCATGGGCGCCGAGCCGCGAGGGGATGATGGCGATCTCGACCTCCGGCGGTGGCGCACCGGAAATCTCCACCTTGGCCACGCCGGGCACGCGCTCGATGCGACGCTTCATCAGCCGGTCGATCAGGTTGTACTCGCCGACCATGTTGCGATCGCCGGCGAAGCGCACACGCAGCACCGGCTGGTCGCTCGGCGAGAACTTGAACACGAAGTAGCGCTGCAGGTCGTCGGGCAGCTCGCCACGAATGGCGTCGATGCGCTCGCGCGCCTCGCTGGCGGTCAGCTCGATGTCGCGGTCCCAATCCTTGAACTGGATGAAGACCTGACTGCCGTCCGGCCGGCTGTTCGCGCCCATGCGCGAGATCCCCGGCAGCGTGGACAAGGCTTCCTCGGCCGGACGGGTGATCGTGCGATCGACTTCCTGCGGCGTCGAACCGGGGTACGGAAGGCTGACGAAAATGAAGGGGACATTGACGTCCGGAAACTGCTCCAGGGGCAGTCGGAACGCAGCAATGATGCCAATCACCACCAGCGACACGTAGAACATCACCGCAGTGACGGGCCGCTTCAAGCTGCGTTCTGCCAGATTCATGTCAGAGCCCCTCCGGCGTCGGCAGCCAGGATGGCGCGCGAACGTTCGCCTTGCGCACGATAGGTCTCGTCGGAGCGTCTATCCAGCAGGTTGTAGACCACCGGAATGACAAACAGGGTGAGCAGAGTCGAGACCGTCAACCCGCCGATCACGGTGATCGCCATCGGCGCCTTGACCTCGGCACCCTCGCCGCCGAAGAAGGCCAGCGGGGCGAAACCGAACAGCGTCGTCAACGTGGTCATGACGATCGGGCGCAGGCGTGATTCGGCCGCATCGCAGATGGCCTGAATCTTGGGCACGCCCTCCAGCCGCAGCTGGTTGATCTTGTCGATCAGCACGATGGCGTTCTTCACCACGATGCCGACCAGCAGGATCAGGCCGATGAAGACCACCACCGAGATCGGCGAACCGGACAGCCACAGCGCCAGCACCGCGCCAACCAGGGCCAGCGGAATGCTGAACATGATCACGAACGGATGCAGCAGCGACTCGAACTGCGAGGCCATCACCAGATAGACCAGGAAGATCGCCAGACTCAACGCGAACATCAGCGACTTCAGCGAGGCGTCGAGCTCTTCGCCCTGCCCGCCGATGTGCATGCGGATGTTGGCGCCGAGTGGGTTCTCCTGCACCAGGCGTTCGACCTTCTTGACCGCCGTACCGAGGTCGATGTCGCGCAGGTTGGCGCGCACGATGGCCACGCGCACCTGGTCCGCGCGGTGAATCTCGCTGGGACCGATGGTTTCGACCACGTCAGCCACTGCGTCGAGGGTCAGCGGGCGCTCGCTCTCGGGGTTGATGATCAGACGACGAATGTCTTCGACCGAACCGCGATCGTCTTCGCGGGCACGGACCAGCACGTCGATCTTGCGCTCGCGGAAGCTGTAGCGGGTCGCGACCTCGCCCTTGACCTTGCGCACCACCTGGTCGGCGATCTGCCGGGTGGTCAGACCGAGCGCCGCGGCACGCTCCTGGTCGAAGCGGATCTGCACCTCGGGGAAGCCCTGCTCCACCGTCGACTTGACGTCGGTGAAGGAGCCTTCACGGCTGAGCATGTCGGCGAGCTGACGCCCGGCGCGCTGCAAGGTCTCGAGATCGTGCGCCTGCAGCTCGATCTCCAGCGGCGTCGAGAAACTGAACAGCTCGGGTCGACCGAACTTCACGTCGACGCCGGGGAAGTTCGCCATCGTCTCGCGCAGTCGATCGGTGATGTTCTGTTCGGTCTCGCGCGAATAGCCCTTGCCCAGCACGACCGACAGCTTGGCGATGTTCTCTCCGGACTCGGTGGGGTTGGCGTCGAGCCGGGTGCCACTGCCGGCCACGCCGAACAGGGTCTCGATGTCCTCGTCGTCGGAATGCGCGGACTGCACGGCGCGAATCAGCGCATCGGTCTCGCGCAGCTGTGCGCCCGGCGGAAGCTTGGCGGTCATCTCGAAGCGATCCTGGGCAAACTGGGGAATCAGGTCGGTGCCCAGGCCCGACACGAACAGCAGCGAGATCGCGAACGCCGCAGCCGCCGAGCCCAGTACGACCGTCGAATGCGTCAGCGCCTTGGGCAGGCTGCGACGATAGGCGGCCGCGGCTGCGTCATACGGAAGCAGCACGATGCGGCCGACCACCGACAGGCCCCGGCCGACGGTGTCGCGCAGGAAGCGCGCGCCGATGCCGACCACGAACGCCAACGCGAACGCCAGCGCAGCCGGAATCACGCAGAGCAGGCAGAGCACGCCCATGACCAGCGAGGGCAACAGCAGCAGCACACCCTTTACCACCCGCATGGCGCCAGAGCCCGGCCGCCGGAACGGATACTTGAACCAGCCGATGGCGGCCTGCAACAAGCGCTTCCAGATCGACTCCTTGGGCTCGCCGTTGGATTCCTCGGCGAACGCCAGCGGTGACTTCGCCTTCAGCGACGACAGCATCGGGATCAGGGTCATCGCCACGACCAGCGAAATCACCAGCGCGATCGACACGGTCAGCGCCTGGTCCTTGAACAGTTGCCCGGCGACGCCTTCGACGAATACCAGCGGGAAGAACACCGCCACGGTGGTCAGCGTGCTGGCCACGACCGCCATGCTGACTTCATTCGCCCCGGTGATCGTCGATTCGATGATGCCGAGACCACGTTCGCGCGCCTTGGCGATGCTCTCCAGCACGACGATCGAATCGTCCACCACCATGCCGGTGGCCAGCGCCAGGCCCGCCAGCGACATCACGTTCAGCGACAGTCCCAGCTGGCCCATGAAGAAGAACGTGGCCACGATGGAGACCGGCAACGAAAGCCCGATGACGAAGGTGCTCCAGCCATCGCGCAGGAAGAAGAAAATGATCAGGATCGCGAGCAGGCCACCGATCACCGCTTCTTTCTTCACTTCGTCGAGCGCGGCGCGAATGAAGGTCGCCTGGTTCTCGACGGTGGTCAGCTTGGTGTCGGGCGGCAGCTCACGGTTAATCCGCTCCAGCGCCTTCACCACGCCTTCGGCCACGTTCACGGTGTTGGCGTCGCCTTCCTTGTACAAGGCAACTTCCACCGCTTCCTTGCCGTCGATGCGGATCACCGCCTGACGTTCCTTGAAACCCTGGCTGACGGTGGCGACGTCGCGCAGGCGGATGGGCACGCCATTCTGGTTTGCGATCAGCAGCTCGCGCATCGGCTCCAGACCGGCAAACTGATTCACCGTCCGCACGAGGTAGCGCTGGGAACCTTCCTCGATGCGGCCGCCCGAGATGTTGACGTTCTCCTGGCGCAGACGTTCGATCACCTGATTCACCGACAGACGCAGCTGCGACAGACGCTGGTCGTCGATCAGCACCTGGACTTCGTCTTCCAAGCCGCCCGAAACCTTGACGGCGGCGACGCCTTCCACCGGCTCGAGACGCTTCTTCAGATCCTCGTCCGCATAGCGGCGCAGGCGCATCAGCTCCTGCTGCTCGTTCACGCCTTCCGCCGTGGACGCGTAGATGAGGCGCATCACCGGCTCGGTGCTGGGGTTGAAACGCAGCAGCACCGGCGGCTTGACCTCCAGCGGCAGCTGCAGGATCTCGAGCTTGTCGCGCACTTCGAGGCTGGCCTTGTCCATATCGGTGCCCCAGGCGAACTCGAGCACGACATCGCTCTGCCCGGTGCGCGACACGGAACGCAGCTTGCGCAAGCCCCGCACCACGCCAACCGCTTCTTCGACCGGCTCGGTGACCAGATTCTCGATCTCCGAAGGTGCCGCACCGACGTACTCGGTGCGCACGGTCAGGGTCGGGTAGCTCAGATCCGGCAACAGGTTGACCTTGAGGTCGCCGAGCGCGATCAGCCCGAACAGCACAAGGGTCACCATCGCCATCGCGATGGTCACGCGACGGCGTGTGGACAGCGCAACGATGCTCATGGGTTAGTTGCCTGCGACAGCTTCGGCCATCTGGGCGGCAAGCGCCGCACTGGGCGCAATGATGTTGACCTTGGTGCCGTCACGCACAGCCACCTTGCCGGCGGTGACGACCTGGTCGCCTTCTTCCAGGCCGGCAGTGATCTCGGCGTACTCGCCATTGACGTGGCCCAGGCCCACCACCGTGTGCTTGACCTGTCCGTCGCGCACGACGAACACCGCAGGCTCGGCCTCTTCCTCGAGCAAGGCGACGCGCGGCACGGCCAGGGCGTCTTCGCGACGGTCATAGACGATCGCAATGCGTCCGAACATACCCGGCTTGAGCACGCCGTCGTGGCCGGAGAAGCTGGCGGTAGCGCGGAACGTGCCGGTGGACGCGTCGATGACCGGGCTCACGCGGTCGATGACGCCATCGAATCGCTTTCCGGGCACGGCATCGACGTTCAGAACGACCGACATGCCGTCATGCAGGGTGCGCATTTCGCGCTCGGGCACGTTCAGCACCGCTTCCAGGCGCTCGTCGCCGACAACGCGGAACAGGGTTTGATTCAACTGGATCAGGTTGCCGCGCTTGACCATGCGCTGCGCGACCAGGCCACCAATGGGCGCGGTGATCTGGGTGTAGCTGAGCTCCAGCTTGGCCAGGTCCCAGGCGGCCTTCTGCGTGGCCACGTCGAAACGCAGGCGCTCATGCGCGTCGGCCGCAACCAGCTTGCGCTCGAACAGTTCTTTCGAGCGGGCAAACTCGGCTTCAAGCTTGCGCAGCGTCGCCTCGGCACGCTGCACCTCCAGACGTGCACGATCGGCGTCGATGCGCGCCAGCACCTGCCCCGCCTTCACCGAATCGCCTTCCTCAACCAGCAGCTCGAGCAACACACCGGAAGTCTTGGCGACGACCTGCGCCTCCTCCGGCGCTTCGAGCGATGCCGTACCGGTGTAGCTGGCCTCGACCGTGCGGCGGATGACGGGAGCGACCTCGACCGGCACCGGCTTGATTTCTTTCTCCGGCTTGCCGTCCTTGCCCAGCTTGGGCGCGGAGTCGTCCTTGCCTTCGGACTTCTTCTCGTCCTTGGCGACCTGCTCCTTCTTGTCCTTGCCGCCCTTTTCCGCGGCGGCATCCTTGTCGCCGCCGCTGCAGCCAGCCAGGGTCAGGGCGAACGCCAGAAGCAGTGCCTGGGGTACCAGGGCAGCGAGTTTCCGATGGGGAAAGCGGGCGATCTGAGCGTTCATGGGCCTCGTCCGGGTGGTGTATGAGTTGGTGTTATAGTTACCTACAACACCATGTATGTCAAGCAGCGGGGCTCAGTGTGCGCTTCAAGCCCCGGCGCATCCTGTGCAGGTAGTCATGAGAGTGGGATGCATCCGGCGTTGTGACGGTTGCGTTTAGCGCTCGTACAGCCTTGCGGACAGCGATGCTCGCCCCGCTGCGAACGCGTCCACATCATTCCCGCCAGGTGCGGACGTCTGGATGACCCCAGCACGGCTTGGCTATACTTCCGCCTTTGCGCCCCACGAGACCGGATCCCTCGATGAAGCCCATGCTGCGCCTCGCGCTCTGCGCCACCCTGGCCATGGCTGCCACCCCCACGCTGGCGGCCGGCGATGCCGCCAAGGGCAAGATCAAGGTGTACACCTGCACCGGCTGCCATGGCATTCCGGGCTACAAGAACATTTATCCGCACTACAACGTGCCGAAGATCGGCGGCCAGAGCTACGACTACCTCGTGGCGGCGCTGACCGCCTACCAGAAAGGCGAGCGCAAGCACCCGACCATGGAGGCCCAGGCCCAGAGCTTCAGCGACCAGGACATTGCGGATATCGCAACCTACCTGTCCGGCTCATCGGCCCCGGCGAAGTAAGGACAAGGACACCCGAACATGATGCGCACGCTCGCCGTTACCGGAACTCTCGCCCTGCTGCTCGGCCTCACTTCGCCCTTGCAAGCCGCCGATATCGAAGCCGGCAAGGCCAAGGCCCAGCCCTGTCAGGCCTGCCATGGCAAGGATGGCAACACGCCGCTTGACGCGACCTACCCCCGCCTGGCCGGCCAGCACGCCAGCTACCTCGAGAAGGCCCTGAAGGACTATCGCTCGGGTGCACGCGCGAACGTCATCATGGCGGGCTTTGCGACGCCGATGACTGATGAGGACATCAAAAACCTCTCGGCGTACTTCGCCTCCCTGCCCGGCGACCTGCACGATCTGAGCCATCACGAGAAGTAATCGCACCGACAGGCGTCGATTCGAACGGCCTTCGGGCCGTTCGTCGTTTTGGGGCAAACGCATGCTTCCCGGGCTTCCGCCGCGATCAGCTCAGGGCGTTCCCGCGCAGGTCTTTCGCAGCTTGACCAGATCGATTTCCCGCGACACCCCGGGGTCGCTGTTCAACAGGCGCTGCTCGATGGCGCGACAGTCGTCGCGAGCGGGCGTGCCGAACAGCAGCCGAAGCACGGCGCCAACGATGTGCTGCGGTGAACTCGCCTGACGCATGCGCAGGCGCACTGTGTAGGCCGCCTGCGCGTCGCTGTCTCCAGGCAGCCGGACGATGCGGTCACGCAGCACGCGGTCGCTGTCGGTCCAGGCGGGTACGGCATCCTCTTCCCACAGTCGCGGCCTGCCCGCCTGGTCGAACAGAGGGCTGGGCCGTGCGTGGGTGTCATCGACGTGCGGCGCCGCAGTGCGGGAGCGCGGATCAGGCGATGATGCCGGGGACAACCCGCGAGACACCGACACATCGCGTGTGCTCCGCTCCGGCAACACCGGCCACGGCGGAACTGGCGCCTGGGCGTCGGTGGGTCGCCGCGCGATCCACTCGACCACGAATGGCGCCGCACGCGAGGCCTGCTCGGGCGCCCGCATGCCTGACGCAAGCAGGTAGATCAGCGCTGCATGCAGGGCGACGACGGCAACGAGCGCCGAGCGGCTGATCCGGCTGCTCGCGTGCAGGGCATGGAACTGCGCGACAGCGCGCGGCATGCCGTGGGGTCCAGCCAGGCTCGCGCCTTCGAACCATCGATCCCGCGGCACGAGGGAAGCGTCCGCCCAATCGGCTGCAAGCGCCTGGGGCCGAGCGTCGCTCAGGCGCGCCGCGCGATGTAGGGGTTGAGTCCGCTGGCGTGATCGGTGGCGTCGATCACCGCGCGAATCTCCGGCACACGCTGGCGCAGCGTCTGCTCGACCCCGCCACGCAGCGTCGCATCAACCATACCGCATCCGTGGCAGCCGCCGCCGAAGCGCAGCACTACGTCAAGATCCGCGGTGATCTCTTCCAGCGATACCCGGCCTCCATGCGAGGCGAGCTGTGGGTTGATCTCCTCATCCAATACGCCGCGCACGCGCTCGAACATCGAGCCCGACCCCGGCGCGGAGCCCTTGATGCGCGGCGCACGGATGCTCACCTGGCCGCCGCCCAGCGCCGCCGTGAAGTCGATCGATGCGCCGTCGAAGTACGGCACGCTGGCCGATTCGACGTGGAGTACGAAACCATCGCATTCGATCGCCCATTCGTCGCCCTGCAGCTCGTGCGGCAGACAGAACTCGAGCTTGGCGTCGGCACTCGGCGTGCCGGCACGCAAGGCGCTGAGGCGAATGCCGACGCCGGGCTCATCCTGCTGGGCCACCAGGCGACGGAAATAGTCCAGCGCGCTGGGGGATATCTCGATCATGCTTGCACTCCGAATCCTGCTTAACATTGTGTTTGTGCCGACCGGCGTCCGTCCAGTGCGCGAACGTCCGCCCGACGGGCCTGCGCATGTCGCCGCCCACGGCGTCGCCCGCGCGTGATGTCGGTGCGGCAGCCGAGCCGGGCAAGTTTCCGCCCATCCACGATACGACCCTGCAAAGTCTATACGGGGCGCGTTAGAAAGCCGTTGCTATACTGCGCCGCGCCCCCTGAATCACGGATTGCAGGCATGTCCGACACCCCGCTCGCCGACCGCCACTGCACCCCCTTGCGGGGCGCCGAACACTGCATCCGACCCGGTGAGCTCGGCCCGGCGCTGGCGACGCTGCCCGGGTGGTCAGCCATCGAGGACGGCGCGGCCATCGGTCGAAGCTATGCGTTCAGCGACTACTACCACACCATGGCATTCGTGAATGCGCTGGCCTACGTGGCCCACCGCGAGGATCATCACCCCGACCTGGGCGTTCACTACAACCGCTGTGTGGTGCGCTTCAGCACCCACGACTGCGGCGGCGTCACCGCCAACGACCTGATCTGCGCCGCCAAGGCCGACGCCCTGTTCGCCGAATCGAAGTAGAGCCCGAGTCGCGGCTGCACGTGCGACCGCCGCGAGTGCAGCGGCGCGCAGCGCGAATCAGCCCGCGCCCTGCACCAGCCGATCCAGCACCATCCGCAGGTCGTCGGGCAGCGGGGCATTCAGCACGTAGGGCTGCGCACCATCTTCCAGCGCGAAGCGCAGTTCGGCCGCATGCAGGAACAGCCGTTTCAAGCCGAGCCGCTTGATCCCGGCATTGGCCGACTTGTCGCCGTACTTGTCGTCGCCCAGCACAGGATGACCGCTGTGCCCTGCGTGCACGCGAATCTGGTGGGTGCGGCCGGTCTCGATCTCGACTTCAACGTAGCTGGCCGAGGCAAATCGATCGATCACCCGGAAATGGCTGACCGAGTCCTTGCCGGCCGCGTCGACCCGGACCATGCGCTCGCCGCCCTGCAGCACCGAACGCTCCAGCGGCGCGTCGACGGTGAACTTCTCCCGCTTGATCCGACCGGCCAACAGGCTGAGGTAGCGCTTGTGCACGCCGCCCTCGCGCATCAGCCGCTGCAGCTCGGTCAGCGCCGAGCGCTTGCGCGCGAGCACCAGCACGCCCGATGTGTCGCGGTCGAGGCGGTGGACCAGCTCCAGGGTTTCGTTCGGCCGCGCCGCACGGAGGATCTCGATGGCGCCGAAAGCCACGCCGGAACCTCCGTGGCTGGCGATGCCCGACGGCTTGCTGATGGCCAGGATGGCGCGATCCTCGAAGATCACGCTGTCCTGGAGGAGGCGGATTTGCGCCGCGCCGGGTGCGCCGCGGTCGGTCGGCGTGTCCATGCGCACCGGCGGCAGGCGCACTTCGTCGCCGCCCTCCAGGCGCGTGTCGGGCTTGGCCCGCTTGCCGTTCACCCGCACCTGACCCGTCCGCACGATGCGGTAGATCACCGATTTGGGCACACCCTTGAACTGGCCGGCGAGGAAGTTGTCCAGGCGCTGCCCGGCCCGATCCTCGGCGACCTGAACCAGCCGGACCCCGGGACCCGCGCTGTCGTTTGCTGCCATGCACCCTCGCCTGTTAGAATCCGCCCGCGCAACGACGTCCGGCTTTTGCTGTCCGCTCAATGATTTACGGCGAACAGCGCAATCCGGGTCGAACGACTTCAAGGCCGCCCTGGCGGCGCATGGTAGCGAAGCTCGCACGATCCGGTCAGATGTGGTCGCACGGCAACCATACACGTGGTTGTTCCGGCATGGAGGCCGGGACGGCGAGACAGTGCCTACCGGTTTTTTGGGTTTTTGCTTTACGCAAGCGCTCCCGCGGATGAACTCCGTAGGTCTGTAGCGCTGGATCATTCGCAAGGCCGCCAGGCGCCCAGCGCCGGCGGCTGCCCAACCAGGGTGCGGACCCGGCGTTCCTCGCGGTCGAGCGCGTGAGGAATGACAACAACATGAAGAGAATGCTCATCAATGCGACCCAGCAGGAAGAACTGCGGGTTGCCATCGTCGACGGCCAGTCGCTTTACGACATCGACATCGAGCAGCCGTCGAAAGAGCAGAAGAAGGGCAATATCTACAAGGGCCGCATCACCCGGCTCGAGCCCTCGCTGGAAGCCGCCTTCGTCGAATACGGCGGCGAGCGCCACGGCTTCCTGCCGCTGAAGGAAATTTCCCGCGACTACTTCCAGCAAGGTGCCGACGCCAACAAGTCGAGCATCAAGGAACTGCTGCGCGAGGGCCAGGAGGTCGTCGTCCAGGTCGACAAGGAAGAGCGCGGCACCAAGGGCGCGGCGCTGACCACCTTCATTTCCTTGGCGGGTCGCTATCTGGTGCTGATGCCGAACAGCCCGCGCGCCGGTGGCGTCTCGCGCCGCATCGAGGGCGACGACCGGCAGGCCCTGAAGGAAGCGATGGATGCGCTGACCATTCCCGACGACATGGGCGTGATCATCCGCACCGCCGGCGTGGGCCGCGATGCCGAAGAGCTGCAGTGGGACCTCGACTACCTGCTCCAGGTCTGGAAGGCGATCGCCGAGGCGGCGCTGACCAAGCCCTCCCCCTTCCTGATCTACCAGGAGTCGCGCCTGATCATCCGCGCGCTGCGCGACTACTTGCGCAACGATATCGGCGAGATCCTGATCGACCATGAAGAGGTCTACGACGACGCGCTGGAATTCGTCCAGCAGGTCATGCCGCACAACCTGCGCAAGGTAAAGCGCTACAGCGACACCACCCCGCTGTTCTCGCGATTCCAGATCGAGACCCAGATCGAGAACGCGTACGAGCGTTCGGTGCGTCTGCCGTCGGGCGGCTCGATCGTGGTCGACCAGACCGAAGCCCTCACCGCGATCGACGTCAACTCGGCGCGCGCCACCAAGGGCGGTGACATCGAAGAGACCGCCTTCAACACCAACCTCGAAGCCGCTGACGAAGTGGCCCGTCAGCTGCGCCTGCGCGATCTCGGCGGCCTGGTCGTCGTCGATTTCATCGACATGAGTTCGAGCAAGCACCAGCGCGAAGTCGAGAATCGCCTGCAGCACGCTTTGCGCCACGATCGCGCGCGCGTCCAGGTCGGCCGCATTTCGCGGTTCGGCCTGCTGGAAATGTCGCGCCAGCGCCTGCGTCCCAGCCTGGGCGAGTCCAGCCAGCTGGTGTGCCCGCGCTGCGAGGGACACGGCCGCCTGCGTTCGGTCGAGTCCCTGTCGCTGTCGATCCTGCGTCTGGTCGAAGAGCAGGCGATGAAGGACAACACCGGCCAGGTGCTGGTCCAGGCGCCGCAGGAAATCGCCAACTTCCTCAACAACGAGAAGCGCCGCGGCTTGAGCGAGATCGAAGCGCGGCACGATCTGCCGGTGGTGGTGGTTGCCGACCTGCAGCTGGAAACGCCGCATTTCCATGTCACGCGCATTCGCGAAAACGAGCTGGGCGAGGAATCCAGCCGCCCGAGCTATGCACGCACGACCCCGCGCAAGCTGGAGACGCATCAGCTCACCCGCGCCAACCTGAATATTCCGGCCGCACCTGCGGTCACCAACGTCAAGCCTGCGGCGCCTGCGCCGGTGCGCGTCGAGGCCGAAGCACAACCTGCGCCGACCGCGTCGATCGCCATGCCGACGCCAGCGGTGCCGACCAAGACCGAAGGCATGCTGGCGCGCATCATTCGCTTCTTCGGCGGTTCGGCTGCGCCCGCGGCGGTGGCGACGACACCTGCGGCGCCGGCCGCATCGGCAGCGGAATCCCGACGCGAAAGCAAGTCTGGCGATCGCAAGGAACGCGGCAAGCGCGACCGACGGGGCCGCGGCAATGAGCAGCGAGCTGCACGCGACGAGCGCAAGCGTCAGGATGGCGGCAAATCTTCACGCAGCGAATCGGAGCGTGGCCAGGAGAAGCAGCGGGACTCGAACCCGCGCGAAGGGCAGCAGCGCGATCAGCAGGCCAAGAGCGAGCGCGCGAACGCCACACGTGGCGCCCAGCAGGACAAGCAGAACCAGGACCGCTCGGGGCAGGACAAGGCGACTGCGGACAAGCCGGCTCAGGACAGAGCCGCCCAGGATCGTCAGAACCAGGATCGTCAGAGCCAAGGCAAACAGGCCGCCGCGGAGAGCGAGAAACTGGCCGCTGCCGCTGCCGCTGCCGCCGCCACGGATGCGGCCGTGGCCGCCACGCAGCCTGAACAGGAAGCTGCACCCGGTCAGGACGGCGCGCAGGGCGAAGCGGGTACCGGTCGTCGTCGTCGTGGACGCCGCGGCGGCCGTCGGCGCCGCAAGAACCAGGACGCGCAGGCGGGCTCGCAGGTCGAGGGTCTCGACCAGGACCAGGATCAGGGTCAGCTCGACCTCGAAGGTGATGACCCGACTGACACGATCCAGCTCGATCTGATGCCCGCCCCGGGTGCCGGCGACCCTGGCGACTCGAAGTCGATCGACGCGGCCGAGGGCAAGGCTTCCCAGCCGGCTCGCTCGGGCCAGCCTGCCTTGGTGTTGGTGCCCGCGCCGACGCCGGAGCCTGTCCCGGAAGACGCAGCCGCAGCGGCCGACGTCGCGGTTCCCGCGACGGTTTCGGAGCCAGCGCCGGTCCGTGGCGATAAGTCGGCGGACGAGCGGTCCGGCGACGCTGCAGCGGCGGCGGTGGCCTCTGCTGCCACGGCTTCGAAATCGGAAGCTGCCGCATCGAGTGGCGATGCGGACGGCGCTGCGCTGAGTGCGCCGCGCGCGGAGGAAGGATCGGCTGCAGCCGCCCACGCCAAACCGGAAGTCGACCAGGTCGTCGAAGCCGAGGAGCGCGAGACGGCCAGGGTCTCGCACAGCACGGATGACAGCGATTCACGCCCATCGAGCAGTGCAACCCAGCCGACGACGGAATCACCGGCGCAGCCAGAGCAGGCCGTCGCGTCATCGGAAACGGCTGTTGCGGCCGAGAGCGATGCGGTGAAACCGAAGGTTCAAGTCGATACGACTGTCGAAACCGTGACGACCGAGTCCTCAACCGCCGCCGTTGAGCCCGCTTCGCAGGACGCACCGGTCGAGCCGTCGGCTTCGGCGAGCAGTGGGCAGGACGCCGGCGCAGGGCCTGAGGTGGCCGAGACTCCGGCGGCTGACAGCGATGATCGCATCGCCGCCACGGCGACTGAGGAGGAAGCCGGTGCCGAGGCAGATACCGAGGAGGCTGGCGCCGAACCGTCAAAGCAGGACGAGTCGGCGACGGATGCGTCGGGCACCCCGGCGCCGACCGACACCGCGCCCGAGAAACTCGCGAGCTGAAGCCGCTGAACCGGGCCGCGCCACGCGCCGGCCCGGATACCCGATCAGGCGCGACCGCCTCTGCTCAGTCCGATTCGCCGAGCAGTTTGTAGCGTCGTGCCAGCTGGGCCAGGGTCACCACGTCGCGCACGCCGAGCTTCTCGAAAATGCGCAGCTTGTGCGTGCTCACGGTCTTGGGGCTGAGACTGAGCAGTTCGGCGAGTTCCTGGTTGCCCTTGCCCACCGCGAGCAGGCGGGCAATCTCGAACTCCCGGCGCGAGAGCGCGTCGAACGGAGACGCCTCGTCGGCCTCCACGGGCGCGAGTGCCAGGCGCTGTGCGATGTCTGCCGACAGGTACTTGCGACCGCGCGCCACGTCGCGGATGGCGCGCAGGAACTCGCTTGCCTCGCAGGCCTTGGCCACGTAGCCGTGCGCACCGGCCTGCAGCAGGCGACGCGGAAGCGGCCCGTCTTCCTGCACGGTCACGATCAGCACGCGTGTTTCCGAACCCGATGCGACCAGACGACGGGTCACTTCCAACCCGCTGATGCCCGGCAAATGCAGATCGCAGACCATCACATCCGGGCGCAGGGAGCGCGCCAGCGCCAGCCCTTCCTCACCCGTGCTGGCCTCGCCGACGCACTGAATATCGACCTCGCGACCGAGCAGGCCGAGAAATCCCGCCCGCACCAGAGCATGGTCATCGACCAGCAGAACCTTGATCATGCCAGCGCCCCCCGACTGGACCGACGATAATGACGCCATGAAACGCGTCGTGCTGTCCACCCTCAATGCCCGATACGCCCATGCTTCGCTGGGTCTTCGCTACCTGCGCGCCAATCTCGGCGCCCATCGCGAGCGTTCGGCGATTCGCGAGTTCGTCATCGGACAGAGGACCGAGGAGATCGCCGAGCAGATCCTCGCCGAACGCCCCGACATCCTCGGCCTGGGCGTGTACATCTGGAACGTCGAGGAATGCACGCGCCTGGTGCTGCTGCTCAAACAGGTGGCACCCGATCTGGTTGTGGTGCTGGGTGGACCGGAGGTCAGCTACGAGACCGATGCACAACCGATCTGCTCCGCTGCCGACTACGTCATCACCGGCTGGGGCGACGTCAGCTTCGCCGAGCTGGTTCGCGCACTCGAGGCCGGCGCGCCGCCCGCAGGACGGATCATCCCCGGTGCGCAGCCCAAACTGGCCGAGCTCGCACTCCCCTACGGCGAATACACCGAAGAGGATGTCGCCAAGCGACATCTGTACGTCGAAGCCTCGCGCGGATGTCCGTTCAAGTGCGAGTTCTGTCTGTCTGCCCTCGACAAGACGGCTTGGCCGTTTCCGCTCGATGCGTTCATGCAGGAGCTCGAACACCTCTACGCACGCGGCGCACGCCAGTTCAAGTTCGTCGACCGTACGTTCAACCTCAAGGTCGACACTTCGCTGCGCATCCTGCGGTTCTTCCTCGACAAGCTGGCGGCGCATCCGGACGACCCGGTGTTCGCCCACTTCGAGCTGGTGCCGGATCATCTTCCGGATCGCCTCAAATCGATCCTGCCCGACTTCCCGCCGGGCACCCTGCAATTCGAGATCGGCATCCAGACGTTCAATCCGGATGTTCAGGCGGCGATCTCCCGCAGGCAGGACAACGACGCCGCCTGCGCCAATCTGGCCTGGCTGCGGGAACACACCCGGGCGCACCTGCATGTCGACCTGATCGCCGGCCTGCCGGGCGAGGATCTGCAGAGCTTCGCCGCCGGATTCGACCGGCTCGTGGCGCTGCGCCCACACGAGATCCAGTTCGGCATTCTCAAACGCCTGCGCGGCGCGCCCGTCGCACGGCACACCGCGGCGCATGACTTGCGCTTCAATCCCGCGCCGCCGTACAGCATCCTTTCGACCGATCGTCTGGACTTCCCGACGCTGCAGCGGATGACGCGATTCGCCCGCTACTGGGACCTGGTGGCGAACTCGGGCCGCTTCGGCAGCGCCTTGCCGCTGCTCCTCGGTGCCAGCCCATTCTCACGCTTCATGCAGTTCTCCGACTGGCTGTACGCGCAGTCGAGGCGCACGCATGCGATCGCCCATGAGCGCCTGATCGGCTACCTTCACGAGTTCATGCACAGTGCGCTGGGTGAACAGGAAACCGTCGTGGCCGATGCGCTGGTCGGTGACTACCGGGCCCAGGGCGGACGCACCCGCCTGCCCTTTGACCGCAGCGACGCGCCGCTTCCGCTACCGCGCAGCAAGGCCGGCAAGGAGGCCGTGCCCAAGCGACAGCGAAGGCACCTCGACAGCGACCTCGCCGCCGCGCAGGACTGATCTCAGCGCTGCGGCTGCTTGCCGAGCGTGGCCCACCAGTGGCGAAACGCCGGGTCGACGTGGAGCGCGCTCAATGGCGCAATGCGCCAGGCTGGTCGCGCCTCGGCACCGACCCACACACATTCGGCAATCTCTGCGGCCGGACAGGGCGTGCCTGCCACCTCGACGATGTAGCTGCGCGTGCGCACCCGCGTGGTTGGCTCGTGCACGGCGTCGTCCTCGAATTCACCGAGCAGCACCGCGGAGCCGGGCACCACGCGCACGCCGAGTTCCTCCTCCAGCTCGCGCGACAGGGCATCGAGGTCCGATTCACCCTGCTCGGGTTTGCCCCCCGGCTGGATCAGAAAATCGGAACCTCGCTTGCGCACCAGCAGCATGCGCCCTTCTGCATCCGCAATGACGGCGGAGACGGTGCGTATCAGTCGGCCCTGCGCACACGAACTACCCGTCGAATCAACCGACATGGCACGGCTCCCTCGATGGAACGGCCCGGCTCGGAACACGGTTGAACGCGCGGCGCAGCATCAGCAGGTTGACGGTTCGTCCGTCATCCCCGCGCCCGGCGACACCGGCGTCAGGTCGGCCTGCAAGGCCACTCGCTCATCGAAGACAAAGCAGGCGCCGTCGAAGCCCTCACCGCCCACCTGTTCGAAGTAGCCGAGGATGCCGTCCTGCAGCTGCAGCACGTCGTCAAACCCGTGGTCGGCCAACCACAGCGCCGCTTTCTCGCAGCGAATGCCTCCCGTGCAGAAGCTGACGATGCGGCGCCCGGACCACCCTGCGCTACGCTGTGCCACCGCATCGGGCAAGTCGGTGAAGCAATCGATATCGAGCACTTTCGCGCCGCGGAACGTACCCCAGTCGACTTCCTCACGATTGCGGGTGTCGAGCAGGAGCAGCGGTTTGCCTTCGTCATCGCAGCCGCGTCGAATCCAGTCGCGAAGCGTCTTCGGCGCGATGGCCTCGGCGCTGCGCGTGAGCGGCGAGCAGCTGGCGTCGCGAAAGCTGATGATCTCGCGCTTGCACTTGACCTTGAAGCGGGCGAAAGCCGGCGAGTCGCTGAGACTCCATTTGCCCGACATGCCATGCAGCAAGGGCTCATGGTCACCGAGCCAGTCGAGAAACTCGTCGAGCTGACGTCGCTGGCCAGACAGAAAAAGATTGATGCCTTCCGGCGCGAGCAGCACGGTGCCACGCAGCCCGACCCGTTCGCCGTAGGCGCGCACGGCGTCGGCAAGCGTCTCGACCTGCTCGAGCGCCACGAACCGGTACGCGGCCAGATTCGAGATGGACGCGGAATCGATCATCGGTACGGCGGGCGAGCCTCCGTGCAACAACCGCTCAGGCATGCCTGCGCTGGTGCTGCCAGAGCACCTCGCCCTGCCCGCTGCGGCGCGCCAGCACGCGACACAGCACGAACAGCAAGTCAGACAGGCGATTGAGGTAGCGGATGGCTTCTGCGCGCACCGCGTCGTGGTGCGACAGCGTCACCACTTCACGCTCCGCACGGCGGCAGACCGTGCGTGCCACGTGGCAGTGCGCGGCAGCCAGTCCGCCGCCGGGCAGGATGAAATCCTTCAGCGGCGGCAGATCGGCGTTGAAACCATCGAGCACTTCCTCCAGTCGGCCAACGTCGGCGTCGTGGATGGCCGAATGGCCCGGTATGCACAGCTCGCCACCGAGATCGAACAGTTGGTGCTGCACGGCGATCAGCACGTCGCGCACATCAGCCGGCATTTCGCAGGCCAGCACCACGCCAATCACACTGTTGAGCTCGTCGACCGTGCCGTAAGCCGCGACGCGCGCGCTGTCCTTGGCCACCCGCGTGCCATCGCCGAGGCCCGTCGTGCCCGCATCGCCGGTACGCGTGTAGATCTTGGAGAGCCGGTTTCCCACGGCTGCCGCCGACTCAGTCGGCTGCGCGCGGGGCCTGCGCCGGCGCGTCGGCCTGCGCGCCGGCAAGCCGTTCGAAGGCGAGCTTCAGCACGGCAGCGATACCGACATACATCAGCACCACCTGCGTGTACGGCCACCACCAATCGGCGAAGTTCTTGGCCCAACCGGCGAAAGTCGGCTCACTGACCACGCTGGACAGCCAGTAGAAACCGCCCTGCGAGAACAGATGGCAGGCGGTAGCCGCGAGCACCGCCACGACCGCACCGCGCAGCGCGCGAATCCCCAGCGCACCCTGATCGTGATCGCGAAGCCACGCACCGCCCATCCACATGGAGAAGTACGCCGGCAGCAGGAACCAGTACCCCGGCGACACGCAGTAGTGCGACCAGAAGCTCATGCCGCTGCGGGTGATCACGATGTAGTCGACCAGCACCGCGAGCGCCATCATCAACGGGAACACCCAGCGCCACTGCGGCTTGAGCCCGAACCCGGCAATCAGGAACGCCGCCCAGGACGCATCGGGAATCGGCCCGAAATGATGGAAGCGCGTGGCGACCAGCAGGCCGAGCGAGAGCACCAGAATGAGATTACGTCGGTGGGCTGGGGCGAGCATCGAACAGCTTCCTGCGAAATGGACTCGTCATTTTAGCCGGAATCGTTCCCGCGAAGCCCGCGCACCGGTCGCGTTTTTCGATCTGGGTCGCTTCGGCGCTGCGCTGCATGCCCTCCCCAAGACCTCGCAGTCTCGCGCTCGGCCCGACGCGGCCGCCGGCATGCCCTGCCTGGGCAGAGTCGTGGCGAAAGCGGTCAGTCGCCCGCCCGCGCGCGCCAGCGATGCACCAGATCGGCGCTGATCGGGTCGGCGGCGATCTGCTCACCACGCAAGGCGGGTGCCAGTCGGTGCGCGGTTTTCTTGCCCAGTTCCACGCCCCACTGATCGAAGGCATTGATGCCCCAGACCACCGACTGCGCGTAGACGGAGTGTTCGTACATGGCAAGCAGCGCGCCGAGCGCATGCGCATCGAGCTGGTCGAGCATGAACACCGAACTTGGACGGGAACCCGGATAGTGCCGGTGCAGGTCCGCGCTCGCCGAACCCAATGCAAGCGCCTCGCCCTGCGCGAGCAGGTTGCTCCACAGACTCAGGTGCATCGCCGCGTGCGGGTGGTCGGGCCGGATCACACCGATGAACTCGCAGGGCATGGTCTCGGTCGCCTGATGCAGCGCCTGGAAGTAACTGTGTTGGCAGTCGGTGCCCGGACCTCCCCACACCACCGGCACCGTCGCAAACGCCGCCGTGCCGCTGCCGTCGGCCAGCGCGGACTTGCCCAGGCTCTCCATCACCAGCTGCTGCAGGTAGTCGGGAAGCAGGCCCAGCCGCAAGTCGTAGGGCAGCACGGCCTGGCTCGCGTAGCCCATCGCATTGCGGTTCCAGATCGCCACCAACGCGTGGCGTATCGGAAGGTTGTCGTGCACCGGAGCGAGGCGGAAGTGCCGATCCATCTCGGCGGCGCCCCGCAACAGCTCGGCGAAGGCCGTTTCGCCGAATGCCGCGCGAACGCTGAATCCGACGGCCGACCACAGCGAGTAGCGTCCGCCGACCCAATCCCACATCGGCATCACGTGTGCCGCCGGCACACCGAACTGCTCGGCGGCGGGCACGTTCGCACTGATCGCGTACACGCGCTCCGGCGCCTGCAGCCAATCCAGCAGCAGACGACCGTTGAGACGGGTTTCCTCGGTGGAGAAGCTCTTCGACACCAGCACCACCGCGGTGCGCTCCGGCTGCAGGCGCGCGATCAACTGCTGCAGCGCATGGCCGTCCGGCGAGGACATGAAATGCATGCGGAACGCCGGCTGCTGGGTGCCCAGCGCCGCCGCTAGCAGCCGCGGGCCAAGGTCGGAGCCGCCGATGCCCACGTGCACGACGTCGGTGACGCCGGATGATCGCAACGACTCGGCGAGTGCGCGGATGCGCGGCTCGGCGGCGCGCACCTCGGCGCACGCGGCGGCCGCAGCGCCTTCTTCCAGCTCGCTGCGCAAGGCCACGTGCAACGCCGGCCGCTGCTCGGATGCATTGATGGCATCGCCGCGAAACATGGCTTCGATCGCTTGCGGCATGGAACAGCGTTCGGCCAGCTCGTACAGCGCCTGCCAGGCCTGCGCATCGATTCGCTGGCGGCGAAAGCACGCGGTGATCGGCCCTACTTCGAGGACGTCGCGTTGCAGGCGCGCCGGATCGTCTTCGAGCAGCGCCGCCAGCGGCTGGTCGATCAGCCGCGCGGCGTGCGGCAGGAGGGGTTCGATCCAGTCTGGACTTCGCATGCGTCGGCTCTCGAGCAAGGCCATACCGCATCGCCCTCGGCGACGCGACGAAACGCTGGAGTATAGCCACGCCATTCGATGCGCCCATGACGCATTCGAATGCAGCATCGCCCAACGGGCGCCGAAGCGCGCGCTGCGGGGACTATCGCGTTGGACCGGAAGGGTTGGGCCGGAAGGGCCGCGTCTGCACCGTGTCGCATGGATTCAGGGTCTGCGAACCGGCGCCGGGCAGCCCTCAGACGGCACCCGGCGGCACCCGGCGGCACCCGGCGGCACCGGCGGTGCCGCCCGCACGGTCCGCGGGCGAAAAAAAACCCCCGGGATTTCCGGGGGTTGAATCGGAGTGACGATTACCAAACATTGCGCCCTGCTGTCTCAAGGGTCGCGCCTGGCGCGAGTCTGGTCCTTGAGGCAGGTGCAGTATAGGTCGCTGTCGGCAAAATTGCAACAGCTGTGTTGTATTTTCCCAACTCAGCTGGCGAAATCCACTTAACTTATTGTTTTTATACGCCTTCGCTCAGAGCCACATTGTCGATCAGGCGCGTTGACCCGAGTCGGGCGGCGGCCAGGGCGACCAGATCGTCGGGCGCACCGATACGCTGCGGCTCGTCGGACACCAGGTCCGACTCCGGCCGAAGCGCCACGTAGTCCACCTTGAAGCCCGCGTCCTGAAGGCACTGTCGTCCGACGGTGCAGACGTCGCCCCACGGGTCCCCCTGCTGGGCCGCAGCGAGCATCTGACTGAGCACGGCGTGCAGCACAGGCGCCTGCGCACGCTCGGACTCGCTCAGATACTGGTTGCGCGAACTCATCGCCAGACCATCGGATTCGCGACAGGTGGGCATGCCGACCACGTCGATAGGCAGGCGGAAATCCTCCACGAGCCGCCGAATCACCGCCAGCTGCTGCAGATCCTTGCGACCGAACACCGCCACATCCGGACGCACGTCGAGAAACAGGCGCAGCACCACCGAGGCAACGCCGGCGAAATGACCCGGACGATGCGCCCCACACAACACCTCGGACAGTCCCGGCACCTCAAGACGAATGGCGTCACGCTCACCCAACGGATACATCTCATCAACGTCGGGCATGAATACCGCGTCCACCCCGTGGGCTTCGAGTTGCGCCAGATCCTGCTCCGGCGTGCGCGGGTAACGCTGGAAGTCCTCGTTGGGGCCGAACTGGGTCGGATTGACGAAGATGCTGGCGACGACGGTGTCGCAGCGACCGCGCGCCGCGGCCACCAGCGACAGGTGACCGGCGTGCAGGTTGCCCATCGTCGGAACCAGACCGATCGACTGGCCGCCAGCCCGCGCCGCCATCAGCGCCGCGGAAAGTTCGGCCACCGATCGACACACCGAAAGCGTCATTCGAAGCTCTGCTCGAGAGTCGGGAAACTGCCGTCGCGCACCGCCGCGGCGTAGCGCTCTACCGCGCCGCGTATCGATCCGCCCTGCTCGAGAAAATCCTTCACGAAGCGCGGTCGCTTGCCCGGCGTCACGCCAAGCAGGTCGTGCAGCACCAGTACTTGACCATTGCATCCGGCCCCCGCGCCAATACCAATCGTCGGCACCGCCACATCGCTGCTGATCTGGGCGGCCAGCTCGTGTGGCACGCACTCGAGCACGAGCAGCTCCGCACCGGCTTCCACCACTCGCCGCGCGTCTTCGCGCAAACGGATGGCGACCGCCTCGTCGCGCCCCTGCACGCGGAATCCACCCAGTCGATGGAACGACTGTGGTGTCAGGCCGAGGTGTGCGCACACTGGAACGTCGCGCTCGGACAAGAAGCGGATGCTCTCCAGCACCGGCCCGGCGCCTTCGAGCTTGACCATCGCCGCGCCGCCTTCGGCGACCGCGCGCGTCGCGGCATCGAGCGCGCGCTCGGGCGTGGCGTAGGACTGGAAAGGCAAATCGACCACCATCAGGGCCCGACGCAATCCGCGTCGCACGGCGCGTGCGTGGTAGATCATTTCTTCCAGGGTCACGGCCAGCGTGTCGCGCCTGCCCTGCACCACCATACCGAGCGAGTCACCGACCAGCACCAGGTCCACGCCGGCACGATCGAGAACATGCGCAAAGCTGGCGTCATAGCAGGTCAACATCACCAGACGATCGCCACGCGCCTTGCGCAAGCGCAAAGAGGGCACGGTGACCGGAAGTTCGAGTTCGCCGTCGGGAAGAGATGACATCGGATCAACGCCTGCGCAATTACGCCGAAGCTAAGGTCGGCAGCGCCCGACGCGGGCGCCGCACCATGCACACCATGGGGAGCGTGATGGCGCACCCGCCCGAATCGAACCCGGTGCGCCGCCCGCTCGCCGCGCGGCCCCGAGGGGCCGAGAATCTTCGGCTGAGTTTCAACAGCCTGCTAGGGTAGCGGGACGACGCCCGCGCAATCCACTCCCTCGAGCAAATCGGCAACCCTTCCCTGACCCGGAATCGCGCACTCGGGCGCCAGATCGGCCCAGGGCAACAGCACAAAGGCGCGCTCGGCCAGGCGCGGATGCGGCACGCTGATTCCGGCCGCTTCGAACGGGCCGTCTTCGTGCCAGAGCAAGTCAAGATCGATGCGCCTCGGGCCCCACCGTTCACGGCGGGCGCGGCCCATGCGCAACTCGGTATCGAGCAGGAGCCGCAACAATGCCGGCGCGCTCATCGAACAGGCCACCTCAGCCACCGCGTTGACGAAATCCGGCTGGGCCACCGGCCCCCAGGGCGGAGAGCGGAACAGACGGCTAAGGCGCAGCGATGCCACGCGTGGTTCCCGAAGCAGCATCGCCGAGGCGTGCTCGATCTGCAGGGCCGGGGCATCCAGGTTGCTGCCCAGCCCCACATACGCCCTGCGCAGCGTCATCAGGACTCGCTCTGCGCCTTCGGCTTACGGCGTCGACGACGGCGTCGATTCCGCCCCGGCTCGGCCTCCTCTGCCGTCTCCCGGTGTGCATCCTCAAGCGCCGCCTCACGCGCGGAACCGTCTGCCTGCATGGCCGTCCAGAACGCCACCTCGGGCTGAAGCTCGGGCGCCGCGGCCGCGCGAAGCAGCAGAAAGTCGTAGGCCGCGCGGAATCGCGGATGCGCAAGGATGCGCATCACCCGGCGGCGCTGTCGCGTCGCCAAGCGTGACTGCAGGAACCACAGTTCCTCGATCACCAGGCTGACGCGGCGGGGAATGGCGACCCGCTTGCACTGGTGCACCACCACCCGGTCAGCAGAGCGCTGTTCGGCCACGGTCATCGGATGCCCCTGCCCGAGCAGGGCGTGCACGCCGTCGGCGTAGGCCGGCCAGAGCATGGCCGCGAGCAGGAACGCGAACGTCACTGGCTGCTCTTCGCGCACGCGCGCGTCGGTGCTGCGCAGCGCTTCGATGATCAGGCGGCGACAGCCGCCCGAATTGTCGCGACGCAGCGCGCGCGCCAGCTCGGGGAACAGCACCGCGAGCAGGCCGTGTCGTTCCAGGCCGAGGAAACTCGCCTCGGCATGCCCGGCCATGAACAGCTTTCCGCATTCGTCGAAAAGGCGCGCGTTCGAGGCGGATTCGAGCAGCACGGCAAGCTCGGGGATGGGTGCGGCCGTGGCCGGCTCGATGGTGAAGTCCAGCTTGGCGGCGAGTCGCACCGCGCGCAGCATGCGTACCGGATCCTCGCGGTAGCGCAGTTCCGGATCGCCGATGAGACGAAGCACGCGCGCCTGCGTGTCGGCAAACCCACCGACGAAATCACGCACCGAGAAGTCTTCGATCGCGTAGTAGAGCGCGTTCGCGGTGAAGTCGCGACGCACGGCATCCTGTTCGATCGTCCCGTAGACGTTGTCGCGAAGGATGCGGCCTTCATCGTCCGTATGCGACGTTTCGGAGTCGTCTTCGCCGCCCGCGCGAAAGGTCGCGACTTCGATGATCTCCCGGCCGAACATCACATGGGCCAGACGGAAGCGGCGACCGATCAGGCGGCAGTTGCGGAACAGCTGTCTCACCTGCTCGGGCGTGGCGTCGGTGGCGACGTCGAAGTCCTTCGGCTCCAGGCCGATCAGCAGGTCGCGGACGGCGCCGCCGACCAGACAGGCGGAATGGCCGGCGTCGCGCAGCCGGTAGAGCACACGCAGCGCGTTTGGGCTGATTTGCCGGCGCGAGATGGGATGCTCCTCCCGCGCGTACACGCGTGGGGCGGGCATGACGTTGTCGTTCAAGTTGGATTCGATCCCGAATGGAAGAGGGGCTGGGCGGCAGTCGCGCAGGCGTCGCGGCGGATTGCGCAACGATGAGGTGGTGGCTATGCTATCCGCTTCTTTTCAGCCGATTCAACGTCGCTCCCTTCGTCTAGCGGCCTAGGACACCGCCCTCTCACGGCGGGAACAGGGGTTCGAACCCCCTAGGGAGCGCCATCCGGATCGACGCCACCGCGAGGCTCAGGCAGGATGCCCTTCGTCGTCACCGAGAACTGCATCAAGTGCAAGTTCACCGACTGCGTCGAGGTCTGTCCGGTCGACTGCTTCCACGAAGGTCCAAACTTTCTGGTCATCGATCCGGACGAGTGCATCGACTGCACGCTGTGCGAGCCGGAGTGCCCGGCCAACGCGATCTTCCCTGAAGACGACGTACCTGCAGGGCAGGAAGCGTTCGTGGCGCTGAATGCCGAACTGTCCCGTGACTGGCCGGTGATCACGGTGCGCAAGGAAGCACCTGCCGATGCCAACGAATGGGACGGCAAGCCGGGCAAGCTTTCTCTGCTGGAGCGCTGAGCTCGACCCGAGCGGGGCCGACCGCCTGACCTCGACACGTCGATGCCTGCGCGCCGCCAGCGTCTCCGCTGGCGGTGACCCGCTCAGCACTCCTGCGCCCGCACAAGGCCCGCACCGATCAGCGTGTCCAGCGCATGTCGTCCAGCGCATGTCGACGCATCGACTCACCCGTTCCGTCCTGCATGGGGCGTTGGGCCGCGCCAGCCGACTTGTCCGTCGATTCGAAGCCCGAAGCGTACATGCACCGTCCGGACGCTTCGCCCGCACCGAAGGCGCCCACGAACGTCGCGCGCCAGCTCAGCGCGGCGCGCGATGAGGCCCGACGACACGGGCCGGAAGGATCAGCCGAGGCGCGCGCGCAGAGCGCCGAGCACCTTGGCCGCCGCCGCGCTGTTCACCACGCCACCACCCGCGTCGACCGCTTCGACGCGACTGCCAGTACCCGAAGCCACCACACGGATGAGGAACTCCTGGCCGTCGAAGCGCACGTTGTAGGCGGACAGCGCGGTCGCACGATCAACCACCTCCACACCTTCTATACGGCCCAGTGCCAGTCCGACCCGATTCCATGCGCTGGGCTGTGCATCGGCCAGCGTGAATGCCGCCCCCTCGAGCATCGCGCTCGACGCCGGCGACACGGTGCGCGGGGCCGACGGGCTCGACGAAACGGCCGGAATGGCCATGCTGGAGTCGGTCAGGGGCGCATCCAGAGCAGGAGGCACCTCCAGCGGCGGAGACTCCGCGCTGCCCAGGTAGTCGTTGCGCGACTTGAACCAGCTGCAGCCAGAAGCCAGGGCGACCACGGTGAGCAGCACGACACTGCGCTGCAAGCCGCGGGACGCTGGAAATACGTTCATACCTTCACTCCTGCAAGAACACTTCATCAACAATGTCTGACTGCGCGCTGCCGGGTCTGCCCCAACGCGGCGCTCGATGGGGACAAGTATGCCCCCGGATGGGATGCGACCGAACCCGGTCGCGCGCGATGTGGGGTCACCCGCGCGCTGTCCGTTCAGCCTCGAGGAATCGCGCTGCCTGCGCGGCCCGTTGTTCCGGATCCCGCTCGGAGGGCAGCAGAGGCAATCGTAACCCAGGTTGAATCTGCCCGGCTGCGGCCATGAGCGCCTTCACCGCGATGGGATTCGGCTCCACGGCGAGTTCGGCAAACAGATCCACAAGCGCCGGCAACGCAGCGTGCGCCGCCTTGGCATCCTCGGCGCGGGCACAACGCATGAGCGCGCTCATGCAGGCTGGCATGAAGTTGGACGCCACCGAAATCACGCCCAGCGCACCGAGCTCGACGGCTTCGGCGGCGGTCGGATCATCCCCGCTGAGTACGGCGAAACCTTCGCGCTGCAGGGCCACCACCGCGGTCATCCTGCCGGGCGCGGCCTGCGCTTCCTTGAACCCGACCACGCCGGCCACACCGCGAAGCGTGTCGACCGTGTCCGGCAGCAGGTCCACGCCGGTGCGTCCCGGCACGTTGTAGAGCACCACGGGCAGACCGCCCTCCGCGGCGACTTGCCGATAGTGCGCGACCAGTCCGGCCTGAGTCGGACGGACATAGGGCGGCGTCACCACCAGTGCCGCGTCGGCCCCGGCCGCGCGGGCCCGGCGCGTCTGCTCGATGGTCACGCGGGTGCTGGAGAATCCGGTCCCCGCCAGCACCGGCACCCGGCCGCGGGCACAGCGCACCACGTGCGCCACCAGCGCGGAGAACTCGTCGGCATCGAGCGCGGCGGCTTCACCGGTGGACCCGGCAGCCACCAGCCCCGATACGCCGCCCTCCAGCTGACGTTCGACCAGCGCTTCCATGGCGGCAAAGTCGAGCGCCCCCTCGGCATCGAAGGGAGTCACCAGCGCGGTGATGCAGCCGTGGAGAAGCAAGTGCGGGATCCGAACGGGGAGCGCGGATGTTACTTGCGGGCAGCTTGGAGCGGCAAGTATTCTGGCGCCATGGCGCGCCGCGCCGGCACTCCGCACCGGACCTCCGCTTTGGCAGACACCAAGCCCCGCCCCAAGACCAACGAAAACTATCTGCTGATCAACGCGTTCGCGACCCATCCGGAGTCGCCGCTGCATTCGGTGTCGCGACGCATCGTGGAATCCGGCTGCAACCTCGTCGACGCGCGCCTCGCCACCGTCGGCCGCGACGTATCGGTGCTGGCCCTGGCGCTCGGCTCCTGGGATGCCATCGCCAAACTCGAGTCAGCCCTGGCGCGGCTCGAACGCGACGAAAGCATGCGCCTGCACTACTACCGCACCGGCCCGAAGCCGATGCAGAGCAACCTGCTGCCCTACGTCGTCGAGGTGGTGGCCGCGGACAAGCCAGGCATCCTTTTCCAGCTGGCCGACTTCTTCGACCGCCAGGGCATTTCCATCGAGAATCTGCACAGCGCCCGCTATCGGGCGATGCAGACGGGCGCCGACATGTTCTCGGCGCAGATCACCATCGGCATTCCTGCCGACATGCACATCGCTGCGCTCCGCGACGACTTCCTGGAGTTCTGCGACCATCTGAATCTCGATGCCATCATGGACCCGATGAAATTCTGATCGCCGATGCAAGCTGACAAACCGCTCAAGATTCCCCGCCTCAAGTTCACCCTGCAGGATGAGCGTGTCGTCGACACCAAGGACCTCAAAGGCCAGTGGTGGGTGGTCTTCTTCTATCCGAAAGACAGCACGCCCGGCTGCACCATCGAGAACATCGACTTCTCGGCGCTGCGGCCGAAGTTCGAAAAGCTCGGTGCCCGTGTGTTCGGTTGCTCGCGTGATTCCGTTCGCTCGCACCAGAACTTTTGCGCCAAGCAGAACCTCGAGCTCGACCTGATTTCCGACCCGGACGAGACGGTATGCCGCGCCTTCGACGTCATCCGCGAGAAGAACATGTACGGCCGCAAGGTGATCGGCATCGAACGGAGCACGTTCATCGTCGGCCCTGACGCCGTCGTCCGCGCCGAATGGCGCAAGGTCAAGGTGAAGGAACACGCCGAGGCCGTGCTGCAATCCCTGCGCTCGCTCACCCGGTGACGCCACGCCCTCTTCTTCGATCAGCGACGGGCCCTGCGCCCGCGTCGCCTGCCCCACCCTGCCTGCGGGAGAAAGCTGTTCCATGATGAGCCGAAGCAAGCGCACCTACGTGCTCGACACCAACGTCCTCATGCACGACCCGACGGCGCTGTTCAAGTTCGAGGAGCACGATGTGTTCCTGCCGATGATGGTGCTGGAGGAACTCGACGCGGCAAAGAAGGGCCATTCCGAGGCCAGCCGCAACGCGCGCCAGGTCAGCCGCTTCATCAATGAACTGATCGAAGCCAACGGCGAGACCCGCATCGAGGATGGCCTGCACCTGCGTCGGCCGAACGACCTGCAACTGCGGGCGAACGCCAGCGGCAAGCTGTACTTCCAGACCGTGCCGGTGGCCCCCGGACAGCGGTTCGGCACGGTGATTCCGGACAACCAGATTCTCGGTTCGATCCTGGCCTTGCGCGAGTCCCACCCGCCGGAGTCGGTGATCCTGGTCTCCAAGGACATCAACCTGCGGATCAAGGCGTCGATCTGCAACGTACTCGCCGAGGACTACGAGAACGACCGTGCTCTCGACGACTTCAGCCTGCTGTATACCGGTTCGACCCAACTCTCGGATGAGTTCTGGAACCAGCACGAGGACGACCTCCGCTCATGGACCGAGCGCGGCCATACGTTCTACGAATTTCGCCGTCACCCCGACGAGCACTGGTATGCCAACCAGTACCTGTACTTCGAGGGCGAGGACGACCTGGAACTCCGTGTGGTGAAAATCGAAGGCGATCGCGTCGTGCTGCAGATCGTCGACGACTACCGACACAACCAGCACGCCGTGTGGGGCGTGTCGGCGCGCAATCGCGAGCAGAACTTTGCGATCAACGCGCTGATGGATCCGGACATCGATTTCGTCACCCTGCTCGGCACCGCCGGCACCGGCAAGACCCTGCTGGCACTGGCTGCGGGCCTGGCCCAGACCATGGATCAGCAGCGCTACCGCGAGATCATCATGACCCGCGCAACCGTGTCGGTCGGCGAGGACATCGGCTTCCTGCCGGGCACGGAGGAAGAGAAGATGACGCCGTGGATGGGCGCACTCACCGACAACCTCGAAGTGCTGACCCACACCCAGGAAGGCGGCACCTGGGGTCGTCAGGCCACCAACGACCTGCTTGCTTCGCGGATCAAGATCCGCGCGATGAATTTCATGCGCGGCCGCACCTTCCTCAATCGCTGGGTGATCATCGACGAGGCGCAGAACCTCACGCCGAAACAGCTCAAGACCTTGCTGACCCGCGCCGGCCCGGGCACCAAGATGATCTGTCTCGGCAACGTCGAGCAGATCGACACGCCCTACCTGACCGAGACCACCTCGGGCCTGACCTACGCCGTCGACCGGTTCAAGAACTGGGCCCACTCGGCCCACATCACCTTGCGACGCGGTGAGCGCTCGCGCCTGGCGGACTTCGCCTCGGAAGCGCTGTAACCGCGCTGGCGACACACCGGAGTGCGTGGCGAAGCAGCGCTTCGTCACGCCGCGACATCGGGGCCGGCCTGCTCGCCCCGCTCGACCTTGGCGCATGTTTCGGGCGAACCACGCAGTCATCCTGCGTGCGGCAACCCCGGGAGCACAGCGCCCCGCCCCGGACCGCTGCGATTCGGGCAAAAAAAGAGGGCTCCCTTGCGGAAGCCCTTGCAAATGCCCTGTTGTCTGAAACTGCGCGTACTGAACCCTGGAGCCCGAAACCTAGAAGTGCAGCGTCCATTGCGCTTCGAACTCGACCTGGCTGCCAGGCTCGAAGTCGCGATCGATATACGGCGAGGTGCCGAGGAAGTAGCTGACCGGCGAATAGCTCGCCGCAATGCGGAAGTCACCGAAGTTGCCGCCACCGAATTCGTAGGCCAGCGCCACGTTGGTGTCCGAATAGAGTTCGGACAGCGCGTTGTCGAGCACGCGCGATGTCGGACGGGGCTGCTGCTGGGTGGTGAATCGCAGATTCCACGAACCACCGAACCCGTCGGCCACCGACGTTTCCAGCGCGTAGACGGTGAGGTCCTTCCAGGCGAACGCCGGAGAACCACCATCGCCCAGCAACGACAGGAACCGGGTCGGCAGCGAGGCCGAGGTAAAGGTATCGACGTCGCTGTAGAACACCCGCTGCACCTCGACCCGCACACCCACGGCATCGCCGAGGGCACGGTCGAAGCTGAGCGAAGCGGAACCGGGAATATCGAAGTCGCCGGGCTCGGCGTAGACGCCGCGATAGGCGTTGAACGGGTCCATCTCCACCCGCGACTGCACCGCCAGATTCCAGCGCATGTCGCCAGCCGGATCGAGCGGGGCCGCCCAGTCCAGACGCACGCCGCTTCCCGACGATGATTCGTAGACGTTGGTGCCGACGCCGAGGTAGCGCTGCCCGGAGGTTCCGTCCCAGTCGCCGTAACCAAAGCCCTGGGTCGCGAAATGCTGGCGAGCCACGACGGCGGTAATGCCGAACTCGCGATCGGCGCCGGCCTGGAAGGCAAGCCGCGTACCACGCACCTGCGACGCGATGCCGGTGGCATTCAATTCACCACGAAGCAGGTCACCACGAAGCAGGCCTTCGCTCTGCACGGCGAGCCCCTGCCAGGGAACCAGCGTCCGCTGCGCATCAGCGACCCACGACCAGACGGCCTGGGGCTTGCTGGAGTCTGCAGCCCGTGCGGAATAGTGCGTGCTGAGTGCGCTGGGCGCGGCCGACTGCGGCGCGTGCGTCCAGCTGAACTGCGGCGCGACCTTCGACGCTGCGTAGGCCTGCCATGCCTCGGGCATGGAAGAAGCCGACGCGCTCCCGGCGATGGCGCAGAACAGCGGCGTGACAACCAATTTGGCGTTCATGGCAACCTGTGCAGCCCCCGAACCAGGGGCCTGACGGCGGCAAGTATCCTAGGCCCGGGCCCCTTGGTCAATGGGTTGTTGCAAAAAAACCTCAGGAAAAACCGCTTTGGAACAAGGGCCTCAGACCAGATTGTTGGAAAATGGCAACAACCCCTCGGTCTTGCTGATCGGCGGCATCGACTCGGCGGGCATGGCAGGTCTCTCCACCGACCAGCGATTCGTCGAGGCCCTCGGCGCCCATGCCTGCCTCGCCGCCACCGCCTTGACGCGACAGACCGCCGAGCGCCTGATCGACACTCAAGCGGTGCCGGTCCTCGAACTTCAGCGCACGCTGGACACCGCGTTCTCCCACCTCCCGATCCGCTCGGTCAAGGTGGGGATGGTCGCCAGCGCGGCACAGGCGGAGGCAATTGGCCGGATCGCCGAGCAGACCGCGGGCATTCCCTGGGTGCTGGACCCGGTACGCGGCGCTTCCGTCGGCGGCACCCTGCTTGATGACCACGCCCGGCGCGCCTTGCTGGAAGGGCTGATTCCCCGATCCGATCTGCTCACGCCCAATTTTCCGGAAGCCGCCTGGCTGAGCGGAGGCGATGCGGCCGAGGTGTCAGGCGTGTCCCGGTTGATCCCGGCCCTGCACGCGCTGGGCGCACGCCATGTCCTGCTCAAGGGCGGCCACGCCGAGGGCGAGGACAAGCTGACCGACTGGTTGAGTGCAACAGGCGGTGCGCTGCGGGCGTTCGAGCACCCCCGGCAGCCGGGACGGTTTCGCGGCACGGGCTGCGCGCTCGCCTCGGCCGTTGCCGCGCTGCTGGCCTACGATTGCCGCATTGAAACGGCCTGCGCGTCCGCCATCGCGCTCGTGCAGGACTCCATGCGCCGCGCGATCGAGCCGGTGGCGGGTGCGCCGCGGTGCCTGCGGCCCTCTGCCGAGGCGTTACATGTGGCGCGCAAGCTGTGAGAATAGGACCATCACCACGCACAGTCCGACGGGATTTGCCATGAACCATACGCTCCGCCTTGCCGCGCTCGCGGCCTTTGCGATGCCCGCTTCCGCGGCCGACATCGCAGGTGATGTCGGCGACACCGCCGAGTCGTCCTCGCTGGACGCGCCGACGACTGCAGCCCGGCTGAGCTTTCATCCGGTGAACATCGACACCCAGGCCGACAGGAAGCGCGCATCTGCGAGCGGGCAGCTGACACGCAGGCAGGTCGAAGCGCCGGTTTTCGCCATCGACGTCCACTATGACGAGCAGGGCCAGCCGCACCTCACCTGCGATGTGGTGCACGAGGTGCAGCCGCAGAGGGCAGACGAAGACCAGGAGGAACAGCGATGAGCGCGCGCATGCTGCTGGGCCTCGCCTGTGCATGCGCTGCAGCCAGCGCCATGGCCGAGCCGACCCCGCTGCCGATCGGCGGCAGTATCAACGTGAATCTGCCGGCCCAGTCGCTGACCAACGATGTCTACGTCGATATTCCCGCGGGCGCAGAACGGATCAAGATCCGTGCCCGCACCGCCAACACGCAGCGCAATATCGACCTGCTGCTTCGCTTTGACGAGACCTTTCCGTCGACCACGATCGACGGCATCCCTCCCGACTACAGCTGGCTGGTAGAGCAGGCGCAGTACGCCGGCACCAGCGACTTCGGCGATGAAGTGATCACCATCAGCCGCGCCAGTCACCAGCCGGTGCGGCAGGGACGGCTCTTCCTCTCCGTGGTCAACCTCGACAGCGCCCAACAGACAGTGACCGTGACGGCCGAATCACCCGCCGCGGATGCTTTCGAAGACATCAACGTCATTTTCGACGATCCGGGCACCGCGCAAGACTCGTGCAACACTTCCGGCTGGAATGATTCGACGCCGGTTCAGCCCGTGCGGGGCAACGACGGCACCACCCTCGGGCAGCAGCGCCGCAATGCGCTGGTGGAGGCGGCGAGGCTGCTGGCCAGCGAGCTCCGACCGGTGACGAGGGTGAACATCCGCGCCTGCTGGGACACCTTGAGCTCCAATTCCACCCTGGCCCAGGCCGGCCCGCGCGGCTTCCTGTACTCGGATGCGTTCGGCGACAGTGGCCAGCTGCGCGCGACCGAGCGTTATCTCGAGCGCCCCTTCACTTTCTACTCCCAGGCAGCCGCGGCCAATATGGCCGGCACCCCGGCCTGCTCGTTCGTGGGCGGTTCCTGCAGCACGCCTGATCTGGAGATCACCTACAACCTGACTATCGATCAGAATCAGGTCAACACCCAGCGTTTCGACTACGGGTTGCAGGCCGCCGGCACGGTGGGCAGCAGCTTCATCACCGTGTCCATGCACGAAATCTCGCACGGGCTCGGGTTCCTGGGCCTGATCAACACGCGCGACTCGAATGGCCCGATCGGCGCCAAGCTGGTCGACTACGACGATATCTACGGAGCCCTGGCGCGCATTGGCGCCGGCACGCCGGTGCCGGAAACACCCGAGTTCCTGCGCGCCACCGATGCCGAACGTGCCGTGGCGCTGACCACCCCCAACATGTTGCGCTTCTCCGGTGAGAACGGCATCGCATCGATCTACAACGTTTTCCGCGCCTTCGCCGAACCGAATCGCTTCATTCCGCTCTACACACCCACCGCCATCGCGCCGGGATCGACCTATTCGCACGTGGCCCAGGGCAGCGGCGGCGCGCTGATGCAGCCGTCCATCTCCGGCATCTTCCGCGAACTCGACATCGCGGCCGACATGTTCAAGGACCTCGGCTGGATCAGCGGCGACAAACCCGTCCCCGCCGACATCCTGCCGCCCGACGCCCAGTTCTTCGATGTGACCCGCAGCGGCCACGGATTCGACATCCGCCGAATCGACGGCACCGATGACCTGTACTACCTGGTGTTCTACACCTTCGACACCCAGGGCAATCCGGAGTGGTACAACGCGATCGGGCGCGTGCATGACGGGCTGTTCATGCCCGAGCGCAATCCGGCCGGCGACAGCCTGGCCAACAACCTCTTCCGCGAAGGGCAAACCCCTCAAACGGTGATCGACACCAGCCCGGCATTCAGCGGCCAGATCCGGGTCGACTACAAGGGTGCCGCGAATGCACCGAACTGCTTCGGTGGCCCGGCCAACCGGCCGGTCGACGATTCACTGGGCGTGATGACCTGGGCATTGGGCGTCGACGCCGATCGCTGGTGTGTGCAGCCCATCACCGTCGACAGCGCCGGCATCCAGACCGACATCTCGGGCATCTGGTTCGATCCAACTGACTCGGGCTGGGGCATCACCTTCGTCAGCTTCCCCGGGGCGAGTGGAGACGGCCTCGCCGCGCAGATCTACTATCCGGATGCGACCGGCGCCGGGCGCTGGGGCCTGATGTTCACCGACAGCCATGTGCCGGGCTCGACCTACCCCGTATTCCATCCGCGCAATGGCTATTGCCGCACCTGCCCGGCCAGTGAAGTCGCCTTCGACCAGCAGATCGGCACGATCACCGTGGACATCGGTGGTTCGGGTGAGCCGAAGGTGTCGATCGACATTACCTACCCCGGCGCGCAGGGCGGTCGTTTCATGCGCACCGACTCTTCGGTGATCACCGCGAGCACGCGGCGTTTCTGATCTGCCCTCGCTCGGCGTAGCGTCGGCTGCGCCGGGTTCGATGGCCACGGGTCGGCATCTGCTCATCGCGCGGATGGCGGCTCCGCTTGCGGCGAGGCAGCATTGGGCAGGCTTGCCCTGCGCGAACAGGCCGCGCAGCACGCACGCTCCTGTCCCCCTGTCCCCGCACGACCCGCAGTGCGAGTCGTGCAGTCGAGCGGTCCGCGCGAATCAGCCGATGGCGCGGGCGGCGATGGCCTCGGCGAACTGCTGAGTATTGGCCGATCCGCCGAGGTCGGGCGTGAGGTGATCGCGCGCTTCCATGGTCGCCACGATGGCCCGACGCAGCCGGCGGGCCTCGTCTTCGCGCCCGAGGTGGCTGAGCATCTGCGCCGCACCCAGCAGCAGCGCGCAGGGGTTCGCGATGCCCTTGCCCGCAATATCCGGGGCCGAACCATGCACCGCTTCGAAGATGGCCGCTTCGGTGCCGATGTTCGCCCCGGGCGCCAAGCCCAGGCCGCCGACCAGGCCGGCGCACAAATCGGACACGATGTCGCCGAACAGGTTGGTGGTGACGATGACGTCGAACTGCTCCGGCCGCATCACCAGCTGCATGCAGGTATTGTCGACGATCATCTCCTGTGACTCGATGTCCGGATAGTCGGCACCGACCTGGCGCGCCGTGCGCAGAAACAGCCCCGACGTCGACTTCAGGATGTTCGCCTTGTGCACGATCGTGACTTTCTTGCGACCGAGCTTGCGCGCCATGTCGAACGCGAACCGGCAGATGCGCTCAGAACCGCGACGGGTGATCTTCTGGGTCAGCGTGGCCACTTCGCCGTCCGGCGAGAGTTGCTGGCCCTCGCCGATATAGGCGCCTTCGGTGTTCTCGCGCACCGTGATGATGTCGACGCCGGCGTATCGCGACTTGGTGTTCGGAAAGCTGATCGCCGGACGCACGTTGGCGTACAGGTCAAAACGCTTGCGCAGCTCCACGTTGATCGAGGAAAAGCCCTCGCCCACCGGCGTCGTCAACGGGCTCTTGAGCGCGACGCGGTGCTTGTGGATGGCATCGAGCGTGGCCTGCGGCAGCAGCTCGCCGCTCTCGTTGTAGGCCGCCAGGCCAGCCTCGACGAATTCATAGTTGAGACCCAGTTCCATGCGGTCGAGCACCCGCAGGGTGGCGTCCATGATTTCCGGGCCAATGCCGTCGCCACGGATCACGGCGATCGTTTGCGTCATCGGATTACCTCGAGATTCAGTCGTTCGGGAGGGCGCGACGCGTGCGGGGGCCTGGGCATTCGTGTCCCGGCGGGCGGAGCCCGATGGGCCGGAAAAGGCCGAACGAAGCGCTGTGGAGGGCGCGGATTATCGCCCAGATGCGGCGAACCGGTATAGTTCGAGCCTGAACTCCACGCGAATCCTCCGTGCGCGCTTCGATCCGATTTCTTCCCATGCTGCTGCTCGGTGCGTTCGCGGGCAGCGCCCACGCCGATGCCCAACGCATTGCGCTGTGGCCCGAGCAGCCGGCGGTCGGCACCCCATTCCGCATCGAGCTTGAAGGCGTCTGGGCCAAGACCTGCGCACCGCGCGTCGAACGGGCGTTCGTCGACGGCGCGGACATCCACCTCGTGGTAGCCAGCCAGAAGAAGGCCGCCTGCGCCGGCGCGCAAACCGAATCCGCGAAGGTCCTCAGCGCCTCGCCGGGCGAAAGCGAACTGCGCGCCGAGTCTGCCGGGGTCTACCGTCTTTATGCGCACGACGCCACCAGCGGCGAGATGCTGGCCTTTTCCCTTGCGCGCATCGGCGACGATCCGCTCGCGACCACGCCGGAATCGGGCCTGTGGTGGCCGGAGCCGGGCGGCGAATTCGCCAACAGCGGGCCGGGATTCGGCGTGCAGGTGGAAATGCAGGGTGACGTCCTCGCCCTCACTGCCACCGGCTATCGCGATTCCGGCCAGGCTGCGTGGTGGTTCGGCGCAGGTTCGCTGCAATCCAACCTCAGCACGCTTTCGTTGAGCGCCCTGACCGGCGGCAGCGCGCCGTTCGGCGTCTACGCGGCACCGAAAGAAGCAGAACCCGCCGGCAATGTGCATGTCTCGTGGTTGAGCGCAGCGCGCGCCGTATTCTGGTTCGAGCGCGTCGACCCGGCCAGCGGAAAGCGCACGGTCAACCCGATTTCGATGGCACGGTTTGCGTTCGGCATGCGCCCCGGACGAGGCTGGCTGGGTACCTGGGCCGTGCAGTGGGAAGGACTGGACACCGAGCGCGTACGCTTCGACCGGATCATCGAGACCGAAGGCGGATTCGAACTGTCCGATGCGCGTACCGGCCTGGCGCTACAATGCGTCTGGGCCCTCGACCGGCCGCAGTCGCCTCCGCAGACCTGTCAGCTCAGCAGTGACGACGGGCTCGAGGCGAGCCTCAGCGACATCGGCCTGCGCTCGCTCCGCGGCGTGAGCGAAGCCGGCGGCGTGCGTCTGCAGATGCTGGAGCCCTAGGGCGTCCGTCGTGCGGCCTGCTGGGCGGATCGCTTCGCTGCAGCGTGCACCGACCCGACCCGTGCACCGACACGCCGTTCGCGCGTCGACGCTTCAATCCACGCGATAGCTCGACGCGGCTCGCGGCGCGCATGCCGAATCTGCCACGCGACCGCAGCTCGTTCGGCGATCGGCGCCGCAGCAAAGCTCAGCTGCCGCCGTGACCTGACCCGCAATCGGCGGGCGCCTCGGCGTCGCCCGCCTCCAGCCGATCGAGAAAGTCGACGGCCCGGCGCAGGTGCGGGATGACGATGCTGCCGCCCACGACCAGTCCGACGCTGAAGGTCTCGAAGAGCTCATCCCGCGTCACCCCGACTTCCTTGCACTGGGCGATGTGGTAGCTGATGCAATCGTCGCAACGCAGCACCATCGAAGCCACCAGGCCGAGCAACTCCTTGGTCTTGGCATCGAGCGCGCCGGGCCGGTAGGTCTGGGTGTCGAGCGCGAAGAACCGGCGGACCACCTGGTTGTCTTCGGCCAGGATGCGCTCGTTCATCCTCTTGCGAAACGCGGTGAACTCGGCCACGCGGTCCTGCTGCGATGCGTCGTCCGGCGGACTCATGCCGCGGTCTCCAGGATCGCGCGCAGCTCGCCGCTGCGTTCCAGGGCCACCAGCTCTTCGTAGCCGCCCACGTGGTGATCGCCGACGAAAATCTGCGGCACGCTGGTTCGACGCGCACGTTCGATCATCTCGGCGCGACGGACCGGGTCGGCGTCGACGCGCACTTCGTGCCAGGTGTTGCCGCGGTTCTTGAGAAAGTTCTTGGCGGCCACGCAGTACGGGCAAAACCCGGTGGTGTACATGACGATGGCAGACATGGCGCTCCGGTGGCGATGCGTTCTGCCCCACATGGTAGTGCAAGCCGGGCGATTCAAGCGTCGTGAAGGCGCCTGGCTCGCCGCAGCGGCCGCTGCGGCCCGGGAACCTTGGCTGTTTCCCTGCGGTCCCAGCGCTGCAGCGGCCGAGTCGCGGAGAGCGCGCTCTGCGAAGGCACGCCGGGCGTTCAGGCGGCCCTTAGCGGATTCTTAAGCGTGCCGCCGTACACTGGACCCTGCGCCTCCGATGCAGCCGGACACCAACGAAGCCATGCCCAACAGCTCCATACCGACATTGCGATGGCTCGCTGTCGCCCTGGCCGCCACCCTGACCTGCGGCACGGGCACGCTGCATGCGCAGGATCACGACCTGCCCGACATGGGCAGCTCGGCAGACACCCTCATCACGCCGGCCCAGGAGGCCGGGTACGGCGCGCAGATGCTCGGTGAACTGCGCCGCCTGGGCATGACCATCGAAGACCCTTTGCTCGACGAGTGGATCGGCAATCTCGGTCATCGCCTGGCTGCCTACAGCGATCGCCCGGATCAACCGTTCACCTTCTTCCTGATCCGCGACCGCGCGATCAATGCCTTCGCCACCCTCGGCGGCTACATCGCCATGAACACGGGCCTGGTACTCACCGCCGAGCGCGAGGACGAAGTGGCCGCCGTGCTGGCCCACGAAATCGCCCATGCGACGCAGCGCCATATCGTCCGCTCGGTCGAGGCCGCACAGAAGGACAGCCTGCCCATCCTGCTCGGCATGCTCGGCGCCGTGGTGGCCGCACAGCAGGCAGGCGGGGATGGCGACGCCACCCAGGCCGCCATCGCCGGCGGTTTGGCGCTGCTGCAGCAGCGGCAGATCAATTTCACCCGGTCCAATGAGCACGAAGCCGACCGCATCGGCATTGGCGTCCTCGCCAAGGCCGGCTACGACCCGGTGGCCATGGCCGATTTCTTCGGCCGGATGCTGCGTGCCACCCGCTCGCAGGGCGACTCCGTGCCCGATTTCTTGCGCACGCATCCGGTGACCACCACGCGCATCAGCGAGGCCAAGGATCGCGCCCAGCGGCTGCAGCCGACGCCGAGACCGGCGCTGGCGCCTTCGTCGTTGGGCACGCTGGGCAGCATCGACGTCGGCACCGTGCTGGTGTCGAGCCCCGGTCCCGATCCCCGCACCTTCGCTTTCGCGCGCGAACGCATGCGCGTGCTGGGCGCTTCCACGGCCGCGGAGGCTGCCAGCGAATACCACAAGCGTCTGCGCGCCGGAGATGCGCTCAACGACGCCGAACGCTACGGCATGGCCATCGCGGACATGCTGTCCGGCCAGGCCGATCGCGCTGCCACAGCGCTCGAGGCGCTTTCCGCGCAACATCCCGATCTGTTCTGGGTGGAGCTGGCGCATGCCGAGGCGCTGCACCGCGCCGGCCGCGCATCGCAGGCCGAGCAGGCATTCGAGACATTGCTGCGGCGCCTGCCGAACAGCAGCGCCGTGGCCATCGCCTATGCAAGCGCCCTGGCCGAACACGGCACGCGCGAACATGGCCAGCGCGCGATGGAAGTGCTGCGCCCGCTCCTCTCTTCGGCCTCCTACGACCCGTCCTTCCAGCGCAGCTTTGCGCGCGCCGCCGAACTGGCGGGCGATATTCCCCGCGCGGCGGAGGCCCACGCGGAGGCCGCGTTCCTCAGCGGTCGCGCCGAAGACGCGCTGAATCAGCTGCAGCGGCTGAAGGAGCGCACCGATCTCGACTACGTGCAGCGCGCGCGCGTCGAGGCCCGGATTTCGGCCATGACGCCCATCGTGCTCGAGCTTCGTGCGCGTGGCATTCGTCCGGACGGAAGCAGCCGCAACAACGGCAGCGGACTGAGTCTGCACGCCGACCTGCACTGATCCGCGCCCGCGCGTATGCCGGGTCGGCATGCGGTCTTGACCCGGCTCTCCGGGCGTCCGTTTCGCTGCGCCGCATTCAACAACGGCTTCCCAGCTGGACCAGCAAGCAGCGACCGCGCCGGCCTGACCGCCCGGAGCGTCATCCATCCGTCACAAAACTGCCGTAATTTCCGTTGCGAACTGTATTCTCGGCAACCGGATGAGCAAGCAAATCCTGATCATCGACGACGAGCCAGCGATTCGCGACATGGTCGCGTTCGCCCTGCGCCGCGGCGAGTACGAACCGGCCCTCGCTGCCGACGCACGCGAAGCACAGCTGCGCATTGCCGAGCGCGTGCCCGACCTGATCCTGCTCGACTGGATGCTGCCGGGCACCAGCGGCCTCGAACTCGCGCGACGTTTCCGGCGCGAATCGATGACTCGCGAGGTGCCGATCATCATGCTCACGGCCCGCGGCGAGGAAAACGACCGGGTCAACGGACTGGAGGCCGGGGTCGACGACTACGTCGTCAAGCCCTTCTCCGCACGCGAGCTTCTGGCCCGCATCAAGGCAGTCCTGCGCCGCACCCGTGGCGACGACGACGGCTCGGTCAACATCGGCAAGCTGCGCATCGACGGCGCTGCCCATCGCGTATTTGCCGAAGAGCAGCCGGTGGCGATCGGGCCGACCGAGTATCGCCTGTTGCTGTTCTTCATGACTCATGCAGAGCGCGTCTACTCCCGCGCCCAGCTGCTCGATCACGTCTGGGGTGGCACGGTCTACGTCGAGGAGCGCACGGTGGACGTGCACATTCGACGACTGCGCAAGACGCTTGAACCGTTCGGACTCGAGAACATGGTGCAGACCGTCCGTGGAGCAGGCTATCGCTTCTCGGCCAGCTACTGAGCACCCGGCCCACTGCGGGTGAACGCACGCTGCCGAATCGGCGAGCTTCACGCCTGATCCCAATACCGCAGCTCCGCGGCTGCACCCACCCTGACTCGCCGCCCGGCGCGGGCGCTACCATGACGCCATGAATCGTTTTCCCGCGCGGGCCTGGCAGCATTCGTTCTGGCGACTCTGCGGCGCCGTACTGCTCGGCCTGCTGCTTGGCGGCATGCTCGGCCGTCCGCTCGCCGGCCTGTCAGTCGCGCTTGCAGCTGCCCTGGCCTGGCATTACCTGCAGTTGCATCGTCTGCTTCGCATCCTGTCCAGCCGACGGAGTCTGGTGCCCCCGGAGGGCTGGGGCGTCTTCAGCGAGCTCGAGCAAATCCTGTACGAACGCCAGCGCGAATCGCGTCAGCGCAAGCTGCGCCTTCGCGCGCTGCTGAAGTCGTTCCGGGAGGCGGCAGCAGCCCTGCCTGACGCCGTGGTCGTGGTCGGACGGCAAGACCAGCGCATTGCCTGGTTCAATTCGGCGGCAGAGACCGTGCTGGGGCTCAAGCCGACCCAGGACGTGGGCACCCGGCTGAACTACCTGATCCGGGTTCCCAGGGTGCTGAGTTGGCTGGAGTCCGGCGGCGAAGAGCCGCTGCTGGACGTACCCTCGCCTGCCGATCCGTCGATCAGGCTTTCCTTCCGCTTGATCGACTACACCCGTGAACAGCGCCTGCTGATCGTGCGCGACATCAGCAAGCTGATGCAGCTCGAACAGGTGCGGCGTGACTTCGTCGCCAACGTCAGCCACGAACTGCGTACGCCGCTGACCGTGATCCACGGCTATCTCGACCTGCTCGACCCGGAGGACGCGCCGATGTGGGCCGACGTGATCGGCGAGATGCGCAAGCAGTCGAGTCGCATGACCAGTATCGTCGAGGACCTGCTGACGCTCTCACGCCTCGAGTCGCTCGACCGCCTGCAGGGAGAGCCGGTGGACATGCGGGCCATGCTGGCGACGCTCAAGCGCGATGCCGAGGCGCTGAGCCAGGGTCGTCACACCGTGTCGATCGAAAGCCTTTCTTCCCACGACCTGACCGGATCGCCCAAGGAACTGCAGAGCGCGTTCGGCAATCTGGTGAGCAACGCGGTGCGCTATACGCAGAACGGGGGACGCATCCACATCACTTGGTCGGTCGACGACAGCGGCGCCGGCCTGCTGCAGGTCGCCGACAACGGCCCTGGCATCGCCGCGCAGCATCTTGGCCGCATCACCGAACGGTTCTACCGGGTGTCGACCAGCCGCTCGCGCGACAGCGGCGGTACTGGACTGGGCCTGGCGATCGTCAAGCATGCGCTGCATCTGCACCAGGCAGAGCTGCAGATCGAAAGCGAGGTCGGCAGTGGCAGCGTATTTCGCTGCCGCTTTCCGGCAACGAGACTGCTTGAGCCCGAATCGGACTGATTCCAGCACCGGACCGGTGCGCGCAGCCGCCGTGTCGCATTCGGCGTCGAATCGGCCTGCTAGACTCGCGGTTTCCGGCATCACCGCGACTTTCCCAGCATGTCCAGCAAGCAGACCCGCGCAAAGTCCGCCGTCCGGCGCACTCGACGCAAGCCCTCTGGCCACGACGCCACCTCGACGACCGCGGTCGTCGACAGCGTGCTCGTCGAGCGCGCACCCGCGCGCCAGGCACCGAAGCAGGAGGGCGTCGACCTCAAGCATCCTTCGCTGTATCTGAATCGCGAGTTGTCCCAGCTCGAGTTCAATCGCCGCGTGCTGGCCCAGGCGATGGATGCCAGCCTGCCGCTGCTCGAGCGGCTGCGCTATCTGTGCATCTCCTGCACCAATCTCGACGAGTTCTTCGAAATCCGCGCGGCGACCGTGCGCACCGCCATGGAGTTCGGCGGGCCGCTGCCTCCTGACGGGGTCACCCCGTCGGCGGCGCTCGATGCCATTCACACACGCGCCAGCACGCTGGTGGAGGCGCAGTACCGGTTCTGGAACGAGACCCTTCGCCCGGAGCTGTCCGCGGCGGGCATCCGCATCCTGCCGCGTGAGGCATGGTCGGCGAAGATGCGGCGTTGGCTGCATGCCATGTTCACCGATGAGATTCTGCCGGTGCTCTCGCCGCTTGGGCTCGACCCGGCCCACCCTTTTCCGCGCATCCTCAACAAGTCGCTCAATGTGGTGGTGGTGCTGGAAGGGCGCGATGCATTCGGACGCTCCGGCGGCATGGCCATCGTGCGCGCGCCGAGATCCTTGCCGCGCATCATGCGCATTCCCCGCGAAGTCGGCGGCGGCGCCCATGACTTCGTGCTGCTGTCGGCCATTCTTTCCACGTTCGTCGACGAGATGTTCCCCGGCATGCGCGTCAAGGGCGCGTACCAGTTCCGCGTCACCCGCAATTCGGAGCTCTTCGTCGACGAGGAGGAAGTCGAGAATCTCGCCCATGCGCTGAAGGACGAACTCGCGGGGCGCGGCTTCCGCCGTGCCGTACGGTTGGAAATCGCCGAGAACTGCCCGGCACCGATCGTGCGCACCCTGCTGCAGAACTTCGACCTCCCGGAGAATGCGGTCTACCGGATCAACGGCCCGGTCAACCTCAACCGCGTCATCGCGGTCTACGACATGGCCGACCGGCCGGAGCTCAAGTTTCCCGGCTTCACCCCGCGCGTGGCACGGGTGTCGGCCGACGCGCCGTTCGAGGCGCTGCGCAAGCGCGACGTCCTGCTGCACCATCCCTTCGAGAGCTTCCAGACCGTCATCGACGTGGTGAAGGCCGCCGCGTACGACCCGGACGTCCTGGCGATCAAGCAGACGCTGTACCGCGCGGGCAGCGATTCTCCGCTGGTGGAGCACCTGATTGCCGCCGCGCGCCACGGCAAGGACGTCACCGTCGTCGTCGAGCTGCGCGCGCGTTTTGACGAGGAGGCGAACATCCGCCTCGCCGACCGCCTGCAGGAAGCCGGGGTGCAAGTCGTCTACGGCGTGGTCGGCTACAAGACCCACGCCAAGATGATGCTGATCGTGCGCCGCGAGCGTCAGGGACTGCGCCGGTACGTCCACCTCGGCACCGGCAACTACCACCCGGGTACCGCGAGGGCCTATACCGACATCGGGCTACTGACCAGCGATACCGACATCGCCACTGACGTGCATCTGCTGTTCCAGCAGATGTCCGGCCTGTCGCAGGAGATCCGCCTCAAGCATCTGATGATGTCGCCGTTCACCCTGCACAAGAGCCTGCTCAAGTTGATCGAGAACGAGACAGCCGCCGCGCGCGCGGGCGAGCCTGCAGCCATCCGCGCGAAGATGAACGCGCTCAATGAGCCGACCGTCATCCGTGCGCTGTACGAGGCCTCGCGGGCCGGCGTTCAGATCGACCTGATCGTGCGCGGCGCATGCTGCCTGCGACCCGGCGTGCCGGGCGTGTCGGAGAACATTCGTGTTCGATCCGTCGTGGGCCGGTTCCTCGAGCACAGTCGCGTGTACTGGTTCCAGAATCGCGGCGAGCCTCGCGTGTTCTGTTCCAGCGCCGACTGGATGGAACGCAACCTGCTCCGCCGCGTCGAGGCCTGCTTCCCGATCCTCGACCCGGATCTGCGCGACCGGGTCGTCGAGGAAGAAATCAACCTCTACCTCCAGGACAACACGCAGTCGTGGCAGCTCGATTCCGGTGGCAACTACACCCGCGTGGAGCCGGAGGAAGACGGCATGCCGGTGTCGGCACAGAACACCCTGCTTGCGCGACTGAGTGCACAGTGATGCGAGTCCGATGCCCGCGAGGCTGCCGCGATGCCTGATCGCCTGCAGGAAGGCGAACTGCTTGCCGCGGTCGATATCGGCTCGAACAGCTTTCACATGGTGGTGGCCCGCCACGTGCTGGGCCAGCTGCGGGTCGTCGATCGGCTGAAGGAAATGGTCAGGCTGGCGGCCGGGCTCGACGGTCGAGGCGGACTCTCGGCCGAGGCGAGTCGGCGCGCGATCGACTGCCTGGCCCGGCTAGGCCAGCGTGTGCGCGCTGTGCCGCCGCATCGGGTTCGCGCGGTCGCCACCAACACCGTGCGCCAGCTGCGTGCACCACAGAATTTCCTCGTGCCGGCGCAGACGGCGCTGGGCCATCGCATCGAGGTGGTGGCCGGCCGCGAAGAAGCCCGCCTGATCTATCTCGGCGTGGCGCAGGGTCACCCGCCCACCCGAAAGCGCCGGCTGGTGATCGACATCGGTGGCGGATCGACCGAGTTCATCGTCGGCCAGGGATTCGAACCGATCGAGCGCGAGAGCATGCAGATGGGCTGCGTCGCGTCCACCCGGCGATTCTTTTCCAAGGCGATCTCCAAACGACGCTGGAAGGACGCACTGACCGAGGTGTCGGCCGAGTTCCAGCAGTTCTCCGCGGCCTACAAGTCCATCGGTTGGCAGGAAACGCTGGGCTCGTCCGGCACGATCAAGGCGATCGGCGAGGTGCTGGCGGCGATGAAGCTGACTCGCGGCGCGATCACCGACAGCGGGCTCGAACAGTTGCGCGACCGGATGCTGCAGGCCGACAGCATCGCCGACATCCAGCTGCCGGGACTGTCCGAGGAGCGCCAGCCGGTCATCGCCGGCGGCGTGCTGGTGCTGGAGGCTGCGTTTCGCGAACTGGGGCTGACGCGCATGCAGGTCTCTGAAACCGCGATGCGCGAGGGCATCCTTCACGACATGCTGGGCCGCGCCAGCCAGCGCGACTCGCGCGACCTGTCGATCGACGCGTTGGCAAGCCGCTACGGCGTCGATCGCGCCCAGGCGGCGCGCGTGGAATCCACCGCACTCGACCTGTTCGACCAGATCGCCGAAGCGTGGGAGCTGGACGCCGACTACGACCGACCGCTGCTCGGCTGGGCCAGCCGGGTGCACGAGATTGGCCTCTCCATCGCGCACAGCCAGCATCAGACGCACGGCGCCTACCTGTTGCGACATTCCGACATTGCCGGCTTCTCGACCCAGGAGCAGGCGATTCTTGCCGCACTCGTGCGCAACCAGCGTCGCGGAATCCATCGCGGCGTGCTCAGCGACATCGGCGAACCCGAAGCCACACGATGCCTGCGCTGCACGTTGCTGATCCGGCTGGCGGTGATGCTGCATCGCAGTCACGACCCGCAACCGCTGCCGAAACTGATGCTGCGCGCGACGCCACGTGGATTCAGCGTCGAGGTGGCGCGCAGCTGGCTGGCGCAGCACCCGTTGACACGCTCCGACCTGGACGCTGAAACCGAGCACCTCGCCGATCTCGGCGTCGTGCTCGAGGTCATCGAAAACTAGCCGGCAATCAGGGGGGCCGGGATGAGCAATCGCCTCTACGCCGCTGTGCTCGCCACCTTCGCGCTGCTGTTCCTCGGCAACGGCATCGGTCTCTACAACACCTTCGCCTGGTTCCGTGATCTCGCGCCGAACGGTGAAGTGCTTCCTGCTTCGTTTGCGTGGGCAATCTCGCTCATCGTCCTGCGCATGATCGTCTGCGCCGTGTCGATGGGCATACTGGTGGTCGCCAAGGGTCGAAGAACGGCGCTCGTTGCATCCATCGCCGGGGTGTCCACGCTGCTGCTGATCGCACTGGTCAATGCGATTCCACTGCTGCGCGTCATGCGCGTGGCCGATGTGCCCGTCCTGACCACCGTCCTGCCGTTCGTGGCCATCGTGCTGTGGCTGTCGTTCTTGCTGTGGCAGCTGACCTCGAACTACGCACTCGAGCGGACCGACAGCGCCTGAGCGGATGTTTGCCGCGCTGACGTGGGGCTTCCGTCGGTGCACGTGGCGCGCGCACGCACCCCACCTCCGGGCGGCAGTTTCGAATCCGGTCGACCCCCTCGAAGGGCGCTGCGTGCGCACTGCCCGCAGCCGCTTGGCACGATTGACTCAAGTCCGATCGCGGGCAGTGCTCAAGCGGCCTGGTGCGCACCGCGCGTCCCGCCGCACCGGCAGCGGGTACGCACCCGATCAGAACTGTCGCGCGGCGGTCAGGGGATCAGCATGCCGCGGATGGTGAAGTACAACACCGCGGCGATCGCACCGGAGGCCGGCACCGTGATGACCCAGGCCGCCGCGATGCGCAACACGAGCGAACGCTTGACCAGCTCCTTGCGATGCGCCCGACGCAGCGTCTTGCGCTCCGCCTTCTCGAAGTGCTCGGGGCCGGTCGCAGTCTTGTAGCGCTGCTTCAGCTCGCGCAGCAGGCCGCTGCGCTCGGAAATCTTCGCGGCCTCGAACTTGACCATGAAGGCATCGAGGGCGGCGCGATCATCGGCAGGATGATGCGCCTTGATGTCGTCGAGAATCCGCCCCCAGTTGGTCTTCAGGTACTCGCGCAGAAAACCGACGCCGAACACCGCGCCCACGGCCACGTGGGTAGTGCTGACAGGAAGACCGAGCTGGCTGGCGAGGATCACGGTCAGCGTCGCCGCCATGGCGATGCAGTACGCACGCATCGGGTCGAGTTCGGTGATCTCGGAGCCCACGGTGCGGATCACGCGCGGGCCGTAGAGCGCCAGACCGATCGAGATGCCGATCGCACCGACCACCATGACCCACAGCGGAATCTGCGCCTTGCCGACAACCTGCCCTCCGCCCGCGACCACATCGACGATCGCGGCCAGCGGCCCGATGGCGTTCGCCACGTCATTCGAGCCATGGGCAAAACTGAGCAGCGCTGCGGCGAAGATGAGCGGCACGGTGAAGAGCTGGTTGATTCCCCGCTTGCCTTCCTTGAGGCGCTCCTCCCGGCTCGCAATGTGCTGGCGAACCAGAAACCAGACCATCATCGCAGCGACCATGCCCGCGGCCAGCGCCCCCACCACACCCACCGTGAGAATCTTGCTCAGGCCCTTGAGGATCAGGTAGGTCACGAATGCCCACGCCATCAGCCCCACCAAGAACGGAACATGCGTGCGTGCGGCGCGCACCATGTCCTGCTGGTAGGTGATGGTGCGTTTGATCAGGTACAGGAAGAACGCCGCGATCGCGGCGCCCATGAGCGGCGAGATCACCCAGCTCGCCGAGATGCCGATCATCTTGTTCCAGTTGACGACGTCGGCGCCGGCGGCAGCCATACCCGCACCGAGCACGCCGCCGACGATCGAATGGGTGGTGGAAATCGGCGCACCGACGGCCGTGGCAATGTTCAACCAGATTGCTGCCGCGAGCAGCGCCGCCATCATCAGCCACACGAAGGTGTGCGGTTCGGACACCAGTTCGGGCTTGATGATGCCGCTACGAATGGTGTCGACCACATCGCCACCGGCGACCAGGGCACCGGCTGCTTCGAAAATCGCGGCGATCACCAGCGCCCATCCCAGGGTAAGCACCTGCGAACCGACGGCCGGACCGACGTTGTTGGCCACGTCATTGGCACCGATGTTCATCGCCATGTAGGCGCCGAAACCGGCCGCGACCGCGATCAACATCACGCCGCTGCCGTCGCCGCGCCACAGGGCGTACAGCACGGTTGCCGCCACGAACAGCAGACCCAGGGCGATGCGAACGAGATGCCCCCCGAGGCTGATGCTCTCTGCGGGAAGCGCGCTCGGTGCCGGCGTGGATTCGGTGGGACTGGAGGATGGGCTCATGCGACGTCCAGATAGCGGGAATTGCTCTCGGGATCATCAGCATCTCGACACCACGGCGCCGCGACACTCCCCCCGGAAGCGCCGAATGATAACCGCTGAATGTCGCGATCTGACGACAGCAGTGCATCCGCCTTGCGATGGGCTGCACGGGAGTGGCTGACTGACACGACTGACGCAGAACGTGTGCGCCACTCAGACCGACTTCAAGCCTGGGTTTCGCGGTGCGTCCGCGTGACCTGCCCCAGTGCGCTGCACGGCGTCCGAGATCGTTGATCAGCGTGCTTGACAGATTCGATTACACATGTAATTGTCGCTTCAAATTACAGGTGTAATCATGATTGCGATCAGTGAAGCCGAAAGCCGTGTGATGGGTGTGCTGTGGGCTCGGGGCGCCAGCACGGCCGATGAAGTCTTCGCCGAATTGGGCGCCGCGGAAGGCTGGCAGGAGGCCACCGTGAAGACGCTGCTGAATCGCCTGCTGAAGAAGGGCGCAGTCAGCGCGGAGTCCGAAGGGCGTCGCTATCGCTATGCCCCGACGCTGCGGCAATCCGACTGGGTTCTCGAGGAATCCAGCAGCCTCATCGACCGCCTGTTCAACGGCCGCGTGGCACCGCTGGTGGCACACTTCAGCCAGCACGGCCGGCTCAGCCAGTCCGACGTCGACGAGCTGCGCCGGCTGATCGCGGAGATCGACGGCGATGCATGATGCGCTCTACGCCCTGCTCGAACTCAACCTCGCTGCCGCCTTCGCCATCGTGGTGGTCGCGCTGCTGCGCACGCGTTTGCGATCCCGATTCGGCGCGGGGGCGGCGCTGGGACTGTGGCTGCTGGTACCCGCGGCCATGCTCGCCACGCTCATCCCGCCGCGCCGCGTCGTCATCGAGGTCGCCACTGCACATGCCACCGCGTTCGTCGGCGGCCAGCCGCCTTCACTGCCGCCCTCCGCGGGCGTGGCATCGCTGTGGGTGTTCCTGGGTGGTGTGTACGCGCTGGGCGTCGCCATCGTGCTGCTGCGCGCTCTGCGGCAACAGCACCGCTTTCAACACACGCTCGGATCGCTGTCCGTCTGGCGCGGCCGAATCCTCCGGTCTACCCAACCCGGATCCAGCCCGGTGGTGCTCAGGCCGTGGCGGCCGGTCATCGTGCTGCCCAGCGACTTTCGCAGCCGGTTCGACATCCATCAGCAGCGCTGGATGCTCGCCCACGAGCGCAGTCATCTCCGCCGCGGCGACCTGTGGATCCAGGTCCTCGCAACCTTATTGCGCGCACTGTGCTGGTTCAATCCGCTGGTGCACTGGGCCGAAACGCAGTGCCGGCGCGATCTTGAGCTGGCTGCCGATGCCGACGTGATCCGTCGTTTCCCGCAGGCGCGCCGGCGCTATGCGGAAGCGCTTCTGAATGTGCAGCTGGCCGCTCCTGGACTGCCGGTCGGCTGCCTGTGGCAGTCCAGCCACCCTTTGAAGGAACGCATCATGATGTTGAGCAGAGCTCCTACTCCTTTGCGCCACCCTGCCATCGCACCACTGCTGACAGGCACCCTTGCGGTCCTGGTCGGCGGCCTCAGCTGGGCCGGACAGCCGGGACAGCCGTCGATGCAGACGGCGGATCAGTCCGCGCAGCAGCCCACCCACAGCGCCACACTCACGCTCACCTACGGCGATGAGGTGACCCACCCGGAAGTTCATTTCCGCGACGAGGCGCGCATCGCCGCGGAGCTGGGCAGCGACGACCGGGCCGTCACCGTCGAACTCCAGCTTGATCGGCAGGGCAGCGGATTCCGTCTGCGTTCGGCGATCAGCCGCCAGGGATCCACCGTTGCCGCCCAGCGCTTCGACTTCGAACAGAACACCCGGTTCAACCAGGTCGTGACGATCGATGGCCTCGACGCATCCGTGCTGATCGAGGGCATCGTCGCGCCCCTGCCACGCGCCGAGGTGCTGCCCAGTTCGGGCGGAACGGAAGGCGCATCCCTCGGAAGATCGGCCGCCGAGGAATCTTCCGACCCCAAACCGATCCATCAGCCTGCGCCGGCCTACCCGTCTGACGCCGAGGCCGAAGGACTGGCTGGCAAGGTGGTCATCGAGGTATCGATCGACCGCGAAGGTCGCGTCAGCCGTGCGAAGGTGCACACCTCGTCGGGGCACCGGTCTCTCGATGCGGCGGCCAGGGACAGCGTGTCTTCGTGGATCTTTGCGCCGGCGCGACGCGATGGCGTTGCGATTCCCGCTCAGGTCGTGGTGCCGATCTGTTTTTCCCTGTCGGACGGCGACGACGTCGGATGCACGGTCGCCGATCCACCGCAGCGATCGATCACGATCTGATCACCCTGCGCGCCGGCTGCCATGCAAGGCCCGGCGCGCGGCTCGTGCCACGCCAGGGAAACGATGGCGCGCCGCGACCATGGTTTCGCGTCCCATGATGCGGCCGTGGACGCAGTCATCTGAGCGCAACCAAATCGTCGCCTGACTTGCATAGAGGCGACGCAGACTTCGGCAAACCGGAGTCTGCCCGTGCACGTTGCGATCGTTACCGAGACCTATCCGCCTGAAGTGAACGGAGTCGCGCTGACCGTTCGCAATATGGAGTCGGGTCTGCGTCGTGCCGGCTGTCGAACGACGTTGGTCAGACCGAAACAACCCTCCGACGCCCACGCCGAGGCCTCCCTCGAGCACACGCTGGTGCGCGGCGCGCGGCTGCCGCGGTACCCCGGCCTGCAGTTCGGTTGGCCTTCCGGCCGACGCCTGCGCCGACTGTGGCAAGCGCAACGACCCGATGTGGCCTACGTGGCCACCGAAGGCCCGCTGGGCTGGTCGGCGCTGCGGCAGGCGAACGCGATGCGCATCCCGGTCGTCGCCGGTTTCCATACCCGCTTCGACGAATACATGACCCGCTACGGGTTTCCCTACCTGGCGCCGGTGGCCTGGCGCTGGATGCGCGCCTTCCACAATCGCGCGCAACGCACCCTGGTCCCCACCGATGCCTTGCGCCGGGAGCTGCTCGATGGCGGATTCCATCAAGTCTCCGTACTGGGTCGTGCGGTGGATGGCGAACGTTTTCACCCGCGCCTTCGGGAAAGCGGGCTGCGGCGCGCCTGGGGGCTGGACGATCGCGCGTTGGCGATCTGCCACGTCGGACGCATCGCACCCGAAAAGAATCTTGACCTGCTGGTGGCGGCTTTCGACGCGATCCAGGCCAGACACGCCGACGCACGCATGGTGTGGATCGGCGACGGCCCGTCACGCGGCGAGCTGCAGCGGCGACATCCCGATCATGTGTTCTGCGGCGTCCAGCGGGGTGAGGCACTGGCAGCGCATCTCGCCAGTACCGATCTGTTCCTGTTTCCCAGCGTCACCGAGACCTTCGGCAACGTCACGCTTGAAGCGATGGCCAGCGGCGTAGCCACGGTCGCGTTCGACTACGGAGCCGCCGGCACCTGCATGCGCCACGACGAATCAGGCGTTCTGGTGCCGATGGAACAGCCGGACTTGTTCGTCAGCGAGAGTGTCCGCGCCGCGAGCGATCCGGCCCTGCGCACGCGCATCAGCGCCAACGCGCGACAGGTCGCGGGCTCGCTTCGCCCCGAAGTCATCACCCGCCAGCTGATCGACATCCTCGAGGAGGTGTGCCATGGCCAAGATGCTGACACCGCGCTCGCGTCTCATTGAGCGCTGGGTCGTTCGCGAGTCCGCCTGGTGTGCACGGGCGAACCGATGGGGCCGCATCGCGCGCTTCCGCAGGCTGATGACCTGGGTCAGCCGCATCGGCGATGGTCCGGTCTGGTATGCGCTGATGGCCAGCCTGGTGCTGGTCGACGGCATGCGCGGGCTGATCGCGACCCTGCACATGGCCGGTACCGGCTTCGTGGCTCTGATGCTCTACCTCGGCATCAAACGCTGGTCGCGCCGCTTGCGTCCCTACGAACGCGATCGCCGTATCGAGGCACTGACACCGGCGCTGGATCGCTACAGCTTTCCGTCCGGACATACGCTGCACGCGCTGGCCTTCACCTGGGTCGCAGTGACCTGGTATCCGATGCTGGCCGTGGTGCTGTTCCCGCTGACAGCGCTGATCGCACTGTCCCGCGTCGTGCTGGGGCTGCACTTCCCCACCGATGTCGCCGCCTCGGTGGTGTTGGCGGCCCTGCTCGGCACGGCCTCGTTGAGCTGGGGTCCGACACCGATGATCTGAGTGTCGCGGCAGCACAGCCGTGACAATGCGTGTGCAGCGCGGGCCGAAGCGAGGTCGATCCGCTCATCGGACGGCGCAAGGTTCGACGGCCCGCATTCGGGCGCCCTGGCCTGCGTGCGCCACGATTCGCGCGAACGGCGCGAATGGCGCGCACGTGCAGCTCAGACACGAATCTCGAAGTCCGGCTTCTCGTTGAGTTCGCCGTCGTCCTGCAGCACGCCGTAGGTGGCCCGGCCGCCGTCGAACACCACCGGGATGATCGATGCCCCACGGTGCCGCACGAACTTCAATTCCCAGCCAAAACGTTCGAGATGATTGAGCGTCATCAGCTGCAGTTCGTTGAGCTCGCGCCGCATCGCCTGGGCCGTCTGCTGGTAGCTGGTCCGGCGATCGGCCTGCCCAGCGTGCGGATGGCCCGCAGCATCGTCGTGATGGTGCGCGGCGGCCGGATGTTGCACGTCGCGCGCCCGCAAGTCCGCCGCGTGCAGCGCGCCATGATCGGATTCGGCAATGCCCATCGAACCGCGCAGGGCCACGACGCGCGGATGGTCAGTGGGCGCGACGGTGGCGAAGTAGCCGAGCTTGCGCGCGAGCGCGTCGTGGCTGCCGCGCTCGAAGGCCGCAGCGCCCTGTGCTGCCCAACGCACGATCTCACCGTGCACGTCGCGAATGGATGCGCGCAACGCAGGCCCGCAGACGAAGGCCCTGTCCGCCACGGCGGCGAGCAGGCCGGCCGCCAGCGCATACATGCGCTGGGCGGACTCGTGGGGCGCCTGCGCATGCAGCATGTCCACCAGCTCGGCGGTCCGCTGCAGATCCTCTGCGGATGCCCGACCTTCCTGCCAGGCCCGCATGCCGAGATCGAACGCGCGCGCCGCCTCGACCAGGCTGCGGCGCAGTTCCGCGTCGGCACCCGACTCGGCCACCTCCTGGCCTGCACCACTCAGCCCTTCCCGGCTGAGTTTCTCCGCACCGCGTTGGGCACGCAGAGCGTTGATCATCGGCAACAGCGGATCGATGCCGTCCGTGGTGCCGGCGAATACGCCCTCGATGACGATTGGCAGCTGCATCGATGCACGCGAGAACAGCTTGACGAACTCGGGCGCGAGCGGCTGCGCCCGGCCGCGCTGGCGCCGGATGGCGTCGTGCATTTCATCGACCACCATCACCGCCGGCGCCACGCCCAGCACGCCCACCAGTTCACGCGCACGTCGCAGCCCCGTGATGACGGCATGCACGGTGAACTCGTCCGGCGGCTCGCCCTCCATCTGCCGTGCCGACTCGCGCGCGCCGGTCATCAGCTCGACCAGCATGCCGAGCAGTCGCTCGCGCCGCGCCTGAGGCGATTCGGTCGACACGTCAGCAGGCCAACACGGTCGGACGCGTTCCGCCATCGCCTTCAGGCCCGTGCACGGAACGGTACTGGCTTCGGATCCCCACACGCATGCATCACCCCCTGTTGATGATGGCCACGCGCCCGATCCACGCCGACCGATGGGTGGTTCCGCGTTCGGCTCGAGTGCCGTGCAAGCATAGCCAAGGCCCGTTTCGCCGTCATCGGCCGCCATCATCCACCGCCTTCCTGTCACCGCCCGGCCCAGCGGCAAGTCGGTGATGAACAACGTGGCGGGCAATCCAAACGGGCGCTTCGGAATGCCGGGCCTTGCGACGTCCGGACCACCCGCCAGCCATCAGTTCGACGTCGACGATGACTCGCCGGCACCCGGCATCCAGCCGTCGGCGCGCGCGGGCAGCAGACCCAGCGGCACCGCGCCCCGAGCCAGCAGGGCGCGGGCGAAGTCCACCTCATCGAAACCGCTGCCGACTCGCTGCATCGCAAGCGTGCGCGCGGCGCGAAACGCGCGCAGCCCTACCGCAAAGCTCACCGACTGCCCCGGCCAGGCCAGGTAGCGATCGACCTCGACCTCGGCATCGCGCGGTGAAATGGCCGCTTGTTCGATCATGTATCGCACGGCCTCGCTGCGATCCCAGCGCAGGAAATGCAGCCCTGGATCGACCACCGCCCGCACCGCACGCAACAGCTCGGAGTGCAGCAGAGCGATCTGCTCGGAGCGGGGCCATGCGCCGGGCTCCCAGCGCAGGCTCTCTGCATACATGGCCCAGCCCTCCGCGAAGCCTGGCCAGTTCAGGTCGCGTCGGAAGGCAGGAAGATCGGCCTGTCGCTGCGCTGACCATTGCAGATGGTGACCCGGCAGGTATTCGTGACGGATCAGCGGACCGACGCTCCAGTCTGCCCAATCCCCGGTGTCGCGGATATTCAGCTGCAGCATCGGCACGCCGCGCTGCCGCGGAAGGTAGAGTGCCAGCGGCGCGGCACGACTGCGCGACGCCGGCACCGTACGCAGGTCGACCGCGTGATCCGCCCAGACCGGGAACACCGGCGTCGAGCGCGTGCGTTCCGTGTCCATGCGTTGCTCGAAACGCCGCAAGACAGAGGTTGCGTCCGGCGCTGAGCTGACGTTCGAAGGCTGCAGCTGAGTCGCCCAAGCGTGCATGCGTTCGCCCAACGCATCGGGGGCAGCGCCCTCCACGTCGAGAAGTCGGGAAAGCTCGCGCTGCAGCCGGTCGACTTCCGTTCGCCCCCAGTCGTACAAGTCCTGCGGATCGATCTCCAGCGTGGTCTGAGCCCGCAAGGCTGCGCGGTAGTAAGCATCTCCTTCGGGCATCGACCACACGCCGAAGTCTTCCGGACTGCCCGCCGCGGCGTCCTGCACCGCCTGCCGCAGACGCTCCCAGGCTGGCCTGTGCTGCGATCGCATGACATCGCGCATCGCGTCGATCAGCGCGTCGCGACGCGCCGACTGTTCTGTCGGCAGCGAGCGCAGCGACATCTCGAACGCCTGCAGCAGGAGCTGATCGTCGGGTTCGACCAGGTATGCGCTGGTGATCTGCGCAGCGACTTGCTCGAGCATGCGATGCGGCGGGCGAATGCCGGCCCGGCGTTGCGCCCACATCCAGTCGGTCCAGGCATCGATGCGCGACGTGGCGCGCTTCGCCCGCTGCAGTACCTGCTCTGCTTCGTCCGTGCCATGTAGGGCGTCCTGCTCGATGATCAGCGCCGCGAATCCAAGATGCTCGCCGGCGATGGGATCGAGCCGTTGCCGGTGCATCGTCCACGGCAGGCTGCGGATGCGTTCGTCCAGCCGGTACTTGAGCACCGCGCAATCTTCCCGAGCGGCTGGCGGCTGAACCGGGCAGTCGAGCGATGAGGCCAGTGCCGCCTGTTCGGCCCAGCGCGCGTGGTCAGCCTCCGATCCGGCGGGGTCGGGCGCAACCCGGTCCTCGATGCCGCGCAAGGCTGCGAGCCAGGGCCATTCGGCACGCATGCGCGCGGGATCGTGCCAGCGCTCTTCCCAGTCCACGCGCCAGGCCAACACGCTCGCCGTGGGCGGGCGCTGCCAGAAGAAGGCAGCAAGCAGGGTCAGCGCGAACAGCGACACCGCCACCAGCGTGCGACGACGCCCCCTCCGCGCGGTGCGACCCGAGCCGCTCACCCGGCTGCCGGCGTAGCGCGCGTCTGCGAGTGGCGCAGCGGGCGGCAAGATGGCGCGCGCGCGCCGCACCGCGAGTCAGCGATCGGGAACATGGGCAACGCCGCCCGACCTTCAGGCCTTCAGCCCGGCGGCCAACCCAGCTGCCTGCCGGCAAGCAAATGCAGGTGAATATGGAACACCGTCTGGCCACCGTGCTGATTGCAGTTGAACACGGTCCGGTAGCCGAGTTCATCGAACCCTTCGCGTTTGGCGAAATGGGTCGCCGCCAGCACCAGCCGCCCCATCAGCGCTGCATGCTCCGGCGTCAGGTCATTCAGGGTCGCGATCGGCGTCTTCGGGATGAACAGCACGTGCACCGGCGCCTGCGGATTGACGTCGCGAAAGCCCAGCACGTCGTCGTCTTCGTAAACGATATCGGCCGGTATCTCGCGGCGCAGGATCTTGCTGAAGATGGTCTCGCTCATCGGTTTCCCCTGTCCGTCGCCGCGTCGGCCTCTGCGTGCCGTGGGGCGGCCCCGGTCACGACGATAGCTCAGTTCGACCGCCGAAGGCATGCGCCAGGGTGCCGCGGTCCACGTGCTCCAGTTCCCCGCCGAGTGGCACACCGTGGGCAAGCCGGCTGGGCCGTACGCCCCGTTCACGCGCCAGCTGGCCGAGGAAATGCGCGGTCGCCTCACCCTCGACCGTTGGATTGGTGGCGATGATCAGCTCCTCGACTGCCTGGTCATCGAGCCGCTTCGCAAGCAAGTCGAATCCCAACTCCTTGGGGCCGAGCCCGTCGATCGGCGAGAGCCGCCCATGCAGCACGAAGTATCGTCCCCGATAGCCCGTGGCGGTCTCCATCGCGGCGAGATCCGCGGGCGACTCCACCACACAGATCTGGCGGTCGTCGCGCTGGGAAGCCGCGCAGAGCGCGCAGACCTCGAGTTCGCTGAAATTGCGGCATTGCCGGCATTGGCCGATCTCCGCCATGGCGCGCTCGAGCAGCTGGGCCAGGCGCACGCCGCCCTCCCGCTGGCGCTCCAGCAGGTGAAACGCCATGCGTTGCGCCGTCTTGCGCCCGACCCCGGGCAACACACGCAGGGCCTCGATCAGCTGTTCCAGCAAGGCAGGCGCGCTCATGCTCCGACGCCACCGGATTCGGCTCTCGGTGCGACGAAGCGCGCCACTCGCGCACTGCGGCGTCGGCGCAGATGCCCTGCCCGGCCAAGCCGGTCGCTGCGGCGCTCGAGAGGAACAGCGGCGAGGGGTCGCGAGCGCTGCACCACCTACATGAATCCAGGCAGCTTCATGCCCGGTGGCAGCGGCATGCCGGCGGTCGCCTCGGACATGCGCGCCTGCTGCGCCTCGTTGGCGCGATTGACCGCGTCGTTGAACGCCGCGGCGATCAGGTCTTCCAGCATCTCGAGATCACCGCCGGCCTGGGGATCGATGCGCACCCGACGGCAGTCCATGCGCGCAGTCAAGGTGACCTTGACCATGCCACCACCCGACTGTCCTTCGACCTCGATATTGGCCAGCTCTTCCTGCGCCTTCTTGAGATTTTCCTGCATGCGCTGCGCTTGCTGCATCAGGTTGCCAAGGGGTCCTCGCATGCTTTGACTCCAGTCGATCAAGGGATTGCTTCGCGCGCCAGCCGCGCGTCGTGGTTGCGTGGTCCGCCCGGCTCCGACCATCGGGCGAACAGTCGGCGCATCATTGCCTGCACACGACTCACGCCGTGCACACCTGCTTCAGATCGGGCGCGGTCGCACGCTGTCGGCCACCACCTGACCACCGTGTTTCTGTACCAGTTGTTCCACCACCGGATGCGCCACGAAGGCGTCTTCGGCATCGCGCTGGCGCTGGTCGCGCTCGCGCTGGTGACGCACGGCCAACGTGTCTGTTCCTGCGGACCTGGTCTCGATGCGGATGCGCGGCGCCGCGCCGAGTGGGCCGGCCAGCGCCTCGGCCAAGCTATCGATCAGGGTCGGCGCGCGCAGATGTTCGAGACTGGCGGGCAGCGACAGGCGCAGCGAGTCGCCGTCATCGCCCATGAATGCCAGCTGCTGCGCCAGAGGCACCACCGGGCCGCGCAACGGCAGCGACGCAACCAGACCGAGCCAGTCTTCGGCATCGGTCACCGGCCTGCGTCCTGACGCGCCAGCCACGGACGTCGCAGCAGCCTCGGTCTGCCCGGAAGCCTGCGGCCTCGGCACCTCGACACGCTCGAGCGGGGCCGGGGCCGCTTCGGCCACCCGCACCGGAGGGGCCGGCGCGTTACCGACGGCGCGTGGGGCTGCCGCCGGCATCGCCAGCCGGGCCGCGGCTTCGGCCGCCGCACGACGCGCGCCGCCATCGTTCGACGCATGGCCGCGCTCCGGTGCCTCCCCCGACTCGGAGGAAAAGGCCAGCATGCGCAGCAGCACCATCTCGAAGCCGATTCTCGGCGTGGGCGCCTGTTCGATCTCCCGACGGCCGAGCACCGCCATCTGGTACCAGAGCTGGACCAACTCCGGCGGCCGACCGGCCAAGGCGAGCTCAACCTCGGTGGCGGCCGGATCCGCCGCGGCAGGCACGAGCTGACGCACCTGCACGCGATGCATCGCCGCGGCGAGTTCGCCCAGCAACACGGCATAGTCGGGTGAGTAGGTCGCCAGCTGTTCCACGGCGGCCAGCATGGCCTCACCGTCTTCTTCGCCGAGCGCCGCCAGCATCGCACCGAGGTCGGCAGCATCGACGCTACCCAGCATCGCCGCCACATCCTCACGCTGCAATGCACCCCCACCGTGCGCGATCGCCTGGTCGAGCAGGGACAGGGCATCGCGCAGGCTGCCGTCGGCCGCCTGGGCCAGCAGGCTCGCGCATCCTGCCTCGTGCGTGATGCCTTCCGCGCCGAGGATGCGCTCGAGTTGCGCATCGATCTGCTCCGGGGTGAGGCGCTTGAGATTGAACTGCAGGCAGCGCGAAAGCACGGTCACCGGCAGCTTTTGCGGATCCGTGGTGGCGAGCAGGAACTTGACGTGCTCCGGCGGTTCCTCGAGCGTCTTCAGCAGTGCGTTGAAGGCATTGCGCGAGAGCATGTGCACTTCGTCGACGAGATAGACCTTGTAGCGACCGCGGGTAGGCATGTACTGCGCGTTCTCGATCACCTCGCGCACATCGTCCACACCGGTGTTGCTGGCGGCGTCGATCTCGATCAGGTCGACGAAGCGCCCGGCGTCGACGGCCTCGCACACCGCACACTTGCCGCATGGCTCGGCGCCCACGCCGACCTCACAGTTGAGGCTCTTGGCGAAGATGCGCGCGATCGTGGTCTTGCCCACGCCGCGGGTGCCGGTAAACAGGAACGCGTGATGGATGCGACCGCTGTCGAGCGCATGCGACAGCGCGCGCACGACGTGTTCCTGGCCCACGAGTTCGGCGAATCGGCGCGGCCGCCACTTGCGGGCAAGAACCAGATAGGACATCGAATGCTGTCGTTCGCGGACGGACAGCCATTGTGCCAAGCGCAGCCCGCCCGACCAAGCTGCCGTCCCGGGCTGGGTTCGGCGAATCGCGGGATTCTTGTACGCTGCGCAGGCGGGCGGTATCCTTGGCGGCTCGCTGTCGCCGGTCGCTCGGCGCTGCGCACGGAGAGGTGTCCGAGTGGTTTAAGGAGCACGCCTGGAAAGTGTGTGTACGGTCTAAAACCGTACCGAGGGTTCGAATCCCTCTCTCTCCGCCACATTTCGCGAGGATCTGCGCGGTCTTCGCCAGATTGCTGACTATGGTGGCCCCGCTGGCGCCTCCGCGACGATAGGTTGAAAACTCCGCCAGGCCCGGAAGGGAGCAACGGTATCGACCGATTCGGGCGCCGGAGATCCGTCAGCGGGGACACCGCCCTCCCGTCACACCGCGCACAACGGCCCGACGAGCCCGCAGGGCTCGCCGAGCACGCGCCTTCCGCAGAGGCTACGCGTCGCCTCGTCCCTCAGTAGTCCAGGCTTTCGCGCGGCGGCTGCGGTGCCTGCAGCGGCTGGTCCATGCCCGGCGTCGCCACGGCGTATCCGTGCCGTCGGAACAGGGCCGCATCGTCCGGGCTGCCGTAGTGGTAGAGCAGCAATTGCCGCCGCAGCGCGTCCGAGTAGCTGGCTTCGAGATCGTCCAGCCCGGTGTGCGAGGGGTTGCCGAACCGGCCGCAGTCGTGCGCGACCCATTCACCCTCCCCGACCCAGTTCTCGAGGAATTCGGGAATGGGCCGGGTATCGCCGGTGAACACGAAGCTACCGCGTAGAGCCAGGCCAAACGACGTGTTGTGCAGGTGGTGACGGGTCGGAAATACGTCGAACCACAGATCCTCCAGCCAGAACCCGCGGCGGCAGGGCACGAAACGGAACGCTTCCCAGAAATTGACGCCCCCCTCGGCCAACACCCCGGGATAGTCGCCGATGCGGGAATGCAGGATCGGCACCAGCGCCGCCGGCACCAGAAGCCTGGTGGCACCGCGCTGCTCGCCGAACCACAGCTTGCCGAACAGACGTTCCATGCCGCCGACGTGATCAAGGTGGGCGTGGGTAATGAACAGCGCCGGTGGGACATCGCCGTAGCGTTCCAGGTAGGCGCTCAGGGCTTCGGTACCGCAGTCGACCATGAGCAGCGGCCTGCCCGCGCGCTCCAGCACCACCGAGGCCGAGCCCAGGTCGACAGCCTGCGAAGACCCCACGCCGAGAAAGTGCAACCCCCAGTCAGTAGTCATGCGCTGTGCTCACCGAGCTGTCGTGGGCCTCGCGGATGATCGGAAAGAGCGCGTCCGCGCGCGCCTCGCCGCCGACCTTGGCCAGCGAGCGCCGCAGCCGCTCCAGGGTGCGCTCGATCCAGGCCGTCGAAGGCACCCGGATCCGCCCGCGGTCGAAATCGATCAGCCACCAGCTGCCGTGCCGATCCAGCATGATGTTGTGTGCGTTGAGATCGGCGTGGGCGACCCCCGCACGATGGAAGCGTGCCAGCACCCGACCTAGCGATGCCAGGCCGTCCGCGTCGCGCACCGCGTCGAGTTGCGGCAGTGATTCGGCCAGTGTCCGCGCGTCCGGAATTTCAAGGGTCAGCAGGTCGGCACCATAGGCCAGGCCGCGGCGCACCCATCGCGCCGCCAGCGGCACCGGCACCGGCAGCTCCAGCGCGCGCAGTCGCAGCAGCAGGTCGAACTCCCTGCGGCATCGCGTTCGCGAGGCGCCCAGCCACAAGTAGTGGTCGCGCACCAGCCGGGCCACCAGTCCGCCGCGCCGGTAGTGACGCAACACCGCGCGCCCGGCGGGGGTGTCGACACGCCAGACTGCACCGCGACCGCCGCGGCCGGACACCTCCCCGGACGCCCACCGTGCAGGTTCGAACCAGGCCGGGTCGGGTTGTGGGACCTGTCGGCGGTCGAACACAATGCCGCCGGCGGCCGCGTGCACGACGCCGATATCCTCGCTCGTGGTCATGGCAGGTTCGGTGTCGCCACGCAGCGAGGTCCCGTTTCCCCAGGTCATGGTCCAGTCTAACTTGCCTTCCGTTCAGCCAGCATCGATCTGCCTGCTCCGACTGTCCGCTCTCGGCGACGTTACCCATGTGGTGCCGCTGGTACGAGCGCTGCAGGCACATTGGCCACAGACGCAGCTGACCTGGATCGTCGGCAAGTTCGAACGCAAGCTGGTCGGTGACATCGCCGGCGTCGAGTTCGTCGATTTCGACAAGAAACAGGGTTGGCGCGCCCTGCGCACGCTGCGCACCTCATTGCGCGGCCGACGCTTCGACGCGTTGCTGCACCTGCAGGTGGCGCTACGTGCCAACCTGGCCTCGGCCATGGTGCCGGCGCGACGCAGGATCGGCTACGACCGCCAGCGTGCGCGCGACGGCCATGGCCTGTTCATCAATGAGCGTATCGAGCCCGCGCCCGGACAGCACGTGCAGGACGCGCTGCGCAGCTTCCTGGTGCCGTTGGGCGTGCCCGCCATGCCGCCGAGCTGGAACATTCCGATCCCGGATGAAGCCCGGGCATTCGCCGAGGCCCATCTCCCGGGCGAGCAACCGACCCTGCTGATCAGCCCCTGCTCGAGCCACGTGCTGCGCAACTGGAACGCCGAAGGTTACGCCTGCGTGGCCGACTACGCACAACAGCGGCATGGCTATCGGGTGGTGCTTTGCGGCGGACCCAGCGCGCTCGAACGCAGCATGGGAGATCGCATTCTCGCAGCCGCCAAGCGACCGATCCTCGACCTCATCGGCAAGGACACCATCAAGCAGCTGCTGGCTTTGCTCCAACGCGCGACCGTGGTGCTGACGCCCGACAGCGGACCGATGCACATGGCGAATGCCGTTGGCACCCGCGTCGTCGGACTGCATGCGGCCAGCAATCCGCAGCGCAGCGGTCCGTACTCCAATCGCTCGTTCTGCGTCGATCGCTACGACGACGCGGCGCGGACCTTTTTGGGCAAGCCGGCCGCGCAACTGCCCTGGGGCAAGAAGATCGAGTTCGCCGGGGTGATGGATCTGATCAGCACCGACGACGTGATCCAGGCCTTCGAGCGTCACGCCAGCCTCGGTTGACGCGTCGTAGACTGGCATCTCGCCCCGCAAGGAGTCATCGCATGGCGCTGCCGCTGGCCGGCCTGATCGTCGGCTTCCTCGAACGACTGCGTTTTCCCACGCTGTTCAAGATCACCCTCGTGCTGGCGGCGATCAGCTGGCTGTGGCCGTTCGACCCCATTCCGTTCGTCGACGAGATCGTGACCGGGCTTGGCCTGCTGCTGCTCGCACGCATCAAGCGGCGCGACGAGGAGAAGCCAGCAAGCGAAGTCGAGGCCAGCGGAGGGCATCGTTGAGGCTGTTCGACAGTCATGCCCACCTCGACGTCGCCGAGTTCGACGGCGAGCGCGATGCCGTGCTGCAGCGCGCGCGCGATGCCGGCGTGCAGGATGTGCTCGTGCCGGCGATCGACGCCGCGCACTGGCCCGGTCTGGCGGCGCTGAGCTGCGCCCAGACGGGGGTGCACGCGGCGTACGGATTGCACCCGATGTTCCTTCGCGGCGATGTCGACGCCGACCTCGATGCCCTGCCCGACTGGATTGACACGCACCCGACCGCCGCCGTCGGGGAATGCGGACTGGACTACTTTGTCGAAGGACTCGACGGTCCGCTGCAGGAGCGCGCATTCCGGCGCCAGCTCGAGGTGGCGCGCGACTTCGACCTGCCCGTCATCGTGCACGCCCGACGCGCCGTCGAAGCGGTTCTTGGCCACCTCCGCGCGGTCGGCGGCGTACGCGGCATCATCCACAGCTATCCCGGCAGTTTCGAGCAAGCCGAACAGCTGCATCGGCTGGGATTTCTCATCGGCATCGGTGGCCCGGTCACCTACGAACGCGCGAACCGGCTGCGCAATCTGGTCGCCCGCGCGCCGCTCGACTGGATCGCGCTGGAGACCGATGCTCCGGACCAGCCCGACGCCGGCCATCGCGGCCAGCGCAACGAGCCGATGCACCTTCGTGCGGTGCTGCGCTGCGTCGCCGGACTGCGCGACGAGTCGGAAGAGCGCATTGCCGAACAGACCACCGCGAACGTACGCGCCCTGCTTCGACTGGACTCGTCAGGCGCCGGCGCGACCACCGCCTGAGACCCGACGCGCTCAGTCGGCCCGCTTGAGCAGTACTTCCAGCGCCTTGCCGACCAAGGCGAACGCAAATGCTCCGGTGACATGGGTCGCTGCTCCGAGGCCCGCGCCGCAATCGAGCTTGAGCCCGGCCTCGCCGGTGGCAGCCGGACGCAGACCGCACACCGAACCGTCGGCCTGCGGGTAGCGCACGTTCTCCAGCGAGTACACCGCGGGCACGCCGAAGTAGCGGTCCTTGTTCTTCGGAAAGCTAAACTCCTGGCGAAGTTTCTTGCGGATCAGGGCCAGCATCGCGTCGTGTTCGGTGCGCGAGAGGTCACGCACGCGCACCAGGGTCGGATCGACGCGTCCGCCGGCCGAGCCGCACACCAGCACCGGCAGCTTGCGTCGCCGGCACCAGGCGATCAGCTCGACCTTGCTGCGGAAGCTGTCGCAGGCATCAATCACCAGATCCACGCCTTCGCCGAGCAATGCTTCCTGGTTCGAGGCCGTGAGGAACACCAGGCGGGTCTCGACCCGACAGTCCGGATGGATGCGTGCGACCCGCTCGGCGAGCAGTTCTGCCTTGGCACGACCGAAATGTCCGTCCAGTGCAGGCAACTGCCGGTTGACGTTGGACACGCACACCTCGTCGGCGTCGATGAGGTGCAGCGCGCCGACGCCGCTGCGAGCGAGTGCCTCGACCACCCAGGAACCCACGCCGCCGAGTCCGATCACCGCCACCCGGGCACGCGAAAGCCGCGCGACCGTGCCTGCTCCGTACAGGCGGTCGATGCCGAGAAAGCGTGGCGCGGAGACTTCGGTCACGTTCAGGGTCCGGATTGGCTGGGCGCGGATGTTACGGCATCCTTGCCAGCCTCGTTCCCACTTGGAGATTTCCCGGCATGCGCGCACTCCTCTGGATTCTGCTCGGTCTTGTCATCGGTGCGTTCGCCGCGATATCTGTCGCCAACGCCCTGCAGGCCGGCAGCGCCGTGCACAAGGGTGTGATGCACCTGATGAAGTACCACGTCGGCGAAGCCCGCAAGGTGCTGACCGCCGACAGCTGCAAGGCGGCGCCGACCGGACATTTCGAAGCACTGGCCATACTCTCGCGCGACATCAGCCCGGTGTACCAGCCGATCGGTGAGCGCGACGAACTGTTCGGACAGTACGCGGAGAAGCTGGTCAGCGTGACCGCCTCGGCACCCGGTGCGGCGCAGGACTGCGCCACCGGCAAGGAACAGCTGGGGCTGATCAATGAGCGCTGCTCGGCATGTCATCGCGACTTCAAGTGAGGGCGGGCATGCTCCCTGCGCTTCGCTACGCGACGATGGCCCTGGGACTGGCGACCGCGCAGCAGGCATGCAGCGAAGTGTCCCAGGTCGCCGATGACGCGTTCGAGATTCGCCATCACGCGGCCGTGTCCAAAGACGCCGCCGCCGCGTTTGCCGCGACCACCGCGGTCGCACGATGGTGGCATCCGGATCACACTTGGTCGGGCGACGCGACCCACCTGAGCCTGGATGCGCGGGCCGGCGGATGTTTCTGCGAAAGCTGGGAGGACGGCTCGGTCGAACACTTGCGCGTGCTCTACGTGCAGCCAGACCGTCTCCTGCGCCTGGGCGGCGCCCTCGGCCCCCTGCAAGGCATGAACCTGCTCGGGACGATGGCGTTTCGCTACAGCGAACGCGAGGACGGTGGCACTGACGTCGACGTCAGCTACCGGGTCAGCGGCGACAGCCTGCATCGCCTGCGCGACCTGGCCCCGGTCGTTGACCAGATACTCGGGCTGCAGTTTGCCCGCCTGCATCGATTCATCGAGAGCGGCCGCCCGGACGCACCCACGAACGCCGAGGCGCCGGCCTCGCCCGAACCCGCCGACGCCGCGGCGGTCGACTCCTGACCCTGCGATCGGCCGAACGCAGGCCCGCGACGCCATCGACACGGTGATGGCCGGATGGCGCCGTGCCGGCTAGAGCAAGTCTTCGCGCAAGGCGCGGCTCACCGCCGCCGATCGCGAGCGTACATGCAGCTTGGCGTAAACGTTGCGCAGGTGATTCGAGATCGTGTGGTAGGACAACCCCAGTCGATCGCCGATCGCGCGCAAGGCCAGGCCGTCGACCAGCAGCTGGAGAATTTCGCGCTCGCGCGCGGTGAGCCCGTACTCGTCGGAACGCGGTCGCACCGGCGGATGCTGGGCGAACACATCCAGGAGTTTGCGCGCGACGAACGGGTTGATCGGCGCCGCGCCCTTGACCAGGCCACGAATGGCTTCGAGCACGGCGTCTGGCGGCAGGGGCTTGAGCAGATAGCCACTGGCGCCCGCGGTGATGGCTTCGAACACCCGCTCGTCATCCTCATGGATGGTCAGCACCAGCACGCGAGTGCTGGGACTCATGCCGTGTATGCGCCGGATGCCTTCGACGCCTGAGGCGCCGGGCAGCCCGAGATCCATCAGCACCACGTCCGGCACGCCGCCCGCATCGAGCGCATCGAACAGCCGCTCACAGTCGGGCAGCGCTTCCGCGCAGTGCATGTCGGCCTCGCTGTCGATCAGGTCGGCAAAGGTCTCGCGCAGGGCGCGGTTGTCCTCGACGATCCACACGGTGATGATCGGTGGATCCTGCGCCAGACCGGTCGCACCGCTCATTCAGCGACGACCCCATACCCGTACCGCCGCGCCACGACGCTGCTGCCAGCGCAGGATGACCCGCGTGCCCTGCCCGGGTGAGCTGTCGATCTCGAGTTCGGCGCCGATGGCTTCGGCACGCCGGCGCATGTTGGCCAATCCATTGATATCTCCCGGCTGGGTGGCATCGAAGCCGCGTCCATTGTCCTCGATGATGATGGTCAAGCGATCGCCGGACCGTTCCAGCCGCAGACTGACCGTGTCGGCGCCGGCGTGACGCGCGATGTTGGCGAATGCTTCCCGGCAGATCAGATGCAGCTCCCGGCGCGCCATCATCGGCAAACCGGCATCCAGCTCGGCAAATCCGTCTGCGACCTCCAGGGCCACGCCGTCGCCGAGCACACGACGCGCCAGCGCGTGCAGCCGCTCGCCCAGTGCACGCATGCGGTCCTTGTGCGGATTGACGTACCAGACGATGTCACGCATCGCGTCGGCCACCTGCTGCGCCGAGGCTGCGACACCGACCAGACGCTGTCGTTCGCGCTCGGGCATGCCACCGCGGGATGCCAGCATCGCCGTCGACATCCCGATCGCTGCCAGCTCGCTTCCGAGTTCGTCGTGCAGATCCGCGGCGATCCGGGTACGCAGGCGTTCGACCTCGAGCAGGCGCTGCACGCGCCAGCGATACAGCAACCACCCGAGCAGTCCGAGGACAAGCGCTGCCGGCAGCCGGAACCACGCGCTCTCGTGCCACGCGGGCAGAAACGTCAACAGCAGCGGCGCCGACGCCGAGCGCCACGTCGAGTCTTCGAAGCCCGACTGCAGCTCAAAGCTGTAGTCGCCGGGAGCGAGTCGTGGGTAGCGTGCGCTGCGCGCGCCGACATCGTCGACCCATGCACCATCGACGCCCTGCAGCCGGTAGCGAAATCGCACGTGACCCGCGCGGCGGAAGCCGGGTGCCACGAACTCGAGGGTGACGCTGACGTCATCGGCGTTGAGCCGCACCGGCGAACCACGCGCCAGCTCGAGGCGACGCTCACTGCCGCCCGCACTCCAGACGTGCGCCGCCACCACGCGCGGCTCGGGTGGATCCGGCGCGGCGGCAGCCCGCTGCGGGTCGAACCCGACCACTCCACCCATGCCGCCGAGCAACAACGTGCGTTCAGCCGTGCGCGCATGGGAGCGCCGGTTGAACTCCTGCACGCCCACGCCGTCGCGCTGATCGTAGAGGCGGAATTGCTCAGCCGGTTCGCGGCGCGGATCGAATCGCAGCAGCCCCCGATTGGTGCCGATCCAGATCGCGCCGAGCCCGTCGTCGAACAGGCTGTAGAACACGCGCCCCGCATCGGCCAGCGGCGCGCGATGGGAAATGACTTCGCCGGACTGTGCATCGATGCGAAGCAACCCGTCACTCGAGGCGGCCCAGAGCACCCCGCGATGGAACACCATGTCGTGCACGGCCGTACCCACGGGCAAGGCCACTTGCCTGACCGCTTCGGTCTGGGGCGCGTACACGGTGAGAAACGGATCGGCCGGGCCGTCGGCATGAATGGCCGGCGCGAGCCAGATCGCGCCATCGGGTGCCTCGACCAGGGCCTCGAATCGTCCTGGCTGGCGACGCCACACCCCCCCGGCGATGATCTCGTAGAGCCCGTCGATGGACGCCACCCAAACGCGTCCATCACTGGACACCAGTGAGGCGCGAGACGCTTCGGGGAGTTCGGGTCCGGCGAGCGTCTGCAGCGCCAGCGTTTCGTCGAGCGCGCAGCGCGCATTGACGAGCAGCCGGCCGGGGCCCGTTCGTTCCGGCAGAGCAAGCAGGTCCCAGACGTAGTCCCCGCATTGTTTCCGCCACAAGGCACTCGCGTGCTCGCCGCGCCACGAACGGATGTCGTCGTTGCTGCGGTCCCAGCCGAGCAGGCCGTGACCGAAGCTGCCGACCCACAAGCGGCCCGCAAAGAACTCGACATCGGAGACCGCGCGACGCTCGAGCGAACGATCGAGCGAGCCACCATCAAGACCTGAAAAGGCCGGCGCTCCGAGGTCGAAGCGGTGCGCGCCGGCGTAGGTCGCCAGCCACAGCGCGCCGTCGGCATCGATGAGTGCGTCGAGCGACTCCTCGCTCGGGCTTCGGCCGAGGCCAGTGCGCAGTCCGGGCCAGAGGCTGTGCACTTCCCCGGATGGCGATTGCCAGAACGCGCCGGAGAGACCAGCCAGCAAATAGCCACCTTGCCAACGCAGCACGCGCGAAGGCGCGCCGCGATCGGGATCGGATGCCGGCAAGGGATCGCCAGGCTTCCAGAAGATGCCCAGGTCGCCCAGCCATGCCCCGTCGGCGTCGATCCATGAAGCCCAACACGGCGCTGGCGCGGGCCCGGACACCGCGCCGTCGCTTCCGATGCTGCGTAGCCAGCACCCATCGCGTCGCGAGATCACCTGCCAACCGGCCGCTGCCTGCTGCATGCCCAATACCTGCTCGCCGCGAAAGGCGTCGATGTCGACGAGCCGGAGAGGATCGCCGCTGACGACGTGCAGGAGGCCGTCCGTGGTTCCGACCCAGGCGTCACCGTGATCGCTTCGCAGCAGGGTCGAAGACCGGGACTCGGAACCTGCGTGGCGTAGTTCGACGGCCAGCACGTGTCCGTCGATACCGCGACGCAGCACGTGCGTCCGCAGGCCGATCCACAGCTCGCCGGCTTCGCCCACCGCCAGACTGGTCATGCTGTCGGCGCGAAGGCTCTGCCCCGCCAGTGTCTCGTATCGGCTGACCTGGGCACCGTCCAGCCGGTCGAGGCCATCTCGCGTGGCCAGCCAGACGAACCGGTCCTGATCCTGGGCCATCGCTACCACCGCGTTGTGCGAGAGCCCCTGCGCCGTGGTGTAGTGCTGGATGGATGCCTCACAGACTGCGCAAGCTGCGCCCGCCAAGGCCGGGGTGAGGCACAGCGCGCCAAGGACGACACCGGCGACGCGGGATCTGTTTTCGCCCTTCCCTGCCATGGTCCGACGATTTACCCAGTCCGGCAGTCACCTTACCGCAGGCACTGCGGCCAAAGGCGGCGTGCGTGGTGTGACCGTGACAGGGGTTGGCCGGCGCGCGCGTCCCCTGCACCGGCGACGCACGAACACCGACTTTGGGACAAGGTCGTCGCGCGCGCAGGCAGCCGGTCAGCAGTGATCGAAGTGCCGCGCACAAAAAAAGCCCCGGCGAACCGGGGCTTGGATCATCGTGCTGTGATCAGCGATCAGACTTTCTGAACTTCATCGGCCTGCAAGCCCTTCTGGCCCTGCACGACCTTGAAGCTCACCTTCTGGCCTTCCTGCAGCGAACGGAATCCCGTGCCCTGGATGGCGCGGAAGTGGACGAATACATCGTCGCCGTTGTCGCGGCTGATGAAGCCAAACCCCTTGGCATCGTTGAACCACTTGACGGTTCCGATTTGACGATCGGACATGCAACTGCTCCTCGAAACGTAACGAAAACCGCGGTCTCCCCGCGCGGACTTCACTGCGATTTCAAGTGGACGGCTGTACGGCGGCACAACGAGGCTCGAAACGAGCGAACCTCGAAACTGCGACGCACGTCACCCTCTTGCCATTGCAGTGTGATCGAGTCTAGCGAAGAAATTTTTAACAGGGAAGCCGCTGGACGGACCAAACCACCCTGTTTTCAACCCTTTGCATTCCCTTTCAGCGAAATCGCCTTAGCCATCAAGTGGAGCATTCGCTCTAGAAACTCCTGCGACGGTGGCGCCGTCCCACAACCGGAGCTGAACATGCGCACGTCCAACGCCCTTGCTCTGATTTCCCTTGCCGGCCTCGCCATGGCGAGTACTGCCGCCTCGGCCGCCGAGTTCGAAGTCGCCAACCGCGACGTCGCCGGACTGATCCGCGCACTGCAAACGGCCGGAACCAATGACGAAGCGGATGTGATCCATCTCGCTGCGGGGGGCATCTACACGCTCGAGATGACCGACTCGCAGGGTTTGGCCCTGCCCGAGTTCAAGGGTCACATCACCCTGGACGGCCGCGGCGCCGAGATCCGCCGCTACGCCGGCAACCCCATGCGCTTCTTCGTGATCGCCAAGGACGCCGACGTCAGCATCAGTGACCTCAGCATCGCCGAGGCCAGCATGGGTGCGATCGACAATTCGGGCCACACCCGGCTCGAGCGCATCTCGATCACCGATTCCGACAATCTGCCCGGCGTGACTCATGCCATCGTGTCGAACACCGGTGACCTCAGCATCCGCGACAGCCTGGTGGGCTACAACCGCGTGCGCGGCGTGGCCGCAGACGGCGCCATCGTCGTCAACGAGGGACACCTCACGCTGACCAACACCCGATTCACTGCCAACGAAGTCGTCCGCCTCAGCGCCGACGCCCTCGCGGCGGGCGCTGTGCTCAATCGCGGCGAGATGTCCGTCGAGAACGGCCTGTTCGACGGCAACACGATCGGCAACCCCGACGGCGAGTACCTGGCGTCAGCCGTGGTCGAGGCGCACTGATCCGACCATCGATGTGGCACTCCGGGCGCAGGCGATGCACGCGCGCCCGGAGGCGGCTCCAAGGCGAACTCCCCTGATAAGCCGGTGACGCGCCCGGCGACCCGCCGCTTTGCGCAGGGGCATGGGACCCACCCGCGGCGCAGGGGCAGCTCGGGTTTCAGCGACCTCCGTTCTGCCAGCCGGCCAGCGCCGCGGCCGCGGCCTGGCGCTCCTGATCATCCAGTTTCGCCATCGGACTGCCGTTGCCGGTAGGCGGATGGCTGCGCTCATCGCGCGCAAACGCGCGCAACTGGCGATCGAGATAGTCCTCGTACTGGCCGGCCACGCGTGGGATCTCTTCCTGGCCGGTGAACCCCTTGCCGTGGCAGGCCGCACAATCGAATCGCTCGAGGACACGCAGGCCGGCATCGCGCAGGACCGGGTCCACCGATGCTGCCGGCGCTGACCAGGCGCGCTCCGCGAATGTCGCGGCCAGCCGGTCGATCAGCGCATCGTCGAAGCCTTGCGCCAGCGCATCCATGGGAAACGCCTCACGCGCATGCTCGCGAAACCGACGCAGCTGGGTGCGCAGGTAGGCTGCATGCTGGCCGTCCAGATTGGGCGCCACCGCACGCCGCGCCGAACCGCTGTGACAATCGAGGCAGACGCCGATGTCTGCAGGTTCCGCGGCGCCGCTCGGGGCCGACCAGACAGCAGCCAGACAGACTGCCCACATCAGGACTCTCATCTTTGCTCCTGTACTATCAGCGCCGGCCGTCGCTGCGACCCGCGGCCAGCGCCCGAATTCGTCGGTCAATCCGACCCCACCGCGAGCAACAGGCTGCATGTTCGGCTCAGGCTCCAGACGCGCATGGACCGCGCACACATCGAGATCACCATGCTACGCCATTCGTTTGTCACTGCCTGTCTCCTCGCTGCCGCTCTGCTCACGGGCCCGGCGGCAGTCGGCCCGGTCGATGCGGCCACCGCCAAGAACGATCCGGTCGACGTGCTCATTGTCCTGCGGACGCACCCGGTGCGCGCCGCGACGTCGGCACCCACGAATGCATTCGCCCGTCGGGCGCAGCAGGTCGCGCGCTTGCGCGATGAGGCTGAGGCCGGCCAGCAGGATCTGCTGCAGTGGCTGGCCGCACGGCACTATCCGAATCGTCGCTATTGGGTGGTCAACGCCATCGCTGCGCGGGTCGACCGCGCCGACCTCGCCACCCTGGCACAGCGCGAGGACGTACAGCGGATCGTCATTGACGCGCCGGCCAAGGTGGCGCTGCCGGATCCTGAACTGGCCCGCAGCCAGCCACTCCCGGCGGCGCCGTCCGCCGTGGCCTGGGGCGTGGAGCGCATTCGTGCGCCGGAAGTCTGGGCGCTCGGCTACACCGGCCAGGGCGTGGTGATCGGTGGCCAGGACACCGGCTACGACTGGGACCACCCCGCCCTGCGCGACAAGTACCGCGGCTGGAACGGCACCACCGCCGACCACAACTACAACTGGCACGACGCCATCCATGCCGTCGACTGGCCGGGTCAGGGCAACCCCTGCGGGTTCGACACCTTGGCACCCTGCGACGACGGCAGCCACGGCACCCACACCATGGGCACGATGGTCGGCGATGACGGCGGTTCGAATCAGGTCGGCGTGGCGCCGGGCGCGCGCTGGATCGGCTGCCGCAACATGCAGCAGGGCGACGGCCGGCCATCCACGTACATCGAGTGCTTCCAGTGGCTGATGGCGCCGACCGACCTCGCCGACGAGAACCCGAACCCTGCCCTGGCCGCCGACGTGATCAACAATTCCTGGGGCTGCCCGCCGTCCGAAGGCTGCACGGCCGGGCTCACCGCGACCATGCAGACCGTGGTGGCCAATGTACGAGCCGCCGGCATCGTGGTCGTCGCCTCGGCCGGCAACTCGGGATCGTCCTGCGGCACGGTGGCTGATCCGCCGCCCACCTTCCTGGAATCGTTCTCGGTCGGCGCGACCGACATGTCGAACGTGATCGCCGGCTTCAGCAGCCGTGGGCCGACCCCCGCTGGGCTGCTCAAACCCGATGTGGTGGCGCCGGGCGTGAGCGTGCGGTCCACGGTGCCGAATGGTGGCTACGGCACGCTCAGCGGCACCAGCATGGCGGGGCCCCATGTCGCTGGCGCCGTGGCGCTGCTGATCAGCGCCGACCCAACCCTGCGCGGCGACCCCGACGCGATCCAGGCGACGCTGGAGAGCACCGCGACGCCCATGACCTCGGCGCAGAACTGCGGGGCCTTTCCCGGCAACACGGTGCCCAATGCTGTGTTCGGGCGCGGTCTGATCGACGTCCGCGCCGCCGTGGCCGCGCGCTCCATCTTCTTCGTCAGCGGATTCGAATAGCCGCACCAAGCCGGGCACACACGCCGCGCATGGCGCGGCGCATCGGCGGCCCATGCCGCACTCAGTCGTTGAGCGCGCGCAGGGCCAACGCCGGCGGCACACGCGCAATCGTGCGCGTCATGAGCATGCCGACGAAGACGATCAGCACGGACCCGGCCATCGCGTAGGCCAGAAGCGTCCCGACATCCACCGCCCAGGGCAGGTCCAGCACGGCTTCGCCAAACCAGGTGGCGACCGCTGCCGCGCAGGCCGCCGCGGTCAGCGAGGCGATCAGGCCAAGCAACACGAACTCAGCCAGGTGCATCGCGCGCAGCTGTCCGCGCCGCGCACCCAGTGCGCGCATCACGCTGCCCTCGCGCAGGCGCTCGTCCTGGGTGGCGCCGACGGCGGCAATCAGCACCAGCAACCCGGCGGCGAAGGTGAACAGGAACACCGACTGCACCGCCATCGATGCCTGCTCGGCCACGCTGCGCACCTGCCGCACGATGGCATCGATGTCGATCACGGTGATGTTGGGAAAGGCCCGCACCAGCTGATCGGACAGGCCACGCCGAGCCGGATCCAGGTGGAACGCGCCAATGTGGCTGGCGGGAAAACCCTGCAACGCGGCGGGTGAGAAGAGCACGAAGAAATTCGGTCGGAACCGTTCCCAGTCGACTTCGCGAATACTGGTCAACTCGCCTTCGATGCGACTGCCGGCCACGTCGAACGCGATCCGGTCGCCGAGCTTCCAACCCAGCGCCTCGGCGAGGCCACGCTCAGCGGAGAGCTCCGAAGCCGTGCTCTCCTCTGACCAGAAGCGGCCGGCGACGACGCGATTGTCCGCCTCGCTGAGGTGGCTGGCCCAGGAAAGATTGAACTCTCGCTCGGCCAACCGCAGCGCACGTCCCGAAAAGTCGTCGCGGTCGAAGGCTTCGCCATTGCGTTCGACCCAACGTGCGCGAACCATCGGCACCAGACCGACGTCGCGCACGCCGCCATCCTCCAGCATGCGCTGCACCTCGGCCACCTGGTCGGTCTGCACGTTCACCAGGAACCGGTTCGGCAAGTCGGCCGGCATCATCGCGCGCCAACGGTCGAGCAGGTCGCCGCGCAGCAGCGCAAGCAGCATCAGCACCATCAAGCCCAGGCCCAGCGCCGCGATCTGGACTACGCTGCCCGACTGTTTGCGTGCCAGTACGGCCACGCCGTGCCGCCAGCCTCCGATCAGGCCGCTGCGCACCCGGCGCAGTCCATACACGATGGCGCCGCCCACCACGGCCAGCGCCAACAATGAGGCGGCAATGGCGATCAACATGCCGAGCCCGACATGGAGCGAGTCGACGCGACTGATCATCAGCCACGCGCAGCCGCCCAGGCCCAGCGCGATCGCGACCCAGCTGCGCAGCGGCGGTGCACCGAGATCACGTCGAAGCACGCGCATGGTCGGTACCCGGCGCAGCTGCAGGATCGGCGGCAACGCGAACGCGACCAGCATCACCAGGGCCACCATCGCGCCGAACCCGGCCGGTGCGTACGTCGCCGCGGGCAGCTCGAGCTTGAGGGCCTCTCCGAGCCAGGCCACGACGAAGAACTGGATCAGCCAGCCCGCCACGATACCGAGCACCGCCGCGGCCGTGGCCAAGCCCAGCAGTTCCACCACGTAGATGCGGAACAGCGTGTTCTGGCTGGCGCCGAGGCAGCGCATCACGGCGCAGGCGTCGAGATGACGTCGCGCGTGGCGGCGAGCGGCCATCGCCACCGCCAGGCCGGCAACCACGACGGACACGAGGGCTGCCAGGGCGAGAAACCGGTCGGCTCGCTCGATCGCGTTGCGCATCTCCGGTCTTGCATCGTCCACCGTTTCGATGCGCTGGCCGCGGCCCAGTGATTCGCGGGTGACCGAGGTCCACGTCCTGACGCCCTCCGGCGCACCGGCGACGATCACCCGGTAGGCAATCCGACTGCCGGGCTGTTCCAGTCCGGTGGCCGCGAGGTCCGCGAGCCGGATGAAGACCCGCGGCGCGACGTTGAAGTAGTCGAGCGCGGCATCCGGCTCCTGCGCCACCAGGGCAACGATACGAAACCTGCTCTGCCCCAGATGGATCTCGTCGCCCACGCGGGCACCGAGCCGCCCCGCCCCGCCAACGTCCACCCACGCCTGCCCGGCTTGCAGTTCCTGCGTCACCGGTACCGCGCTGCCGTCGTCCGGATGCTGCAGCAGGAACTGCCCGCGCAGCGGAAATCCGCCATCCATCGCCTTGATCTCGCTCAGCTGGAAGCGATCGCCGACCCGCGCCATGCTCGGAAACGTACGTGTTTCGGTGTGCGACAGCCCCAGGTCCCGGGCGTGTTCCCGCACCGAGCGGTCGATCGTCAGGTCAGCACGCAGCACCGCATCGCCACCCAACAGGGCGTTGGCGCGAAGGCGCAGGGCCGAGGATGCGCGGTCGGTGATGAAACCGACGCTGCTGACCGCGCACACGGCGAGCACCAGCGCGGCCAGCAACACGCGCAGCTCGCCGGCACGCAGATCGCGCCGGAGCAGCTGCCAGCCGAGCCGTAGCGCGGTCATCCGACGACCCGGCCGGCATCCAGGCGGATTTGCCGGCCGCAGCGCGCCGCCAGCCGTTCGTCGTGGGTCACCAGCAGCAGCGTCGTGCCACTGCGCGTGTTCATCTCGAACAGCAAATCGGCAATGGCCTCGCCTGTCACGGTATCCAGATTGCCGGTCGGCTCGTCGGCGAACAGGATCACGGGCTCGACAACGAACGCGCGCGCCATGGCCACGCGCTGTTGTTCTCCGCCGGAGAGCTGCTTCGGGTAGTGATCGAGGCGCTCGCCCAGACCCACCCGCTGCAACATCGCGGTGGCGCGCGCCGCGGCGTCACGCTGGCCAGCCAGGTCGAGCGGAAGCATGACGTTCTCGAGCGCGGTGAGCGGCGCCAGCAGCTGGAAGGACTGGAACACGAAGCCCACGCGCCCGGCGCGCAGCGCAGCGCGCGCATCTTCGTCGAGCCGGTCGAGGGATCGGCCGTCGAGCTCGACATGGCCTGAGCTGGGTACGTCGAGCCCGGCCAGCAGGGCCAGCAGGGTCGACTTGCCGGACCCGGAAGCACCGACCAAGGCTACGGTCTCCCCGGTGGCGATGGCGAGATCGACGCCATCGAGAATGGTGAGCGTCCCCTGCGCCAGCGGAACGCGCTTGCTCAGCCCGGCGGCGGCGATGGCGGGCCGATCGTTCACCCCATCATGGTCCGGGTGGGTCAAAATGCTGCTCCCTGGTCGGTCATGGAATCCGATGCCTCAAGCGATGACGAAGGCACGCAGCATGCCGCATTCGGTGCGCACGCCGCGTGTACCAAAGGTGATGCTGGCGGTTTTTCTGGCGCTGTCGGCGTTCGGCTCCGCCGCGCATGCGCGGACGAACGACGAGGCAGCAAGCACGGTGCTCGTGTTCGGCGACTCGCTGTCGGCGGCGTACGGCATGGCCTCCGAGCAAGGCTGGGTCAGGCTGCTGGATGCGCGACTGGCTGAACGCGGTTGGCGTGCCGTCAACGCCAGCATGTCCGGCGAAACCAGCTCGGGCGGTGTCAGCCGCCTGCCGGCTGCGCTGCGGGAACATCGACCGCGGCTGGTCCTGCTCGAACTGGGCGCCAACGACGCCCTGCGCGGACTGCCGCTGGACATGCTCGAGCGCAACCTGCTGCGCATGACCGAACTCAGCACGCAACAGGGCGCTGAGGTCGTTCTCATCGGCATGCAGATGCCACCGAATTTCGGCAGCGACTTCACCCGACTGTTCAGCGCGGTGTACGAACGCGTGGCGGCGCAGAGTGGGGCCAGGCTGTTGCCCTTCCTGCTCGAACCGATCGCCGAGGATCGCAGCCTGTTCCAGGCAGACCAGATCCATCCCACCGTGGCAGCGCAATCGCGCATTGCCGACCATGTCTGGGCCGTGCTCGATCCGCTGGTCGGGGCGGCCCAAGCGGTCGATGCGCCGTGAAGCGACGCAGTCTCCTCATCGGTGCCGCCGGCGCAGCCGCGCTGAGCGGTGGCGCGGGAATCTGGCTGCTTGGTCCGGCCAGGCCGGTGACGGACATGGGCGACTGGTCGACCGTGCACCACTGGCTGGACCGCGTGGTCCGAACCCAGGCCACGACCCGCTCGGGCTGGAGCCTGCCGGTCGTGCTGCAGCACCTGGCTCAGAGCATCGAGTACTCTTTGGACGGCTACCCGGAGCTGAAGCCGGGCTGGTTTCGTGCCACGGTCGGCGCGCTCGCTGGCCGCACATTCCAGCGCCTTGGCGCCATGCATCACGGCCTGGACGAGCCCATCCCCGGCGCCCCGGCACTGACCGAGGCTGCGCTGGACTCATCAGCGCAGCGCCTGCGCGACGCTGTGCTGAGATTCGAAGCGCACCGCGGCACCCTGCAGCCGCACTTCGCCTACGGCGCGCTTGACCGCGAGTCCTACGCGCGGGCGCACCTGATGCATGTCGCTGACCACGCACAGCTGGTACGGAACGCGGGCGAATGAGCCATCTCGACAACGTGACGACTGGAGTGGCGGACACGCACGGCCGGCGACCCCGCGATGCGTCGACACCGCACGCAGGACGCGCCACGGCGTTGCGCTACCGTGCCGGCTGGGCCGCCGCGGGCTTGATGGCCTGTGCGGCTGCCGCCCACGCGGACGCGGACACCGAATCCCACCTGCAGCGGTGCGCGCGCATCGAGCACGACGCGCAACGCCTGGCCTGTTTCGACGAGGTCGCGCGCGACGCGTCGCCGCGCCGCAGCCATCCCGATCGCGTCGCGAAGCAGGAGCACGTCGACGATGTGCATCGCATCGAGCCGGCACGACCGGAGGCAGGTTCCGGCGACTCGATGCTCGACCGCCGTTGGGAGCTCGACCCCGACTCCAAGCTGGGCGTGTTCAACCTGCGCGCGCATCGGCCCATCTACATCCTGCCGGTGTTCTGGAACCCCGATCCGAATCGCCAACCCACCAGCGACAACCCCGCCAACGTGGTCGATGCGCCGCAGTCGCTGAAGCAGGTGGAGAACAAGTTCCAGCTGAGCTTCAAGACGAAGGTGGCCGAAGGACTGATCGGCGACCGCGGCGACCTGTGGTTCAGCTACACCCAGAGTTCCCGCTGGCAGCTGTACAACGAGAACGCCTCGCGGCCGTTCCGGGAAACCAACTACGAACCCGAGATCGATCTGGTGTTCGGGATCGACGAACCGCTGTTCGGAGACTGGCGCGCGCGCATGCTCGCGTTCGGCGCCGTGCATCAGTCGAATGGCAGGGACCTGCCGCTTTCGCGCAGCTGGGACCGGCTCAAGTTCACTTTCGCTGCCGAGCGCGATGGCTGGGTGGTGATGCTGCGGCCGTGGTGGCGGATCGGCGAGAGCGCCGCCAAGGACGACAACCCGCACGCGGAGGACTTCCTCGGCCGTGCCGACCTGCATGTCGTGCACCAAAGGAAGGAGCACGAGTTCTCCATGCTGCTTCGCCACAGCCTGCGCACCGGCGATCGTTCGCACGGTGCAGTGCAGTGGGACTGGAGCTTTCCGCTGCAGCGCTATCTCCGCGCCCATATCCAGTTGTTCGACGGCTACGGCGAGAGTCTGATCGATTTCAATCATCGGTCGACGTATCTCGGCATTGGCGTGAGCTTGCTGCCTTGGTACTGATGTCACGGAGTTCGCACGATGCGCCACACAGTGTCTGCAGCCACGTTATGTGACCCCTGTCGCGGATTCACAATGTTTTTGCATGCACGCTTCCGACGCGCACCCTTTCGATCTCGGCGAACCATGCACACCAGGCTGCTGTGGCTCACTCTCTTGTCGTTGTGCTGGCTAGCCGGCCCGACGCACGCGCAGACCATTCTTGCGAACGGTTTCGAAACCCAGTTCAACCATCCGCAGAATGATGCGGAGACCGCGCGGTTCCTCAACCAGGCGACCTTCGGGGCGACACCGTCGGCAATCAACTCGCTGCGCAACGGCAACTTCGAGAGCTGGATCTCCCAGCAAGCCGCCATGCCGGCCACCCTGGCCCGTCCGTTCCTGGAGTCCATCACACCCGGATTGAATGCCGCCGGCAGCAGCCTGTCGCAGACGCATCGCGTGCAGCGCTGGCTGGATACTGCAGTGACCGCACCCGACCAGCTCCGCCAGCGCGCGGCATGGGCCCTAGGACAGATGATCGTGGTGTCCGACCAGGATGCCAACCTGGCCGGCGAGCCGATGATGATGGCGGAGTGGAACGACCTGCTGGTGCGCAATGCGCTCGGCAACTACCGCACGCTGCTCGACGAGGTCGCCCGCAGCCCGATGATGGGCCGCTATCTCACCCACCTGCGCAACCGGAAGTTCGAGCTGACGCCGCGCTGCTACGACCAGCGACCGCCGCTCGATGACAACACCAATTTGGGCAACGACACCGTCGACGACATGGGCAACCCGGTCATCGTGCTGGACGAGACCGATTTCCACAGCTGCACGAGCAGCCAGGCCACCGACAACGGCGCCTTGCCGGTGCGCATCGCGGCCTACCAGCTACCCTCGACCGGACTGATCGCGCCGGACGAGAATTTCGCCCGTGAGGTGATGCAGCTGTTCTCGATCGGACTGATCGAGCGCAACGCGGACTTCAGCCCGTTCCCGAATGCGATCAATCCCACCCCGACATACGACCAGGAAACCATCACCACGCTGTCGCGGGCGCTGACCGGGCTGTCGTATCGATGCAGCGGAAACCAGACGGTCGCCGGCGTGGCGATCTCCCGCAGCTGCGGATGCAACGGCGTCAACTGCAGCTACATCAGCGGCAACTTCTTCTCGACGCCACCCTCGGGCGAGGTCAACGGGCAGTTCGGGCTGGTCCACCCTGACCGCTACCAGTCGATGATCTGCTATCCGCGCTACCACGACACCGGGCGGGATCGAACCGGCTTCCAGTTGCCGGGCCCGGCCGCGGAGCCGCCCGCCGGCAATGCGCTTGAGCTCTATGCGGGCCTCAGCATTCCCGGCGGCACGCCCGAGCGCGAGAAGACCCTGGTGCTGGGTGGCGCGCCGATGCTGACCATCGAGGAGATGGATGCCGGCACGCCCCAGCAGACCGCGATCCATTGCGACAACGTGTCCACCAGCAGTCCCAATTCGCAGAAGAACGCCTGCCTCAACTACTGCAACGACAGTCTCGATGCGGCGCTGGACATGCTGTTCTACGAACCCAACACCGCGGTGATGGTGGCACGGCAGATGATTCAGCGCCTGGTGACGAGCAATCCGAGCCCTGCGTACATCCAGCGCGTCACCCAGCGATTCTAGAACAACGGCCTTGGCGTGCGCGGCGACTTGAGGAGCGTCGTCGAGGGCGTGCTGATGGACCCGGAGGCACGCGAGCCGCTGGGCGCGCCCGGCCATGCCGTGGATGCGGGCAAGACTCGCGAGCCGCTGCTGAAACTGGTCCACGTGTGGCGCAGTTTCGGCGCGGTGTCCGGTGACTCGTCGCCCGATGGCTACCGGCGCTGGGGTCGCTTCACCTGTCCCAGTGGCGGCAGCTGGCCGCAATGCTCGTACACGCAGCGACCGCTGGGCGCCCCTTCCGTGTTCAATTTCTACTTGCCCGACTATCAGGCTCCGGGTGAGATCACCGACCTCGATCTGTACTCACCGGAGCTGCAGATTCTCAACGAGAGCAGCGTCGTGCTCGCGGCCAACGATCTGTACACACAGATCTGCTCCGGCCGAGGCAGCAGCAACAATTGCCACGACCAGCTTACGAGCCCACCGCCCAGTGACCGTGCGTACTTTCCCAACGAGTCGCTGGACGACCTGCCCAACAGCGGATGCGGCACCACCTGCACCGGCCAGCAGGACACCAACCTGATCGAGGAGATCAACCTGCGCCTGCTGTCCGGCAACATGAGCGGGGAAATCAACGCACCCAACGATCCGGCGAACACGACGCTGAACACGGGCATGAAGGGCGTGCTGTTGCGGCTGCTGCAGCTCGGCATCACCGGGGACCTCGGCGAATCGGTGGCTCGTCAGGCACGGCGTCGGGAAATGCTCTATCTCATCCACCTCGTGGCGATTTCGCCCGAGTACGACATGCAGCGTTGAGGAGGCACCACATGTCCGGCATCTCCCGACGCACGCTGCTCCGCTCTACCTGCGCCGCCATGGCCTGCGGTGCAGCGCCGGCCATGCTGCCGCAGCTGAACCTGCTCTCGGCCGCGTTGGCCTCCAACAGCAAGGGCGGCGGCGGTTATCGCGCCCTCGTCTGTGTCTACCTGGACGGCGGCAACGACTCCTGGAACCTGCTGATTCCCGGCATTGCCGGCGAGCACGCCAAGTACGCCACGGCGCGCAACGACCTGTATCACCGACAAACGAACCCGAGCGGGCTGGCCATCCCGCATTGGAGCGGCACCGGCGTGGTCGCAGGGCAAACCTTGCCTGCCTCGCTGCCGATCGCCTCGAACCAGTACGCGCTCAATCCTTTCTGTCCCGAGTTGCAGACGCTGCACAACGAGGGGCGCCTGGCATTCCTGAGCAACGTCGGCACTCTGGTGCAGCCGCACGTCAAGGCTCGGGCCGGCAATCTTCGGCCGGCGCAGCTGTACTCCCACAGCGACCAGACCACACAGTGGCAGCTTGGCTCTTCGATATCGACCACCCAGGCGATCGGCTGGGGCGGCCAGCTCTCGGGACTGGTGGCAAGTCTGCCCACCACCACCGGCCTGTCACCGGTGATTACCCTCGCCGGGCAGACCCGGTTCCTCAACGGGGTCGCGCCCGGTGGCGCACCGATCGTGCCCTTCGCCTTGACCACGTCGAACACGGCGCCGGCACCACAAATCAGCAACTACGCGCCGTCGGGCACCAGTGCGAATCAGGTCCAGGCGCAGCGTCGAGCGGCGCTTGAAGAATTGATCGACCTGGCGAACCCGCAGGCGTTCTCACGCGAGTATCAGGCCGTTTTCGATCGCTCGCTCTTTCTCGCCGAGCAGGTCATCAATCCGGCGATGGCGAGCATCGCCACCAACGACCCGGTCAACCTCCCCTTCGAGGGCCTGGAGTCGCACTCGTTCGTCAGTCAGCTTCGTCAGGTCGCTCGGGTGATCAAGGTCAGCACCGACCCGGGCCTGGCCAACCCGATCAACGCCGACCGGCAGATCTTCTTCGTGCGCCTTGGCGGCTTCGACACCCACAGCGGCCAGATTACCTCGGTCAACGCTACCGGCCATCATCTGAACCTGCAGCGCGTCTCGCAGGCCGTGCACGCGTTCTTCCGGGCCATGCAGGCCATTGGCCGCGAGATCGATGTGACGCTGTTCTCCGCGAGCGAGTTCGGGCGCACGCTGAATTCCAACGGCGACGGCACCGATCACGCCTGGGGTGCGGTGCAGTTCGTGCTCGGTGGCGCGGTGAATGGTGGCGTCTACGGGCGGTTTCCGAGCATGGTGCTGGACAACAGCCTCACCGGCGAGGTGCAGGACAACCCGACCCAGGGCGAATGCTACAGCCGTGGCCAGTTCATCCCGACCCTGGCTGTGGATCAGGTCGCAGCGACGCTGTCTCGCTGGATGGGCCTCGCCGACTCCGAGCTGCCGACGCTATTCCCCAATATCGACAATTTCGCGCCGGGCGCGCCCTACCTGCAGCCGAGCGGCGTGAACAGCACGCCGACCTTCGCCTACCCCGGACGGATCGTTCCTGGCCTGATGGCCGGCGTCGCCTGATTGCAGCACGAGACGTCACCGCGCCCTGCGGCTTGTCTCATGGTTGCCGGGATGGAACCATCGGCACCATGAAGTGGCTGCCATGAGATCGGTGTCATGAGTCGCGCACGATGTCGTGGCGCGCCCTTGCTGCTGGGCCTGCTCGCGGGAATCGGTCATTCGGCCTCGTGCGCCGCGTCGGCCCAGGGTTGCGACAGCCTGACCGGCACCCCGATCGTATTCGGCGTCGACTGGCAAACCGACATCAAGCCGATCTTCAACGAGAAGTTCACCACCGGACGCTGCACGAGCTGCCACAACGCAGGCCAGCTCGACGGCGGGCTCGACCTGACTGACTTCGGCATCGACGCCATATACAAGATCGTGCCCGCCGTGATCGAGCCGGGGCGTCCACGCGGGAGTCTGCTGTTTCTCAAGATCAACTGCGACGCGCCCCCGGTCGGTCAGCGCATGCCTCTTGGCGGCCTGCCGCTCACCCTCGACGAACAGATCCTCGTCTTCGACTGGATCGCCCAGGGTGCGCTGGGCGACCTGCCGGACGAGCCGCCGATTCCGCGCGACTTCCTGTTCGCCGACGGGCTGGAATCGCTGCACCGCTGAACAGGCCGTCCCATCGGACTGTCACTCCGTGACGACGCGCGTCGGCAGGCATCAGGCCACGACGACAGGGATCTTGCCGATCTTCGCCTGCCACTGCTTCGGCCCGGTCTGGTGCACCGACGCACCGCGACTGTCCACCGCAACGGTGACGGGCATGTCCTTCACCTCGAATTCGTAGATCGCCTCCATGCCGAGTTCGGGGAAGCCGAGCACGCGCGACGCCTTGATCGCCTTCGAGACCAGGTAGGCCGCGCCGCCCACGGCGATGAGATACACCGACTGGTGCTTCTTGATCGCCTCGATCGCGACCGGCCCGCGCTCGGCCTTGCCGACCATGCCGAGCAGGCCGGTCTGCGCCAGTACCTGCTCGGTGAATTTGTCCATGCGCGTGGCCGTGGTGGGCCCAGCCGGCCCCACGACTTCGTCGCGCACCGGATCAACCGGACCGACGTAATAGATGAAGCGACCCTTGAGATCGACCGGCAGCGGCTCACCCTTGTTGAGCATGTCGACCATGCGCTTGTGTGCGGCATCGCGGCCGGTGAGCATCTTGCCGTTGAGCAGCAGGACTTCGCCGGGCTTCCAGCTCGCGACCTCTTCGCGCGTGAGCCCGTCGAGCTGCACGCGGCGTCCCGCGCTGGCGTCGTAGGTCAGCTTCGGCCAATCGTCGAGCGACGGCGGTTCGAGTTCGGCCGGCCCGGAACCGTCCAGCTCGAAATGCACGTGCCGCGTCGCCGCGCAGTTGGGAATCATCGCCACCGGCAGGTTCGCCGCGTGGCTGGGGAAGTCGCGCACCTTGACGTCGAGCACGGTGGTCAACCCGCCCAGTCCCTGCGCCCCGATACCGAGCGCGTTCACTTTTTCGAAGATTTCCAGGCGCAGCTCTTCCGCCCGGTTCGCCGGACCGCGCGCGATCAGGTCCTGGATATCGACCGGATCCATCAGCGACTCCTTGGCCAGGGTCATCGCCTTCTCGGCGGTGCCGCCGATGCCGATGCCGAGCATGCCCGGCGGACACCAGCCTGCGCCCATCGTCGGCACCGTCTTCAGCACCCAGTCGACCAGGGAATCGGACGGATTGAGCATGACGAACTTCGACTTCGCCTCCGAACCCCCGCCCTTGGCGGCGACGTGCACGTCGACGGTGTTGCCAGGTACCAGCTCGACATTGATCACCGCCGGCGTGTTGTCCTTGGTGTTGATGCGCTTGCCGGCGGGGTCGGCCAGCACCGAGGCGCGCAGCTTGTTGTCGGGGTGCAGGTAGGCGCGGCGTACGCCCTCGTTGACCATGTCCTCGAGTGACATGCCCGATTCCCAGCGCACTTCCATGCCGACCTTGAGGAACACGTTGACGATGCCGGTGTCCTGGCAGATCGGCCGGCGCCCCTCGGCGCACATCCGCGAGTTGATCAGGATCTGCGCCATGGCATCGCGCGCTGCCGGCGACTCCTCGCGTTCGTACGCGGCGGCCAGAGCCTTGATGTAGTCGACCGGGTGGTAGTAACTGATGTACTGCAGCGCGTCGGCGATGCTCTGGATGAAGTCCTCACGCTTGATGGTCGTCATCGTGAATGCTCTCGTTGGCTGGAAGAAAGGCCGGCCCGCCGCCGACTCAGGTCTGCTTGGTCGTCCGCATCGACAGCACCGACGGCGGAGCGGAGAAACTCTCGGCCGAAGCCTGGTGCCAGAACACCTTGAACACGGGATGCTCGGGCGTGCCCTCGAGCAGTTCGCCGGGCTTCACCCAATGGTACAGCGCCGCCAGCGAACGGACCTCGGTCGTCGAGATGCGGCGGATCACATGCTCCGGGCCAAGCTGCTCCGGATGCACCAGACCAGCTGCCGAGAGCAGTTCCTTGAGCGCTTTCAGCGTGTTCTCGTGGAACTGCATGACCCGATTGGCCTTGTCCGGCACATCGAGCGCACGGGCGCGCGAAGGATCCTGCGTGGCCACGCCGGTCGGACACTTGCTGGTATGGCAGCTTTGCGACTGGATGCAGCCCAGCGCGAACATGAATCCGCGCGCGGCATTGCACCAATCGGCGCCAAGCGCGATGGTGCGCGCGACGTCGAACGCGGTGACGACCTTGCCGGCCGCGGCAATCTTCACCTGACCGCGCAGGTTGAGACCCACCAGGGTGTTGTGGACGAGCAGGAGCGCTTCGACCAGCGGCGCACCCACATGGTTGCTGAACTCCAGCGGCGCGGCACCCGTGCCGCCTTCGCCACCGTCGACCACGATGAAGTCGGGCTGGATGCCGGTTTCCATGATCGCCTTGGCGATCGCAAACCACTCCCAGGGATGCCCGACTGCCAGCTTGAAGCCCACCGGCTTGCCGCCGCTGAGCTCACGCAGCTGGCCGATGAACTCCATCAACCCACGCGGCGTGGAGAAAGCGGAGTGCTTGGGCGGCGAAACGCAGTCCACGCCCATCGGTACGCCGCGCGCGCGGGAAATCTCTTCGCTGACCTTGGCCGCCGGCAGGATGCCGCCATGCCCGGGCTTGGCCCCCTGCGAGAGCTTCAGCTCGATCATCTTGACCTGCTCGATCGCGGCGTTCTCGCGGAAGCGCTCGGCGCTGAACTGACCGTGCTCGTCGCGACAGCCGAAGTAGCCGGATCCGATCTCCCACATCAGGTCGCCGCCGGGCTCGCGGTGGTACTTCGAGATCGAGCCTTCGCCAGTGTCGTGGTAGAAACCGCCGCGCTTCGCGCCCTCGTTGAGCGCAGTGATCGCCTGTGCCGACAAGGCGCCGTAGCTCATCGCCGAGATGTTGAACACGCTGCAGGAATACGGATGCGCGCACTGCGGGCCGCCGACGGTGACGCGGAAGTCGTGGCTGTCGATCTCGCTGGGCACCATGGAATGGTTGATCCACTCGTAGCGCGCCGCGTAGACATCGAGCTGGGTGCCGAACGGTCGCTTGTCCAGCACGTTCTTGGCGCGCTGGTAGACGATCGATCGCTGCACCCGTGAGTAGGGTTCGGCGATGTTGTCGTCTTCGAGGAAGTACTGGCGAATCTCCGGCCGGATCGATTCGAACAGGAAGCGAAAATTCGCCATCACCGGATAGTTGCGTCGCACCGAAGAGCGACGCTGGGTCATGTCCACCACGCCGATGAAGGTCGGCACCGCGAACAGCGCGGCTCCCCACCACCAGCCGTCGCTCGACGCCCACGCAGCCACCGCGCACAGGACGGTTGCGAGCAGACAGCTCCACCAGACGAAGTAGCGCGACTCGAACATGCGGAAATCCCCCCGGAACTCCGCACAGTATGCCGAGTCGAGGTGACGCTGAGCAGGGGTGGACGAATGACGCAGGCGCCCACAGCACACCGAACACCCGTATTCGCCACGCGCTTGCGCAGCGGACCGCTTCAGTCCACGACGCCCATGGCCTCACCGCCGCAGCGGGCACTCGACGCGTTAGGGTGAAGCTCGGTTCAATGCGCAAACGGCGAGTCGAGTGATCGGCGCAAGCTCGGACCACTCCACTCGCGGCCTATTCCTTCTGAGCACTGCTGCGATGGACCGAAGAGCAAGGGCGCCGAGTCAGGCCTCGGGGCCTAGATCACCGCCTCGCGGCCAGTTCCTTCTGAGCACTGCATCGTTGGACCGAAGAGCAAGGGCGCCGAATCAGGCCTCGCGGCCTGCGGACTACTGCCTCGAGGCTCTGGCTCCTACTTTTTCAACCTTGGTGCCCAGAACGGGAATCGAACCCGTATGACCTTGCGGTCGGCGGATTTTAAGTCCGCTGCGTCTACCAATTCCGCCATCCGGGCGTACCGGTCAGTGTGCCGGAGCACCGCTGATTCACAAAGCGAAGCGAGCCAGGCAGACCCGTCCGCCGGGACTCAACGCCACGGCTCGGCCCATGGGTGCGCCCAGGGCCATGCAACCAGGATGATTCGAAAGGCGCAGCGCAGCGCGGCTCTGCTCCGCCGCGACCGTTTTCGCGGAAGTTGGGCAAGGATGCCCAATCCTCCCCCATGACCACGCGTCAACACAGCGGCCTTGGCACAGGGATGTGCCATCGGCGACGACGCGAAGCGGAGGAGTCGGAAAACGAGGCGCGGCTCTGCCGCAACCGTTTTCGCGAAAGCTGGGCAGGATGCCCAGTCTTTCGCTCAAACGTGGAGGCCTGGGTCGGAATCGAACCGGCGTACACGGATTTGCAGTCCGCTGCATGACCACTCTGCCACCAGGCCGGTGACCGTGGGATTGTAGCCTGCTCCCGGGCCAGCGAGGCAGCGCGGGCCGTCCCACCGGCGCCGCATGGGAGCCCCGCGCGCAGCGCAGTACCCCCGAAAAAACAAAACCCCGGAAGACCGAGGTTCTGTCGCAATCTGGAGCGGGAAACGAGACTCGAACTCGCGACCCCGACCTTGGCAAGGTCGTGCTCTACCAACTGAGCTATTCCCGCGTTGAGCCGCGCATTATGCCGATGCCAGAATCGCTGTCAAGCACCTGACCGCTTCGACACTCCGACTTTTGCGATATCTTATTGAGCTGCCTCGCTCTCCCGCGTGAACCGCCCGCCTCGCCATGTCCGGAAAACTGTTCATCAAGACCCACGGCTGCCAGATGAACGAGTACGACTCGGCGAAAATGGCCGACGTGCTGGCGGCATCGCATGGCCTGACCCTGACCGACGACGAGGCCGAGGCCGACGTCATCCTGGTCAACACCTGCTCGATCCGGGAGAAGGCGCAGGAGAAGGTATTCAGCCAGCTGGGCCGCTGGCGCCAGCTCAAGCAGAAGAATGATCAGGTCATCATCGGCGTGGGCGGCTGCGTCGCGTCGCAGGAAGGCGATTCGATTCTGAAGCGCGCACCCTTCGTCGACCTCGTGTTCGGCCCGCAGACCCTGCACCGCCTGCCCGAACTGATCGAGGCCAAGCGCCGGTCGGGCGCACCGCAGGTCGACATCAGCTTCCCTGAAATCGAGAAATTCGACCGCCTGCCGGAGCCGCGCGCCGAGGGCCCGACCGCGTTCGTCTCGATCATGGAAGGCTGCTCGAAGTACTGCACGTTCTGTGTGGTGCCCTACACCCGTGGCGAGGAAGTCAGCCGCCCGGTGGAAGACGTGCTCGCCGAAGTCATCCAGCTGGCCGCCCAGGGCGTGCGCGAGGTGAACCTGCTGGGCCAGAACGTCAACGCCTACCGCGGCCCGATGGCCGACGGCGAGACCGTCGACCTGGCCTTCCTGATCCGCGCCATCGCCGAAATCGAAGGCATCGGCCGAATCCGCTTCACCACCTCGCATCCGGTGGAGTTCACCGAGTCGCTCATCGAAGCCTACCGGGATGTGCCGAAGCTCGCCGGCTACCTGCACCTGCCGGTGCAGGCGGGCTCCGACCGCATCCTCGCCGCCATGAAGCGCGGCCACACGGCGCTGGAGTACAAGGCCAAGATCCGCCGCCTGCGCGAGGCTAGACCGGGACTGTCGATCAGCTCCGACTTCATCGTCGGTTTCCCGGGGGAATCCGAGCGCGACTTCGAGGCCACCATGAAGCTGATCGAAGACATCGGCTTCGACCAGAGCTTTTCGTTCATCTACTCGGCGCGCCCTGGCACCCCGGCCTCGAACCTCGCGGACGACACCCCGGCAGCCGACAAGTCGGCGCGACTGCAACGCCTGCAGGCGGCCATCGACGTCCACGCCAAACGCATCTCGCAGGAGATGGTCGGCAGCGTACAGACGGTGCTGGTCGAGGGCCTGTCGAAGAAGGATCCGAACGAAATCACCGGCCGCACCGAGAACATGCGCTTCGTGAACTTCCCCGGCCACCCACGCCTGGTCGGCCAGTTCGTCGACGTCGAGATCACCCACGCGATGAGCCATTCGCTGCGTGGGCGAATGGTGGCGCTGGCCGCGGAGCGGGCCGCGTGAGTTCGCCGCCGGCGTCCGGCGCCCCCGCCGACCGTGCATGCTGAACCCATGACCGAGCAGACCCCGCACCGCTTCACCTTGCCCGAGGATGAGCCCGAGCGGCTGGCCAACGTGGCTGGCCCGCTGGAGGAACACCTGCGCATGCTCGAGCAGCACCTCGGCCTGCCCATCGCACATCGCGGCGGCATCTTCGAAGTCTCGGCCGAACCCAAGCGCGGCCGCGATGTCGAGCGCCTGGTGCGCGCACTTTGGGATGCCACGGCCGAATCGCCTCTCGATACCCGCCGCGTGGAGGAGATCCTGCACCTGCGTGGATCGGTCGATCGTGGCGCGAGCGACTCGGGCGACGTGCAGGAAGTCGTCATCAAGACCAAGCGTGGGCTGATTCGCGGCCGCGGCGCGAATCAGGCGCGCTACCTGCACGCCATCGCCACCCACGACATCAATTTCGGCGTCGGCCCCGCGGGAACGGGCAAGACCTTCCTCGCCGTCGCCATGGCCGTCGAGGCGCTGGAGCGGGCGCGGGTCCAGCGCATCCTGCTGGTGCGCCCTGCTGTCGAAGCCGGAGAGAAACTCGGATTCCTGCCCGGCGACCTCACCCAGAAAGTCGACCCCTACCTGCGTCCGCTCTACGACGCGCTGTACGAGATGCTGGGGGTCGAGCGGGTGGGCAAGCTGATCGAACGCAACGTCATCGAGATCGCGCCGCTGGCCTACATGCGCGGCCGCACCCTCAACGATGCGTTCGTGATTCTCGACGAGGCGCAGAACACCTCGGTCGAGCAGATGAAGATGTTCCTGACCCGGATCGGCTTCGGCAGCACCGCCGTGGTCACCGGCGACCTCACCCAGATCGACTTGCCGAAACACCAGCGATCAGGGCTGCGCGATGCCACCGAGGTGCTGAAGGACGTCGAGGGAATCAGCTTCAGCTTCTTCGGCGCCCGGGATGTCGTACGCCATCCGCTGGTGGCCCGCATCGTGCGCGCCTACGATCGCGCTGCAGGCCATGAGGAGTCGGCGTCGTGAGTCGCAAGGTCGAACTGGATCTGGTCGTCAGCTACGGTATTCCGCGCGCCGGTCTGCCGGCGGCGCAGAGTTTTCGCACCTGGACCGAGGCGGCCCTGCGCGGTCGCGTCAGGCGCGCCGACGTCGCCCTGCGCCTGGTCGGCGAGTACGAGGGACGCTCGCTGAACCGGCACTACCGCGGCAAGGACGCTCCGACCAACGTGCTGAGCTTCCCGGCCGACCTTCCCGAGGGCGTGAAGCTGCCGCTGCTCGGCGACATCGTGATCTGCGCGCCGGTCGTGCAGCGCGAGGCGCGCCTGCAGGGCAAGGACGTACGCGCGCATTTCGCCCACCTGACCGTGCACGGCGTGCTGCACCTGCTCGGGTTCGACCATGACGACCCGCGCGAGGCCGATCTGATGGAGAACCTCGAGCGCGAGATTCTGGCGGGACTGGGGTTCGACGACCCGTACACCGACGAGGTCGGCTGAACGTCGCCACGAAGGGCTCGCCTCCAGCCGAGCACGGAAATGTCTGCAATCAAGCATTTGGACGCGGCCTCGCGCCGCGCCCGTGATGCCGGCCGCATCGCCGGTTGACCCGCGTCGAGGTCACCGGGCTCCAGGCCGAACCGATGTCACACGCCTTGGCATCCGATTCCGCTAAACTGTCGGTCACGCCGACCGTGGCGCAGTGTCTGGATCCATGCCCGAAGAATCTGACAGTAGTCCCGTACCGCAACGATCCTGGTTTGACCGCCTGAGCCAGGCCTGGTCGGGAGAACCCAAGAACCAGGAAGAACTTCTCGAAGAGCTGCGCAATGCCCAGGCCAACGGCCTGCTGGGTGCAGACACTCTCGAAATGATCGAAGGGGCCATGCACGTCGCCGAACAGCAGGTGGCCGATGTCATGCTGCCCCGCGCACAGATGGTCTCCCTGCCGATCGACGCCACCTTCGACCAGATCCTCGATCTGGTGATCGAAAGCGGCCATTCGCGGTTTCCGGTCCATGGCGAGGACAAGGATGAGATTCTCGGCATCCTGCTGGCGAAGGACCTGCTGCGCGGATGCGCGGGCGGGCACCGCGCCAGCATCCGTGAGCTCTTGCGTCCTGCGGTATTGATTCCCGAATCGAAGCGCCTGAACGTGCTGTTGCGCGAGTTTCGCCTGAGCCGCAATCACATGGCCATCGTGGTCGATGAGTACGGCGGCGTGGCGGGCCTGATCACCATCGAGGACGTACTCGAGGAAATCGTCGGCGAGATCGACGACGAGCACGATGATGCCAGCGACGAAGGCCAGCGCATTGCTGCGCAGGCCGACGGCAAGTTCGTCGTCGACGCGCTGACCCCGATCGACGATTTCAACGAGCGATTCGGCGCCGATTTCTCCGACGACGAATACGACACCATCGGCGGCGTCGTGGTGTCCAAGCTCGGCCACCTGCCGGAAACCGGCGAGGAGCTCGAACTCGGCCGGTTCCATTTCCGCGTGACCAGCGCCGACGGTCGCCGGGTGCACGCCTTCCAGGTCAACGTCGTGCCCAATGACTGAGCAACGTCGGAGCATCCGGCACACCGCCCTGCTCCGACTGTTTGCCTGCCTGCTCTGCCTGTTCGCAGCGGCGACGACGTCGGCCGACACGGCCAGCCAGGTCGATTCCGCCACGGGCGATGCGCCCCCTGCAGCCTGGGTGCCAAGGGTAGGCGTGATCACCATGGGACCGGGTGCCGAATACTGGTCGCGCTTTGGCCACAACGCGCTGATCATCACCCAGCCTTCCGGCCCGGCACTGTCGTACAACTACGGTTATTTCGACTTCGCCCAGCCGAACTTCCTGATTCGCTTCGTGCGCGGCAAGATGCTCTACACGCTGGCCGTGAGCGATCTCGATCGCGAACTGTGGCAGTACGGCCAGGAAGGCCGTTCGGTGCGGCTGCAGTGGCTCCGACTCGACCCCGGGGAAGCGCAGGCGCTGGCCGCGTTTCTCGCCTGGAACGCGCAACCCGAGCACGCCGAGTATCGCTACGACTACTTCCTGGCGAACTGTTCGACCCGCGTTCGTGATGCGCTGGACGATGCCCTGCATGGCCGTCTGCGCGAGGCCGGCGGCAGTCGCTCTCGCGGGCTGACCTACCGTGCCGAAGCGCTGCGTCTCGGCGCGGATGTCCCGTGGATGATGCTCGGCATGCACCTGCTGCTCGGCCCCGATGCCGACGCGCGGCTCAGCCGCTGGAACGAGTCGTTCCTGCCCGAACATTTCGCTTCGCTGCTGGCCATCACCCAGCGCGACGATGGCACGCCGCTGGTTGAAGAGACCATCGAATTGCTGCCGCAGACCATCGCTGGGTCAGCCGACAGTCCGCCGCGATTCGGCGGGCGCGCGCTGCTGCTGGGCTCGCTGCTCGGCGTAGTGATGCTCGCCCTGCACCGCGCCCAGGGCCGTTTCGCCCACCGTCTCGGCCGCGCCATCGCTGCGACCTGGTGGCTGTCCGCCGGCGTGGTGGGCTGCGTGATGCTCGCGCTCTGGTTCGGCACCGACCACAGCATGGCCGCCGCGAACCGGAATCTGTTGCTGTTTTCACCGCTGGCGTTCGGATTCCTGCCCTGGCTGGCCCTGCGACGCGGTCCCGGCCTCGCGCGGGCAACGTGGTGGGTTTGTGCAGCGATGACGACGGCTGCCTGCGCTCTGCTGTTCCTGTCCGTGCGCGATCAGGACAACCTCGAATGGCTGATGCTCAGCCTGCCGATGCTCGTGGCCACGCGCTGGCTGCTTGCGCCTCCCGACATGCCCTCGGACGCTGCGTAGGCCTGCCGCGGCCTGCCGGCGCGGGTGACGCGTTTCGACGCTGGGCGATACAAGCGGGCGGCCCAATCGCTAGGATGGGCGCGAACTCGAACTTGACGGGGCCACCATGATCGTCAACTGCGCCGCCTACCCGAAGGCCGGCGGCTCGCCACGGCGCTTCGAGCTCGCGCAGGTCGGCGAACTGCTGCGTGACACCGACGATTTCTTCTGGGTGGGCGTACACCAGCCCAGCGAAGCGATTCTCGACGAGCTGCAGGCGGAATTCGATCTCCATGATCTGGCCGTCGAGGACGCCCACCATGCCCACCAGCGGCCCAAGATCGAGGTCTACGGGTCGTCGCTGTTTCTCGCCTTGCACACGTCCCAGCTTGTGCAAGGGAGCATCCAGTTCGGCGAGACGCTGATCTTTCTCGGTGAGCGCTACCTGATCACCATCCGCCACGGCGCTTCCCTGCCCTACGCCCCCGCCCGGGCCCGCTGCGAACGTGAACCGGAGATGCTTGCGCTGGGCCCGAGCTACGCGCTGTACGCCGTGCTCGACCTCATCGTCGACAACTACATGCCACTGGTCGGCGAATTCGAGCGCGAACTCGTTGCTCTTGAGCAGGACATCTTCAACAAGACGTTCAAGCAGGAAACCATTCACCGGCTGTATTCACTGAAGCAGCAGCTGGTCAAACTGCGGCTCGCCGTGGCCCCGCTTCAGGACATCCTGAACCAGCTGGTCCGCTTCCACCCGACCCTGGTGCGCGACGAAGTGCGGCCGTACTTCCGAGACGTGTTCGATCACGCGGTACGCGTCAACGAAGCGACGGACACCATGCGGGAAATGCTCACCGCAGCGCTCAGCGTGAACCTGGCCCTGGCCACCGTGCAGCAGGGCGAGATCGTCAAGCGCCTGGCCGGCTGGGCGGGCCTGCTCGGCGTACCGACCCTGGTAGCGAGCTGGTACGGCATGAACTTCGTGCACATGCCCGAACTGGCTGGCCGGTCCAGCTATGGCGTCGTCATCGGGGTGACTGCGACCGTGGTGCTGGCTTTGTACGTCGCGCTGAAACGGGCGAAGTGGCTGTAGCCGGCCGCATCAACGACGACATGACGAAACCGGAGCCTGGCGGCGTCTGGAAATGACGCTGCACCGATGCGACCGGACGCGCCGCGGCTGGCGACGACTTGGCCGTCTGCGCGGCCGATGGAACTATCGGCAGGTGACCGCGCGCACGGGCGCGGTGTATCCGCGGGGGCAGGTACGCTTCGGGCGCGCACGGCTCAGGAGCGCACCCACTGCAGGGCCAGAAGCCCGGCGATGACCATCATCCCGCCCGCCGCACGCAGGGCCCGCGCCGGCACGGCCTGCATCTCTGCCGCCATGCGTTTCCAGGTTTCCGGGCCGATGAACAGGAACAGGCCCTCGAGCACGAGCACCAGGCAAAGCGCGGCGAGCAGGTCGGTCGTCATGCGATGGCAGGGAGTGCGCGGCGTTCAGGCCGCGCGGAACATCCCGGCTGACTCAGCGGCCCTTGTCGCTGCCGAAGTAGCGCAGCAGCTCGGCGTCCTTGTCCAGCACAAGCACCGACTCGCCGTCGGAGAAACCGCGCCGGTAGGCTTCCAGGCTGCGGTAGAAGCTGTAGAAATCGGCGTGTCGCTGATAGGCCTGCGCGTAGATTTCCGCCGCCCGGCCATCACCCTCACCGCGCAGGCGCTGCGCGTCGCGTTCGGCCTCGGCGACGATGACCGCGCGCTGGCGATCGGCGTTCGAGCGGATCGTTTCGGACTGCTCGGTGCCCTGGGCACGCAGCTCGTTCGCCACCCGCAGTCGCTCCGCGCGCATGCGCTCGAACACCGAGCCGATGACCTGGCCGTCTTCCGGCAGGTCGATCCGCTTGATACGGATGTCGACGATATCGACGCCCAGGCTCTGTGCCGCCGGATTCGCCACCTCAACGAAGCGCGAGGCCAGGTTGGTGCGTTCGCCGGCCACCACGTCCTTCAGCGTGCGTTGATTGATCTCGTTGCGGATCGCTTCCATCACCATCGGGGACAGACGCTGGCGGGCGTTCGATTCATTGCCGGCAGTGGCCTGATAGAACTTGCGCACGTCGTCGATGCGCCATTTCACGAAGAAGTCGACGTTGACGTCCTTCTTCTCGGAAGTCAGATAGCGCTCCGGCTGACCGTCCAGCGACAGGATGCGGCGATCGAACTTGAGGATGTTCTGGACCAGCGGCGCCTTGAGGTGGAATCCGGGCTGGATGTCGCTCTCGACGATGCGGCCGATCTGGAAGCGCAGTGCGACCTGGCTTTCCTGCACCAGGTAGACCGAATCGAGGGCGAGGAAGGCGGCGACGACGACGAGAATGGGGATCAAGGGTTTCATCGGCCACCCTCCTCGCGGCGCGGACGTTCCGGTCGCAGGCCTTCGCGTTCGACCATGCTGGTGGTGGACGGCAGCGCGCCGACCGAGCGTGCTGGCGCCGGCAGACTGGCCGACGAGGGCCGTGTCGAGGTGGCGCCGTCAAGCGGCAGGTAGAGCACGTTGTCGCCGTCGCCCGCATAGACCTTGCGATTGCGCGCCAGCACTTCCTGCATGGTCTCCAGGTACAGGCGCTTGCGGGTCACTTCCGGGGCCTTGGCGTACTCGTCCGCCAGCAGGGTGAAGCGCTGCGCATCACCTTCTGCGTGCGCGATCACGGCCTGCTTGTAGCCCTCGGCCTCGGTACGGATGCGCGCCGCATCACCACGCGCCTCGGGTACGACCTTGCTCGCGTAGGCCTCGGCCTCGCTTTCGATGCGTTCGCGGTCTTCGCGAGCGGAGATGGCGTCGTCGAAGGCTTCACGCACTTCGGAAGGTGGTCGGGCATTCTGCAGGTTGAACACGCTGACCTGCAGACCGGTGCTGTAGTCGTCGAGCGTGGACTGCAGCCGCTGCTTGGCGTCGGCAGCCAGCGCGGCGCGCTCGCCGGTGAGCACCTGATCCATCGCACTCGAACCGATGACGTCGCGCACGGCGCTCTCGGCGGCTTGCTTGAGGGTGTCGTCCGGGTCGCGCGCGCCGAACAGGTAGAGCTTCGGGTCAGCAACCACGTACTGCACGTTGTATTCGATCTGGACGATGTTCTCGTCGCTGGTCAGCATCCGCACCTGGTCGCTGATCGACCGCAGCTGGGTGACGTCGACCTTGGTCACCGATTCGAACGGTCGCGGCAACTTGAAGTTGGGGCCCGGCGTCATCAGTCGGTCGAACTTGCCGAGGCGCAACACCACCCCGCTCTCGCGTTCGTCCACCATCACCCAGGCGTCGAGCGCCACCCACAGCAGCAGCGCACCGACGATCCAGATCACGATGTTGGGTCCGCCGCGACGATTGTCGTCGCCGCCTAGCATGCGATTCATGCCCGACTTCAGGCGATTGAGGAAGTCTTCGACGTCCTTGCCCTGGTTGTCTCCGTTCTTCCAGGGGTCCTTGTCGCCGCCTCCGGGCTGGTTCCAGGCCATCCTTCACATACTCCGTGTTGTTGCGCAGTGATCGAGAACGCCCGCGGCGCGGCTCCACCGCGCCGGGTTCGTCCACGACCAAGCCGGTCGCTCGGTCCGACACCCGTTCTGCGATGCATGGGGGCGCGGGAATTGGATCACAAGTGCACGCTCAGGAACACGGCGGCTGTGCGTTCAGCCACTGTGCGTCCAGCGCATGATGGCGCGCGTCCTCGCCCGCGCACAGTCGCTGCGCGAGCCTTTCGGGCAGGTCGAGATGCAGCATCCAGCCCTCGTCGTCGTTGCGCTCGTCGATGACGGCGCCGGCTTCGAACAGCCGCGCACGCAAGCGGCCGGCAGCGATGGGCAGTCGCACCCACGCCTCGGCGCGGCGCGAAGCGAATCGCGCATCGATGGCTTCGCGCAGGGCATCCAGGCCCGCGACATCGCGGGCCGACACCCACACGCGGTGAATCTGGCCTGCCTCGTCCCGGTCACAGCGTCCTGGGGTCTCCGCCATGTCCGGATCGAGCAGATCGGTCTTGTTGAACACCACGAGCTGCGGCAACTCGCCGGCGCCGATCTCGTGCAGCACCTCATCAACCTGGGCCATGCGCTCGTCGCGCGCCGGATCGGCAGCGTCGACGACGTGCAACAGCAGGTCGGCGTCGCGGGCCTCGGCCAGCGTGGACCGGAACGCTGCCACGAGGTCATGTGGAAGATCGCGCACGAACCCGACCGTATCGGCCAGCACGACTTCCCCGCAGCGCAGGCCGTCGAGCCGGCGAACCGTGGGATCCAGCGTTGCGAACAGCTGGTCGGCGGCGTAGGCCCCGGCCTCGGTCAGCGCGTTGAAGAGGGTCGACTTGCCGGCGTTGGTGTAGCCGACCAGGGCCACGCGCGGCACTGCATTGCGCAGCCGGGCACGGCGCATCTGCGAGCGCTGTACTTCGACTTTCTCCAGCCTCCGCTGCAGCTGATCAACGCGCTTGGCGAGCAGGCGACGGTCGGTTTCCAGCTGCGTCTCACCCGGGCCGCGCAGGCCGATGGCACCACCGCGCTGGCGTTCGAGATGGGTCCAACCGCGAACCAGTCGGGTCGCCATGTGGCGCAGCTGGGCCAGTTCCACCTGCAGCTTGCCCTCATGCGAGCGCGCACGCTGGGCAAAAATATCAAGGATGAGGCCCGTGCGGTCGACCACCCGACGCTGCAGCAGGCGCTCCAGGTTGCGTTCCTGAACCGGCGTCAGGGGATGGTTGATCAGGACCAGATCCGCGCCCGATGTGTCGCAGAGCATGCGGGCTTCTTCGGCCTTGCCGCTGCCGATCAGCAGTGCAGGGTTGGGCCGGGTCAGCCGCGAGGTCAGCTGCGCCACCACCGTAGCACCGGCCGAGCGCGCCAGCTCGGCGAACTCTTCCAGCAAGCTCGGATCGTCCTGACCGGGGGCCAGAGGCTGAATCAGCAGCGCGGACTCGCCGCGCCGGGAACGTTCAAACACGGATCGGACTTTCCTGCAGCGTCACGATCACTCCTCGGCGCCGCCCTGCTCGCCGCCTGGACCGGTGCCGATGCGCACGTTGCGCGAGGGCACCACGGTCGAGATGGCGTGCTTGTAGACCATCTGGCTCACCGTATTGCGCAGCAGCACGACGAACTGGTCGAACGATTCCACCGTGCCCTGGAGCTTGATTCCGTTGACGAGGTAGATCGACACCGGCACCCGCTCGCGACGCAGTGCGTTGAGGAATGGGTCCTGCAGGGACTGGCCCTTGGACATGGTTTATCTCCCGCTGATGTGTTGTTGTGCGCGGCGCAGGGCCACGGGCGCAGGACCGCCGTGATCCCAATATGGGGACGGCATGTTCCGCAATCCAGCGCATGGTACACGCCCGTGAGGCGCTCAGCGCATGGAGCAAGACCTTGGCGCCCCGCCGTGTCCTCGACCCGCCGTGTCGCATCATCCGAGGAAGCGGGTGACCAGTTCGTGCACGGCGGCCGGCGCGCCGCCGGGGTCGCGCCAGAACGCGGCCCATTCGCGGCGCAGCCAGGTAATCTGCCGCTTGGCGAGCTGGCGGGTCGCTGCCGTCACCTGCTCGCCCAGCGCCGCGCGATCGCACTCACCCTGCAGGTAGGCCCAGGTCTGCCGGTAGCCCACGGCACGCACGGCGGGCAGGTCGGCATGCAGCCGCGGGTCGCGCCGCAGCTGCTCGACTTCGCCGATCAAACCCTGGTCGAGCATCAGTTCGAAACGCCGACCGATGCGTCGATGGAGTTCCGCACGGTCGGGTGGGCAGAGCACCACCCTCAGCACCCGCCACGGCGAGCCGCCCGTCTGCGCACCTTCTTCCTGCCACACCGAGATCGGTCGCCCGCTCAGGCGGAACACCTCGATGGCACGGACGATGCGCTGCGGGTCGGTCGGCTTGATCCGCGCCGCTGCCCGGGCATCCACCCGAGCCAGCTCGGCATGCATGGCCGGCCAGCCGCGCTGCGCCCCCTCGTCGGTGACGGCCTGACGCAATGCCGCGTCGGCGGCCGGCATGGCGCTCAGGCCTTCGAGCAGGGCGCGAAAGTACAGCCCCGTTCCGCCGACCAGAATGGGCAACGCAGCGCGCTCGAGGATCCCCTCGACGGCAGCGCGGGCGTCGACAGCGAACTCGGCTGCCGAATAGGGCTCATGCGGTGCCCGCACGTCGATCAGGTGGTGCGGAATGCCCCGACGCTCCTCCAGGGTCGGCTTGGCACTGCCGATGTCCAGGCCGCGGTACACCAAGGCCGAGTCGACGCTCACGATTTCGCCGCCGAACTGCTCGGCCAGATCGAGACTGGCGGCGGTCTTTCCGGACGCCGTCGGCCCCATGAGCGCGACGATGGCGGGACGTTTCATATGCAGGGCATGCAGGCGGGAACGGGAGTCCGCACAGGGCAGTCGGCGGGTGTGCATCGTGCAGCCCATCCCCGGCAAAGTCGACCGCAACTCCGATCCACCAGGCCGAAGGGCGAAACGGGCGGGCAGCGCGACGGCTGGCAGCACCGCTTCGCTCAGGCGAACATGGCGGCATGTCGACCGCCCCAGACCTTCCGGACCTGCTGCACCGCGCGCTGTCCACGCCACCCGCGGCGCGATGCTGTGTGGGACTGTCCGGTGGTCTCGACTCCAGTGTACTGCTGCACGCGCTGGCCACGTTGATCCGGCCCCGACAGCCGGGCTTCGAGCTGCGGGCGATGCACGCGCATCACGGGCTGTCTGCGCAGGCTGATGCCTGGGCCGAGCATTGCGCTCGCCTGTGCGAGAACCTGCAGGTGCCGCTCCGCGTCGAGCGCGTTCGCGTCGATCCAGCCAGCGGCGACGGGCCGGAGGCCGCGGCGCGGCACGCGCGGCGGCGAGCCTTCGCCCGGCACCTGGCCGCCGATGAAGCACTGGTCCTCGCGCACCACCTCAGCGATCAGGCGGAGACCTTCCTGATGCGCCTCGCCCGCCATTCCGGGGCCGAGGGCCTGTCGGCCATGCGGCCGCTTGCTCCGCTCGAACACTCACAGGCTGTGGTTTGGCGCCCTCTGCTGGCGATTCCACGCGAGTTGCTGAGTCGCTACGCGGAGCGAGTGGGTTTGCAATGGATCGACGATCCGGCCAACGTCGATCCGCGGCACCCGAGAAACCGCCTGCGCCACGAGGCCCTGCCTGTCCTGCGCAGCATCTTTCCCGACTTCGAGACCGCGGCCGGGGTCAGCGCCGCCCTGCTGCAAGGCGACGACGCGCTGCTGACGCGGGCGGCAGGACAGGCGCTGGCATCTGTGCAGGGCGTCGATCCCTCCACGCTGCTGCGCGAGCGGCTGATGCGACTGGATCGCCCGATGCAGGCGCGCGTCGTTCGCCTGTGGACGCAAACACTGGGTCTGCAGCCACCCGGGAAACAGGCCCTCGATCGGGTACTCGACTGGGTGGCCGAAGGGGGCGAACCCGGGCTGCAGTGCTGGCCCGGCGTGCGCGTGCAGCGCTACCGGGACCTTCTGCACGCCGAAGCCGATGCGGCGCTCGCACTCCCCGAATCGCCCATCGCCTGGGACGGACGCATGCCGCTGACCTGGGGCTTAGGCCAGCTCAGGCTGGAGGGTCCGCCGTCCGCGGCACGGAACTGGTCGGTGCGCCAGCGCCTGGGCGGCGAGCGCATCGTGCTGCCAGGGCGGCAGTTCGCGACGCCACTGAAGAATGTGCTCCAGCACCTCGGCATTCCACCGTGGGAGCGCGACCGACTGCCCTTGCTGCTGGATGCCAGCGGAACCCTGCTGGCCGCCGGCGATCTGGTGCTGGGAGCAGGGATCCAGCGCGAACTGGCTGATACCGGGCATCGACTGGTGTGGATTCGCGACGACGAATGCCGACCCCCGCCGCAAAGCCGGTAGAATGGGGGAGTTTTGTCTTCAGGACGGCCGAGTGGACAGCAGCACGCCCAAGTACCGACGAATCCTGCTCAAGCTCAGCGGCGAAGCGCTGATGGGGCGGCTGGACTACGGCATCGACCCGGACATCCTGTTCCGACTTGCGCGGGAGATCCAGGAGGTCAGCCGCGCGGGCGTGCAGGTCGGCGTGGTCATCGGTGGCGGAAACATCTTCCGCGGCGCCGGGTTGGCCGCGGCCGGCATGGACCGGGTCACCGGCGACCACATGGGCATGCTTGCGACCGTGATGAACGCGCTGGCGATGCAGGATGCGCTGGAGAAAATCGGCGCCTATGCACGCACCATGAGCGCACTGAAGATCAACGAAGTGTGCGAAGACTTCATTCGTCGCCGCGCGATCCGCCATCTGGAGAAAGGCCGGGTGACCCTGTTCGCCGCCGGCACCGGCAACCCGTTCTTCACCACCGACTCGGCTGCAGCCCTGCGCGCGGTGGAGATCAGCGCCGAGCTGCTGCTCAAGGCGACCAAGGTCGACGGCGTGTACGACAGCGATCCGAAGAAGAATCCGGACGCCCGCCGCTACGAGCGACTGAGCTACGAGGATGTGATCAGCCAGGACCTCAAGGTCATGGACACTGCAGCCATCGCACTGTGCCGCGACTACGACCTGCCGCTGCGGGTCTACGACATGAGCCGGGAAGGCGATCTGATGCGGATCGTGCGCGGCGAGCCGATCGGAACCCTGGTGCAGGGCCGGGCCGCCTGACCCCGGCGCCCCACCCGAGCGAATACGACACGAGCAAGACGGAGTAAGCCCATGCTGGAAGACATCAAGAAAGACGCGCAGAACCGCATGAACAAGAGCGTCGAATCACTTCGTCACGACCTGACCAAGGTGCGCACCGGCCGCGCCAGCCCGGCCTTGGTCGAGCACCTCAAGGTGAGCTACTACGGCTCGGACGTGCCGCTGTCGCAGGTCGCGAACGTCGCCATCGCCGACGCCCGCACGCTGACCATCACGCCGTGGGAAAAGAACATGGTGGCTGCGGTCGAGAAGGCGATCTTCGCCTCCGATCTCGGCCTCACCCCGAACACGGCCGGCCAGATCATCCGCATCAACCTTCCGCCGCTGACCGAGGAACGCCGCAAGGAGCTTTCCAAGCACGTGTCGCACGAAGGCGAGAACGCCAAGGTGGCTGTGCGCAACATCCGCCGCGATGCCCTGCATCAGGTCAAGGAGCTGCTCAAGTCGAAGGACATCACCGAGGACGAGGAGCGCAAGGCCGAGGACGACATCCAGAAACTGACCGACAAGTTCGTGAAGGACGTCGACGGCGTGGTCAAGGCCAAGGAAGACGAACTGATGGCGGTCTGAGGCCGCTTGATGCGCGAAGACGGCAGCAGCATTCCGGCGCATATCGCCATCGTGATGGACGGCAATGGTCGCTGGGCCAAGGCCCGTGGCCGGCCGCGCACGATCGGCCATCGCGCCGGCGCCCGCGCGGTCAATCGATGCATCGACTGGTGCGTGGCGCGCGGCGTGGGCGCGCTCACCCTGTTCGCGTTCTCGAGCGAAAACTGGAACCGACCCGCGGAAGAAGTTGGCACGCTGATGCAGCTGTTCCTGCGCGCGCTCGACCGGGAAGTCGACGACCTCGGGCGCCGCGGCATCCGGCTGGGATTCATCGGCGACCGCGAAGCCTTCGGTGCAGACATCCGTGACCGAATGGCCCGCGCCGAATCGGTGACGGCGAACGGTCAGGCCATGCGTCTGACCATCGCCGCCAGCTACGGTGGGCGTTGGGATATCATCCAGGCGGCGCGTCGGATGGCTGAAGCCGCCGTGCGCGGCGAGATCGAGCCGGGACAGATTGACGAACGGCGGTTCGCCACGGCCCTGGGCCTCGCCGACCTGCCCCCGCCCGATCTGTTCATCCGCACCGGCGGCGACAAGCGCATCAGCAATTTCCTGCTTTGGCAGCTCGCCTACGCCGAACTGTATTTCACCCCCACCCTCTGGCCCGATGTCGATGCCGAAGTGCTCGACCGCGCGGTGGAGGACTACGGTCGACGCGAACGGAGATTCGGTCTGACCAGCGAGCAGATCGCCCGAGGACTTCCTGCATGAAGCAGCGCATCATCACCGCCCTCGTCCTGCTTCCCGTGGTGGTCGCGGCGGTGCTGTGGCTGCCGCCGAACTGGTTCCTCGCCCTGTTCTCGGCCGTCCTCCTGCTGGGGCTGTGGGAGTGGACCCGCCTGTCGGGCATGGTCAGGCCGGAGCTTCGCGCCGTGGTGCTGGCGGTGAATGCTGGCGTACTCGCCTGGCTGGCCTGGCGCGGTTGGCCCGGGCTCTTCCCGGTGGTCACCCTGCTCGGTGTGCTTTGGTGGATGGTGGCCATGATCTGGTTGGGGCGCATTCGCATGGCCCGGGAGCCTTCGCGCGGCAACACATTGATCAAGCTCATCGTCGGTTCGATGCTGGTAGTCCCGGCATTCACCGGCGCAGGGCTGCTGCATGCGGGCCCTGATGGCCCGCGCTGGATGCTGTACTGCCTGATCATCGTCTTCGCGGCCGACACTGGCGCCTATTTCGTCGGTAGCCGCATCGGCGGAGCCAAGCTGGCGCCTTCGATCAGCCCCGGAAAGACCTGGGCGGGATTCTGGGGCGGGCTCGGCGGCGCCTGCCTGGTCGCCACGATGGCCGTGCCCACCTTGGGCATGGGGTGGACGTCCCTGCCGGGCATGGTGCTCGCGGCCTTGCTCACGGCGCTCGCCTCGGTCGTGGGCGACCTGTTCGAGAGCCTGATCAAGCGCCATTCCGGCGCCAAGGACTCGGGACGCCTCGTACCCGGCCATGGTGGCGTCATGGACCGCCTCGACAGCATCGTCGCGGCAGTCCCCACGTTTGCCGTCCTGAAGAGCTGGCTGCTGCTGTGAGGCACATTGCCCTGCTCGGCGCGACCGGATCGATCGGCCGAAGCACGCTGGACCTGATCTCCCGCCACCCCGACCGCTACCGCGCGTCGATTCTCGCTTCCGGCTCGCGCGTCGACGCGCTGGTCGCGCTGTGCGTGACGCACCGGCCGGACCACGCGGTCATCGCCGACGAGGCCGCATTCGGCGCGCTGAAGGCTGCACTCGCCTCGGCGGGCCTGCCGACCCGAGCACACGCCGGAGACGACGCGCTGTGCGGCCTGGTCGCGGGCGACGGCTGCGACACGGTCGTCGGCGCGATCGTCGGCGCCGCAGGCCTGCGCTCCACGCTCGCCGCGGCTGGCGCAGGCAAGCGCCTGCTGCTGGCCAACAAGGAGTCCGTGGTCATGGCCGGCGATCTGCTGCGCCAGGCTGTGCAGGCATCGGGTTCCGAGCTGCTGCCGGTCGACAGCGAACACAACGCCTTGTTCCAGTGCCTGCCCCACCCCGCGGCGGCACCGGCCAGCTCGGTGCGCCGGCTGATTCTCACCGCAAGCGGCGGGCCGTTCCGCGGTCGGCCGCGCGAAGCGCTTGCCCGGGTCACCCCGGCCGAGGCCTGCCAACACCCGAATTGGTCGATGGGCCGGAAAATCTCGGTCGACTCCGCCACCCTGATGAACAAGGGCCTCGAGGTCATCGAGGCTGGCTGGCTGTTCGACGTCGAAGTCGACCGCATCGAGGTGGTGGTGCACCCACAGAGCATCGTGCATTCGCTGGTCGACTACGTCGATGGCTCGATGCTCGCCCAGCTGGGCAACCCGGACATGCGCACCGCGATCGCCTACGGCCTGGCCTGGCCGGACCGCATCGACGCCGGGGTGGCGGCCCTGGACCTGGTGGCTGCGTCCTCATTGCAGTTCGAAGCGCCGGATAACGAAGCTTTTCCTGCACTTGGGCTAGCCTTCGACGCGGCACGCCAGGGTGTCGCCGCCACCACCGTTCTCAATGCCGCCAATGAAGTCGCCGTTTCAGCGTTTCTTCAGGGTCAGATCGGCTTTCTTCGGATTGCGGACGTGATCGAAGGCACCCTGCAGCACGACGTCGGCGCAGCCGGCGGCGACCTGGCTGAACGGTTGGAACTGGACGCCAGGGCGCGGCGGATGGCCGCCGACCTCGTGCGAAAATGGCCCACGGAGCGCGAAGGAGCGGTGCGGTGAACGAGTTCTTCGGTTCAATCTGGTGGTTGATCGTCAGCCTCGGTGTGCTGGTGACGTTCCACGAGTTTGGCCACTACTGGGTCGCGCGCCGCTGTGGCGTGCGCGTGCTGCGTTTCTCGGTCGGGTTCGGCACACCGCTTTGGCGCCGCACCAACCGTGACGGCACCGAGTTCGTGGTCGCCGCGCTGCCGCTCGGCGGCTACGTGAAGATGCTGGACGAGCGGGAGGGCGAAGTGCCGACCGAGCAGCTTCCGGAGGCATTCACCCGGAAGTCGGTGTGGCAACGCTTCGCCATCGTCGCTGCGGGCCCGGGCTTCAACCTCATCCTGGCCGTGCTCCTGCTGTGGGTCATGTTTGTGGTCGGCAAGGGCGATTACCTGCCGATCGTGGGTCGCGCCAGCGATGCCGCGCAGCAGGCCGGCCTGCAGCAGGACGACCGCATCCTGAGCATCGACGGCCAGCCGATCGAGACGTGGACACACGTGGGCATGGCGCTGGGCACGGCGGTGATGGACCGTCGCAGCGTGCCAGTCGTGCTGAGCGACCCGGCGGGGCGAACCCGCACCACCCAGCTCGATCTCTCGCAAATCCCCACCGACCTCACCGAGGTCCAGGCCATGCGCCGGATCGGGCTGGTCCCGCGCCAGCTGCTGGTTCCCGCCCAAGTCGGGGTCGTGACGGCCGGCGGCGCGGCGGAAAAGGCCGGCATGCAGGCGGGTGATCTGGTCCTGCGCATCGGCGACCGCAAGGTCGAGTTCTTCGACGACATTTCGACGATTCTGGCGGACTACCGGGCGGAAGACGGCCCGGTGACCGTGTCGATTCGACGCGATGACCGGTTCATGGAACTGTCGCTTCAGCCGCAGCGGGAAAAGGCCGACGATGCCACGTCCCGCTGGCTGCTCGGCATCCAGAATGCCCCGGTCGATGCGCCGCACGACGCGATTTTGCGCTATGGCCCGGTGGATGCGGTCGGCGCTGCCGTTCAGGAAACCTGGCGCCTGACCACGGCCACCCTGGGCATGCTCTGGCGCATGGTCAGTGGCATCGCCTCGCTGCAGAACATCTCCGGCCCGATTTCGATCGCCCAGTACGCCAACGCCTCGGCGCAGATGGGGGTGGCCTGGTTCTGCTTCTTCCTGGCCGTGCTGTCGCTCAGCCTGTGCATCATGAACCTGCTCCCGATTCCGATCTTGGACGGGGGTCACCTGCTGTATTACCTTATCGAGATGATCAAGGGCAGTCCGGTCAGCGAGCGCATGCTGGTGGCCGGACAGTACGTCGGGCTGGCGTTCCTCGCCGGACTGATGGGGTTGGCTTTCTATAACGACATCATGCGCCTGGTGGGCTGAGCCTCTGGCCGGCCCGCATTTTTTTTGAGATTTTTTCGGATCTGACGATGAAACGCCTCGCTTATGCAGTAGTCCTTGCGCTCGCCTGCGCGCCAACCTTGTCCTCGGCCCAGTCCACGAGCACGGCATTCGAGCCGTTTACCGTTTCAGACATCCGGCTCGATGGTCTGCAGCGCATCTCTCCTGGCACGGTCTTCACCTACCTGCCCATCGAGCGCGGCGACCGCGTCGACCGCACCCGCGCCAGCGACGCCATCAGGGCGCTGTTCCGCACCGGATTCTTCAACGACGTCGCGTTCGAGCGCCAGGGCGACATCCTCGTCGTCAAACTGACCGAACGCCCGGCCATCAACAGCATCACCCTGGCCGGCAACAAGGACATCAAGACCGAAGAGCTGCTCAAGGGCCTGCGCGATATCGGTCTGGCCGAGGGCGAGACCTTCGACCGCCTGCAGCTCGAGCGCGTGACCCAGGAACTGGTGCGCCAGTACAACAACCGCGGCAAGTACAACGTCTCGATCAAGCCGAGCGTGTCCGATCTCGACCGCAATCGCGTCGACATCAACATCGCGGTCACCGAAGGCAAGGCCGCGAAGATCAAGCACGTCAACGTCGTCGGCAACAACACCTTCAGCGACGAAGAGATTCTCGAAGACTGGGAGTCGAATACCAGCAATTGGCTCTCGTGGTACCGCCGCGACGACCAGTACTCGCGTGAGAAGCTCTCGGGCGACCTGGAAAAGCTCAATTCGTTCTACCTCGACCGTGGCTACGTCGACTTCAACGTCGAAAGCACCCAGGTCTCGATCGGTCCGGACCGGCGCGAGATGTACCTCACCGCCAACGTGAGCGAGGGCGAGATCTACAAGATTTCCTCGGTGCGCGTCAGCGGCGACACCATCCTGCCGCAGGAGCAAGTCGAGAAACTGCTGCTGATCCGCGAGGGCAATACCTTTTCGCGGCGCCTGCTCGACCTGACCTCCGACTCGATCACCGCCGTGTTGTCGAACATCGGCTACGCGTTTGCGCAGGTCACGCCGATTCCCGAAGTGAACCGCGAAGACCGCACGGTCAGCGTCAACTTCTTCGTTGAGCCCGGCAAGCGCGTCTACGTGCGCCGCATCCTGTTCAAAGGCAACTCGCGCACTTCGGACGAAGTGATCCGACGCGAGATGCGCCAGTTCGAAGGGATGTGGTACTCGCAGGCGGCGATCGACCGTTCGAAGATCCGTCTGCAGCGCCTGGGCTTCTTCGAGAACATCGAAATCGAGACGCCTGCCGTGGCCGGATCGGACGACCAGGTCGATGTGGTGATCTCGATGAAGGAGCGCACCTCGGGCAGTTTCGTCTTCGGCCTCGGCTACTCGCAGCTTTCCGGCGTGATCACTTCGGTCTCGGTGCAGCAGAACAACTTCTTCGGCACCGGCAATCGCGTTGCCTTCACCGTGCAGAACAACTCGTTCGTACGCCGCTTCGATTTCTCCTATCTCGACCCCTATTTCACCGACGACGGTGTCTCGCTGGGCTACAACCTCATCCTGCGCGAGCTCGACCAGGGTGATGCGAACATCGCGAACTACACGTCCGACAACGGTGCGCTGCAGGCGGTGTTCGGCATTCCGCTGACCGAGACCGACTCGATCGGCATCCTGTTCGGCATCGACCGCAACCAGGTGAACCTCTTCGATGGACGCTGCCCGCGGAACACCATCAACACGCCACCGCCTCAGCTCGACCCGGTGACGGGGGAACCGCTTCCCATTCCTGATCCGCCGGATGGATTCTTCTACTGCGACTTCGATGGTCGCCAGGCGTCCACGCCACAGCCGCTGATCGACTACGTCGACGCGCTGGGGCGGCGCACGTTCAATGCGTGGCGGGCCGAGATCTCCTGGGCGCGCGATTCCCGCAACGCGTTCTTCAACCCGACTCGCGGAACCTTTCAGCGCGTGGCGGCCGAGATCACCCTGCCAGGATCCACCGTCGAGTACTACCGCCTGAACTATGAGTTTGCCCGCTACTGGCCGCTTTCCCGCTCGGTCGTGCTGCTGACCCGCGGCGAAATCGGCTACGGCGACAACTACGACAAGCCGGTCACCCGGGAAGTGATTTATCCGGACGACGTGTACCCGGGCACCGAGGACGACGACGACCTGCCGAGCACGGTCACCGTGACCGCCGACGGCCTCCCGTTCTTCGAGAACTTCTATGCCGGCGGCGTGCGCTCGATTCGCGGCTTCGAGGACAACACCCTCGGCCCGTCCTTCAGCTTTCCGGGCGGATTCCGCCAGCCGCTGGGCGGCTCGCTGAAGACAGTCGGCAGCTTCGAGTTCATCTTCCCGACCCTGCTGGACACCGATTCGGCGCGTGTTTCCGCGTTCATCGATTTCGGCAATGTCTACGAGGACTTCAACGCGTTCGAGTTTCGCGAGTTCCGCGCCTCGGCCGGCGTGGCATTGCAGTGGCAGGCTCCGATCGGCCCGATCATCCTGAACCTGGCGACGCCGATCCTGAGTGAAGAGGACGACGAAATCGAACGACTGCAGTTCACCTTCGGAACGCAATTCTGATCGGCAGGAAGCGCACTCGAACCAGCTCTCGATAAGCAGCCATGCAGGCCACTCAGCGAAGCACGCCGGCAGCATGGGCTCGGTGGCTCCTGCTGTCTGCGTCGCTGGCGCTGTGCGCGTGGATCCCGGGCGCCACGGCGCAGAACGCGCAGGCCGCGCCCAGGATCGCCTACGTGGACATGCAGCGCTTGATCGACAACGCACCGCAAATGTCCGAGGCGCGTGAGCGTCTGGCCCGCGAATTCGCGGCGCGTGACGAGTTGCTCAAGGCCGACGAGAAGCGGCTTTCGGCGCTTCGCGCAGAGCTGGAAGAGGCCACGCCGGTCAATGTGCCGAGCGGAACGCGCGACAGGCAGCAGCAGGAAGCCGAAGCGCTCGGCCGCCTCATCGAGCGCACGCGCGCGCAACTGGCCGACGAGCTGAATGCGCGAAGCCGCGAGGAAGTCGACCGAACCTGGCCGATCATCAACGAAGCCGTTGCCGAGTACGCTCGGGCGCAAGGCATCGACCTGGTAGTCGGCAGCCCGGTCCTGTTCGTCAGCGGCCGACTCGACATCACCGAACAGGTGCTGGCCTACCTGCGAGAGCGCCAGCGCGAAGACGGCGGGCCGTGAGCACCGCCCTGCCGCAAGCGTGCTCCGCCGCCGAGCTGGCTGCCGACCTGGGGCTACAGGTGCAGGGCGATGGCGAAACGATGATTCACGGCGTGGCCACGCTTTCGGGCGCTTCGCCCGAGCAGCTGAGCTTTCTCGCCAACGCGGGCTACCGCAAGCAACTGGCCAGCAGCCGTGCAGGCGCCATCGTGCTCGACAAGGCGGACGCAGCGCTCGCCGTCAACGCGCGCTGCGTCCTGATCAGCACCAATCCCTACGCCGACTTCGCCCGCATCGCCGCACGTTTTGGCCGCGATGAACGCATCGAGTCCGGCATACACCCAACGGCGGTCGTGGCCGACAGCGCGAGCGTGAGCCCTGGCGCGCATTTGGGCGCGTATGTCGTGGTCGGCCCGCGCTGTACGGTTGCATCGGGGGCCGTCCTCGGCCCCGGCAGCATCCTGGGCGAGGACTGCCACGTTGGCGCGGACACGCGACTGGTCGCGAGGGTCACCCTGGTGAAGCGTGTGCGCCTGGGCGAGCGAGTCCTTCTGCACCCCGGCGTGGTCATCGGGGCCGATGGATTCGGACTCGCACCGACCAGGGATGGCTGGATCAAGGTGCCGCAGATGGGCGGCGTGCTTGTGAGTGACGATTGCGAAATCGGCGCCAACACCACGATCGACTGCGGCGCCATCGAAGACACGATTCTCGAAGAAGACGTGCGGCTGGACAATCAGATCCAGGTCGCCCACAACGTGCGGATCGGTGCGCATACCGCCATCGCCGGCTGCACCGCCATCGCGGGCTCGACGCGCATTGGCCGGCACTGCCTGATTGCGGGCGCCGTCGGCATCAGTGGCCACCTCGAAATCGCCGACAGGGTGCGGATCAACGCCATGACCCTGGTTTCCCACTCCATCCACGAACCGGGCGAGTATGCCGGCGCAGCGCCGATGCAGGACGCGCGCAGCTGGCGCAAGAACGCCGCCCGGCTGCGCAGACTCGATGCGCTCGCTCGCCGTATGCTTGCAGTTTCCAAGGAAGACACCGATGACTGACACCCCTACCCTGCAGATGCCGGTCGACGTGACCCGCATCATGCAGATGCTGCCGCACCGCTACCCGTTCCTGCTCGTCGACCGGGTGGTCGAATTGGAGCCGTTCCAGCGCGTCAAGGCGATCAAGAACGTCACCTTCAACGAGCCCTTCTTCGAAGGCCACTTCCCCGGCCACCCGGTGATGCCCGGCGTGCTGGTGATCGAGGCGCTCGCCCAGGCGGGCGGCCTGCTCACCCAGCTGTCGCGGCCACCCGAAGAAGAGAAGAAGGAGCGCCTGTTCTACCTGGTCAAGGTCGACAAGGCGCGCTTCTCCAAGATGGTCGTGCCCGGCGACCAGCTGGAACTCAATGTGCAGCTGAAGCGAACGCTGCGCGGCATGGCGCAGTACGAATGCAGCGCGGTGGTGGCCGGCAAGGAAGTGGCGAGCGCCGAAATTCTCTGCGCCGAGGGAAAGGGGTGATCGCATGATCCATCCTTCGGCGGTCATCGACCCATCCGCACGCATCGGCGCCAACGTCAGCATCGGCGCGTTCTGCGTCGTCGGCCCGGATGTGGAGATCGGCGACGGCACCCGGATCGGCCCTCACGTCGTCATCGACGGCCCGACCCGCATTGGCCGCGACAACCACATCCATGCCTTCTCTGCGCTGGGCGGCGAACCGCAGGACAAGAAGTACCGGGACCAGCCGACCCGCCTCGAAATCGGCGACCGCAACACCATCCGCGAGTTCTGCACGTTCAACCGGGGCACCGCGGAAGATGCCGGCCTCACTCGCATCGGCAACGACAACTGGATCATGGCCTACGTGCACCTGGCTCACGACTGCATCGTCGGCGACCACACGATCTTCGCCAACGCCGCGTCGCTCGCCGGCCATTGTCGCGTCGACGACTATGCGATCCTGGGCGGATTCAGCCTGGTCCACCAGTTCTGCCAGATCGGTGCCCACGCCTTCACCGCAATGGGCAGCGTGATCAATCGCGATGTGCCGCCGTTCGTGACCGTGGCCGGCACCTACGCCGAACCACACGGCATCAATAGCGAAGGACTGCGTCGGCGCGGCTACGACCGCGAGCGCATCGGCGCGATCAAGAAGGCCTACCGGACAATCTACAAGTCGGGTCTGCCGCTGTCCGAGGCGCGTGCTGCGCTGGCCGAAGCGGCGCCGGAAGCGCCCGATGTGCAGATGATGATCGACTTCATCGACCGCAGTCAGCGCTCGCTGGTCCGATAAGCGTCGGTCGTCGGTCGCCGCGAATGGGCAGTGATGAATCGAACGGTCGCGATTCGGCGTCGGTGCCGCCCGATCTGCCCGGCGATGTCACGCCATCCAGCTTGCCGGAGGGGCTGGTCGCGGGTGTCACGGATGTCGACGCCACCATCAGCGCACGCCCTTGCCGCACCCTGCGTATCGCCCTGATCAGCGGCGAGGCTTCGGGTGACTTGCTGGGCGCTGACCTGGCCAAGGCGCTTCGGCGCGAAACGGGGCAGGACCTGACGTTCGAATTCGTCGGCGTGGGCGGCGCTGCGATGCGCCATGCCGGCGTCGACGTATGGTGGGATTGTCAGGAGCTGGCCGTGATGGGCCTGGCCGAGGTATTACGCCATCTGCCGCGCCTGCTCCGCCTGCGCCGTGCACTGCTCGATCGACTGATGGCGTTCCGACCCGATCTGGTTGTCGGCATCGATGCCCCCGACTTCAACCTTGGCCTGGAACGCAGGCTGCGTGAACGCGGCGTCCGCACCGCGCACTACGTCAGCCCGTCGCTTTGGGCGTGGCGACAGGGTCGAGCCGCGAAAATCGGCCGGTCGGCCGAGCGCGTGCTCTGTCTGTTTCCCAATGAACCGAAGATCTACGCGCAGTACGCCGTGGACGCGCGCTTCGTCGGCCACCCGACGGCAGCCTCGATGCCCTTCGAGCCGGACGTGGCGACCGCAAGGCAACGGCTGGGCTTGGCCCCGGAAGGCCGGTATCTGGCCGTGCTGCCCGGCAGTCGGGGCAGCGAGCTGCAACGACAGGCCGAACCCTTCCTGCGCGCGGCCGCGCTGTTTCGACGCGCGCATCCGACGTTCGAACTGCTGATTCCGCACGCCAGCACGCGCACGGCTGAAACCATGCAGAGGCTTTGGCAGCAGGAGATCGCGAACGCGCCGGATGCCGCTGGCGACGATCGACCCAGCGCCGAAGAGCTCCGCGGCCTGCGTGCGGTCTCGCACGAGTTCGCCGGCCAGTCGCATGCCGTGCTTGCCGCTGCGGATCTGGTGATGCTCGCTTCCGGCACGGCCACCCTGGAGGCCATGCTCGCCAAGAAGCCCATGGTGGTCGGCTATCGCATTGCGCCGCTCACCCACTTCATCGTCAAGCGGATGGGCTTGCTCAAGGTCGACCGCTACTCGCTGCCGAACATGCTTGCCGACGGCGACCTGGTGGACGAATGCATGCAGAACGATTGCCGGGGTGAGGTACTGGCGGCGCGATTGCGAGCGCTCTGGGAAGACCCGGCGCGACGCGCCGCCCTGCAGCCGGTCTACCGACAGCTGCACCAGACCTTGCTACCACCGGAACACGACGCCGCGGCGCGTGCCTTGATGGAACTGCTCAACGCCAATGATCGCCATGGGCCGGTACCAACCGCGCACCCCTGACGCCGGCATCGCCGGCGTCGACGAGGCGGGGCGTGGTCCACTGGCGGGCCCGCTCGTGGTCGCCGCAGTAATGCTGCATCCGGATCGGTGCCCGGAAGGTCTGGACGACTCCAAGCGCCTCAGTGCATCGCGCCGAACGCAGCTCTTCGAGGCCATCATGGACCTCGCGGAGGCCGTGCGCATCGAGGTCATCGCGCCCGCGGTAATCGACCGCCGCAACATCTTCCATGCCACCATGGACGGCATGCGCGCGGCGGTGGCGGCGCTCCGACACGGCCCCAGACTGGCATTGATCGACGGCAACCGGATTCCACCCGACATGCCCTGCCCCGCCGAAGCCCTGGTGCGCGGCGACGCGCTCGAGCCCGCGATCAGTGCGGCATCGATACTGGCCAAAGTCACCCGAGACCGCATCCTCGACGCACTCCACGCCGACTTCCCCGCATACGGCTTCGACCGTCACAAGGGCTATCCAACGCCTGAGCATCTCGAGGCGCTGCGGCGACTCGGCCCCTGCGCTGCACATCGCCGAAGCTTCGCCCCCGTGCGTGCCGCCTGCGCCCCGGATCTCGGACTGCTGTCGGGTCGGTAGGCGGATTCCACGGTTCGGCGTGGCCCGAAGGTACGCCGACCGTCCAGACCACTCAGGCAGGCTCAGTCGGCATGCTCTTCCGGAGCTGTGCGCAATTCCGCCACGAACACGGCAATCTCGGCAGGGTCGATGATCGGCAGTGAGCAACGCCCTTCACTGCACACGAATGCTGCAGGTTGTTCGCCTTTCGGGTAGCGGATATCCGGGTTGGGCAGCGGCCCTTCCTCTGCGTCCCACCATTCCAGGCGCTTGTCGACAGCAGGCACGCGTAGTGCTGCCTCGAACAAAGCCCGGGCTTCGGGGTCGGATTTGCCGCCACGAATCGTCAGGTGCAGCGGATCGCTGCGCAGCTCGTCATCGGCAAGCACGATGCCCACATCGGTGAATCGCGACAGTGCAACCGCCGGATGGCTCAGATGGCGCATCGCGTGCTCGGCCATGCCGCGGATCGAGGCGTCGCCGGTGTATCGAGCCAGTCGCGCCAGAACGCGAGTCAGGGCGATGCTCTCGTCGAGCGGCACCACGGGCACGATCGGGCCCGCTGCGGCCGGGCCTGCGAGATAGCCCGCCGGAGCCCGCAATGCGGCGTCGACCGCGGCAGCGGTGCGCTGCGCCTCCTGCATCCAGCGTCGGTCTCCCGTCACACGATACAGCTGGACCAGGCCGCGCATGGCGCCAAGCTGGTCCGCAAGGAACAGCCCGCCCGCTTCCCGCGCATCGTGAACGAACCCGCCCTCGCTGCGGCGACGATGCGCCAGCAGCCACTCAGCCAGTTCCACTGCTTCGCGAAGCGCCTGCGGATCGCCGCTGACCTCGTGCCAAAAGGCCCAAGCCTCGATCAGCTGGCCGTTCTCACGGGTGTAGCGCGCCGGATCGACGCGCGGAATGCCGCGTGCGCGGCGCCCCGCATCATCGAGCGAGAAATAGTCTTCCGCGTGCTCGCCGGGCTGCAGATCGGCATCCTGACTGACACGGAACCCCCCCGCCGGGTCGCGCATGAACCGGCGCAGGAAAGACTCGATGCGCACCACCGCGTCACGGTAGCGCGGCTCTCGCGTGACGGCGAAAGCCAGCGCATAGATGCGCAGATACTCCGCCTGCAAGGCAGTCAGCTTCTCGTAGTGCGGATGCGACCAGTCGCCGCCGGTCGAGTACTGATATACGCCGCCCCAGACTGGATCCATCAGCGCCAGTGCCGCATCGAGCGTGACCCGGGCGCGCGCCAGCTCGTCGCGATCCCCTGCCAGGGCGCGCGCCAGGGAATACTCCACGCTGTCGCGGTCGAGGTATCGCTGCGCCATGCGCAGCCCACCGCGGCGCATGTCCACCGAGTCGCGATGGCGGCGCAGCAGCTCGTCACGCAGTGCTTCCGACAAGCTGCCGGGATGCTCGACCGCAGCCACCGCCGCCGTCAGCGCCACTTCGGCGGGCTCGGCTAGCACCTGCCTCAACAGCGGGAGCATGGCATCGCGCGGCACGTAGCCCTGCCGCTTGGCGAGCTCACGGCCGGTCGCATCGAAAATGATGGTCGCAGGCCAACCGATGTCCCGGTAGCGCGCGGACAGGTCAGGACGGCTGTCCTGATCGATGCGCAATGGAACGTAGTGTTCGGCGATGAGCGACGCCACGTCCTCGTCGGCGTAGGTCTCCGCATCCATCACATGACACCAGTGGCACCACACGGCTTCGAGGTAGAGCAGCACCGGTCGCCCGGTCGCGGCAGCTTGCGCGAAGGCCTGTCCCTCGTCGCGCTGCCACGCAATCCACGATGGGTTGGTCGCCGAGGCCGTAGCCGCCAGACAGCCGATCAGCAGAGCCCAAACCTGTTTCATCATTCCGATCCCCGAGTTGATCTGACTGCGCCCTTCCGCGGCTGGCCAAGGCGGATTCATGGTTCGCCCGCGGGGCTTCCGCCTGTACGGGGAGGATGCGTCGACGGATGCGTCAAGCCCAACCGCAGCTGAAGATTTTGTCGGCCAGAAGTCATGGCATGACTTCCGGCGCAGTCACGAAACGCAACCAGCACGCATCTTCTTGCATCACAAGAGACATCACCACCCGCCGAAAGGAGTTGCACCATGAGCCTTAACCTGCAGTTGAACCTGGACGAATGCGCGTTGGCGCCGTTCGAGTCCGCGCTCGACGCATCGAGCACGGCAGGTGCGGCCCAGTCGACCGGCGATCTGCTGCGCGCCGTGCGCCAGCACGTCGTCGCGCTCGGCGAGCGCAGCAGCCCCGCCTACGTTCGAGCCCACGTGGCCACCGTGCACCGGATGATCGACTTCGTCGAACACCCGGAGTTTTCCAGCGAGCGATCGGCGCGGGACGCGGCACTCGGCGCACTGAGCTACTTCGCCGAGCCGCAGGATCTGATCCCGGACGAGGACCCCAACTTCGGACTGCTGGACGATGCGATCGTGCTCGACCTTGCCATCACCCGCTGCGGTTCGGCCTGGCAGGCCTTCAATGAGTTCGTCGAGTTCCGGCGCGCCCACCCTGCCATCGAGGTCAAGGACCGCGCCGCCTGGATGGCGGCACGTCTGGACGAGCTCAAGCTCGCGCTGCGCCATCGCAAGCGAAGCGAACGCCTCGCCGATCGACGCTACTTCGCAGCCACTGCCCTGCCGATGTTCCGCATGAACTGATGCGGTAGGCGGTCACATCGCACGGCGAACCAGGACCGCCGTGCGTGGCATCCCGGGTCACGTGCCGCGCCATCCCCGGCGGCACCCATCGAGGCGGGACGTTCCAGGGAAGGAACGTCCCGTCGCCTTTTCTGACTGTCGAGAACCGGCCACCCATCGCGCCCGTGCCCGCTTGCACGACCTGATCGCGATCGAACAGCCGCTCCTGCAGAGGCCGCCAGCGTCGCCTTGGTCCGGCTGCTGGCCAACGAATTCTTGCCGAATACGCAACACGTGATTAACCGTCGTCTCATGTACGCCTCATGCGGCGGTCGCAGCATGCGACCCCATGATCGACATGGAACGACGAACCGAGGACTCACGCGCCGCGCGCATCGCTCGGGCGAGTTGGATCGAGCCGCACCATCCGCGCCGCCATGAGGCCGAGGCCTTCATTGCCGAGCGCTACCACCGCGCATTCGGCGCCGCGCTCACGCGGTTCTTTCCCCATCTTCTGATCTTCGAGGATGTCGGCGGACGCATCCAGGCTGCGCTGGGACTGCGGCTCGCTGCCAGCCAGCCGCTGTTTCTCGAGACCTATCTGGACGACCCCATCGAGGTGGAGATCGGTCGGCGCGCGGGCACCCAGCCCGGGCGCCAGCGCATTGTGGAGATCGGCAATCTCGCGGCGAACCAACCCGGTGCAGCACGCGATGTGATCCGCAGCATGACGCGACTGCTGCAGGATGCCGACGTGCGCTACGTGTGCTTTGTCGCCACCCTGCCCTTGCGCAATGCGTTTCGTCGTCTGGGACTCAGGCCGCAGGGCATGACTGCCGCCGACCCCGGCCGCCTCGGTGATGCCCGATCGGACTGGGGCAGCTACTACCAGCACGCCCCCGAAGTGTGTTTCGGCGACCTGGAGACCGTCGCGCCGGATGCGTTCGACGCCGCCGAGCCCTCTTTGGTCATCGCGCCGTGCGGCGCGACGCACCCATGAACGGATTTAGCGCCCTGCTGCAGGATGCCGCAGCCCGTCATGGCGATCGCCCTGCCCTGGTCGAGGGCGAACGGAGCGTGCGCTACGGTGAGCTTCCCGAGCTGCTTGGGCGCATCGCCGACTCCTGGCAGCTGCCCTCGACGCCACGCATCGCCCTGCTCCTCGACAACGGCGTCGATGCCGTGCTGGCCGACCTTGCCGGGCGCTGGAGCGCCGCCACCGTCGCATCCATACCGCCCTTCTTCACGCCGGAACAGCGCTCCCGCGCCCTCGAAGATCTCGCGCCCGACCTCATCCTGCTGCCCACTGCACAGGCGGCGGTCTGGCCGGGTGAGGCGAAGCCATGTCTCGGACTCGAATCAACCAGCGCCCTGAAGACCGAGTCGCACAGGTCGCGGTTGCCGCAGGCCGAGTCGTCTTCCGCCTGCATCAGCTACACCTCCGGTTCCACTGGCGAGCCCAAAGGCGTCGCCCTGGACGAGTCGCTGCTGCTGCAGGTGGCGGGCTCACTGGCTGCCGCGGTGGATGGACTCGGCATTCGCAAGCATCTTGCCGCGTTGCCGGGCGCCACCCTGCTGGAGCAGGTGGCGGGCGTCTACGCACCGCTTCTGCGTGGCGTCACGATCGAATGTTGTGCGCTCAAGGAACTCGGCTACGACGGCGCCAGCGGGCTCGATCCGCTCCGCTTCGTCCGGCGGGTAGCGCGCAGCAAGGCCCAAAGCGTGATTCTGGTGCCGCAATTGCTCGAAGCCCTGGTCGGCGTGCTCGAACACACCGGCCAACGCATGGGCAGCCTGACATTCGTCGCCGTCGGTGGCGCCCGGGTCAGCACATCGCTGCTGCGGCGTGCCGAGCGCCTGGGCCTGCCCGTCTTCGAGGGCTACGGCATGACCGAATGTGGTTCGGTGCTGGCACTCAACCGCGTCGCGGCCCATCGTCGCGGCAGTGTGGGCCGCCCGTTGCCGCATGTGCAGCTGCGCATCGCTGACGACGGCGAGATTCTCGTCGCCGGCGCAGGTCATGGTCACGCGCTGGCATCCCCGACCGCCAAAACCCAGGAGGCTCTCGACTGGTGGCCCACCGGCGACCTGGGCCGCTTGGACGACGAGGGCTTCCTGTACATCGAGGGTCGACGTCGCAACGTCTTCATCACCGCGTTTGGCCGCAACGTCTCGCCGGAGTGGGTCGAAAGCGAGCTGTGCGCTGAACCAGCCGTTTCGCAGGCCTATGTCGACGGCGAAGCCCTGCCGGCGAACGTGGCAGTGCTGGTACCACAGCGAGCCGACTGCAGCGATGTCCAGCTGGATGCCGCCGTCGCCGCGGCCAACGCGCGGCTGCCGAGCTATGCGCGGGTGGGCGCCTGGCTGCGGGCCGAGCCTTTCAGCACGACGAACGGACTTCTCACCGGCAACGGGCGCCCACGACGCGACGCACTGCGGAGTCGTTTCGACGAAGCGGTTCGCGCGCTCGGCTTGCGGCAGACCTTGCATCCCCGTGTTTCCCCCGTCCAGGAGTCTGTCTCCGCATGAGTTTCCATGAAGACCTGCTGCGCGCCACCGAGGCCGCACGATCCGATCTGCTATCGATCCCCATCCTGGGCAGGGCAGCCGCCGGTGCGGTGACCCTGGACGACTACCGGGCCTTTCTCGGCCAGGCCTATCACCACGTTCGCCACACCACGCCGCTGCTGATGGCCTGCGGCGCACGCATTCCGCCCCGCCTCGAGTGGCTGCGCGACGCCGTCGCCGAGTACATCGAGGAGGAACTCGGACACCAGGAATGGATCCTCGACGACCTGGCGCACACCGGATTGACCCGTGACGAAGTTCTGGCCATCAGGCCGTGGGCGGAAACCGAGCTGATGGTCGCCTACGCGTACGACACGATCACGCGCGGCAATCCGGTGGCCTTCTTCGGCATGGTGCTGGTGCTCGAAGGTACCAGCGTGGCTTTGGCCACTCAGGCCGCCGAGCACATCGAGCGTCAGCTCGGCCTGCCACGCTCGGCATTTTCCTACCTGCGCTCGCACGGCGACCTGGATCAGGATCACACCGCCTTCTTCGCCCGTCTGATGGACCGCATCGACGACCCTGCCGACCAGCAGGCGATCATCCATGCGGCGCGCATGTTCTATCGCCTATACGGTGACATCTTCCGCGCCCTCGACCGGCGCAATACGCCGTGGCAGGAGGCCGCATGAGCCGTCGGCGCAGCGACCTCGCCGTGGTCACCGGCGCGACCGGTGGCATCGGCCGCCCGGTGGTGGAACGACTGGTGGAGATCGGATACCGCGTCATCGCGGTCAGTCGCCACGCGCCGGATCCAGCAGTACCCAGCGCGAACGGCGAACCGGACCAGGCCCCGCGACAACGGGTGATTCCCTGCCAAGCTGACCTGTGCACGCCCCAAGGGCTGCGCGAGGTCGTCGAGTGCGCGGAAGCCCATGGCGGCGCCCACCTCGTGGTCCATGCCGCCGGCCTGGGCAGCTTCGGCCTGTTCGCCGAGCAACCGGCCGAACTGGCCGCGCGACTGATGCAGATCAACGCCCTGGCCCCGCTGGAGCTGACCCGGCTGCTTCTGCCGCAGCTGCTTCGCCAGCACGATGCCACGGTCGTCGCAGTCGGCTCGACGTTCTGCAACATCGGCTTCGCCGGGCACGCGGCGTACTGCGCCAGCAAGTTCGCCTTGCGCGGCCTGTTCGAGTCATTGGCGCGCGAGTATGCCGACGGGTCGGTCCGATTCTGCCTGCTCTCTCCCCGCGCCACCGACACCGAGTTCAACGATGCAGCCACGCGGACGCTCAATGTCGCGCTCGGCAACGCCGTGGACGATCCCCGCGCGGTCGCCGAATGGCTGGTGTCTTCAGCCTTGGCGGGCCGCACCCGGCGCCAGTTCGGCTGGCCCGAAAAGCTCTTCGCGCGCATCAACGGGCTGTGGCCAGAGCTGGTCGACCGCGCGCTGCGCAGCAAGCTCGCGACGATCCGTCGCGCGGCGAGCCCATCCCACACCCCTTCTGCACAGGAATCTCCGGCATGAACGTTCTGCGACTTGCTTGTGTCACCGGTCTTCTGGCCCTCGCGGCCCAGGTCAACGCCGAATCGACCGACCATGCCGGCATGCCGGTCGACGCAGCCCCGCTCGCCGACGCAGCGATGGACGCCGCGGCCGCGCCGGCGGCCGACGCAACCGCGGAATCCAAGCCCGCCGAACCCACGCCGCTGCAGTCGGTGCAGACACGCTGGGCGGAGATCAAGTACTCGCTGCCGGAAGATCAGCGCGCCGACGCGTTTGAACAGCTGGTGGAGTCCATCCGCGCGGCGCGTCAGCAGGCGGATTCGGTCGACCTGCAGATCTGGGAAGGCATCGTGCTGGCCAGCCAGGCCGGCGCCCAGGGCGGACTCGGTGCGCTTTCACTGGTGAAGGCAGCGCGTGCCGAGTTTGAGCAGGCCATCCAGCGGGACGCGCGCGCCCTGGCCGGCTCGGCCTATGTCAGCCTCGGCAGTCTGTACTACCAGGTACCCGGTTGGCCGATTGGTTTCGGCGACGACGACAAGGCCGAGCAACTGCTGAAGCAGGGCCTGGCCATCGACCCCGATGGCATCGACGCCAACTTCTTCTACGGCGACTTCCTGCTCGACCAGAAGCGCTGGCAGGACGCGGAAACCGCGCTGACGCACGCGCTCGATGCAGCGCCGCGTCCAGGGCGCGCGCTGGCGGACAGCGGGCGCAGGCAGGAAATCCAGACCGCCCTGCAGTCGGTACGCAAACACCTGGCCTCACGCTGAGCCTGGCCTCGCGCGACATCGGGGCGAGGCCATGCCACCATGTCCTCACCCGATCGACGCGAGGTGTCCGGTTGCGCTTGCTGCTGGTGGAAGACGATGCCCTGCTGGGCGAAGGGCTGCAGACTTCGTTGCGTCGCGCCGGCTACACCGTCGACTGGTTCCAGGACGGACGCCACGCGCTCGACGCCCTGCTCGATGCGGATGACGCGCTCGCGGTGCTCGACCTGGGCCTGCCGCGCAAGGACGGCATCGAGATCATCCGCGCCGTACGCGCAGCGGGGCGGAGACTTCCCATCCTCGTGCTCACCGCGCGCGACCAGGTCAAGGACCGGGTGCAGGCGCTGGACGCCGGCGCGGATGATTTTCTCGGCAAGCCGTTCGATCCCGAAGAGCTGCTGGCCCGCTTGCGCGCCCTGCTCCGGCGCGTGCAGGGGCGCACCGAAGACGTGCTGCGGCTCGGCGAGCTGACGATCGACCCCAAGCGCTTCGAAGTGACCTGGCGCGGTGAACGCATCGATCTGCCACGCCGCGAGTTCGCCGTGCTGAGCATCCTGGTCGAGAACGCGGGCCGGGTGGTTCGCCGCGAGAGTCTGCGATCGAGCCTGTACGGCTGGGATGAGGACGTCGCCAGCAATGCCGTCGAAGTGCACGTCTACAACCTGCGCAAGAAGATCCGCGGCGAACTCATCCGCACGGTGCGCGGCGTCGGCTACGTCATCGACTTGCCGTCCGGGCCATGAGGTCGCTGTCCCTGCTGATGCTGCTTTCCCTGCTCGGCGGCGTGGTGCTGTCTGGCCTGGTCAGCGCCTGGTTCGCCTACCGCTCGGGCCTGATCGAGGTCGATGAACTGTTCGATGCCAAGCTCGCCCATTCGGCGCGCGTGCTGGCCGCCCTGCTCGACGAAGCCACCGCGGGTGAGGAAAGCCTCGAAGCGCCGATTGCGATCGACCTGTGGCCTGGCGGCATCGAAGGCGATGGTGACGAACTGGCGACGCCCGAAGGACACGCCTACGAAACCAAGCTCGCGTTTCAGGTGTGGCGCGGCGACCGCCTGGCCCTGTACTCGATCAATGCGCCCAGCGCAGCCCCGCTGGCCCCGCGAATCGCCGGGTTCCACACGGTCGAACTCGGCGACGGCCAATGGCGAAGCTTCGTCCTGCAGTCACCGGGCGGGCTGTGGTACGTCGCCGGCGAACGGTTCGACGTGCGTGGCGAGCTGGCCGGCGAGATCGCTGCTGAGCTGCTGGTTCCGCTGCTGCTGCAGATTCCCGCGCTGGGCATCCTGATCGGAGGCGTCATCCATTTTGGTCGTCGCTCCCTGGCCCAGGTCGCAGGGCAGATCAGTGCCCGAGCCGCCGATCGCCTCGACCCGATCGATCCTCGCGCGATGCCGAACGAGCTGGGTGGCGTCGTCGAATCGGTCAATACGCTGATGCACGATCTGTCCGAGGCCCTGCTGCGCGAGCGCAGGTTTACCGCCGATGCTGCCCATGAACTGCGTACGCCGCTGGCCGCGCTGCGGGTACTGATCGGCAACTGCCGCTCGGCCGGCAACGATAGCGAACGCACGGTGTCGATGGATCAGCTTGACCGGGCGGCCATGCGGCTCGAGCGCCTGGTGTCGCAGATGCTGATCCTCGGCCGTCTCGAGCCCAGCGCGCAGGCGCCGGATCCCCAGCGCGTCGATGTCACCGAATGCGCGCGCGAGGTGCTCGGCGAGTTGGCTTCACTGCAGCATACCCGGCACATCGACATGGAGCTGGTGGCGCCGGAAGACCCGCTGTGGGCCGCAGCCGACCCCCTCGCGGTGCAGCTGGTCATCCGCAACCTCGTCGACAATGCGATCCGCTACGCCGCGCGTGGCCGCGTGATCGTGCGCCTGCGGCCCGGAGACCATGAGGTGTGCCTCGACGTGGAAGACAGCGGCGAAGGCATTCCCGCAGCCGACCGGGCGCGGGTGCTGGACCGCTTCTTCCGCCGGCTCGGCACCGGGCAGGACGGCAGCGGACTCGGGCTGTCGATCGTCCATCGGGTCGTGCAGATCTACGGTGGCGTACTCGACCTCGACGAGTCGCCCGAGCTGGGTGGCCTGCGTGTGCGGGTCAGGTTCCGGTCTGCCGCGGCCGAATAGCGGCATCGGCAAGTCAAGCCTTGTTCCGCCCCGGGCTGGCCGCTAACCTGCGGACTTCCATGTCTCAACGGAACTTGCCGGCGCGGGTCGGCGGCCACAGCGCGACTTGGACGTACCGCCGCGGGCGACGACGGGAGTCGTCACTCCGCGTGAGCCGAGACCGGACTGGTGCCGGCCCCGGCGCAGGCTGACGGGTCCGGAATGGCTCGTTCAGACCTTCCTCAGCGACCCGAGGCCATGGCGCCCAGCTTCGTCCATCTGCACCTGCACAGCGAGTATTCGCTGACCGACTCCACCGTCCGCATCGCAGCGCTCGTGAAGCGCTGCGCCGCGCTGGGCATGCCGGCCGTCGCGCTGACCGACCAGAGCAATGTGTTTGCTCTGGTGAAGTTCTACAAGGAGGCGCAGAAGGCCGGCATCAAGCCCATCCTCGGCGCCGATCTCTGGCTCGACGAGGTCGAGGGCGATGCCTCGCGCATCACCGTGCTGTGCCAGCACTACGACGGCTACCTCAATCTTTCGCGCCTGCTGACGCGTGCCTGGATGGAGGGACACCAGGACGACCGCGTGCAGATCCAGCCCGACTGGCTGCAGGCGCACAGCGACGGACTCATCGTGCTGCTCGGCCCCGGCAGCGCCGTGGCACGTGCCGCACTCGACGGTCACGAGGATGAGGCGAAGGCGCGGTTGCGCCAGCTGCGCCGGCATTTTCCGGACCGTCTCTACCTCGAACTGGTGCGCTGTGGACGTGAGGGCGAAGAAGCATGGGTCCAGGCGGCGGTGAACCTCGCTGTTGAGCTCGACCTGCCGGCGATCGCGAGCAACGACGTGCGCTTCCTGTCGGAGGACGATTTCGAGGCACACGAAGCGCGCGTCTGCATCGCCAGCGGCCGGGTGCTGGCCGATCCCAAGCGGCCACGCGACTACAGCGCCGAGCAATACCTGAAGTCGGCCGATCAGATGGCCACGCTGTTCGCCGACCTGCCTGCCGCACTCGAGAATACCGTCGAGCTGGCCCGGCGCTGCAGCCTGTCGCTGCGCCTGGGCACCTACTATCTGCCCGACTTCCCGGTGCCGCCGGAACACACGCTGGAAAGCTGGATCCGCCACGCCGCGCACGAGGGACTGGCGTCACGTCTGAGCCGGCATCCCTGTGCCGAGGGTCACGATGCGGAGAGCTACCGGAAACGGCTCGACATCGAGCTCGCCGTCATCCTCGGCATGGGCTTTCCCGGCTACTTCCTGATCGTCGCCGACTTCATCAACTGGGCCAAACAGAACGACATTCCGGTCGGACCGGGCCGCGGTTCGGGCGCCGGCTCACTGGTCGCCTGGGCATTGGGTATCACCGACCTCGACCCGATCCCGTACGACCTGCTGTTCGAGCGCTTCCTCAACCCCGAACGCGTGTCGATGCCCGACTTCGACATCGACTTCTGCATGGATCGGCGCGACGAGGTGATCGACTACGTCGCGCACAAGTACGGCCGCGACCACGTCAGCCAGATCATCACCTACGGCACCATGGCGGCGAAGGCGGTGATCCGCGACACCGGGCGCGTGCTCGGTCACCCGTACGGTTTCGTCGACGGCATCGCCAAGCTGATTCCGAACAAGCTCGGCATCGCGTTGGAAGATGCGCTCGGCGAAAGCGAGAAGGCCGCCAAGGACTCCGAACTCGCGTCCACCGAGCTGATCCAGCGCTATCAGGAAGAGGACGAAGTACGCGAGCTGGTCGACCTCGCACGCAAACTCGAAGACCTCACCCGCAATGCCGGCAAGCACGCCGGCGGCGTCGTGATCGCGCCGAAACCGCTTTCCGAATTCAGCCCGCTGTTCGCCGAAGAAGGCGGCACCAATCCGGTGACCCAGTTCGACAAGGACGACGTCGAAGCGGTGGGCCTGGTGAAGTTCGACTTCCTCGGCCTGCGCACGTTGACGATCATCGACTGGGCAGTGAAGGCGATCAATCGCAAGCGTGCAGCCCAAGGCGATGCGCCCCTCGACATCGCATCGCTGCAGCTCGATGACCGGGCCACCTACCAGCTGTTCGCGCGCGGCGAGACGGTCGCCGTATTCCAGTTCGAATCGCGCGGCATGCGCGAGCTGATCAAGCGCGCCCGGCCCGACCGCTTCGAGGACATCATCGCCCTGGCGGCGCTGTTCCGCCCTGGCCCGCTGGGCTCGGGGATGGACCGCGACTGGGTCGATCGCAAGCACGGCAATGCCGAGGTGACCTACCCGCACCCGCTGCTCGAGCCGGTGCTGTCGCCGACCTACGGCGTGATCGTGTACCAGGAACAGGTGATGCAGATCGCCCAGGTCCTCGCCGGCTACTCGCTCGGTGGCGCCGACCTGCTGCGCCGCGCGATGGGCAAGAAGAAGCCCGAGGAGATGGCGAAGGAGCGCGCCAAGTTCGAGCTGGGCTGTTCCGAACGCGGTATCGAAGCCCAGCTGGCCTCGTCGATCTTCGACTTGATGGAGAAGTTCGCCGAGTACGGCTTCAACAAGTCGCACTCGGCCGCGTATGCGCTGGTCGCGTATCAGACCGCGTGGCTGAAACAGCACTATCCTGCCGAGTTCATGGCGGCGGTCTGCTCGGCCGACATGGACAACACCGACAAGGTGGTCAACTTTCTCAACGAGGTGCGCGCGCTCGGCATCACTGTGTTGCCGCCCGACGTCAATCACTCGGGCTATGCCTTCGAGGCGATGGACAACCAAACCATCCGTTACGGCATCGGCGCGATCAAGGGCGTCGGCGCCGGCGTATGCCAGGCCGTGGTGTCGAACCGTGCCCAGTCCGGGGTCTATCGCGACCTGCTCGATTTCTGCCAGCGCCTCGCGGCCGACAGCCAGGCTCAGCTCAATCGCCGCGTGCTCGAGGCGATGATCCAGGCCGGCGCGCTGGACGCACTCGGCCCGAACCGCGCATCGCTGATGCTGCAGCTTCCCGAGGCACTACGGGCCACCGAGCAGGCCAGCCGCGACCAGGCGGCAGGGCAGACCGACATCTTCGGCGGCATGCAGACTGCGCACACCGTCATCAGCCTTCCCGCGTGTGCCGAATGGCCGCTTGAAACCAAACTGCAGGGCGAGCGGGAAACGCTCGGCCACTACCTGTCCGGCCATCCGCTCGATGCCTATCGCGACCTGATCCAGCAGTGGACCGGAAACCGCATGGACCAGCTCGACGCGCTCTATGCAGAGCGCCGCGGCAATCGCTTCGATCAGACGCCCACCCTGCTCGCCGGACTGGTATGCGGGGTACGCATGCGTGGCGAGTCGGTGGCCTTCGTCCAACTCGAGGACGGTCACGGCCGCGTCGAAGCCGCGTTCTTCCGCGACGCCTGCACGAACTTCCGCCATCTGCTGACCCGCGACCGCATCCTCGTGGTGGAAGGCGCGCTGCAGGAAGACGAGTTCAACGGCGGCTGGTCGCTGCGGGTGAAACAGGCCTGGGACTTCCAGACCGAGTGCGGCCGCCAGGCGCGCAGTCTGGAAATCGAGGTGGACGCCGAGCAGACGCAGATCCTCGACAGCCTCGAACGCACACTCGACGCGTTCCGTCCGGGCGACACACGCATCCGCATGCACCTGCTCACCCGTTCGGCGCGGGGCAGCATCGATCTGGATGGCCCGTTCTCGGTCCGCGCCGAGCCGGCCCTGCTCAGTCAGCTGCGCGCGCTCCCCGGCGTCGAATCGGTTCGCCTGCTGCTGCGCCGGCCGGGTGCGACGGATGGGCGCGAGGCGCCGGCAGCAACGCAGCAGCGCCAGTTCGGTTGAACGATCGGTTCAGCGCACCGCGTCGTGTTGGCGCAGGCAGCCGACAAATCGGGGGTCCAGCGCCACGCTGCCCAGCCAGCCCTGCTGCGTGCCGGCGAGGACGCGATGCACGTGCGTGCCGACGATCGGCCAGCGCGATGAGGACACCAGACTGAGGTCGCGGGCCAGGGCGAGCATGCGCGAGTCCGACTGGAACAACGGCGTCAGCCAGCGGCTCCAGAGCTGATAGATCGCCACGTGGCGCCGGCGTGCGTCCGCGTACGACTGCAGTGCGTCGTCCAGCCTCGTATCGCTACGCAGCACGTCTCGAAGGCTGCGCGCATCGCACAACGCCATGTTCACGCCCTGCCCCAGCTGCGGACTCATCGCATGCGCGACGTCGCCGAGCAGCACGCAACGGCCGCGATGCCAGGTCTTGCCGAGCAAGACGTCGCGGTAGCGGGCCTTGGCCAGGTCGCCCGCGCTGGTGACGCCCGTCAGCGCATCGGCCAGCGCGGGCCAGAGACCGATCGTTTCGCGCCGCCACGCCGGGTAGACGGTGTCGTCGAAGGCATCGAGCTCCTCGCCGCGCATGCTCCAGAAGAAGCTGATGCGCGGCACCGGATCGCCCGGCCTCCCGCCCACCGGCAGCATGCCGGCCATGTGGGTGGCCGATCGATAGCGCTGTTCGAGCACCGTGGCGTGCGGCCAGTCTGCTTGCGGCAGCAGACACCACAATGCGCCCCAACGAAACGTCCGTTCGTCGCGGGTAAGCCCGAGCGCCGCGCGCAGTGCCGAGTGCGAGCCGTTGGCCAGCACGACCAGATCGAACGGCCCTTCACGACGGCCGTCGGCAGCGGTCAACAGCCCGCGCTCGGCATCCAGGCTGGCGACCTCGAACCCGGTGCAAAGCTGGCCCGCATGCGGCCATGCGTCGTGCAGCAGTTCGTACATCGCGCTGCGTTGAACGCCGAGTCCGAACAGGCCGTGACCCAACCGTTCGTAGCGCAGATCGAGCACGGTGCGTCCTGACTCCAGCGCGCCGTGGAGTTGCCGGACCGGTCGCCCCCAGCGCAGCAATGAGTCCAGCAGATCCATCTGCCAGAGCACCTCCATGCCGGAGGGCTGCAGCAGGAAGCCCGAGCCGACCGGCCCGAGCACCGGCGCGCGCTCGAACACGCGCACGCGGTGGCCATCGCGCGCGAGCAGCACCGCGGCCGACTGGCCCGCCGTGCCGTATCCGATGATGGCGATGTCCAGACTGCGCACCCGCACAGTCTGCCCACCGGATCGGGCGCTGTCAGCCGTCCCCGTGCCCCCGGTAGCAGGCCCACGGTGATCGGCGGCCCGCGCCCGCTATACTGCCCGGATGACCGCATCAGCCCCCAAGATGAACCCCAACTTCCTCGACTTCGAACAGCCGATCGCCGAACTGGAGGCGAAGATTTCCGAGCTTCGGCATGCCAGCCATGGCTCGGCGTTCAACATCGACGAAGAAATCGCCAAGCTGCAGGACAAGCTGAAGGCGCGTACCGCCGAGATCTTCAAGTCGCTCACACCCTGGCAGGTCTCCCAGGTGGCTCGGCATCCACAGCGCCCGTACACCAATGACTACATCAAGCTGATCTGTGGCGAGTTCGAGGAACTGGCCGGTGATCGCGCCTACGCCGACGATGCCGCGATCGTCGGCGGCATCGGGCGCATCGACGGCAAGCCGGTGATGATCATCGGCCACCAGAAGGGCCGCGACACCAAGGCGAAGATCCGGCGCAATTTCGGCATGCCGCGCCCCGAGGGATACCGCAAGGCATTGCGTCTGATGAAGCTTGCCGAGCGATTCAAGCTACCGCTGTTCACCTTCATCGACACGCCCGGTGCCTACCCGGGTGTGGGCGCCGAAGAACGCGGACAAAGCGAAGCGATCGCGCGCAACCTGCTGGAGATGGCCGAGCTGCGCATTCCGATCATCTGCACGGTCATCGGAGAAGGTGGATCGGGCGGCGCGCTGGCGATCGGCGTCGGTGATCGTACCCTGATGCTCGAATACGGCACCTACTCGGTGATCTCACCGGAAGGCTGCGCCTCGATCCTGTGGAAGAGCGCCGAGAAAGCCCGCGATGCTGCCGAGGCGCTCGGACTCACCGCACCGCGCCTGCTCGAACACGGCCTGGTGGACCAGGTGGTGAAGGAGCCGCTCGGTGGCGCGCATCGCAACCCCGAAGAAATGGCCGGACGCCTCAAGGACATCCTGCTCAGCCATCTCGACAAACTGCAGCAGCTCGACGCCCATACGCTGCTGCAGCAGCGCTATGAGCGCATGCGCGGCTACGGGAAGTTCCAGGGCGCCTGAAGCAGACCGGCGACGCAACAGCACGGCGTCCACCGCCGCCGAATCGACCGCCGACTCAGTCCTCGTCGCCCCAGGCGACGCGCGCTACATGACCCGTCGCCTTGGCGGGCGCCGCCCAGCCCACTTCGGCCGCGACAGCCAAGGCGTCGCGGGTCGCAGCAACATCGTGGACCCGCAGGATGCGTGCGCCGCGCTGCGCAGCAATGACGGCAGCCGCCACGGAACCGTAGACGCGGCTCGCGACCTCACGACCGGTGGTGGCACCGATCATCGACTTGCGTGACAGCCCCGCGAGCACGACGACGCCGAGGTCGGTGAACCGCTCGAGGTGCCGCAGCAACTCATAGTTGTGCGTACGCGACTTGCCGAAGCCGAATCCCGGATCGATGGCAATGCGGCGCTTCTCGATGCCGGACATCTCACAGGCGAAGATCCGCTGGGCGAGGAAGCGATGCACATCCGAGACCACATCGTCGTAGTGCGGGGCATCCTGCATTGAACCCGGCTCACCCTGCATGTGCATCAGACACACGGCGGCGCCGCTGGCGGCGACCGCATCGAGACAACCCTCCCCGGTCAGCGCACGCACGTCGTTGACCATGCTTGCACCGGCGGTGAGCGCCGCCTGCATGACCCCGGGCTTGCTGGTATCCACCGAGATCGGCACCTCGATGCGGCCGGCGAGTTGCTCGATGACGGGCAAGACGCGAGCCAACTCATCCTCCACGCTCACGGCGGGCGCACCCGGCCGGGTGGACTCACCGCCGATATCCACGATGTCGGCACCTTCCTCGATCAGACGCAGCGCGTGCGCCACCGCGGCATCGGCGTCCGCCAGCGCACCGCCGTCGGAGAACGAGTCGGGAGTGACGTTGACGATGCCCATGATGCGCGGCTGCCCGATGTCGAGGCGGAACCGACCGCAGTGGAGTTGAGGCGTGGTGTCGAACATGCAGTGACGGCCGGCAGTGTGGACTCGGGACTCGGGACTCGGGACTCGGGACTCGGGACTCGGGACTCGGGACTCGGGACTCGGGACAGAGCGTACTCGATCCCTCCTCAGGGGGATGAACCCAGCAGAAAGGCCCGCTCGCGCGGGCCCTTCTTGCGTTCAGCTTCGCGTTGCGGAAACCGGTGGTTCAGGTCTGCGCCGCTGGATCACCGATGATGGGGCCCTGGCCGCCCGGACGCTGCCCCGCGTCGGCCTGCCCGCCCCAGTCGGAGGGCGGTCCCGGCCGGCGCCCTTCCATGATGTCGTCGATCTGCCTGGCGTCGATGGTCTCGTAGGTCAGCAGCGCGTCGGCCATGACGTGCAGCTTCTCGAGGTGCGAAGTCAGAATCTCGCGGGTGCGCTGGTAGGCCCGGTCGAGAATGCCGCGCACCACCTCGTCGATCTTGCGGGCGGTATCGTCGGAGACGTTCTTGTGCTGGGTCACCGAACGTCCAAGGAACACCTCGTCTTCTTCCTCACCGTAGGCGACCGGACCGAGCTCATCCGACAGGCCCCACTTGGTCGCCATGTTGCGCGCCATCTTGGTCGCGCGCTCGATGTCGTTCGACGCGCCGGTGGTCACCTTGTCCGAACCGAAGATCAGCTCCTCGGCCACGCGACCGCCGTACAGCGAGCACAGCATCGATTCGATCTGCGTACGGTTGTGGCTGTACTTGTCGCCTTCGGGGAGATACATGGTCACGCCGAGCGCACGCCCGCGCGGAATGATGGTGACCTTGTAGACGGGGTCGTGCTCGGGCACGACGCGACCGACGATGGCGTGGCCTGCTTCGTGGTAGGCGGTGAGCTTCTTTTCCTCCTCGCTCATCACCATCGAGCGCCGCTCGGCGCCCATCATGATCTTGTCCTTGGCGCGATCGAAGTGCGACATGCGCACTTCCTTGGCGTTCTCGCGCGCAGCGAACAGCGCAGCTTCGTTTACCAGGTTGGCCAGGTCCGCACCCGAGAAGCCCGGACAGCCACGCGCGATCACCGAAGCCTGCACGTCATCCGCCAGCGGCACCTTGCGCATGTGAACTTTGAGGATCTGCTCGCGACCGCGCACGTCGGGCAGTGGCACCACCACCTGGCGGTCGAAGCGGCCCGGGCGCAGCAGCGCCGGATCGAGCACGTCCGGACGGTTGGTCGCGGCGATGACGATGATGCCCTCGCTGCCTTCGAAGCCATCCATCTCGACCAGCAACTGGTTCAGGGTCTGCTCGCGTTCGTCATGACCGCCGCCCAGGCCGGCGCCGCGATGGCGCCCGACCGCATCGATCTCGTCAATGAAGATGATGCAGGGTGCGTGCTTCTTTGCCTGCTCGAACATGTCGCGCACACGCGAGGCACCGACGCCGACGAACATCTCGACGAAGTCCGAACCGGAGATCGAGAAGAACGGCACCTTGGCCTCACCGGCGATGGCCTTCGCGAGCAGGGTCTTGCCGGTGCCCGGGGAGCCGACCATCAGCACGCCGCGCGGAATCTTGCCGCCGAGCTTCTGGAACTTGCCCGGATCACGCAGGAACTCGACCAGCTCCGACACTTCCTGCTTGGCTTCGTCGCAGCCAGCCACGTCGGCGAAGGTCACCCGCACCTGGTCCTCAGCAAGCAGTTTGGCGCGCGAACGGCCGAAGCTCATGGCACCGCGGCCACTGCCACCGGACTGCAGCTGGCGCATGAAGAAAATGAAGATACCGATGAAGATGATGTACGGCAGCAGGTTGATCAGCAGATAGGTCAGCGACGGACCGGTCGGCGGCGGCGCCTGCTGGATCTTGACGTCATGGTTGAGCAGGTCGTTGACGAGGTACTCGTCACCCGGGTTGATCGTGGTGAACTTGCTGCCGTCGCGGCGTTCGCCGGTGATGGTCATGCCGTCTTCGGCAATCTTCACCTTCGACACCGAGTCGCTGCGGACCTGGGTGATGAAGTCGTCGTAGTTCAACGTCTCCATGCCCGCATTGCGCGGGGCGAAACTCTGGAACACCGCCATCAGCACGAAGGCGACGACGATCCAGAGCAGGAGATTCTTGGCCAGGTCATTCATGCATGCAGTTCCTCGGTCGACGCCCGCGGCCCTTGGGATCCGGTGTAGGGGATCCGGGGTGTCCTGTGACGGTTTTAGCAGATCGCGGGCGAATACACAGTGTACGTGGTCATGTCAGCGCCCCGGCGGGCGCTCAGCGCTTGCCGGTCGCCAGCACATAGACCTCGGACGAGCGCTTGCGTGACGCCGAAGGCTTGCGTACCTGCACCTTCGCATACCGCTTGCGCAAGTCCAGCAGGTAGGCATCCGAACCTACGCCCTGGAACATCTTGGTCAGGAACGCCCCGCCCGGCTTCAGGTGCGCGTCCGCGAAGTCGCGCGCCAGCTCCACCAGGTACATGGCGCGGGCCTGATCCACCGCTTCCACACCGGTCATATTGGGGGCCATGTCGGACATCACAAGGTCCACCGGTGCGCCTTCGAGGGCCGCTTCCAGTTGCGACACTGCGGCGTCTTCTCTGAAATCGCCGTGAATGAAGCTGACGCCGGCCATCGGCGGCATCTCGAGGATATCGAGAGCGACGATGCGACCCTTGCCGCCCATCCGCTGCGCAACGACCTGCGACCACCCGCCCGGCGCGGCACCGAGATCGACGATGGTCATGCCCGGCTTGAGCAACTTGTCGCGCTCGATCAGCTCCTCGAGCTTGTACGCCGCGCGGGAACGCATCCCCTCCGCCTGCGCCTTCTTCACGAAGGGGTCGGAGAAGTGCTCGCGCAACCAACGATGACTACTCTTGCTTCGGGCCATGTCTAGAGAAGCCTTTCCGAAGCGCCGGGCGCAACGCACTTGCAGAGATCGCGCCAACCAACGAAGCCAATGGAGTCTGAGGAACGCGATAACCGCCCTTCCGAAGCGCCGGGCGCACCGCACTTGCAGAGATCGCGCCTAACAACGAAGCCAATGGAGTCTGACGAACGCGATAACCGCCCTTCCGAAGCGCCGAGCGCCCCGCGCCTGCCGAACGCACGCCGCCAAGCCAAGTACCGAGCAGCCGCCGCATGCGCGAAGCGCGCCGGCTCACCGGACAACAAACAGCAGGATCGATCCAAGACGAGGCAGGCCAAGGCGTAGCGGAAGCCGCATGATAACCTTGCGCCCCCTGATTCCGGCCGCCGCCAGCATGTCGAATGCCCTGAACCCCGCCCAGCTCAAGCATTTGCGCGCACTCGCGCACGATCTCAAGCCGGTGATCCTGATGGGGGCCAAGGGCCTGACCGACGCACTCGTCGGCGAACTGGACGGCGCGCTCGAACACCATGAACTGGTGAAAGTGAAGCTCGCCGGCGGAGACCGTGCCGAGAAGGACAGCATCGCAGCCGCCCTGGTGGAGCGCACCGGCGCGGCGCTGGTGCAGCGCATCGGCAATCAGGCGGTGCTGTTCCGTCGCAACAGCAAGAAGCCGCTGATCCCGCTGCCGCGCGGCTGATGAGCCTGCAGCAGCAGCTCGGCCAGGGTGGACTGCGCATCCGCCGGGTCAGCGAGACCGGGGCCGCCGTCGACGATCAGTGGCTGGAGCGTTCCTTCGTGCTGATGAGCGATCAGCTCGTCCATCCGTGGCCGGTGGTCGCGCTCGACACGATCTCGGCGGCGCACGTCGACGAGTGGATCGCGCTGCAGCCCGAGGTCGTGCTGCTCGGCACCGGCCCCCGTCAGGGATTCCTCGCTCCTCGTCTGCAGGCCCAGCTCATGGCCCGCGGCATCGGCATCGAGTGCATGGACAATGGCGCCGCGGCGCGCACCTTCAACCTGCTGGCCGATGAAGACCGCAGGGTGCTTGTCGTGCTGCTGTTCGCCTCGGGCGACTGAACTCGCCTGCGCAGGCGCGCCGGCATGGGGCGTTTGCTCGCTCAGCGTTTCGGCAGCACCGTCATCGGATCGATCGGCTTGCCGCGCCGCCGCACCTCGAAGTGCAGCATGTCGCGGCTGGCGCCGCTGCGCCCCATCTCCGCGATGCGCTGACCGGCCCTGACCGCGTCGCCCTCGGCGACCAGGCGCTTGCGGTTGTGCCCGTAGGCCGAGAGCCAGCCTTCGCTGTGCTTGACGATAATCAGCTCGCCGTAGCCGATCAGCCCGGACCCCGAATACACGACCACGCCATCCGCGGCGACCTCGACCGCGTCACCGGCGGCCCCGGCGATGTTGATGCCCTGCCGGGTGGGATCGCCACTCGCAAAGGTGCCGACGATCTTGCCGGCAGCCGGCCAGCGCCAACGTACCGCGTCGTCCGCAGGCAGCGCCGCGGTCGCCGCGGGCTTGCCGGCGGCCGGCACGGACGGCGTCGCCGCGGGAGGAGGTACAACTTGCGCCGTCGCGGGCTTGCTCCCCGGCTGCGCGACCGGCGCGGTGGCAGGCGCCTTGGGCGGCAGCGTAGCCGGAGGTTTGCCCGGCGCGGGTTCGCGGATCACGTTCTCCACCACACCGCCCGAGCGTGCCGTCGGGTGGGGAGGCTTCGCCCCCGCCGTCGTTGTGTGGGCCTGACCCGCAGCGTTCGACGCCGAGGGCGGCAGCGTATTGCGGGCGCGCTGCTGTCCAAGCTGCAGCTGCTGGCCGACGTAAATGGTGTACGGCGCGGCGATGTGATTGAGCTGCGCCAGCTCCCGGTAGTCCATGCCGTGTTTGAAGGCGATGCCGTACAGGGTGTCGCCGGAGGCAACCCGGTAGACTCCTTCGCGCTCCCCGCCCGGCTGAACCAGCTCGACGCCCTCGGCGGGCTCCACCCGCACCGAGCGTTCGGGCGCACAACCGGCGAGCAGCAGCGCGACGACCAGGCTGCCAAGCCACACCGAGGCACGCCAGATTGCCGGGCTCCGGGGCGATCCGGCCATCATGGACGCTGCCATTCCCACCAGGCCAGGCCGACCACGACCAGCAGCACAGCGACCCAGCCCAGTGCTTCGACGTAGCGACGCAGGGTTTTCTCCATGCGTGCCCCGCCCCAGGCCATCAGCCCGGTCACCAGAAAAAAACGTCCCCCTCGACCGACCAGCGACGCGAGCAGGAACGGCAGCAGACCGATTCCCGTGGCTCCGGCGGCGATGGTGAAGACCTTGTAGGGAATCGGCGTGAACCCCGCGAGGAAGACAATCCAGAATCCGTATTGCTGGAACAGCCCGCTGACCTCGGCGAACGTCTCGGCCTTGCCCAGGCGCTCGACCAGCGGCCAGATGGCATCGAGGGCTAGCCAGCCGAGCGCATAGCCGAGCAGACCTCCCACTACCGATGCCACGGTGCAGATCAGTGCAAACCGCCACCATCCTGACGGTCGCGCCAGAGTCATCGGCGCCAGCATGACATCCGGCGGCACCGGAAAGATGACCGACTCGGCAACGCTCAACGCCGCCATGTAGCGCTCGGCGTGGCGATGACCGGCCAGACGCAGGGCGGTGTCGTACAGCGGGGCAAACAGCCGCATCAGCGCACGCCTGCCAGAAGCGGAACGAATGCGACATCGGCCAGCGTTTCCTGCGACACCCGGTCGCCCTCGCGGCGGTAGCGTCGGAGCTGCTGCAGGCCGCTGGGTCCGATGGGCGCGATCAATGTGCCGCCGTCAGCCAGCTGATCGAACAGCGCCGGGTCGACGGATTCGCCGGCCGCTGTGACGATGATGCCGTCAAACGGCGCGTACTCGGCCCAGCCTGCACGACCGTCGTCGTAACGACTGCGGACGTTCTCGATGCCAAGCTTGCGGAACCGTCGCCGCGCCGCGCGCAGCAGTTCGTCGATGCGCTCGACGGTGTAGACCTCGGCCACCAGGGAGGCCAGCACGGCAGCCTGATAGCCCGAGCCCGTGCCGACTTCGAGCACGCGCGCCGGCAGGCCGTGCTCGATCAGCGCCTCGGTCATCCGAGCCACCACCCACGGCTGCGAGATCGTCTGTCCGAGTCCGATCGGCAACGCCGTGTCTTCGTAAGCGCGGCTGGCGAGCGCCTCGTCGATAAAGAGGTGCCGGGGCAGCAGGCGCATCACTTCGAGCACACGGGTGTCGCCAATGCCTTCAGTGCGGAGTCGCTCGATCAACCTGTCGCGAGCACGCTGCGAGGTCATGCCCAGACCCTGCACCGCCGTGGACATGCGATACACCGGCGTCATGCGCGCCGCCCTGCTTCCAGCGCAGCCACCCAGCTGGAGACCTTCTCCAGCGCCTGGTAACGCGTCAGGTCGACGTGAATGGGCGTGATCGAGATGAAGCCCATGCGCACGGCGTGAAAATCCGTCCCCTGCCCGGCATCCTGCTCGGCCCCGGCCGGACCGATCCAGTAGATCGGCCGTCCGCGCGGATCCGTCTGCTTGACGCAGGGCTCGGCGCGGTGACGTTGTCCTAGCCGGGTGACCTCGTAGCCGAGGATCTCAGCCCAAGGGCGATCCGGCACGTTCACGTTGAGGATGGTGTCGGCGGGCAGCGGGTCGACCACAAGCCTGGCCATGATCTCGCTCGCCGCGCGTGCCGCCGACTCGAAGTGACCGGCGCGGCTCTCGCCCGTGGCCAGCGACATCGCGAGCGCCGGCAACCCCAGGAACCGGCCCTCCATCGCGGCCGCCACCGTGCCCGAATAGATCACGTCGTCGCCGAGGTTGGCAAAGTTGTTGATGCCCGAGACCACGATGTCCGGTTCGCGTTCAAGCAGACCGGTGAGCGCCAGGTGCACACAGTCGGTCGGCGTGCCGGCCACGCTGTAGACGTCATCCCCCACGCGCTTCAGGCGCAGTGGAGCATCGAGCGTAAGCGAATTGCTGGCACCGCTTCGATCGCGGTCCGGAGCCACCACGGTGACCGCGTGCCCGACTTCCCGCAGATGTTGAGCGAGCGTACGAATGCCGGGGGCGTCCACGCCATCATCGTTGCTGACCAGTACGCGCATCGGCGAGAAACATTCCTTTCGATCGAGCCGCTTGGCGGCATCGTAAAGGGCGGCATTTTGCCATGCCCACGGTTGGCCCGCGGATTCGCCGTCGGAAGCAGCCGCCCAAGGCACACCGGGGACACGCCGCAACCCGCTGTGCCGTCGGCGCACGGTGCCGGCGCAGGACAGCTGCGATCACCGCGTCCACCGGGCAACCACCTCTGCGCCGAGCGCCACGCGGAGCGGATGTGCCGGGAGGGTGCCGCCGCCGGGCCGGTTGCAAGCGCGCGCCTGCTGCGCGATGCTGCGCCGCAACCAAGGGAGGCCTGGGCATTCATGAGCGCAACGCGCATCATCAAGAAGTATCCGAATCGTCGGCTCTACGACACCGACATTTCCAGCTACATCACACTCGAGGATGTTCGCCAGCTCATCATCGATGGCGTCGACTTTGAAGTCCGCGATGCCAAGTCCGGCGAAGACCTCACCCGCACCGTGCTGCTTCAAATCATCAGCGAGCACGAAGAACGCGGCCAGCCGATGTTCTCGACGCGTCTGCTCAGCCAGATCATCCGCTTCTACGGCGACTCGCTGCAGGGCTTCATGGGCAGCTACCTGGAACGCAGCATGCAGCAGTTTCTCGATCAGCAGAACCAGTTTCGGGCGCAGCTGAGCAACCTGCTCGGGCAGACGCCCTGGACCATGCTCAACCAGCTTGCCGAACGCAACTTCGAAACCTGGACGAAGATGCAGACCTCGCTGCTTTCCGGCTTGCGCAACCAGAACGCCACGCCTCCGAGCGAGGAAGGTGGCAAGCAGAGCAAGACCGGCCGCCGCTAGCGGCGGCAGGTCGAGCGCGATCCCGGTGAACGGCCGGCGCGGCTACGCCGCGTCGGCGATGCGCCAAAGGTAGGAACAGGCCAGGCTGCGGTACGGCGCCCACACTGCACCCAGTTCCATCGTCTGCTTCGGCGTCGGCATCTCGGCCAGCCCCCGCAACCGAGCAACGCCTTTTCGGATGCCCAGATCGTCGACCGGAAACACATCCGGGCGACCGAGCCGGGACATCAGCAACATCTCGACCGTCCATCGACCGATGCCGCGCACCGTCACCAGGCGCTCGACGATGGCGTCTTCCGGCAGTCGGTTCAATTCGGCAGTTCGCGGCAGCTCGCCGTCGAGAGCGCGCGCGCACAAGTCACGCAGCGCAAGCGACTTGTTCCGTGAGACGCCGCAAGACCGCAAGGCCTCGTCGCTCAGCGACGTGATGCGGTCGGCGCGCAGTACGCGACCACCGCACGCCCGCTCGACCCGGCCCACGATCGTCGCCGCGGCCTTGCCGCTGAGCTGCTGGAACAGGATGGCCCGCGCGAGCGCATCGACGAGATCGAAACGCTGGGTCCAACGCGGGTCGGCGGACATCGGTCCGATCCGGCGGATCCAGCGCTTGAGTTCAGGATCGACCGCACGCAGATGTCGGTGTGCGGTGTCGACACAATAGCCGCGCGGCACCGTCATGGCGCCGCGTTCCGGCGCTCGGCCCGAGGCCAGACCGCCCAACCTGCCAGGGCCAACCAGCTGAGGATCATCGCGCTGCCGCCCCACGGCGCGAAGCGCGTCGCGCCCGGCCAGAATGGCGCGAGCACGAGGGCGATCACGAACAGCCAGGCGCCGGACAGCAGGGTCACCACCAGCCAGCGGGCCCGGCCTGTGGCCCACCGCAACAGGGCGATGACGGCCACCGCATGCATCAGCCCCTGGCTCGCCGCACTCTGCAGACGAACCACCTGTTGTGGCCCCGCGGCATGGGCAGCCATCGCCGCCAGGGCGACGCTCAGACCCGCCAGCAGGCAGGCCAGGCCGAACACAGGACCGGGCCGCGGCAAGCGGCCCTGCACAGCGTCCCCGGCCGTGGGCGACATCAATCAGCCTCTTGGCTTCAGATAGTCTTCGAGCTTGCGCTCGACGTTGGCCGACTTGTGCGTCGGAATCTGGAAACGGCGCCCCTCGAAACGGCCGACCAGCTGCGCCAGCTCGTCCCGGATCGCCTGCTCCCGCTCCGCCCGGTCGGCGACGGGATCACGCACGGCCAGCGGCGCATCGGCGGCAACTCCGGTCGGCTCAGAAGTGGCCACAACAGCATCGGCATCGCTTCCGGTGTCACTCGCAAGCGCTGCCACGCTGGCCGAATCGGTGGCGCCGTCGGTGTCCTGCGGGGCCACCTCTTCACCAGGCACGCCATCCGCATTGGTCGCTTCGGCTGCGCTGCCCTCCGCCGTGCCGTCCGCGGCCTCAGCCGCGGACATCGCTTCGGCGTTGAGGCGTGCCTGCTGTGATTCCCACGCCATACTGGCCTTGGCCTGTTCCTCCGCGATCGCGGCGGACATCGCCGCTTCATCCAGCGACGCCGAGAACCGCGCCCAGGACTTGTCGTCCTGTTTCCACACGCCGACATCGATGACCAGACCGTCCACCGAGCGGAACTGCAGCGTCCAGGTCGCCTGCGGCGTACCTTCGTCCGCGGCGACGTCCTCCATGCGCAGGTCCTGCAGCCAGCCGGCGACCGAGTCGGCGATGTAGTCGCTTGCCACCTCGCGTCCTTTGGGCAGGTTCACGAGCTTGAAATCCCCGGAAGCCTCGTCATCGGCCTTGATCTCGACCACGTCCTTGCCGGTGGTCACATGCACCGACGCGACGCGCGGCATCTTGATGTCGGTGAGCGCGCGGTCGAGCCAGTTCGCGGTCTGGGTCTCCACCGCGACATTGCTGTCGATCAGCCACGACTGCGGGTCGTCCGCGCCGCGCACATAGGTGCCTTCGCCGCGCGTGGTGTTGTCGCCGACGATCAGGCGGATCGGATCGCCCGCGCCGCGCAGTTCCACCAGGGCGCCGCGCGCGTCCGCCTGATCGAGCGACTCGACGCCCAAGCGGCTGTAGAGTTCCGGGTTGTCCGTTTTCTGCTCGATCTGGCGCGCTCGTGCGAGCGTGAGGAGGAACTTGCGCAGTGCCGCCTCATCGGCGGGATAGGCGCGTTCCTCCAGGGTCCAGCGCTCGGCGCCGCGCTTCAGGGTCGCGACCGTGCCGGAGGCAGTGCAAATCACCACCTCCTCGAGCTTGGGCATCCGCTCGATCAGGCCAGGCACCGCCGGCCCAGTCACTTCGGCAGCCGACTGGGGGGCGCGCCGGTTGGCGACGAGCAGCGCGGCCACGCAGATCGCCAGCGCACCGAAGGACAAAGCGAGCAGCTTGTTCGAACGCGGGGTCATGCACGAGCCTCCTTGCGGCGACGGGCACGCATCCACGCGAAGCCTGCGGCGAACAGCGTCAGCAGCAGCGGCATGGCGACGATGTTGAGGAACTTCAGTCGCGCGCCGAGCGACTCGATGTCGGCATCAAGCTGGTGGCGCACCTGGCGCAATTCCTTGCGAATGCGCAGCTTCTCGGCCTGGAATCGTTCCAGCTCGGCGCCCTGCTCGTCGGTCAGCAAATTGGATCCGGCGTCGCTGCGCGTCGACTGCAGTTCAGTGAGGTTGCGCTCGGTCTCGGCAAGCTCACGCTGCAGTTCCTGCTCCTTGCTGCGGAACTGATCGTCCGCGGCACGCTTGAGCGCCTCGACCGTATCGAACGGGCGCGCCGAGCTCGGCCGCGTGCGCACCTTGATCAGGTCGCTGGCGCCGACGAGGTTGTCGACCGCGTTGATGACGAAGTCGCCGTTGTTCGCGAACGGGTTGAGCACACGCTGGCCGAAGAACGGCTGCACCTGCACCCACATGCGATCGGCGAACAGGTCGGTGTCGCCGACCAGCACGATGTTGGCGTCGCCCTCGCTCACGGCCAGATGACCCTCACCCGAACGATCGGGAAACGCGGTCTTGACCTTGCCGGTGATGCGGGCGGCGAGCACATAGATTTCGCCAGTCGGAGTGAATCCGTCGAACAGGGTCGAGGGATCAGGCAGGAACTGCACGCGGTCCACCGAAGAAGTGGCGCTGACCGAACTGCTCTGCGCCAGCGCCTCGAACTGCGTCTCGGCGCCGTCGGCGGCGACGAAGTGACCTGCAGTGGAGAGGTTCACCGCTTCAATCTGCGCCGACACCACGTCGTCCTGGTTCATCGAGTCGACGCCCAGCCCGATCAGGGCGAGGTGGCGCACCGGGCCCTGGTCGGGCCGCACCTGGATCTGCAGCGCATTTTGCGCATCGAGCACGACCCGATCAGCGCTGAAACGCACGCCCCAGGCCTTGAACAGCTCGGGCAGGTCCGAGGCCTTGTTCTCGAACATGGCCTGGGTGGGGTCGACGCCGCGGCCGGCCTGCTCGAGTTCGGCGTGCGGGTCGACGAACACCAGCAGCCGTCCACCACGCAGCACGAACTGGTCGATGGCGTACATCGTGTCGCTCGACAGTCCTTTCGGATGCACCAGCATCAGGGTCTGCACGTCGTCGGGAATCTTCGTGATCGTGGTCTCGAGCCGCTTGATGTCGAACATCTTGCGCAGCTCTTCGTACAGCACGACCCCTTCGGTGGGACGACCCGCGGCCGGATCGAACCCCGGGCCGATATCCAGCGTCGAGATCACGCCCACCACGGCCTTCTCTTCGCCGGACAGGCCGGAAATGATCTTGGCGACGTCGTACTCGAGGAACGACTCCTTGTCCGGCTGGAAGAAAGGAATCGCCATCTCACCGTCGGTGGAGTTGGTGCCCGCCAGGCCGAAGAACAGGTTGGCCGCGCCGTTGTTGATCGGAATGCCCTGCAAGCCAAACCCGGTGGCGCGGTCTTCGTCTTCGGAGAACGGCTGCGGATCGATCACCTCGAGCCGGACCTTTCCACCCGACACGGCGGCGATTTCCTCCAGCAGCTCGCGCACGCGCAGGGCGTAGGTGCGGATCTGCGGCAGATCCCGCGCAGCGTCGTCGGAAAAATAGAAGTACAGGTTGACCGGTTCTTCGAGCCGCGAGACCACCGCACGGGTGCCCTCGGACAAGGTGTACAGGCGGTTCTGGGTCAGGTCGAGACGCCAGCCGCGGAACAGCAGGCTGATCAGCAGCACCCCGGCGACGAACACGACGGCGACGAGGGCTAGTGTGGTGCCGGTCACGGCACGTTTCGGATTCATGCTCATGTGACGGTCCTCAGTCTGCTTTCTTCAGGTCGATCACCAGCGCGCAGGCGTACAGCCAGCAAGCAATCGTCAGCGCGAAGAAAAGCAGATCGCGAAGGTCGATGACGCCCTTGGCAATCGCGGAGAAGTGAGTGAGAAAGCTCAGCTGCGACACAGCGTCGGCCACCACCCTCGGGAACACCGCACTCACGGCGTCCAGCACCAGCGGATAGCCGGCAAGCAGGAGCAGGAACAGCACCAGCACGGTGAGGATGAAGGCAATGACCTGGTTGCGCGTCGTCGACGAGATGCACGCGCCGATGGCCAGGAACGCACCAGCCATCAGCAAGCTGCCGAGGTAGCTGGCCACGATCACGCCGTTGTCCGGCGAACCGAGGTAGTTGACCGTGATCCAGACCGGAAAGGTCAGGGAAAGCGCGATGGCGACAAACGCCCAGGCGGCGAGGAACTTGCCGAACACCGCCTGCCACATGGTGACCGGCAGGGTCAGCAGCAGCTCGATCGATCCGGTCTTGCGCTCTTCGCTCCAGAGCCGCATCGACACCGCGGGAATCAGGAACAGGTAGAGCCACGGGTGGAAATTGAAGAACGGCTGCAGGTCGGCCTGGCCGCGCTCATAGAAGCCGCCAAGGTAGAACGTCAGGGATCCGGCCAGCACGAGGAAAATCACGATGAAGATGTAGGCCAGCGGAGTGGCGAAGTAGCTGGCGAGTTCGCGGCGAAAAATGGCGACGGTGGGATTCATGCGCGTTCTCCCGTCGTCGCGACCTGGGTGGTGACCTGCCTGAATACTTCGTCGAGTCGTCCCTGTTCGAGCTGCAGCTCTGAGAACTCGGCCTTGCGCTCGCGCAGAAAATCGCTGACGCGTTCGAACAGCGCAGCACCGGCGCGCGGAAACACCGTCATCCGCCCGTCGAGCTCGTTGATCTCGACATCCGCCACGCCATCCATGCGGCGCAGCTCATCGCGCATGAGGGCGGGATTGGGCATCGTGAAGGACACCGCCTTGTGGTAGCGCGAGCGCGACTCCAGCTCGGCCGGCGTGGCATCGGCGAGCAGCTTGCCGCGCGAGATGATGATGGCGCGCGAACACACGGCGTGCACTTCCTCCAGGATGTGGGTGGAGATGACGACGATCTTGTCGCGCGAGAGCGAACGGATCAGGTCACGCACTTCGTGCTTCTGATTCGGGTCGAGGCCATCGGTGGGCTCGTCGAGGATCAGCACCTTCGGATCGTGCAGGATCGCCTGGGCCAGACCCACACGTCGCTTGAAGCCCTTGGACAACGTGTCGATCGGCTGCTCCAGCACTTCGTCGAGATGCAGTCGGGCGATGACGACGTCGATCCGCTGTGCCGTCTGCGCGCGCGACAGGCCGCGCACGTTGGCGACGAACTGCAGGAACTGACGCGGGGTCATCTCGCCGTAGCTCGGCGCGCCCTCGGGCAGATAGCCGACGATCCGGCGCGCCTCGATCGACTGCTCCTGCACGTCGAAGCCGCACACACGCGCGGTGCCGGACGTGGGGGCGAGAAAACCCGCGATCATTTTCATCGACGTCGACTTGCCGGCACCGTTGGGGCCGAGGAAGCCGAGCACTTCCCCCGGCTCCACCTTGAAGCTGATGCTGTCGACGGCGGTGAAGTCGCCGTATCGCTTGCAAAGCTCTTCTGTTTCGATCACTGCGTTCGTCCTTGGCAACAGGCTGCCCCGAACCCTCGCGCGCGTCGGCGGTCAGGGGCCACGAATGGGTGCGCGGCGCCCTCTCGCCCCGCGCTCAGCTATACCGCGAATCGGGCGGAAAGTTCCCGCTGGCGGAACACGCGCCGAGGCAAGAAAAAAGCCCGCCGAAGCGGGCTCTTTTTCGACGCTGACCGGTTCGCGCGAACCGGTCAGCCGCGTTGTCACGGTCGCGGCCTCAGCGAATCGGCCAGAAGATACGGAACTCCGAATCCTCGGCAGCCGTCTCGGTGATCTCGTTGAGGTATTCCTCATACGCGCGATCCTGGACGACATCGCCGTGGGTGGCCGCGTAGGCGCGCAGCTGGTCACGAAGCAGCGGCAGCGCCGCCGGATGCCCCGCATACTCGGTGGTCACCACACGGCCCGAGTAGGTCACGCCCTGCTTGACGTTGTCCGGCAGCACCAGGCCTTCGATGAACGGCAGTGCAGGCTTGGCCTCCTGCGGCAGCAGGTTGGCCAGCGCGGCTGCAGCGGCTTCTTCCGCCTCGCGCGCCGCGACGTCCTCGGCGCTTTCCGGCTGCTCGTCGCCTTCTTCGCCTTCCCCGGTTTCGTCTTCGGACTCATCGGCCAGACCGGCAGCAGCCCGGGCTGCTTCCTCTTCCTTGGCCTTCTCGCGCGCCATGTACTCGTCGGCGTCGATGAACTGCGCGTCCTCCGGTGCGAGGAACGGGATCGCCACGTCGAATTCGTACTCGTCGCTGCCGAAATTGGTGGTGATCAGGCGCACCGGGCCGGCAGTTTCCAGCTTGTTCGCCGTCAGGGTCGAGCGGATCGCGGTGATGGCCTTGACCATGCCCTCTTCCACCGCGGTGATGTTGCGCTTGGTCTTCAGCGGCACGTAGAGCATGTGCTGGGGCGCGGCGCCTTCGTAGGCCACTTCGATGCTGGAATAGTCGAAGCGCGGCATGGTCGCCAGCAACCCGCCGACGTGGCCGAGGGCCGACTTGATGTCGTCGCCGGCGGTGCGGTTCACGTACAGGCCGGCGTAGCGCCCGAACAGGTCCCAACCGTAGTCGACGGTGTAGGTCCAGGTCACCTTGCGGGTCTTGCCTTCGTCCTCGATCTCGACGACGGCGCGCTTGTTCTCGCCGCGCGACTCGTTCTCGATGTGGTACTCGATGCGCTCGAGGTCGACCGAATCGACGATTTCGAAGCTGCCGGCGCCGACTTTCGGATCCTGCGAGGTGTAGTACAGCCGGGCCCCGGTGCCGCGCGGCTCGCCCTCGAGGGTGAACTGGACCGACGGGTCGTGCGCGCGCAGCGGGAACCATTCCGGGAAGCGGCGGAAGCCGTTCATCAGGTCGTAGACCATGCGGGCCGGATAGTTGGTCTCGATCGAGTGCTGGACCACGCGATCCGCCGGCAGCATCAGGCCCACCAGCACGAACAGCAGGGCCACGAGGACCAGGGAAATCAGCAATTCAAGCAGACGAATCATTCATTGAGCTCCAGGGGCAGTATCCGCACGAAGGGCATGCGGGAACCTCGCCAATCCGGCCGCCGCGGCTGCGCCACGGCGAGAAATGCGGGCGCCGTATGCTAACAGGGTTCAGCAGGCCGAGGCAGCAGATCGGGTCACAGGGCGCGCCCGGTCGATGGCGGGGTCGGGCCAGAGCGACCCGGACGGATCAGAGTGCCGGATCAGACCAGTTTGAGCTCGAAGGCCTTGAGCACGGCCCGGGTACGGTCGCGCACACCGAGTTTCGACAGGATATTGGACACGTGGTTCTTGACCGTGCCCTCGGCGACACCCAGCGAATTCGCGATCTCCTTGTTGCTGTAGCCACCCGCCATGAGGCGCAGGATCTCGGTCTCCCGCTCGGTCAGCGGGTCGGGACGGTCGAGGCTGGTGAAGTCGGTATGCATGCCCTCGAGCCCCGACAGGAGGCGCTGGGTGACCGCGGGCTGTACCAGGGAGCCGCCGGATGCCACGGTCTGGATGGCATCCACCAGCTGGTCCAGCGAAACGTCCTTCAGCAGGTAGCCGCGCGCCCCGGCCTTGAGCCCCGCCAGCACGAGCTGATCGTCGTCGAAGGTGGTCAGGATGATGGTCGGGCGAAGGCTGCCCTGCTCGGCCATCGACTGCAGCGCTTCGAGCCCTGACATCACTGGCATGCGCATGTCCATGAGCACGACATCCGGAGCGATCTTCGGGATCAGCTCCACCGCCTGCCTGCCGTCAGCGGCCTCGGCGACCACGCGGACGTTCTCGGACAGCTCGAGCAGGGACTTGATGCCCTGGCGAACGAGGGTCTGGTCGTCGACCAGCACTACGCGAATCATGTCGGCTTCCTGCATTACGGTCTCCCGATTTCGCCGGGCCCGGCCATGGGCAACACGACGTTCACTTCGAATCCCTGCCCCGGCGCCGTCGAGAAGCTCAGCTTGCCACCGAACTGCTCCACGCGCTCGCGCATGCCCGACAGGCCGTTTCCGACCTCGACGCTCTCGGCACCCCGGCCATCATCGGCTGCAAGCAGGTGCACGGCCCCTTGCTGCTCGTTCACTTCGAGGCGCATGCGGCTCGCCTCGGCGTGGCGCACGGCATTGGTAATCAGCTCCTGGGCGCAGCGCAAGACCACCTGGGCCCGCTGCGGATCAACGATCGAGAATCCCTCGGGTACCGCTAGGGTGACTTCCAGCCCTGGCACGCCCTCGGTGAGGGTCTGCAGCGCTTCGGTCAGTTCGATGGCATCGTCCTCGCGAAGCTGGCTGACCGCCTCGCGCACATCGGTCAGCAGCAGCTTGGCCAGCGACTGCGCCTGGCGGACGTGGTCCTGAGCCTTGCCGGTCGACACGTGGCTGGCCACCTCGAGGTTGAGGCTCAGGGCGGTCAGGTGGTGACCAAGCAGGTCGTGCAGCTCGCGCGCGATGCGCATGCGCTCGGCCAGACGCGTGCTCTCGGCCAGCAGGGCCCGGGTCGCGCGCAGCTCGGAGTTGAGCCTGCGCTGTTCATCGCGGGCCTGGGCCTGCTGGCGGGCGACCAGGCTGGTGACGAACACAAAGCTGGAAAAACCGATGTACAGGGCCGCCTGGAGAATGGCGTCGAGCATCGGGAAATCGTGGCTGCCGGCGAACACCGGAGCCAGCGCGGCGTGCTGCAGCACCATCCAGGTGACGCCCACCGGCAAGCTCAGCAGCCAGGGCAGCACGCCGGACACCACCATCAGCAGGATGCCGCCCAGGCCGCTGTCGCTGAACTGGCTGACGCCGATCGCGCTGGCCGTCAGCAGGCCCAGCACGGCGATATCCAGCGGGCCGGTGGCGCGCTTGCCGAGTCGGCGCGACACGAACAGGTAGCAGATCACGAACAGGAAGTAGGCGACCCGCCACGCGAACTGGCTGAAGCTCGACAGGCCCGAGTTCTCGTCGAAGTACCAGGGCTCCCAGAGCAGCGGAATGCCCACGCAGACCCAGGTGAAGAGCCCGGCGTAGGTCAGCATCTGGGTCGGGCCAATGACGGTGCGCGGCATGCGCCGAGTGTAGCGGTTCGCCGTTCCTGAACTATCGGCTGGAAGTCACGTGCCGGTAGCCGCCCCGCTCATGCGATAATGCGCGCCTCCGGGACCTGGGGAGGGTTCGGAACAGTCGCTGTGGGTTTCGTCCACGGCAGGGAATTTCGGAGACAGGAATGTCGATAGTCATTCGGGACGTAGCCAGCCACGAACTGGATTCCGTCCTGGCCCTCAACAACGCCGCCGGCGAGAACATCCTGCCGCTGGACGCCACTTCCCTCGACTACTTCTACCGCCACGCGCACTACTTCCGGGTTGCCGAAGTGGATGGTCTGATCACCGGCTTCCTGATCGGCATGATGCCGGGCGCCAACTACGGCTCGAGCAACTACCGCTGGTTCTCCCAGCGCTACGAGGAATTCCTCTACATCGACCGCATCGTCATCGCCAGCCCGCGTCGTGGGCTAGGCGTGGGTCGTGCCTTCTATGCCGACGTCACCAGTTTTGCGGAAGTCCGCGTGCCCTGGCTGACCTGCGAGGTCTTCCTCGAACCGCGCAACGACGTGGCCGTGCTGTTTCACGGCACCTACGGCTTCCACGAGGTCGGCCAGGAGGTCATGTCTTCGGTGCACCGCAGGGTGTCGCTGCTGGGCAAGGAGCTCTGCAGTCATCCGTACGTGCGCGAGAACTACCTGCGCGCCGGCGGCCTGCCCGACCTGCCCTGGCTCGCCGAACGCGCCACCGCCTCGTCTTCACCCCGCCGCGCGACCGGAACCTGAGCTGGTGACCGCGCCTGCTGCGCCCGGCTCTGAACAGGCCGGTGAGCTGAAGATCGGCCAGGTCGGCATCGCCAACCTCCGCGTGCGCGAGTGGGACGTGGCCCGGCTGATCGAGGAAATGCGCGAGCGCGTGCAGCGCGCACCGCAGCTGTTTTCCCGCGCTGCCGTCATTGTCGACGTCGGGTCGCTCGCCCGCTGTCCGGACGCCGACAGCATGGGCACGTTGCTGGACGGGCTGCGCGAAGCCGGCGTTTACCCGGTTGCGCTCGGATTCGGCACGACCCAGATCGACACGCTGTCGCGCGAATTGGAACTGCCCCTGCTGGCCAAGTTCCGCGCCCAGTACGAGAGCACGACGGCACGCCCGGAGCCGGTCGATCCGCCGCCCGCGGAATCGCCCAAGGCGGCGCGCCAGCAGCCCGCCAGCGAGACTTCCCCCGTGGACGAGGCAGCCCCGGCGCGCAGTCCGGGCCATATGCACACCAGCCCGATTCGCTCCGGGCAGCAAGTGTATGCGTCGCAGTCCGACCTCACGGTCTGTGCGGGTGTCAGCGCGGGGGCCGAAGTCATCGCCGACGGCTCGATTCACGTGTATGGTGCGTTGCGCGGCCGCGCGCTCGCCGGTGCCCAGGGCAACGAGCAGGCGCGCATCTTCTGCCGGGAGTTCCACGCCGAGCTGGTAGCCATCGCCGGACACTACAAGGTGTTCGACGAGCTTCCAGCCGAGCTGCGCGGCAAATCCGTGCAGGTGTGGCTGGAGGGCGACCGGCTCAGGGTGGCTGAACTCACCTGAGCCAGAGTCGTCACGGCGTCTCTCCAGCGCGCATCGAAAGACAGCCCAGGACAGGCTGTGCAGCCGGCAGGAGCGCCGGACACACGCATCCGCGCCGAAGGGAGGATCGGCCGGGGCACCCCGCGGACTGAACCGGATGTTCCGTCGGCGGCTGGCCATAACAACAATCAGCGGAGCTTGGATACGTGGCTGAAATCATTGTGGTGACCTCCGGCAAGGGCGGCGTGGGCAAGACCACGACCAGCGCGAGCATCGCCAGCGGACTGGCGCGCCGGGGCAAGAAAGTGGCCGTGATCGACTTCGACGTCGGTTTGCGCAATCTCGACCTGATCATGGGCTGCGAGCGCCGCGTCGTGTACGACTTCGTCAACGTCATCCAGGGCGAGGCATCGCTGAAGCAGGCGATGATCAAGGACAAACGCACCGAGGGGCTGTACGTGCTGGCCGCCTCGCAAACCCGCGACAAGGACGCGCTGACCAAGGAAGGCGTCGAGCGCGTGCTCAACGAACTGCAGGACGATGAGTTCGATTTCATCGTCTGCGACTCGCCGGCCGGGATCGAAAAGGGCGCATTCCTGGCGATGTACTTCGCCGACAAGGCGGTGGTCGTGGTCAATCCCGAGGTTTCATCGGTGCGCGACTCCGACCGCATCCTCGGTCTGCTCGCTTCGAAGACCCGCGCCGCCGAACAAGGCAAGCGCGTCGGCGAGTACCTGCTGCTGACCCGATACAGCCCGAAGCGCGTCGAAGCCGGCGAAATGCTCTCCATCGCCGATGTCGAGGAAGTGCTCGGCCTGAAGACCATCGGCGTCATCCCCGAGTCGACCGACGTGCTGAATGCCTCGAACAAGGGCGAGCCCGTCATCCTCGACGCCGAATCCCCGGCCGGCCAGGCCTACGATGACGCCGTAGCACGCATTCTCGGCGAGGATCGCCCCATGCGCTTCACCCAGGTCGAGAAGAAGGGCCTGTTCTCGAAGCTGTTCGGGGGTTGAGGCATGGGACTGTTCGATTTTCTGCGCGCCAAGAAGAACACCGCCAACATCGCCAAGGAACGCCTGCGCATCATCGTCGCGCAGGAGCGCAGCACCCGCGGCGGCCCGGACTACCTGCCCGAACTGCAGCGTGAACTGCTCGCCCTGATCAAGAAGTACGTCCACGTCGACGCCGACGCGGTCAAGGTCGATCTGGTGAAGGATGGCGAGCACGACGTGCTCGATATTTCGGTTTCTTTGCCGGAGCACAGGGCGGAAGCGTCTTCCTGAGCCTGGGTGCGCGCTGGAGCGCGGCGGGACTTCCTGGCTGAGGTCATTCATTGTGGCGGCCTACGGCCGCCTCGCCCGTCGCGGTGTGTCGAATCGAGAGCAAAGCGGAGCTTTCAGTCCGACCTGCGGTCGGCCCGAGTCACTTTCTCTTGAGTGGCCAAGAGAAAGTAACCAAAGAGAAGGCCACCCCGGCCAGTCGCTCTCCGGGCTTCCTGCCCTCCGAGTACGCGTCCGGCTTGCGGGGTTTTTCGACAGCACATCCGTGTACTGGCGAAAAACACGCGCGCATCGTGCGCGCGTC